>JBDPYZ010000050.1:0-1589 GCA_047291315.1 Candidatus Phloeobacter fragariae | reverse complement strand
AAATTGTTACCGTGGAAAGGTACGTTAATTGTTGATATACTATTCATGTTGGTTTCTCTCATAGGATTCTGACAAATTTGAGGTCTCATCTGTTCGTGCAGATGGGACTTCTCTATTAATTGGCATCGATAACATCTTCTTTCTTCAAAAAATCTACTACAATTCTGTGAACTTCATTATTTAAAGATCTTCCGTTTTTCTCTGCCCACTTCTTAATTATTTCAATATCCTTTTCAGGCCAACGAAAGTTAAGTTGTGGTAATTTTCTTGCTCCTTTCATTTTCGCTCCTTACATATCACCGTGATATTATGTCAATATAATTACTTAAGGATTTTGACATGGCAAGAGATGACCCACAATTTAATTTCAGAATGCCCCATGAAATTAAAGAAAAAATTAAACGACGCGCCAAAATGAATGGCAGATCTATTAATGCAGAATTGACGCAGATAGTCCTAGATGCCCTTGATAAATCAGTTACCGTACAAGATTACAAAACCGATATTGAAAAACTAGCCGATTCTCAAGCTGAAGAAGTTAAGAAAATGGTATTCAATACATTAATCAAATTGTATGATAATAAAAATTGATATCTTTCCAACTCTAAGCCTGTGATAAAAAATGCTCGCCTTATTGGTGCATCATCGCTAAGGCTTTCGCTTCCATCACCCGTATATCATTAAACAAAGCGGATTTATCTTGATTAATGCCTAAAAAATCGATGACGTGCGATAACACGCTGTAATCCAACCCGATTGGCCCATTCACACCCATTCGCCACTGAGTACGAAGCGCATTAAAGGTAAGATAAGCCTCCCAGACATCTGGCCAGACTCCGACCTCGCTGTCTTCCGGCGTAAAACCGAAGGCTGCCTCAAAGTTGCGGATGTCGGTCTCAGTCATGCCGCCATACATGACCTCAACGACCGCTACGAGTTTTTTTCGCGTTGGCCTAATAGTTCGCTATAATACGTTGTACTAATGGCGCTGGCGGCTGAGGGATAGTTGTCAAATAGCAATTTTAAATTTTCAGCGTGATAAGGCTCTTCAATCGCCCAGTCAGCAATAATTTGTCGATAGAATTCCTCAATGGGCAGTTCACGCATGGTTTCCAGTTCACTCATGGCTTTGTGATTAAAGGTGAAGGTGACCACCTCTGGCTCTTTTTTGCCTGCCACCGGAATGCGGACATTGGCTTTAAACGTTGGCTTGGGTACTAGGGTAAATTTGGCCATTCTTTTTCCTTAAAAAAACAAAACCCCAGTCAAGGGGCAATCATTACGCGTTAAGATAAATTTGCATATCGGATTTAAGCGAAAAACGGGCAACCACGTTTTCAACCTCATTGATGGCCGTATTAGGCACCCGCTGGAATGAGACTGTAGCCGTATAATAACGGTCTTCACCTGCGCGTTTATTGAAAAACCGAATCGCGGTGATTTGCTTGCTCTCATCCAGTTTCATTAGCAATTTTCGGATGGGTGATTTTGCATCATGGGCAAAGGTATAAACCTGGGTGATACCATTTTTAAAAGTATCAACCGTCTCTGCCTGCTCATCTTCAAGAAACTGGATTTCCTGTGTTTGT
>JBDPYZ010000049.1:0-3458 GCA_047291315.1 Candidatus Phloeobacter fragariae | reverse complement strand
GCTAAACACTGTCTTGCTTGACTATTAACGGGTTCATAATTATCCAGTGAAGCCATATCAAAACGTTTAGGAACATTAAAAAAATCTCAGTAAATTAAGTTTTTCTTGATGAATTCGCTTAAGCTCAACCGCCTGATACTCCTGCTCTAGCACCATGATTTTTTCTCTCAGGCATTCAGGATATTCTCCTTGTGTTTCTATCCCTCTCAAGCCCAATAATTTTCGCTTGTAGGTCTGATATTCACCGTGTTTTTCACAAGTAACCGTTATCTTCTGTAACTCGCTATTTTCGATAACTTTCGGTTTTTGAAGCGTTTCCTCCAGCCGAGTTTTCAATGATTCGATTTTTGTTCGATAACCCATATTATGCCTCCGCCCATGATGGAATTTCGGTTTGGCCATAATCAAAATGAGAAAAATTAGTCACAAAACCTGAAACCTTTCGAGCAGAATTTCTTACCATCTGTTTGATAACTTGCTTGTTCTGGTAATTCAGTTTCTGGCTGGTTCTGATAAACCATTTTTTCGGTTTGTCATGTTGATACTCAATATCGAGCCTCAGTAATTCACTGGGCAAATCTAGATTGGGGTAAAGTTTTTGCCAGTCAGCGAAGTCTTTGTGATTCAGGCGAATAACTTTACCTTCAAACGCATAACGAGAAATTTTTTCAACCGTGTTTTGTTGAACGGTCTTTTGAGTGTTAAGATCTTTAGGTTCAATGACTGGTTCAAAAGAGTGACTGATTCTGGGTGCAGATTTTTCACCACTTCTAAATTTAAAATATAAAATTTGAGGAGTTGCCTTCTTTTTCACCATTATGATATATTTTTTTTTTGATTTCACCTCGCTCACAAAGTGCATCAATATGATTGATCACACTTCGACGACTCATTTCACATTGATCTGCTATATGTTGGTATGAGGGGAAACACTCACCTTTGTCATTCGCATTGTCTGCCAATTTTAGCAATACAAGTTTCCTTGATGGATTTCCAACTTTTATTTTCATGGTTTATGCCATCAGTGTCATACTCTTAAGTAGCCCCCCTTTAACCTTTTGAATCCCAATACAAATCGACAGGCAAAATGTTTATTCTTTGATGCAGCAACCAGCAACCACTCTGTGCTATCTGGATATAACCTTTCTTCGCCTTTTTTATTGATAAATCGTCACTTATTTAGTATAATGAGTAGGCTGAAATTAAAAGAAAAAAGGGAAATGTGCAGTTTCCCTTCTCATTAAACTTCCTTGAATCGTTGTTAAAAACATAATTTCTTCTGACATTCACGAGCTTCATCGTTTTTTAACCTTGAAGCTTCTTTTTTGGCAATCTGAGATGCTCTGACATGTCTATTAGCTGGCGTATTTCCCCCGCCTGATATATTCGATGGTGAATCAGGCACGCTCACCACATATCTAGGCAAGCCGTATTCTGAGACGACCTGACAGACTAATTTAAATATTCTGATTTTATCTCAACTCGCTGTTGATGTATGAATTCCAAGTGATTTGGCAAACCCGTTATTGCATCTTTCTGAAAACATCTTCTAGTAGAAGTAAGATTCTAAATGCTCTGGTTTGCAGGTGATTTTGATAATTTTTGAATATTCCATGTTTATAATCCTTAAGTAATAAAATTCCCTACTCGATATTCCTATGAGGTTATGGTGGCTCTAACGCTGATTCAGCGCGAGTCAAAATGTTAAAGAACGGTGTTACTCAGATAGTATTTTGCTTATCCACAGGGATACCATCTGTTGGGTTTGGGTAAATACCAGGGCGTAACTCATAGGGAAGAAATACTGTAGAATAATTTATGGGAATTACCCTTTTTGGAGGAACTATTCCTCGGTATTTAGTTCTCCAACTGTTAACAGCCATTCCAGAAACTCCGATCATTGCCCCAAGCTTTCTAACAGGTCCTGCTTTTTCTTTTTTTATCGCAATTTCAAGTGCTATCATGTAAATCCCCTTATTAGGATAATATAATAAAGCATAGGCTTACATATTAAGTTAATTTTTAATTTATTGATAATATAAAGTTAAAGTTTACAATACTATTCATGAATACAAAAAAAATATCAGAATCTCCTTTAGTTCGGAGACTTATAGAATTAAATGATAGAAGAATGTCTAAATCTGAAATGGCTAAAATAGCAGGAGTAAGCAGACAAGCCGTAAATGCATGGGTTCGTAAAGAGAAATATAAGTAGAAATTCTGCTATATCAATAGCTGAAACTGCTGCCGTTTCCCTAGAATGGTTATATGGAGAAGAAGTTGATGAATCACGGGATTATACTAAAATGAAAAAGAACTATTAGATATTTTTAATCAATTACCTCTAAATGAGCAAGAAGCCATGATTTCTGCTTTTAAATTGAGGCTTAAAGAGTTTGATAAATTTGTCGGAGAATATATTAAACGTAGAAATAAAGACCAAGGTAATAGATTAAGCTAACCAAAGTAAAAATACCCTATCATTCAAAGAACCCGTCATATTTTGGCGGTTTTTTGTTTCTAAAACTTAATAATTAAATTTTTAGTTAACATTAAAAGTAAATTTATAGATTACCTTATTCATCAACTCACTGTAGCATGCAAAAACCAGACAATAACTTCGAATTATCTGAAACCTTGCCAGATGTTGCTAAGTAGCCAGCATGAGGCGTATGAACATGAAGGTAAGTGACAACAGTTAAGCAGTACCGCTCTTCAAGACTATTACACTGAAAAAGCGAACAACCTACAACTGTAGGTTTTGGGGGTGTGTGAAAAACACAAAACACCGTCAGATTATTCATTCCGACACCAGAGAACTCTCCAAATAGGACTGTGGCTGGCACACACCACCAAAACCCATTGTCAGGAGGTAAATATGTGTAACTTTCATGGTTATAATAATGCTCGTAGTCGCAGAAATGAGCACAGAAGAGCCAAGCAAGAAGCCTATAAGCGTAATAAAGAACTTAATATGGCATTGAAAGCTGCGTTAAATCCAGTCAAACCCTCTAAGCAACAAACAATATCAAACACTAAACGCCCTATACTTTAATTGAAAAGGAAAGGAAAAGTATTACATCGTGTTGAGATAGCATTACTGTATAGCCGAGTTAAAATTTATGGCTTATTTGATAATTGCTGTTTACCAAAAGCGGCTTTGTATTCAGTCAAAACAAAGCACCATCGCCCTATTCTGCTTTCTGGGGAAATGACTGTAAATGTTTAATATTCTCCTTACAGCGTTATTTGATAAAAACTTTTTATTAAAATATTATAGTCTGATATTAAATACAACGAATGCGTTAGATAGAGTAATATGTTAAAAATTGGACAATATATGCGTTATAAAAGCACTGATAATATTGTGGATACTTTGAATAAAAATATTAATTTTGAGAATCAATATGAAAGCAATAATATGGTTATTTATCCATCATTAAAAGATGATGTATTTT
>JBDPYZ010000048.1:0-4990 GCA_047291315.1 Candidatus Phloeobacter fragariae | reverse complement strand
GGTAAAGTTTTTGCCAGTCAGCGAAGTCTTTATGATTCAGGCGAATAACTTTACCTTCAAACGCATAACGAGAAATTTTTTCAACCGTGTTTTGTTGAACGGTCTTTTCAGTGTTAAGATCTTTAGGTTCAATGACTGGTTCAAAAGAGTAATAGGTTCTGGGTGTAATATTTACACCAGGTGGTGGTGTAATAGTTACACTAGGGTGGTGTAATTTCTACACCATCTAAATTTAACTTATAAATATTGCTTGAATTACCTTTTCCCCACCTCGATGAATTTTTTTCACCAAACCCATTTCACACAAAGCATCAATGTGGCCTATTGCAGTTTTACGGCTCATTTCGCATTGTTCAGCAATGTGTTGGTATGAAGGGAAGCACTTACCTTTATCATTCGCATTATCAGCTAATTTTAGTAGTACTAACTTTCTGACGGTACTACCTACTTTCATTTTCATGGCTTGTACCATCAGTGTCATACTCATTGAGTAGCTTCCTTTAAGCTTTTGAATTCCAATACAAATCGACAGGCGAAATGTTTATTTTTTGATGCAGCAACCAGTAACCCTTCTGGACTATCTGGATATAACCTTTATCCACGGTTTTTATTGATAAATCGTCGCTTTTTCGGCATAACAACCTCTCTGAAATTACTTAAAAAAAAGGAAAATTTGGCGTTTCCCTTATCATCAAACTTCCTTAAATCGTTGTTAAAGACATAATTCTATCTGACATTTAGAAGCCTCATCGTTTTTTAACCTTGAAGCTTCTTTTTTTCAATCTTAGATGTTCTAACATGTCTATTAGCTTGCGTATTTCCTCACCCGATATATTCGTAATAACAACCTCTTGTGTCGGTGAATCAGACACCCTCACCACATGCCTTGTTAAGCCGTATTCTGAAACAACCTGACAGACTAATTTAAATATTCTGGTTTTATCCCGACTCGCTGTTGATGGATGAATTCCAAATGATTTAGCAAACCAGTTATTACCCACTTCTGAAAACATCTTCTGGTAGAAGTAAGATTCTAAATGCTCAGGTTTGCAAGTGATTTTGATAGTTTTTGAATATTCCATGTTTATAATCCTTAAGTAATAAAATTTCCTATCTCGATATTCCTATGAGGTTTGTGAAAAAAATAATAGATAGAGTGAGATTGTGAGTGATTAAGTGGGTTTTGCCGCTTCAGCCATTTAGCAGAATGCTATCCGGTTGCCCAATGGTATACCGCATCATTAGGTGATCATAATTATGAAGTTAATTTTTCATAAATCTTTGTGGGTGAAGAATTTGTATTTCGCTAATCTTTCCTTCATAAAATTGTGATAATTTCTCAGCTAATTCTAAAGACGCAGACTGAGTTCCTCTTTCCAGTCGACTCAAATTTCCTGCATCACAGTTTATAGCAATTGCAACTTGAACAATTGTCAACTCATTTTCAATTCTAATTTTCCGTAATGGTGTCTGCATAAAGATCTCCTTTGAATGCGTTATACGCATAATAATTCAACTTTTAAATATGTGCAAGACGCTTTGTGTAAAACGCAAAAAGAATATTTAATTATTATATGAATGTAGGTACTAGAATCAGAGAACTTAGAAAAAAGAAAGGTATGACCATTCTTCAATTGGCTACAGCTATTAATAGCGATGTAGGCAATATTTCTCGTCTTGAAAGAAACAAGCAAGGATATAGTGAAAATACTCTTTCAAAAATTTCTTCCGCATTGGGAGTACAAGTAGCAGATCTATTTTTAGACAATAATGAAGCTACTAATTCTTTAAACAAAGATAATCCAAAATACAGTAATCTAAAAGAAGATCAAATCGAATTACTTGAACTATATGATAGCCTTCCAGAAGAAGAAGCTAAACGTTTTATCAAAGAAATGAGAGATAGAAAAACTCACTACGACATTATTTTTAATGATATGCTAAAAAAACGTGGTATCAGAGCTCCCTAGATTAATTTTTTCCCTCAATGACCTATTTATAATTCCTCTTTTTAAAAATTTAATAAAAAACCTATAAATCAATAAAATAAAATTTTCATGATAAAAAATTACATTGATTTAAATTATGCGCTTTACACATTTTCTTTTAACGCATATCACTCATGTATCAAAAGCAATCAGCCAAAAATTGAAAAAAGTGAACGGCGCACTCTAACACACGGGTGGACGGCGTATCTCTCAAGAGACAATGTACCGAAGTGGCAGAACCCATTTTTCACTACAAACACGATTATTCATTCATCTAATTTATTAAGGAAAAATATTATGAAAAAAAAATTTGCTACATGCCCTCTATGTTCTAAACTGTTTAATCCCAACAAATCTTACGAGCACATTAAGGCATTTCACCCAACAGCAAGCGATTATCAATGAGTTATCATTCGTGATGCACTCCGTAAATGTTATGGACAAAGTAAGCCAGTGAAACATAAAAACGCTGCTCTCCTTCCTAACACTTCGTCTTTTGCCGTTTTTCACAGAAAAATGGAGAAATTAACAACATCATATTAAAATGAATTAATAAAAAAGAATTGCTAAACTGAAAATAAGTAAATTTTGTGATAATAAATACAAGAATTTATAATGACAAAAATAATTTATTTGCCGAAAAAGATGAACGCTAAAATTCGTAGATATCTTCGAGCAGGTGAATATTTTAAACGAAAAAGGATCGAATTTATAAAAAATGCGAAGAAATGGGCGAATGTGGGCCACCGAATCCTAGAAATGGCATTCCAGAATTTATTAGCTTAAAAAAGAAAAAATTTTAAAAAGTCACTTCAATGACTTCGATAATCAAAGAAAAGTGGATGAAGAAACCACCAAAAGATGACATTATGGATAGAGCGGTTAACCACGCTCATCAGCGTAATCCTAGAAAAAATGATAAATTAGGATAACTGTTATTTACCTAATACTTATCTCTATTCTGTAAGAAAATACTCAAAAACATACAAATCAGATATCATACAAACAAAATGATTTGATAGTCTTTGCAGCAATACTATCCTAAACTTAGTCCATAAATTTCAGATAATAGTTATCCCTCCCGATGGGCTGGATATTTAAAAATTTCCCAATTTCAGAGAAGCCAGGGTGTTAAAGAGCGGTGGTGTTACTATTTTTTTTAAATTAAGATCCCATACATGCACTAAGTCTGGTCTAATATCTTTAGCACTGACTTTACCTTTTGTTGCTTTAACAATCATTGGTACATGTCCTGGGTAAACTTTTGCCTTATTGTGGAGCCATTTAAAAATTGCTTGTTGTGTCAAGCCACATGCTTCACCTAATTTTTTTTGAGTTCCAACAATTTCAATGGCTGTTTTAATTGCTTCATTCATAAAACCTCCGTTGTTTATTATAAATAAAAAACTTAATTTTTTTATCAAAAACTATTTTCGTTTGAATTTTAACAATAGGAGTTGTATCTTTTACTTATGGAAATAACACTTGCACAAAGATTAAGGCAGGCGAGAAAATATGCTGTTTTGTCACAGAAAGAATTAGGCACAGCAGTAGGTGTGTCACAGGCTGCTATTCAAAAATTAGAATCAGGAAGTGCACTCAATTCTACTAAGCTGATAAATATAGCTAAAATTCTAAATGTAACCCCCCGAATGATTATCACTGGGTCTAGTAGATAATCAAAATTCCCCATCAAAAGAAGATTTTTCGTCTACACTTTTAGCAACAAAGCAAAGTAATTCAACAAACACATATAAAGTTGAAGTATTGGATATTGAAGCAAGTGCAGGCAAAGGAATAATAATTCATAATGAATTTATTGAAACAATCAAATCGATAGAATATACGGATTATGAAGGTAGAAAATTATTTGTCGGAAGGCCTGATAAGTCAATAAAAATAATTACTGTAAAAGGTGATTCAATGGCCAAAACTTTTGAACCACAAGATCAAATATTTGTAGATACTTCAATAAATTTTTTTGACGGTGATGGTGTTTATGTCTTTGTGCTAGAAAATCAAATTTATATAAAACGTTTACAAAAACAACATAAAAGAATCTCTATTATTTCAGATAATCCATGTTACGAAACTTGGTATCTAAAAAAAGATATAATTGCTAATTTGAATATCATGGCTAAGGTACTCCTCTCACTCAATCGGTAAAATATAAATTCCACGGATAATCTTTAAAAAACGACTCCAATACATTTAGTTTTTCTGAAAGTTCTTTACTGTTCAACTTTCACTTATCTTCCCCCATTTTTTTAAAAATAAATTTTTTCTATTTATAAACCAAATAAATGAGCTCACTAAAACAACTAAAACAACTAAAACAACTAAAACAATTTTAATTTTTGACAAAATAAAAATCAAAGTTTTATAATAAAACCATCAACTCACTGTAACAGGCAAAAGCCAGACAATACTTCGAGTTATCTGAAACATTGCCAAGTAGCCAGCCTGAGGCAAATGAACATGAAGGCAAGTGAAGTCATCAGTAACTAAGCATTATCGCTCTTTAACATATTAAAACGGATTCAGGCACTCTTGAATCAAGCATCATTGAGTAAGTTTTGGTGTGGCTATACCACAGCTAAAACTTACTTTGTAGACTAATATGACACAGATTACCGTCATCAAACGGATTAACTATGCCCAACGTAGATATGAACGTAGAGCTGCATTTCTGGCTAAGAAACGTCAAGGAGCAGAACAAAAATGCCAATTCCGTTATACAGAGCAAATACTTGATTCCATATTCAACAAGCAAGATTATACCGTTAATACCATCGCATCACTCACTCTCAATCTAAAAAACAAAAAGCCTCAGTCATCATTTGATAACCGTTTCTTACCTAAGACTTATCTCTATTCTGCAAGAAAATACTCAAAAACACGCAAATAAAATATCATACATACGAAATGATTTGATAGTCTTTGTAGCAATCTTATCCTACACTTAACCCATAAGTTTTAGATAATAGTTATCCCTCCCGATG
>JBDPYZ010000047.1:0-7821 GCA_047291315.1 Candidatus Phloeobacter fragariae | reverse complement strand
GAAGCGCCGAGACCAGTGGGACGTGCAAAGTGCCACTCAGGCGGTGCTGAGGCTGGAAACCAGACTCTGACAGTGAATTTATAAAGATAACAAAGACGGCAAGGACTTTAAGGAAATTGACCTGTTGTTCTGTCGGCAAATGGAGCGCCAGTGTCGGATAGAGAAATATCAATAAGGTAGAAAAGAATGCGTTTAGTGACAGCCAGATTGACACCTTCAAGCAGCTTTTTCACCAGAGCCTGTTTGATTATCAAAACAGTGGTACCACGCCGGGTTGGATTATGCGATACGCAATATCTTAAAGTCGCGCCAGATGGGGGCGACCTGGTTTTTTGCCCGTGAGCAGTTCATTGATGCGTTAATCACCGTGCGCAATCAGGTGTTTTTTATCAGTTAGCAAAGTGCAGGCATATGTCTTTAAGGATTATATTATCAAAATAGCGCTGGAAGTCGATGTTACCTTAAAAGGCGACCTCATAGTATTAGCTAACGGTGCCACACTTTACTTTCTTGGTACCAATGCCCGAACTGCCGAAAGTTATCACGGCAATCTTTACCTAGATGAATATTTCTGGATACCCAAATTTCAGGAATTATGCAAAGTCGCCTTCGGCATGGCTATGCCGAAAAAATTGCAGCAAACTTATTTTTCAACCACTTCCAGCCTGGCTCATAGTGCTTATTCGTTCTGGTCAGGCAAACTATTTAACCGGGAGGAGGCGAAAAATGAACACAATAAAGAACTGGTTGCTGGAAACCTTTACTTTTGGTGATCTGGTGCCTGTCCTTGACCCACGGGTAATTTTCGCAATCTGTTTTTGTATGCCCAGAACGGGAAAAAGGATGGCATTCAAACCATTCCGTTATCGGAATCCGTTGCCAAGGATGAGTTTTTAAATATCAAGGATGTCAGTCGGGACCATACGTGAGCCCGCCCTCAATTGATGGGCATTATGCTACAAAACGTTGGTGTGGGGGAGGGATGTCGAGAAAGTTACTAAATGTTTTCATTTGCAACGAACTATATCCGTTACAGCGAAAAATGTAGCCGCTTAACGAATGGTTCGGCGATGATGTATTCAGTTTGCTCTTTACGCCTAGAATAGGGTAGAAAATGCGCTGCTAATCTCTGAGCAGGGTTTCTAGCTGTGCTTCAGAAAGCCCGTTGACTGCTGAATAATCGTTTAATCCACCCCATGTTTCAGCAGTTGACGGGCAATTTCGTTTCTTGGGTGACCTAAAGCCTATCTTTTCTTAATTAAATTTCTAAAATATCATCAATTTGACGTGTTATTTTCAAAAAACTTTCGTAAAGTTGTAACATCTCTTAACGCACCCGTTGAAATTGGTTGATTCAAATTATTTACATTTGTTGTTGTAAGCTTTTCGAAAAATGCTTTTCTGGCTTTAACTAACTCATTTCTTGTTGTTGCATGTGTTGGATCAGCATTTTTGACTATTTTCTGTTCTTTTATTGATTGAGTATGAATATTACGATTATCGTCTTGAACAGGTAATTCAACATCACTAGAATGCTTGTATGAAGTTATTATTTTTTTCGATAATTCTTCTTTTCTTTTTATAAATTGAAAATTTAGATTTTGTTCAGTACCAAAAAATAAGGATGGAGAAAGAGATCCTGTTAATACCATATGTTTGTTAAAATTATCGTTAAAACCCTCTTCAGCCGAATGGTAAGCATCAGCATATAAATCAAGAATCATTTCAAATTCTTTCCTTTCTTCAGGGATCATTGATTGAACTTTTTTATTAAATATAGATAGAAATTCTTCTTTTCCACTGTTCATTTCTACTAACATCGCATCATCAATAGGGGTTAATCTTTTACATTCCTCTGAGAGAATTTTTCTTATTGAATGTATTGAATGATCTTCAAAGTTAATTTTTCCTTCATTAAATCTTTTTTTGACATCAAGAAATTCGGTTTCGTTAGGTGGAATCCTAAATAAACCGTCACTTTTAGGATTTCTCATGCCTTCACTATTTTTTTGATAACTTTCTTTTATATAATTACATAAATTTATGATATATAGGTTTCGCTCTGCTTGTTTTTCATAACGTATGGAATCTTGTGTAATAAATTTTAACTTTGCGCCCTTTAGATTTGAAAAACTTAAATCTGAATTAGATAAGTTTACTTTATGCAATTCTGCATCCCTTAAATCAATGCCTGACAAATCGCAGTTAGAAAGATCAACGTTTGTTAAACTAATATTTCCATCATTTGTTAACCTAACTTGATTTTCAAATAGATATTCACGCTTCATTAATAACTGAATTGTACAAAAGTTATTAAAGCATTTCTCACTAATTATTTGATCGCTTACTTTACCTTGAACGTTGATAGATACGCCACGACTATTGTTTGAAAACGTAACATCTTTCCCTAAAAAATTAAATTTCAGCTTTTTTGGAATTTCGTATCGACCTAAACCATTAGATTGTTCGAGAGTATCAACGATTTTTGAACAGAACTCGTTATATTGTTTAGTGAGCTCTTTTCTTACTCCTCCGAATGTAATGAAATCAATAATATGTTCCAGTACTGTATTAGGCGATGTGGCTTTTTTAACATCCATATCATTAATACCTAAATTACTTTCCATAAATTTGGTGAAATGATCTATATTGGTGTTGATATAAGTCATTTTTATTCCTTTTTATTCCTTTGGTTTTTTATTAAAAAATATCTAATTTATTTTTTATCAGATACAAGTACAAGTTCAGCACCCAGAATATACAGGTTATTTTGCGTTTATACAAATGATAATAATCAACAGAAATTACCCTAACTTATTGTAATTAAATACATTTGCGTAAAAATTTGTTAATTAATTATTCTTTTTAGCTATTTTAAGCTTTTCCTGTGCAGAAATCGTATGAAAAATAAAAAATTTTCTATTTAATCAATTCCTCTTTATTATTTATTTATGATTTTTCTTTCATTTGTTATCAGGTGATTACCTTAATTTTATGCACAGACTGTTGAAATACAGATCGGGTTAGTATGAATTTCCGTATCTTTTGAGATGCCGTGTTTTTGTTTTTTCAAAAGAACATGAAAAATAGCAGTGGTAGCTCAGCCGCCCCTGCCTGCTTGAGGTGGCGTTTTGTGTGCACTTGCAAGCATGACCTCAAAGCAATCCCCGTCTGGGCTATCCCACCTTTTGAGAATTATTATATTTGATTGAATAACATACCATAATATTAAATAAATATTAATATTTATTTGTGAGTAATATTTTTATATTTTGGCTGTGAGTTAATAGCTCAGGAAGAGGTTTAGGTAAAATTGCTGAAGTGAAATAGAACTCGCGC
This sequence comes from Candidatus Phloeobacter fragariae, assembly GCA_047291315.1. Lineage (GTDB taxonomy): Bacteria > Pseudomonadota > Gammaproteobacteria > Enterobacterales > Enterobacteriaceae > Arsenophonus > Arsenophonus fragariae. The sequence goes on along the minus strand of JBDPYZ010000047.1, from coordinate 4,482 downwards.
ATACGACAAGACGGGGATAATTGTTTATCCCCTAATGGTTTGTTTCAAATACTCAACATTTTATGGTATCCGTTTTTTTAGCTAACTCATAGTCGGTATTGCCTGATTATGTTGGCTATTTGTATGACTTATCACGCTTTTTATCTCAATAAAGCGCGTTGCGTTTTACCCATTTTAAGCAGGAATTTGATTTCTGACAGGTTTGGCATAGTCTGGTGGTATTCACTGGCCACTTATGCCAGATGATTAAAATTTACCTCATAAATATTTTCTTCATTAGTATGATTGACGCAATGTGGGGTATTTTGATTGAGATAATCAAACATATCCTAAAATTCAGTCACTAGAGTATATTATCGGTTTCCAATGTCTGGACACGTTCTTTTGCCAGTTCGACAATAATAAAAGCTTCGGCTTCTGCTATCCGATTTTTTTGATGAAAGAAAACACGATAACGTGCGTAACAGGATAATGAGTTGAGGGTGATTTTTAGCGATGTGTTCATGCACAATATCTTTATCTATCAAAAAGTTGTCGCTGAACCGTATTGAGGGATTTTTCGTAAGCCGTCACAATGGCATTTTCATTTAATACCGCGTTGGACAGAAAATCAGACAATTGTTCGATGGGATAGCGTTCCAGGTGAATGGCAGCCTGGCGGGTTTGCTCACTTTGACTTGATTTGTCTGTATGGAGGAATAATCCGCTTTAATACTGCTCTGGAGACCTCGACACTGCTATAATTTGTGCGATAATGATACTGCCGCTTTAAAAGCGGTTTATATGTTTCATTTTGATCGATTTTTATGCTTGTTGAGCGTGTTGCATGTCCATTGTAAAGTGATTTCATTTCTTTACAATCGAAAGCCCGTTTTACATTATCCTGCATTCGGTCACTTTCTATCAGGCAGACGGGAAGTTACTCACCTGGGCAAAATTTCTGGTCCGTCCTACTAACGTCGATTTTGAAGGGTCAAAACCTTCGTAATCGGTTCGTCCGGTTAACCGTCAAAAAAAACTCTATCAGGTTACTTTTTCCTGAGTGAGGTTCGCTCATAATTTCAAGAAAAGGGTAATTTTTGCTTAATTTCCGTATCTGTTCGGCAAAAAGCGACCCTAGCCAAAATGCAAGCACGGTATAACCTTTAACACCAAAAGCAAGCCACAAATCATCCAGCCAGCGAATGTTAAAGTCCTTTAGTTCATGATTAATTTCCAGTCGCGGACTGGTACTTAATGTTTTGATATCGAGATGTTCCAGTGAAAAATAATCTTCTTTATTCAGGGTATATAATTTACCGTTTTGCACGGCAATATCATAAGAGACATACACGCCAAGGGCTTTGTTGTAACCGATAAAATTTTGGGGTTTACAATATGTGGTAATTCGTTTTTGCAGAAGCGGTCAAGCTGATGAGTGCCCCGTGTAAACCGTCCCTTTGGCTACATGCAAAAAAAAGTTTTTTAAATTCAGAAGCGCTGGTCAGCTGACTGGCGGTAAAGGTGGCTTTAACGTTAGGTCTCTGTTGAGGAAAATCCAGTTTTAAATAATACTAGGATTCGTCCGTTTATTCCGATTTATGAAAATAAAGCGGAGTTGGTGGGTAACAGTTGGAAATTTTGTTGGCAGCGCCGGATTCTTTCAATGCTTTTGTGATGGCTTCCTCTTTAGCGAGCTTTTCGGCGTCTAAAATTCGTTCAACCGCTTTTAAATGCCTTTCAATATCCATTTAAGGCAATAAAAACGGCTATCAAATTCAAAATAGAAATCATTACGGTGGGTATAATTGAATATCCGTATCGCTTTATCGGTGACACTTTTTATCAGCAATAAATCACCATAATAACGATAACGCAATAAATCATACCACCCCAGCTTGCATTTTAGGTGTAAATCATTCCAGTCTTCATTTTTTAATTGCGAAGGTAAGGCGTGTTCTGGGTAATTTTGGCAACTCATCAGGGACGGTATAAAGTGCATTTTGAGCAAGACTAATCGCATCGAAAATTCCTTTGGCCAGTCAAATTTTGAGTGCTTTTGTCAAATCCTGTTGCGGCAGACTCTACCAATGCCTCTTAAGTAACTGCAAAAAAAAATTAGCCTTTCGATTAAATCGTTGAGGATTATCAAATAATGCGCTCCCAGTAAGCTTCATTGGGTAGCGTAAATTTTACTGTTGCAGAATCCAGTCCTTTAGCCGTGATAACTGGATTTGATATATAACCCTTTTAACGGTGCAATATCTAATCCTTTGGCCTGTTGTAAATAGGCATTCGCAGCAGCATAAGGGCTTTTCTCAGTTTTGGGATAATGTGTTGACCAGTCATGAAACAGTTCAGGATAGAGCTTTTTAACAATCAATTCAGCGCCATATTTATTTTCACGGCCACATTTGAGTACAAAGGGCTTTTCAATTGCGGTGAATAACCCTTTTTTTTATTTCACTGGGGACAAACCTCTTGACGCAGATAGCTATTTTTTTCTTTAAAATTAAAGTCCTGAATTAAGCGGTTGATGATAAAATCTGACGAGTGCATGTTATTTCCACTGACAGGAATCTATAAACGCTTTTGCGACTTTAGCGACATTACCGGGTGCGATAATGAGTCCGGCTTTGATTAGATTACGCAGCCATTGTACCGCATATGAATGAGTTTCGTTGTACCAGGGGTTCACTTTCTTACCTTTTAAAATGTTTTTGCTGATTTCCCAAAGAGACTGGCAATCGACGCAGCGCATGCAGCCTGGGGAAGCGATACGGCGCGCTTCCGGGATTGGTTTTCCACAATCCTCACAATGAAAACTGGTGATGCCTTTGTTACGTTGGATAACTTGTTTTATTTGGTGGATTAATGCTGCTGAGCGAGTTCGTTCGGGTCATCAAATTTGATCAGACATGGCTTATTTTCTCTGTTTGGTATTGAAAAGGGCGACTCACTTTCATCACATGTTGATAAGCTTCCTGATAAGTCATTTTTTGATGAAAAATTTGATAAGCCAGCAGAGTTAAATGGGCAGAAAATTGTGTCAGGAGTTGTTTTCTTTCATCCTGATGATTTTGTTTTAACATTTCTGTGATAGCTATAAATATTGGTTTGTTAGTCATATTTCTTTATTTATCATTATCTTAAGTAAAATAATCACCTTATGTTGTTATCACCTTTAATTTTTTACTAATAATTTAAAGTGGCAGTGCGATATTTTTAGGCGTTAATGCAACCAGAACCTGTAATTGAAATATCGCTTTAATAATTGTCTATTTTTCTTTTTTTGAAATTCATTAAATTTTAAAAGATATTTTTTATTATCAATATTGGCTAAATAAAAAATTAAATGAATAAAGCATTTATCATCTTTTTGTAAATATTAAATAAAGTCTACTAATCATCTTTATTTAATAAGAATCGTTAGAAAATAAAAAATAAATAACCCGCCACATAACAGTATTAATTTATCAATTAATGTCAGTTTCTTTTTTACTATTAATATAATGATTTTTAACGGATTCGCTGGTTAAACGATATTTATGTTGCTGATTAAATTTATTTGTATTAAATATCCTAATGTAAACTATAATTTTTGTCTCTAGACTAACCGAAATAGGTAGTGTATATTATTTATTACGATATTTTTCCCTGTGAAAAAGAATTACATGGTGTTAAATAAAAAGGAAATGCTTATTCTTAATGATTTATTTTTTTAAATTTTGATTATGATTAAACTTATAATGTTTAACTTCTGGATCTAATTCAATCTGTATTAGTAAATATTCATGAAGATATAAACGTAATAACTTCCCATCGCATGAGGGAATAATGGAGAGTTCATCAATACCGATCACATAAGTCAGTCTTGTCGCTTTGATGTTAAGTTAGCATTTCCTATTATCTATCCCCTTGATAATTTGATGATGTTAAAATCACGGTAACAAAAACTGTGGGTACTTAGTTGCTTAAGCATCATTATTTCAGTCCTAACCATGTTAACCAGCCATCTCTGATTTCTTTAGGCAATTACTCATAAGGCAATCTCATTACTTTATTCCAGGCAGGTAAATAAATCCAATATTCTGAAAGCGGTGAATCAGGAGATTCACCACAGGTAATTTGCTGAAATGGTTAACATACCCTATTCATCACTAACTTATTATGAAACAGGAAGAACAACTCCAGATATTGATGTAACCATGAAAATATTAAGTCATCCAAAATTTTTAAAATATACGATGTGGTTTATTATAAATGAAATAGCTCCAGAATCCGGTCAAATAGTGCCGGCTCTTGCACACTTTGGGCAAAAGAAACAAAGTTAGTCCAATCAGAAAAGAAAATTGGTTAGCAAGATGTACCAATGGAGGGTTCTCTTATGTCAGTTAAGAAACTTGAAGCAATTGCATTTGAACGCTATGTATTGACTAACCATAAATCACAAGAATGGCAACTTAAGCTAAAGGATAAACTTCACTTGTCAGAAGTATCGGA
>JBDPYZ010000046.1:0-8196 GCA_047291315.1 Candidatus Phloeobacter fragariae | reverse complement strand
AGTTAATTAAAGAAAATAAATTTTCACAACAAGTAAAAATTGGTGCTCGTTCTATTGCTTTCATTGAGTCTGAAGTAGACGAATGGATCGCTAATAAAATAGCTGCTTCTCGTACTGATGGGTTAACTAATAACTAAAGCGGTTTCCTCGTGTAATTAAAGAAACTACACAAATCAATTAAGTTATAAATATGACTATTCAAAACATGGCGAATAGCCGTGAGGGGCTTCTTTGCGCCCAAAATGAAGATTTTGGTATTTTAATTCAACATAAAACCGAGTTAAGAATAAATAGCCGTCTGTTTGCTAAAAGGTTAAGTATTAAACATAATAACTTTTACGAATTAATTAAGAAGAACGCAAAGAATTTACGTCAATTTGGCAGGCTTTCGTTTCAAACAGAGACGTGCGCCCACTCAACAGGCGCAACTGTAAATAAATACGTTTTATTCAATGAAAACCAGTTTGATTTTATGTGTCGTATTGTCCGAGATGAGATCACGACAAAATGACGCAATTTAAACTTGATGTGACAATCTAAAAAACGGGCTGCTGAACCTATTCGAAGAGAGCATTTACCTTATTACCATGAGTCGCGTGATGCTTTACGTGATTTAGGTGTAGAGATACATCATTACATCAATCTGGCTGATATTGAAAACCGATTAGCAGGTTTATGTTCAGGTGAACTAAGTAAAGCCAATGACCAACAACTCGGTATTTTGTTTTGTATGCAGAAGATAGAGCAAGCAACATTTCAGGCTGCTATTCAATCAGGCATGTCACCGACTCAGGCAGTACGAGAAGTAAGTAAACGCATAGATATGTTTCAACCCTGAATCCATCTCAACAAATTAGAGGGCGATAAATGCAATTGATAGACGAAGAAGCCAATAGAGAGGTGATACAAAAAATATTAAAAACAATAAGTTAATGGAATTTGTACAGTACAAAAAGCAACCCGCTAAACGCATATTTCAATATTTGAGCGCCCGAAAACCGGTGAGGCCAAAAATGACCAATCGGCGAATAGATACTCAGTCAAATTATATTGTTTCAGAAGCAATTAAAACATCAGCGAAATTATTTTGACGATGATTATGAGACTACCCGATGCCGTTTAAAGTTGGTGGCCGCAATGGTTGGCTCAAGGATGAGATAGAGGAATGGCTAAAGAAACAAAGCGAAAGTCGTGGGATTGATACCTACGATGAGGGACGAAAAGCGAAAATGTGCAGCTAAGTTACAGATGGATGCAAAAGTAAAATAAGACTGGCTGTGTGCCAGTTTCTAGTTGTCATTATGCCGCAACATCATCTGAGTTAAACTGAATGGATCATAAGGACGCACAATCTTATGGCCTTCTTTGTCCAAAACACCACCGTTTAGCTAATGATTGGACATCGTTATAAACGCCGCGAAAATCTCGATTAACAATCCGTGAAAGCTCTCGGATAGATATAGATGGTGCTTTCTCCATCGCTTTTATGATCTGCGAGCGATTAGGAGCACAAGCATTGTTTTTGCTAGTTGTTCAACAGTAGGGAATATTAGTTTTGATCCGATAAGATTCCCGTTCATTGCGCGAGAGGCGTCAGACATAGCTATCCTGAAAGAATCATCAATGGCCAGTCATTACTCTGACGGTTAGCACTCGCATGGATTACCTCCTCAAAAGGTTATTATCTTTCAGTACCGCTAGTTCATCTTCGCGGAAATAATTGAACTCTAGTTTGTCTAGCATAAAGAGCGCCTTGAATTAGTTCAGGATCGCTATCATCATACTCCATGTTATTGGAGAAAATCATAAACTGAGTAATGTTAGCAAAACGCTTAAATTTCGGATTTTGAAAACGCTCATTAATACGATTACGTTCCGCAAGAAATACCTTTTTGATTATTGTGTTTTTTAACTTCAATAAACACCAACGGCATTCCATTAATCAGGATGGTGATATCAGGACGAAACTCTTCATCACCATTTTCATTAGTTGGTTCAGTGACAGCATGGAAGCTATTGTTATTAAAGTTTTCGAAGTCAATTAATTTTACATTAGAACGATCAGTGAGTTTTTCGAAAAATGCACGCCCTAAATCTTCATTATCAAGCAGAAGGGTAACATCTTTAAGAGGACGTACGATATCATCAGGATTTGTATTGGAGTTAATTTTTGCAATGGAAGTTTTAAAGATTTCAGGAAAAATGTTAGTTACTTTATCCCAGCTCTTTGTCCTTTGAGTGAAAGATAGGTGTAACCTAGCCTTGTTAAGTGAAGAATTGTAGGAATTTTTATTCGGGTATCTTCTGTAAATTTGGTGATGTTTTTATTCTTTATCATTGCTCTGATACCCCCTCCAATAACTCGTTTAATTTGCAATTAACAGTATGCAAAGCTTATCAAGCGCATCAACATCAAATTTCTGAGCCGTATCTTTATATATTAGGTCCGTCTAAGATCTGTTTCGCGGGTTACATCTGAAATACGTATTTTATGCTCACCCTGCAAGCGAGCTAATTGGCGTCGGTTCATAGAGTTTTACCATATCATCAGTTTTATCGAAATATGTTACCTTTTTTCATATTAACTTAAATTTTTGTGTTGTGTATAAAGTAGATGGATACTTGAACGGCAAATTTTTTTATTTAATTTTATCATCAACTAAACAACACATAATCCTAGCTAATCCGCTGTTCTCTGCCTTTTTTATAATCAACCATACCACCAGCCGCTCTTCGGTTTACATTTTCAATCGATTAAGCCAACCGTCATATGGAAAGCCTAGCATCAAATTATATTAACATAGCCATATCAGTTTGAGACATGACTCAGGGTTATTAAATTGACTAAACCGGTTAATCAGTTTGTTGATAGAAGGGGGTGCCAAGGTGAATGCATTTGCTAAGCAAAATTAACCGCATCATATTCGGTTTTTTATATTTCCTAAATAAAGTCTAACTCCAGCTCTATAGAGACGACAAAGTTTAGAAATAAGCGGATAAATTAGCTGCTGTAGGATTATATTTAACGGAAAGGGAAGGTTGAAAACTAACATGATTAACACTATAGCTTGAGCAAAAATAGATCAAATCATTAAAGTGGATTGAGTATTACTATTTTTTAGCAATCAATAAGCTAACTTTTATTTAATTAAGATTGATAAAAAATGAATGTATTAGAGGAGGTATTTTATATTAAATTATATAGTACTGTTAATTAACAAATCAATTTGGTAGAGAAGCAATTATATATGCCGTAAAGATGAACATCCAGAAATTTCTTTTTGTCATTTTTATTACAAATATCGTTCTATTAATAAATTTTTTTAAATTAAAATAAATAATATATATATAAGAATAATAAAGATTAATTATTAATCTTTATTATTCTTGTTTTTTATAATATGAATAGAAAGTTTAAAAGCTAAAAGCAATAATATGTATTTTAGCTTTTAATTTATAACTAATTATATTATGTTTTTATGCTCTACATATACCACAGTGTAAAAACATGAAAGCAATAAAAGAAAACAACTTTTAGCCTATTATAAATAGGCTGTATAGCTTGTTTTTTTATCCGTTAAGTACTTTAATGATTTTCTTATCTCTTTTTGCATAGTTAAATCTATTTCATAATAGATCATGTCTTCTGCTTTTTCCGAGACCTTAGCAATAATTTTTCCTCTTGGATCGATAACTTGGCTACCACCAAATAGATTTATATTACCTTCATTTCCCCATCTATTAACTGCTACTAAATGAGTTGTATTCTCTAACGCACGACAAGGCGTATTTATATTCCAAAGAGCTTTATCTTGTTCTGACCAAGCTGATGGCATAAATAAGATATCTGCTTTTTTAGTTGCCAAAATTCTGGCAACTTCAGGAAATCCTGCATCATAACAAATCATTATTCCAATACGACAGATACCAACATCAAAAACCGGCAAGCTATCACCGGGCGTAAACCATAGCTTTTCATCATCAATTAGATGCATTTTTCGATATACGGCCAACCAGTTTTTTCTATTTGGTATCCAAATACCTGCAGAATTATAAATTTTACCAGTTGTATCATCTCGCTCTATGAAGCCGCAAATAATGACTAAATTAAGTTTGCTGGATAATTGGCTAAATAGCTTATCTGTCTGTTCATTTTTTGTTTCACTAAGTGAATAATATTGTTCACCTAGTAATGATGGTGAATATCCAGTAGTCGCTAATTCAGGAAAACAAATAATTTGGGCATTGTTTTCCTTGGCCTTATCACAATAATTTTCTAAACATTGTAAATTTTTATTTTTGTCACCTAGAATGGCGTCTGTCTGAGCTATTGAAACCTTGATCATTTTTTATCTCTTTGGGGTTTTTGTTGAAAAATTTCTTTAAAATTGATAAGAATAAATATATCCCAGCAGAGATAAATATCGAGTTAACTGATGGAATACCGATAGTCATGGTCATCCCGGCTAAAGATCCTAAAGCCCAGGCAATGAGAGATGCGTAATTTATCAATGGTGTATCAGCATTACTTGGAAGCTGGCCTTCTTCACGCGTTGAATCAAGCAATTTTCTATTAGTGCGCAGGATATAGTAGTCAGTGAGCATAATCCCAGCTATTGGCGGGAAAATAACGCCAGCTATTATCAAAAATTCAACAAAATTGTCTAAAATGCCAATAACGGTAAAGAAAGTTCCTATACTGCCGGCGATTAGCGTTAATATAACATAATTGATTTTCTTACCTGTTATACATTCAATAACATTGCTCATGTTGAGAGAGAGACTATAAAGATTAATATCATTTATTTTAATCACCGCCAAGATCGTACAAATTACGCCGATCCAGCCTGCATTTTGAATAAGAATATTAACCACATCATCTGTACCCATAGCTTTGGCGATCAATATAGAAACGCCATTAACAATAAATTCACCAACAATTATTGAAATTGTTAACATCCAAAAAACATGTTTTGAATTCTGACAATATCGGCTAATGTCAGGTGTTGTTAACATTGCAACAATACATCCACCGGCGACCATTGTTGCCCCAGCACTTAATGTCATCGTGTCATTATCTGCAGGAATGATATTGATTAATTCTTTGATGTCGATTGCTGTTAATGTATTCAATGCCACCCAAATCATAACAGCAAAAAATAAAGGTACAGCCACTTTGGCGGTTAAGTTTAATCCTTTGAATCCCAAAGCAACTAATACGGTAATAAATATACCTGAAATTGTGGCACACCAACCGAAATCAAGCTTTCCGTTTAAAACATATTCTAAACTTTTGGCACAAACTCCATTTTGTACACCGAACCAGCCGAGCAAACTTATCGCAATAGCAAACCCAGCCATGGCAGAGCCTATTCGTCCAAAGCCACACCATCTTGCTAGTATACTGGTAGGTAATCCCTCCCGACATCCTATAAGACCTAATCCTAGACCTATAAATTCAAGAATTAAGCTACCCAGTAGCGTTGCTAACATTGCCTGCCAAAATGACATTGAATGGCCTAATGTTGCACCTAGCATAAACTGTGATAGTGATGTATTGGCCCCGATACGAATTAAAACAACAGAAAATAAATCAGAGCGTGCTAAAGGAGGAATTCTTTCAAGGGAGTATTCTTTATCCATGTCTATATTTCTCTATATTATTTAGTTAAATAAATAGCTGCGCGGTCTGAGAAATTGTATCGGTATCTTATTATGAATATTTTTATTAATACAATATTCTATAAGTTGTTCCCGAAAGCTAATCCCCAATTTTTGGTAGATAGATTGTAATTTATTGTTAATAGTATGATAACTAACACTAAGTATTTTGGAAATTTCTTTTGTGTTAAATGAATGTGCCACAAGAAACATTACTTCAAATTCTTTTTTGGTAAATTTAGTTTCAATATGACAATCTGTTGTTGTTCCACTAATTTTACTAAAATTTTTAAATTTCCTAAAAGGTAGTAATTCCATCTTTCTTGAATGAAACATAACGCCAACACATTCTCCTTCGATAATAAACGGAAATTTTTCACAAACGTAAGGTTGTAATAATGAGTCTTTGCCATAAGGATAAATATCAATCGATGTGATATTTCTTTTCTGTTTTAGGATCTCAAAATCATGTGCTTGAAAGTTTTCTGAGAATTCAGAAATGGGATGGGGTATTTCGCTATCTGCTTTGCCGTATAAGTTGAAATTTGCAGGTAAATTAAATAACCTGTAATTTTGAGGATTACTATAAAAATGAATAGATTGATCGTTGTCAAAAACTTTTATTCCCCACGGATCACTATTGTTTTCAAACATAGCAATAAGCTGGGGTGATATTTTCATATCCATTATTTCCTCCCGCCAATAGGACTTAATAATACTCATTAATTATCTGTAAATAATCTATTTATTCCTTGTAAAATAGAGTATTACTATAAATAAATTTTGAGCATAATGGAAATTTTTCTATCAAATTAGCTGCTTGTTATTTCAGTAAATGTCATTAATTAATTGTTTTTATTAATTTATTTTTTTATAAAATTCGATGGTTTGATAGCAACTTGATGGATAAGTTTATCTGAACTATCAAAAGAATATTTTAGCCGGATGGGTGGCTATATAATAAGCAAAATCAATAAAAAAATAATGCGCCGGCCCACTAAGAAAAACGCCAATTAAAAGTCACTATCTATTGCTTATAGTTAGGGCAGATTGCTTCAAAATTTAGTTGTTTGTTATTTGTAATGCCAATGGAAGTAAAATATTAACTAGAACCTTATAAAACCAATATTGTAAAAAAGGAGCCACCTCAAGTGTGTAGCGAAATAGTATTCTAATGCCTACTTAATTAAATAATGGTCAATAGAGTAAATTAAAAATGTCGTTATTTGTGAAGAAGCTGAGGGGAGGGCCATTTTCGCTTTTTACATTAAAACTGAATAAAAACCAGTCAAAATAAATGTGACGGAATTAATTTAGTGGTAGATATGAGTATGGGGCACAAAAAATAGCATAATAAAAAAATAATTATATGGTATTTAGGTAAACTGTGTTTGGGGCTGTTTTTTTACCGTAATTTTGAGTTAGGTCTGTGTCATGGGTGTGTAGAGTTTAATAGGTGCACAGAAATATATTTTGTTTGCTTGATCTTAATGTTTTAGCTATATTAAATAACTTACTTATTCAAAATAATCCGTATCAATTTTAGGTAATTTTATTATTCTCGAACTTACCCCGGTTTCGTTATCCATCATCAGATTTACTAAACGGTTACCATCAACAAGTATCATTCCTTCAACGGATTTTGATTTTGCAAAGTTTAAAGCGTGAGTTGTGAATGAGGATGTTGTAATAAATATTCCTCTTTTGGCATTTTGCCCCGCAAGAGCACCATAGAAGGTTTGTAAATCAGGCCGGCCAGTAGCTTGCCAACGTTTTGCTTGCACATAGATTTTTTCTAACCCAAGTTTATCTAATGATATAATTCCATCATCACCGGTATTACCAACACGCTATAAATCCTCAGGATTAGTGCCATAGCCTAGTTGGTGAAGAATGTCTAAAATAATGAATTTCAAACCGGTTAGGAGAGATTTGTAATAGATTGTTTAGTAGTTCTTCTGCCACAGTGCGAGGAATTTCTTGATAGGCATCGTCTAGTCGATCATCAGGACTGCTGGTTTCATAAGCAATAAGTTCTGTTGTTGTAGTATCATTATTCAATGGTACGGTATCTGCATTTTTCTTAAGTAAAATATTAACGAAATCAAAAGTGATATGATCGACAAGTTTTTTATCTAAAGGAGAGGGGGGTGTGTTGCTCAGCACGTTGAAAACATTTGTTGGTTAAACACCATTTTCCATGGGATAGACTTTGAGAAAGTCCGACTCTTTTAAGACGATCGTGCGCCCATCCGGCACGGTTTTTATAAACTAGTTGACCACTTGCAATGAATTCAGAACGTTGTTCATCGTTGAGTTCTAGCATATCAGCAGCATATTCATGTACCTCTTTTGCTGGTAGCTCGTGTGGAAATTTTTGTAATACTCTTAATATAGGCTCAATGAATTTATCATAAGTAGGTACTGACATAGATATCTATTAACTAACATGTTAGATAAAAATACCTGATAATCGATAACTCGTTGTGTAATTTGATTGGTTATAGTAAATATAATTTTATTTTTTGAAAACAA
>JBDPYZ010000045.1:0-8397 GCA_047291315.1 Candidatus Phloeobacter fragariae | reverse complement strand
AATCAGTCACTCTACCGTTATTGGTCGATGTGCCGGTGATATTTCCACGCGGTGGGTGTGTTACAATGACGTTTCCGGTAAAAAGTGGTATGAGTGTCTGGTGGTGTTTTGTGACCGCTGTATTGATTTTTGGTGGCAAAACGGCGGTGTGCAGGAAGCCATTGACCCGAGGCAACATGATTTATCCGATATTTGCCTTAATTGGACCGCAATCGCAGGCACAGAAGATAAGTAACATCAGTACGGATGCGATGCAGTTACGCAGAGATGATGGCGAGACTTATTTCGCGTTAAATCCCGCGATATAAAAAATCAAAATTGTCGCACCGGGTGGCATTGAAATTGTGACACCGGAAACAACTTTTTCTGAGAGAGTCACCATTAAAGGGTTACTCACCTGGTTAGGTGGTATGGTGGGTTACGCCGCATCAGGTACGGCTGCAAAAATTACCGGGGCCATTGAATTTTTTTACACATTGAAATCAAACGGCAAACGGATTGACGAAACGCATACGCACAGTGGAGTTAAATCTGGTGGTGATAATTCAGAAAAGGTGAATTGATGCGTTCTCGACGAGAAACGAGTGAGTGGGACGCTACAGTTTTGATCAGTGAGATAACACTTTCTTGGCTAATTCACCGGATGAGGTCGCCCAAGCCATTAAAACCCGATTGTCCCTCTGGTTGGGGAAATGGTTTTTAGATAGTGAAGAAGGCAGGCCCTGCTTACAATCGGTATTGGATAAGCCTTATCTTGATGCTTATGGTATGACAAACAAACAGCGCATACTGGATACGCCGGGCGTGACAGAATTAACCGATTTTAATTTGATACAGAAAATTCAACCACCAGAAAACTCACTATTACCGCTCAAGTTCAAACGCAATACGGCAAAACTTCATTGACCCACGAGGCTTGATGTTAAATCTCACTACTTTAGGGTTGTCAGCAAAAGTGACTGACGACGGTATCAGTGCACTTGATTACTCAACAATATTAATGCGCTTAACCGATTTTTCCCGTGAAATTTATGTGGAGGATGCGTATTTAACGCTAGACAGCAAATATGGCCAAGATGATAGCGATTTATGCCTTGGCGATTCACGATGCGAATAATGCGATAATCGCCGCGTATAATAGTTTTAACTCTGGGGGATGAGCTTTCCAATAATGTGTCTATTAATGGCATTTCACGCCACTCATCCGGTTATTCTACTGTGGTGTGGTGTTAACCGGTCAGGTCGGTACGGTGATTAAAAATGGGTGCGTTCGTGATAAAAATCGCAATGGACGGCGGTTTGTCTTGTTGCAGGGAGTGACACGGCCATCTTGCACGGTATTAGAAGGCATATAGTAGACGATTAGTCTGATACCCGGTGTAACGAGACAGCGTGGTTTTGAAAATGACACCAGTGAAACGGATAAAAACGGCATCCCAGCGCATTCGATAGCAATGATAGTTGACGGCAGCGATGTGACAACGATTGCAGTCGGGTGGGGGCACAATCATAGTTTTGCAGGTTATGGAGGGTGATGACTGGAATGCGAGAGGTGGCTCTGGTTATAATAATCTACGCAAAACCGGCAATCGGTCATTATTAAAAAATTAGGCAAATTACCTGAGCATTTAACCCTTCTAGCCCCGACAAGCGAATTTGATGTGGGACGGTGAAAAATGGGTTAAAGATGTTGAAGATGAGAAATTAGTCGAAAGGCGCAAACTGGAAGCCATCAAACAACAAAAATTATCCGATATCACTTATGCTATTGCGCTGCTTCAGGATGCAGTTGATTTAGACATAGCGCCCGAAGAGGAGAAAAAACAGCTAATAGCCTGGAAAAGATATTGTGTGTTAATCAATCGTATAGACACATCGACTACACAAGATATAACGTGGCCTGAAGAACCAGCGTAGAATTATCTTTTTGTGCGATAAAAGCAATTTTTATTGTATATCTGAAAAGGGGACAACATCTTCATTTGCGGTTAGCACTCTGTCATATTCACGTTCTTTTGTAAGTATATTTTTATCAATTTCATAACCAATTAGCTCTGATAAAATATACTTATTCATCAATCCACTCAGATATCCATCTTTATTGCGAAAAGATTCAATAAACTGACAGTCATAGTTAGGGTTAGTGGATTTGTACATAAAAGGGTATGAGATACTGCTCTCTGCCTTTTTTTAATTCATGACCAACATTAACAACCTCACCATGGTCAGATGTGTAAGTCAAGTTATAGTCAATATTTTTCTTGCTAATAACATTAAATATATCATTAACAACTCGGTCAGTATAATGAATGGTCAAATCATATTTTTCGGATTTTGGTAATGATTTTTTTATCTATTTCATCATAGTTTCTGTAGGGCAAATGATTACCAAATAGATGAACGACAATAAATCGTTTTTGGGTATTATTTGATAAAACTTCGGATAATAGTGTTACTAATTTATTGTCATTATAACTTGTGAGCTTTATATAATCACTTTTTTGTGCAATGAAACCATATTTAGAACCGTGATTCCCTTTAATTTCTTGAGAGCCTAACCAATAAGTTTTATAGCCATTATACCTCGCCATTTCCACTATGGTTTTATTACTAAATAAATTAGCTTCATTTTCTGGCGTATGGAATGCTAAGGTCATTGATACAGAATCGCACGTTATCGGCGCGCTGGAATGGACATTATTTACCATACAACCCTCTTCTATAGAGAAGATTTTTGCCATCTTTGGCGTTGTATTTAAATGATAGCCATATGCACTATAACGTGAGTATAGTGAAGCCTCGCTCATGATTAATATAATATTTTTGTTATTATTGTTTTTCTTGGCAATGATAGAATTATTTAATTTTTCTATTTTGCTTGTATCTGAATATTTGCTATCACCACACGAGGCAATGAGTAAATAGGCTGCATCTCCAAATACTAAAGGTATTTTATGATGAAAAAAAACACCAAGTTCTCTTTTATCTTTTCTAAGATTAGGAATCAATCTGTATTCATCTTTTATATCAACAAGTGTTAAGACAGTTGCTAAGCAAGTAGAAAATAGTGTTATATATAAATAAAGAGTTATTCTTTAAGTGTTTTTTTGCTTTAGCTAGAAAGCAAAATGAGACTATTGTTAAAATTAATGAAGGTACAATTAACTTTAACAATAAACTATCCGACATAAATAATACTTCTTTGCAGTGTTGGTTTCAAGCATTGATTGAAGTGCAGATATCGTCACATTTCCATTAAAGTATACCGAATAAATTATTTTTTTAAATTTATTAAAAATAAAAGAAATAGACCGATGAGTTTTTTTATTTTGCTATCGCTAATAACTAATACAAAAGTTATTAGTAATATAGTAAAAGTAGATATATGAGGGGACTCTAGAATCTTCTTCAAAAATAAAGACATTCAGAAATATCGATATCAAAAGATTAACAATAGAATTGTGTAGTTAATATACTTTTTTATGTTTTTCATTAAAAAAACTGCTCAAAGTTGCATTAAAGAGCTTAAAACCCATTAAATCAATCTTTAAACAAGTTACTCATTTCAATATCAGTTAAACCCGTAAATTTCATCACTGATTGCCTGTCCATGCCACTTTCGAGCATTTGGCGCGCTATCTTCATGGAAGCCTGTTTTTCGCCTTCAAGTTTTCCTTGTTGCATACCTTGTTGCATACCTTGTTGCATACCTTGTTGTATACCTTCTTCTCGTATACCTTGTGCAATATTCATCAATGCCCCCTCGTGTTTCTCTGTCTGTCTGGCTATCTCTTTGATTAACTTTGCTGGCTGCTCTGCATTCCCTTCCTGAATGAGATAGTTAAACATCGTGATAACCTGATTATCAGTATAATAATTATACGACAACAGTTTAACAATACTATCCAGTAACTCCGTCATATCCCGTCTTCGAATGTGCTTTTGTAGTAATTCCAATAGCGCCATTCTGCGGTGTTGCATAATCTCACCGTCTTCCAGTGTTGTCACATCAACTAACTTAAACGGTTTGGTATAAATTTTTTCGGCAATATCTCTGCCACTAAAGCAATCCAGCCAGTCAGTACTATACGGATGCGGACTTTTCTTACCACAATAGAACAGGATAGGAAAAACCAGAGGCAACTCCTTGTGGCCAGCTTCTAAATGTTTTTGCATCGCTGCCATACTATAGCGCATGAGTCGCCATGCCATCAATTTATCGGGCGTTGATTGGTGCTCAATTAGCAAATAGAGATACCCTTGCCCCTGTCTGGTATTGACTGAATAGAGTATATCACTCTGGTAAATTTTCATATTCGCATCGATGAAAGAGCCGGACTCTGCCTTTAGGCTGTCAAAATCACACAGTGACTTAATCTCATCCGGTAGCCAGATATCAAAGAAGTCTTTAGCCGTCTCTTTCTCACTTAAAAACTGCCGGAATACCGCATCGTGTGGTGTTGGGGTGAATTTTTTACTCATCCGATATCTTCAATCATGGTTAATAAAACATTGCTTTAACACAAATAAACAGGATATATTAAATATGCATTCATTCCATTACATAATCCATCTTTAATATAAACGCCCCTATTCACTCAAGGGCGTTTTTTTAATGACTGGTACTAAACCTGCATTTGTCAGGTTTTTCAAGAACTATGCCGGTCTCTCTAGCCTTTCTATCCGCTTCAAAAAAACCGTAGATGATTTCGCCATCGGGAAATCGCCAACCATCCCCTGTTTCGTTTACAAGCCTTGCCATCCAAGCGTCGCTATTTTTGTTGGGTGGATGTAACCGCTTTTTGCTAGTCGTCATTTTTTCTCGCAGTGTATTTTTTTCTGCATCAGACAATTCGGCGGATAATACTTTACAATGCTCGACAATTTCCTCAAGACTTTCTTTATCTGTTGCATCATCGAGGGCGATTAATACCGCTTCCAGTTTTGGCGAGGTAGCCGGTGGCACTTCTGGGGGTGTTTCTATCACCGCTTCCTTCTTTTGTCTTAATTTCTCGGTACGTTCACGTAGAACATCCCTGAGTGACAACCGTTTATTAGCAACCATAGCCATTCTAAGCGGATTTTCCGCTAAATTAATACCTTCGTGTGCCTCAAGCAGCGAAAACAACTCAGAGGCACAAAGAAGCCGTCTAGCGAGGCGATGAATGACAGTTTTAAGCGCCATTCTGTCAAACCACTGTTCCCACGCCGTTGAGGATTTCCCTTTAGTGGTGACATCACGGACTCGTTCTACTTCGGTTTTTGACATCACTTCAATTACGATTTCACCGCTATTGAGTTTTGCGAAAGCGTAGACTTTAACAACCTCATCACCATCAATAAACGCCGGACGGTGGGTTAAGTGTTCGCCGTTTTCGTCAATCACATACTCAAATTCATCTTGGGAATAAACCACTTTTGCAATGATATTCGCCACCTGCCCAGATTGACGGGCACGTTTAATCACACATTGGCATGTAGACGGCTTTTTTCACAAACTGGTTGTTAATTTTGGTACTGCGAACAACCAGCGCCGCTTCTCTTCCGTCTGGCATCAGTCCATCTTTGGCACAGCGTGTTAAGGCCAGTACCAGTGATTGTTTATCCGCCTTTTGCAAATCCTCATTTTCAATTAATGCTGTTGCTGCGGTTCGGGTAAACTGCTCAGGCGTTACCTGAGCGGGTAACAAGGCTGCTATCCCTTGCTGCATAATGACCGATTGCAAATTAGTATAAACGTTGTTCATAGTTTCCAGTTCGGTATTTATGCCCCACCCCCTTCTACCGCTACCGCTTCTCTGCGTTTTCTGTCCGCCTGTTTTGCCCAGAAAGGACGGGATACTTTGACTATCGGATACGTTTCAATGACGTCTTCTAGCATATCAATCACACGGTTCACTTCGTATACGCCCTGTTCACTATCTTCATCGTCAGGTTCACGAAGGTTTACCGGATAACGCCCACACAGGATGTTTTTTCCAATCACACAAAAAGTAAAAGCCATTTCACGTCCAAAAACCCAATTTGCAATTAGACGGTAAAATTCCGCCTGTATGTGATAACCAAACTCATCAACGGATTTACCAAAGTCTTGAAAAACGTCAGTCGTTTTCACATCTAGAATGAACGGCTTATCAGAATATGTTCCCAACAAATCAGGGCGAATTTTTAATAACGTCCCTTTTTCCGTGCGATAAAAAATTGAGAGTTCCGGCTCGCCGTTTTCCAGCAACTCTTCTACCATTGGATACGCAAGCGCCGAATCACGCATCATTTCAACCTGTTGAAACTCATCTTTTTTGAGCGCGATTTGATTACTGTAAATTGCTTGCGCCTCAAACTCCGCCAATGCCTGTTTGCCGTCTTTGGTTCTCAAATTCAGTTCAGGCGAACAAGTGTACTGTTCAGCGAAGCGCTCCGGCTCAAGAATGGCTGTATGTACAGCCGTACCGATTAAAAACGCTCCGTGTTTAGTCTCTTTGTAGGGTGCGTCCTTCTGCCAGTCCAATACCGCTATTGTGTCTTCCTGTTGAACTAACCTTATCTGTGTACTCGAATAACCGTTTGCAGCGTGATAGGTACTGTTTGAGAGACTACGAACAACCAAACTTTCTGTGGTTTTCAGTGCATCAACACAGCCGTTCAACATCTCAAGCGTGATATTTTCCCCACTCATGATTTTTCCGTTAACAGGAGAAAAAGCAGAAAAAATAGAATTGTTTGTACAATTATTAACCGATTTACCATCAGAGGTATCTATTGCACTTGCTGATGTTTCTTTACACTTTTTTTCCACAGACATAACTACAGCTTCTGTGGATAAATCTGTTAATTGCGTTGATAACTGGTCTTCTTGTCCACATTCAAAAAAGGTAATCGCCATTTTTTTGATTTCATTGAGGGAAATCGCTTTGTCTGCTTCCCTCATTTGCAAGGATACCCATTCACGTAGCTCGGCATACTTTTCAAAAAGCTCAGGTTCATCTGCCGGTTTTGCCAACAGTTCATCAGCATCCCTGATTTCGCCTTCGTCGTATTCTTCCTGAACGCCAAATATCGTGAGCAAAGCGCAGAACTGGTCTATTTCCTGTTCTTCGGTAATATCCGTCTGTTTATCGGTATTGGCGATATATTCCTGAGCGCTGATTTCTTCCAATCGAGGCGATTTGTAGAAACAGCAATTTGCGCCGTCAGTTTCAAAGATATGTTGAGACGCCAATCTCTTAGCGGCTATTTTCGTTTCAGACTCAAGATAGATGTAATTTGTTGTCTTACCCTTCTCGTGGTCAACATTCGTGATGATTGTTGCTTTGAAATATTTCATTATTTCGCCCCCTCAATGCGGTTACTCGCCTGTTGTTCTAATCTCCGTAGAATTACGCCTCTGGCTTTGGGTAATGCCTTTTCTCTTTGGTTATCCGAGCAATGGCAACAAGCACCCGAGCACGCTTTCATCGTTGAAGTCTTGTAAAAAAGCGCCTTGAATTGTTTACGGTTAATTTTCTCAACAAACTCAATACAGGCTTCTTCAGGGTTGACGTAGGGACGGTTACCGAGTCTGGCACGCCAGAAGAATCTCACGCTAATGAGAGCTGTCAACCGTGACAACAGGCAAAACGCACATCGGGGCGACCCTAATAGGTTCGCCAAAATCCGTTGAGGGTATAGGTGTATTTCATACCGCACCTCCAGCAGGTTGAAAAACCTGAGCGCGTTGATGAGAAAGTAAATTCGCAGGAATATAGCGGTCAAAGCCTTGAGATTTTCCTAATGCCCTTAGCTGGAAAGCAGAATGCATCCCGGTTTTTTGGTAGATAATTTGCAATTTATTATCGACAGTTAACCGCGAAATATTTAACCGTCTAGCGATTTCCTTGCTGCTTAAGTGCTGCATTACGAAAAACAGAATTGGCCACTCTCTATCCGTGAACAACTTATTCGGTTTTTCTGTGGTCACTGAATAAGGCTTTATGCCATCTACATATTCCAACGGTGATAAAAACAGGTACTCGTGAGCGTGAAAGAAAGTGCCTAGGTACTCCTTATCGTGACCAAAAAGCGGTAAGAAATAGAATTGCCAGACTGTAGGTGATTTCTTGAAATCAGCAGGCAAATTACACATCAAAGAGAATGGCGATTTTTCGCTTTGGATTCTCTCTATCAGCGTTTTCATTTCTGCGGTATAGATGAGCGAATGGAGTAAATTTAACATGCAGTTATTCATTTGAACTTCAGCTTCATCATCGCTAAAACCACAGGGAACAGCACTGCTCAAAAAGAATTTAATCATCTCGGATTTCATGCTGCACCTCCGATACTTAGAAGGTACAAACGCTGACGATTTGTGAGGTGTTTTGATGTGAGAGCAAAGTTTAATATCTGCTCGATTGATATGCC
>JBDPYZ010000044.1:0-8836 GCA_047291315.1 Candidatus Phloeobacter fragariae | reverse complement strand
TCCTGCACCATGTAGCGAATATTCTGATATATTTGATACTTATGAACGAATTGTTATCCAATCAGATAAGCCAATATTTTTTATTGCCACCCACATCGCAGGAAAAGAGGGAACATTCCAATCGTTTTTAGTTAAAAAAAAGCCTTACTATAATCAGAATAAGATTGCGGGTACTATTTGTCATGGAAGAAAAATATCATCTATATTATTGTCAACATATTTCTTTAAAAATCCTACCATTCCTTCTCTTTTAACAAATTACCCCCCGAATAATTTATTTACGACTGAAGAGCTTAATGTGCTTTTTTTTGCGATAAAATTAATGAGTAATCAAGAAATAGCATTGTATTTAGGTGCACGTTGTGGTGTTGTGAGGGAAATAATGCAACAGATATATAAAAAGGTTAATATTTACTCACGAAAACAACTGAGAGATTATGGTATCGCTGAAGGATTTGATAATTACTTCCCGCCCTTTTATTAAAGGGATTGTTATAGTTTAAAAGTAAGATGTAGTAGCTCAGCTGGTAGAGTTGTGTGCTTTTAATCCCTAGGTTGCAGGTTCAAGTCCTGAACAGTCCGCCAATTTCCGGATGTATCTTCATAAGTTTTCGATTTTCTTTTTTCAGGTATTTATTTTCTGTTATTAGATACTGAATTAGTTTTTTAACGTTTTAATTTCCTGGTCTTCTTCGTTCCATATCTTAAGATTGACCAGATAACGTGAATCAGAGAAATTATGACTGCCATTAGTAACCCCAACTAAGTTACCCATATTGGGGTGTTTTTCGGTTACAATGAGTGGATTGTCTAGTTTCATGATTAATTTTCTTATTGTTAGTTAACAGGCTGTTTAACCCAATCAGAGCGCTCACCTTTTCCCAAATAAAAATCTAAAATGTTGAGCAACTTGGGATAAAAGTTAAGAGCATTTTCTCCGTTCATATTTGCAATATCTTTTTTAGTGAATTTTCTCCATTCTTTTGTTGTATGTGGTTGGTATCCGGCGCTCAGATATTCTCCATTCGTGATGATGATTGAATAGCTTTCACCTGTTATGATTAATGCATGATCTGGCAGGTGAGCTTCCCACAGATCAGCTCCCCGAAGATTTGCTCCCTGTAGATCGACTCTAGATCCTTCTTCACCGGAAGAATCAATATACACCTTGGGTTCATCAAGAATATTTTTTAACTCTTCGTCATTCATTACATTTCCTTTAGGCAAAAAAGACCTGGTTAAGTCTTAGTGTTGGTTTGGTTAGTGGAATTCATGAGATTACTTCTTGAAAAATGTTAATCCGTCTCCATAAAATTTTTTTTTCAAACAAAGCCAAAAAATGGTACAGCAATTAATTGTATTTTTTTGGGCAAGGCTTCAAATTTCATATCTGTCTCCTAAATATAAATAAATTTTAGCGATATGTGCCGAGTGCCTCTCGGTGTCCGATTACAGTCATGACGGACGGGTAAATACAATCAAACTATATCTAGCTAAAAGTTAGATTATATAGCGGTGACTGTCCCGCGAGCGCATAGCCGCATTCACACATCCTGAAACTGACTGGTTGCCTGTCTTTTCACCACATCAGATTGCAGTAGATCTGTTACCCTCCAGCAACCAGAAATGAAGATTTAACTATGCCTGTAAGTATTACATGACAAATAACAAAAGATATTGCTCCGTTAATAAGAAAATATTCGATAAAAAAGGAGCAATGAAGTTAAATAAAAATCCATAAAATGATCGAAAAATCATTTTAATGATATGATAAAATCCTCTTATTTAGAAGAAGATAGTTATATGTTGCTACCGTGCTAGGTGATCATAGGGAGTTATAACTATCATTTGGGGGAACTTGTGGGAATTAACGGCTTATCAACAAAAACCGATATTCCTAAAGCGGGATAGTCTGTATATTTAATATGTGCTATGTTATTTGATACTTCTGATTCATTTAATTGATTATGGATGATTATGGTGGTATATTTTTTCTATCATTTTATTATTTAAAGTTTGTTCTTTTTTCTTTATTAATTGATACAAATCATTATCATGATACATGAAGTTTATAATTTTATTATCCTTACTCCAAGGATCAATAATAAATAACTTTTTTTTATTATTTTTGATTTTTATATCAACTAATAAATCAATGAAGTGTGAAAAAGGAATTGATATTGCTATCTCCATATCCACATATTCTCTATATTTGCGAATAATAAGCGGCAGATGAATATAAAATTAAAGCGTGATTATTAATGTCTTCTATATCATCTTTATTAAAAGCAATAACCCGTATTAATGAATTATTAATGCCATATTCGCATAATGTATTATAAAAAAGATAAGTAATTTCATTGCAATAAGTTATGAGATTTTTTTATCTTC
The DNA here is from genome assembly GCA_047291315.1 of Candidatus Phloeobacter fragariae. Classification (GTDB taxonomy): domain Bacteria; phylum Pseudomonadota; class Gammaproteobacteria; order Enterobacterales; family Enterobacteriaceae; genus Arsenophonus; species Arsenophonus fragariae. The sequence goes on along the minus strand of JBDPYZ010000044.1, from coordinate 6,445 downwards.
GTTATAACTCTCTGATACTATTTCAGAATATTTATATTGCAAAGATGATTTGTCTATTTCTTCGTCAAGTTCAGTTTGACTAGCTTGCTTAGTTATCTTTTCTCGAATTGATTCAGTTTTATTAATATGAGATGTAATATTTCCTGAGCATCAGAACATCAGGTCTATTTTTTTTAAAATTCTTTTATATATTCAAAGGTGGATATAATTTGATTTGTTAAAAATACATCATCTTTTAATGATGGATAAATACCCATATTATTGCTTTCATATTGATTCTCAAAATTAATATTTTTATTCAAAGTATCCACAATATTATCAGTACTTTATAACGTATATATTATTCTGCTAATTTTTTAACATATTATTCTACTTCCAAAGTTTGGATCCGTTGTATTTAATATCAGACTATAATATTTTAATATAAAGTTTCTATCAAATAATACATACTGTAATATTAAACATTTACAGTCACTTCCCCAGAAAGTAGAATAGGGCGGTGACGTTTTGTTTTGATTGAATACAAAGCGGTTTTAGGTAGACAGCAATTATCAAATGAGTCATAAACTTTAACTCGGCTATACAGTAATGCTATCTTAACACGATGTAATACTTTTCCTTTTCTTTTCAGTGAAAGGATAGGGCGTTTAGTGCTTGGATATTGTTTGTTGCTTAAAGGGTTTTACTGGATTTAACGCAGCTTTCAACGCTAGATTGAGTTCTTTATTACGATTATAGGCTGCTTGCCTGGCTCTTCTGTGTTCATTTCTGCGACTACGAGCATTATTATAACCGTGAAAGTTACACATATTTACCTCCTGACAATGGGTTTTGGTGGTGTGTGCCGGAGATAACCGGATAGGTATCAAAGTTGAAATTTCCCTGGTGGTATAGAAACGAGACTCAACGATGATTTGTGTTTTTCACACACCCCAAAACCTACTGTTGTAGGTTGTTCGCTTTTTCAGCGAGATGGTCTTAAAGAGCGGTACTGCTTAACCGCATTTAAATTTATTGAGCCTGTCTTTTCACCCCATCAGGCTCGGTGGTATCCGTTGTTAACGGATGACTATGTGGTATGATTACTGTTCTAACAACCAACAACTACATAGAGGTAAAAGATGAAAACTGCTTCTCTGGAAGAGAGAATTTGCATTCTTGAAAAGAAAGCAAAAAACTTCACAGTAGTTCAGAAATCACTCTCGGTATTATTTCGTCCATGATTAGTAAAGGCCTTGTTAATAGAGAAGGTATTGAAAATTTTGTTAAAGATCTGACTTTCAGTGATGATCCAAACATTACTTTTCTTGTTGATGCTGAGAAAAGCTTTGTATTGCATGTACTTCGCCTAATAAATATTGTCGACGAAAATAACAAGGCCTAAGAAGCGGAGCCTTAGATTCAATTACAAAATTGTCTGGGGTTATTTCCGTTTTTTCCTGCAATTTTTTGTACTGTTCTTTCTCATCTTCTCTAATCCACATTCACATATCCTGAAATTGATTTGTCTATCATCTCAATCTACTGCCTTCATGTTCATACGCCTCAGTCTGGATACTTAGCAACGTCTGGCAAAGTTTCAGATAATTCCCGGTATTGTCTTGTCTGGCTTTTGCCGGTTGCAGTGAGTTGATAGGATTAAATATAAAATATTTTTTTTTGCAACTAAAAATAAATATATTTTGTTTTTTAGCAACATTAAATCGCCATATAAGACTAGGAGGGTTACAATTCGAAGTGGACACCACGAACCGTACCAATAATTTCGCAAGAATCAGTTATGAGTATTTTATCGTATCTGGGGTTTAATGGCATTAAATAATTATTTAGTCCATAGATAACTAATTTTTTTACCATCATTATATTTCGTGGGGGATTACTTAAATTATCAGAGATGATAGCAGCAACTATTTTTCCATTCGTTGGTTCAGCTAAAGGATCTATAGTAATAATTGAACCTTTAGGAATACTTTTTTCTCCACAAGGATTAACCATTGTATCGTCATCTATTCTTACACAAAAAGCCTTTGGTGAAGCATTAACAAAATCAGGTATTATTTTCTTTTCGTTATGCATTTCATAGCCTCCATTTTTGGTAAAAGAAATTGCTTCTTCCCAAGACAATAGAGGAATGAATCGAATATCGTTGTTTTTTATAGGAGTAACTGAGCCTGGATTTTTTCCATATAGCAAGTAGTTTTCAGTTGTATTAAGAGCTTTCGCTAGTTTGCTAAGAGCTTTACCCCCAGGTTCATTTAGATCTTTTTCCCAATATCCTACAGTAACTCCTGTAACGCCTATTGATTTTCCAAGTGTAACTTGGGTGTATTTTTTTGATTTTCTCAAATATTTGAGGCGTTGACCTAATGTTTTCACAATAGACTCCTGAATTTGCAATCTAATTTATTTTATTTTAATTTTTATTGACCTAATTAAACTTATTTTATATAATATAAATAAACTTATATAAATGGAAGTGGTATGACACTTACATCAGTTAAAGCCATATTTTGGTAAAAATAGGTATATAGCCGATTTTTATGGCATCACTCTAGAGGCTGTATATATGTGGCGTAAACGAAATAGTCAAATAATACCTAAATCTAGAGCTTTGGAAGCCGAATATAGAACTAATGGAGCATTAAAGTTCGAGCCGTCATTTATACAAAGAATAATAATTATCTTAATAAAATGTAATTTTTAGTTTAAAAAAAGCTGCTCTTTAACAACTTGGCCTCCCTGAAATTGGGAGATTTTTAAATTCCCAGCTCATCGGGAGGGATAACTATTATCTAAAACTTATGGAATTAATTATAGACATGGAAACCTCAATTACACGCAAATCAAATGCGAAACAAATCGAAGTCAAAATTTAGAAAAGAAATTCTATTAACCTCAGGCAGGAAAGTGGCCAAAACTATTGGTGTTCACGAATCACAGGTAACTCGTTGGCAAGCAGAAAACGGACTGGTTGTGAAGATGGCAAAACTACTTCATGCCATTGGGTATGACTCATTATCACAGGATGTCGTCATTACGAATATATCAGGCGAAGAGATATGAAAGCTGATTGATATGTTAGAGCATCTCAGATTGCAAAAAAAGAAGCTTCAAGGTTAAAAAACGAGAAAGCTTGTGAATGTTTGATGGATTTCTCTAATTAGCAAATATTTAAGGAATTTTACATGAATGGAAACTGCTAATTTCCCTTTATTTTCTTTCAGTTGCAGCAAGGTAATTATGCCAAAAAAGCGAAGTTTTTACCAGTCAAATATCTATAAAAACATTATTCGAGACAGAGTTAATCGTTCCGTAAGGGAAAATTAGGCGCCAGGAAGCTTAGAGCCGTATTAGAAGATGCAAAATTAAGACTTAAACATCGTAAAGAATCAATTAGAGGTAATCCGTATGAGTAGAATAGCAACAAATTGGGTATGGAGTATTAACTTAAAAGCTTCTCAAAAGTTGTTATTACTGGCTCTTGCTGATAGAGATGTGGAACATCATTGTTGTTATCCAAGTATTCAGAGGTTGTCAAATGATACTGGATTAGACAGGAAAACTATCTGCCGACAAATAAACCAAATGATAACTGAAGGTTTGATAATTGATACAGGAGAGAGAAAAGGGGCGACAAAACAAGTTAAAGTTTTAAAGTTAAATATAGACTTAAAACATACCCAAAAAAGGAATAGTACCGAAGTTGGTAATGATCCCAAAACGGTACTCAGAATCTATCAGTAGAACCTAACGTAGAATCTAAAGATCTTAACACCCAAAAAACATAATTGAAAAAAACACGAAAAAAATTTCTCGTTATGCGTTTGAAGGTGAAGTCATTCCACTCAATCAAAAAGATTTTAGTCAATGGGAGTTGATATTTTCAGATATTGATTTATTGCAGGAGTTGAAACGATTTGATGTTGAATTCAGCAAAGAAAAACCTAAAAACTGGTTTTCAGCATTGAGTGCAAAATTGAATTATCAAAACAAAGTAGCACGTAAACGCGAGCAGCAAAGACAACTTTTAACTAGCCAATCAACAATTACCATCGCTAAAAATGGACTGGTATTTTTCTAACCAAATCATCATGAAATCAATCATAAAATCAATACTCATCCGTGGGTATAACTCTGGCTGGATGGATGCATTATTCAATACGGGTTTGACACATTTAATCTGAGGGAAGCATGATTACCATTACAGAATTATCCGAGCGTTTATGGCTTGAGGGGGCAAGAGTGGCTAAATATCTCTTGCCTGAAGGCAAAAAAGAGGGTCATGAGTGGGTAGCAGGCTCTGTTCATGGCGAGCAGGGGAAAAGTTTTAAGGTTAACCTGTCTGGCAAAAAAGTCTGGACAGATTTTGCCTAGGGAATAGGGGGAGATTTACTGGATTTTTGGGTACAGGCCAGGGACTGTAGTTTGTATCAGGCGATGGCAGAGGCAAAACAGTTTCTTGGGATAGCCGATGAATTCGGTGCAGTCAGGTATTAACCGAAAAAGAAAAAGGGTACTTAAAAGAACCTGCATCAATACTGTGTTTAGAAAAACAGCGAAACGGGGAGGGATGGGAAGGAAAAATTTCACTGTATCTAGATAAGCAAGCTCACCAGTTTCTTGCAGAAGAAAAAGAAAGTACCTACAATTATATTGCTAACATGTCTAAAGTTACTATGATCAAATCTGGATGAATCACAACGTCTCTAGATACTAACTTTCAACTTCAATACCTGTAAACAATCAGGCCCCCACTCCAATGAAATACATCATCGAAGCAACCATTGTTAAGGATGGTTAAACCTCTGTGCATTTTAACTTTAGTAAAATTTTGACTAAAAGAAAAGTAATTAACAATGTGTGCTAATGGCGCTCACTTCACACCTGAGCAAGTGAAGGAAATGCTTAAGCACACATTTCTTGGCTATGAAGTGGTCGAGCGTATTGATGTGACCACACAGGAGCCAGAGCGTGTCAGAGTGCTCAGTAGAATATCTAAAATCGATACAGGGGAGATGCATATTTTTATGCAAAGAGTGGAATGCTGGGCAGCTGGGATAGGTTGTTTCGTGACAATACCTGAAAGTTCTGAGTATATGAAATTAAAACAGGAGCAGGAAAATTAAATGGCACTTAAAAGAGATAAGCATGATGTCGTGTTCTCTGAATTAGTCCGTGAAAGAACAAATTGGATATGCGATTATTGCGGACGATATTTTCAGAACGAACGCGCTAAACTACACTGCTCACATTTCAAATCAAGACGACACAAATCCACCCGTTATCATCCCTGTAATAGTTTCTCCCACTGCATAGGCTGTCATCGTAAGTTAAGTGATTACCTACGGTGAGATGATAATTGCCCAAATAGCCATGCTGGTTAACACAGCTATCAGACTCAAACAAAGTGAAATGGAGGAACTGTACAGTCAGATGAAAGATGAGCTTAAGCGAATGAAAGTGATGAGTCTGGATGGCTATTCGGGTCGCATTGAGTTTTTCTTACTGGACTGGTACCAGGCACAGGAATTACCTTTCGAATGGGCGAACAAAATAGCCCACACACTAAACCACGATTAAACATTCAAAGCAGGGCTCATGGTTAACACCATGCCCCTAATCATACTGTATTGCTGGAGGGGAGATGAGGGAATTGGAATTAATAAAAGCACAATATGACTGGGTAAATCATTGGCTAGAATTATGGGGCGGATGGGTGTATTCGGGTGAACTGGATAGATGGCAATTTAATATCATCTGGCGGTATATGAAACAGGCGAAAGCTGAAATCATGCCATCAAGGCCGATGTGTAGTGATGATGAAGGTTTGCTTATATCTCAGGTAGTTGACTCAGTGATGAGAATTGATGAGAGAGGCTATCAAATTCTATTGAGTTATTATGTTCATGGTAAATCAAAACTTAGCATAGCCAATTATTATCATAAAACGGCAAAGCCAAGAAGAATGATGACAAGGGCGGGAGGAAGATGTAAAAAACCATCACGAATAACATGCAGAAGAGAAATCGATGATATTTTAAATGCCAGCCTGTATCTTATCTACAATCGGTTGCTAAATGTGATGAAAAGTAGCAATAAAATACCTAATAGTAGTCAAATAAAGCAATAAAGGCATTGACTTTAATGAGCAAATGGGCAACAATTACAGGGTAATATGGTGCTTTTTTGATTAAATTTTTATTTATGAACTCTTATGGGACTTGTGAGACTTCCAAACAATAGGAAGCTAGGTGTGGGAAATGTTAATGACAAACCTACTGCACCTATGAATTAATAGCATAAACCTCGCTTTTGCGGGGTTTTTTCATTTACGCTACCACAATACTCTCAAGTTCAATAACCAAAACGAGTAAGGAGCTAACATTAATCCCTGTTTATCAAAGTCGCTTAGGCGGCTTTTTTATTTTCTGGGTTTTTTTATGTT
>JBDPYZ010000043.1:0-9051 GCA_047291315.1 Candidatus Phloeobacter fragariae | reverse complement strand
AGGAAAAATTCAATCTTGGGACTATGTTTATAAAGAATAAAGTAAGCTAGTTGCTATAATCTACTAGAGATCAGCTCTCTCTATTTATTTAAGATAAAGTCAGTCACTGGATCAATATAATCATAAATATCAATAGCGAACTCAGCTATATCGTAATTATCTATATTGAGCTGGACTTTACTCTGTTTACTTCCTGAATAGTAAATGATCTTTATTTCTCCGGGTTTTCTGCTAAATTTATCAATAAAAATAAAGGAGCCCTGCCCTCTAGAGTTATCATACAAATTTTTATTTAGACAAGATAGATCAATTTTATCTTGTCCTGATTGAAAATCCATGATCCTATCAGGTGCACTAGCTTTTGAATCTTCAACCGACAGATAAACATTCTATTAGCCCTGTACTAAAAGGTGAGAATCGATATACATGATCTATATTTGTTTGCTCAACACTATTTTCTCAGTTATTAGTATGATAATTTTGATACGAAGACAGATTGGAATAACTATTATTTGTTGCCTTGGTCTGGCTTATTGTTCCATCTCTACCCCAAAGTGTGTCTTGCCCTAAGCCGCCATAAATAACATCATCGCCAGCCCCACCTTTAGTTGTATTATCGACACTGTTACTAATTATAGTATCATGCCCAGAACTCCCGATCTCGTTTTCAATAACTTTATCTTTTACAATTGAGACATTCTTTGTCCATCCACCCACATTTGAGAATGAACACAAATTTAAATTAATCATTTGATGTTTAAAGTAACCAGAAAAATCTAATGTATCATTACCGCCCTCATCCCATACTGAGAAAATACAAGTGATAAGTTGATCGCTAATTGTATAACAATCTTTATTCGTTTGGAATTAAATCCATAGACATTATGGCCGGTTCGTGTGCGCATATTAGCACCATAAAGCGTTTGAATAGCAGCAATATCATCCATAAGCGGCGCTGATGCATAATAACCGTGAAAATAACCTCCAGTATGTTGTTCTGGCCAATAACCATCCCACTAAACTGACGGCTATCTTCCCAGCGTAATTTTTGCCTGTACCTGCTGTTGTTCTATTAGTTGGTGTAAGCATCATAATACTCTTTTCATCAGCTAAAAGAATAAGTTACTTCTGCAGGCTTCCCAATCTTATGCTAACTATTCCAGGTGGCCTGCTGACGTATTGTTTGTTGAGACGCTTGATCAATATCATAAGAATTTTTTCACTTTTTGGTTTTATCTTTACCACATATATCTTCTCGCAAATACTCCTTCACCCATCGTGAAATGTTTCAAATTTCAAAAAGAGGTAAACGATTGGACGATGATGGTATTAATACTGTTACATTCTGTTTAAAATAGGTATGAGACCCCATTATACCCCAATAAATGTTGGTAAAAATAAATCATTAATTAAATTTATTTTACCAATCTAAGTTGAAATTTTTTAGGGTTGTTGGATCAAGGGTCTAAAATTAATCCTGGATAATAAATATATATCAATGGACACCACTTAAAAGGTAACTATTTTTTGTGTCAGAGCCCATTAATATGCTTAAATCAATAATCCCTCTTCCTCACATAGAATAACCAGACAGGATATCAACTTCATTATCATCTAATGTAAGAATAGAATTAATAACAGTAGCTGATACAACGGCAAGCGATGTATTCGAACAAGTTGTTAGAGTAGTAGTTGATTCACTTGGTCTGTTCGTGCCCGTTACTGTCGGTTGCGTAACAACTGGTTCGGTAGGCTATTTCTTATCATTATTAGGAAAAATCACATCTACCACTTGATAAAAACTATTTCTCGTATCAGCAATCTTCCAAACTCCATAAATTACATGATAGCCAGTACGATCTTCAGACACTTTACAAAGTATGCTAACTCCTGATTTTGGTATTGCTTCGGCATCAAATTGGGAACAGAAAGGTTCCGATTCAAATGCTTCAATGCTAAACATTAAATTAGCTTAATATATTAATTAATGAAATCTTTTTAACAAAAATATTATTGTTAACATATTATCTTTAAATTTTTTAAAGATAATCACTACACAACAAACAACATATTAATTTATGATGAAGTTACCACCCTGAAATTTTATTATAGCTTATAAAATAAAACTTTTTTATTTAATTATAGTATAGACTAATAATATTAACTTTGGTCGTTAATATTACTTTTCCTAATCATATATTTTCTATTGTTAAATTTATTACTAGCTAATTGATATTAGCATGATGATTAACAGGTTGCAATATTAGACTATTTTTTTCAATTTAAATATTAGCAATAAAATATTTTTGACATAACACTTGGCAATTGAATAAAGCTAGTTTCATAGCTAATTTATTGTATTAAATAAATCCAGATCATCTACTGATATAAATAACAAAAATCATAAGCCAAATAAAAAATAGCACCTTAATTTATAATTTTTATTATTTATAACATAAAAAATTATGACCATTATAATAACATTAAATTTTATGCTCATGGTTAATTATTATACTGATTGATATTTTACATTGTTATAATATTGAATATATTTTATTAAAATTAAATTATTTTCTTTAGCGCGTAGTTATTGTCATTTAAAAATCTCAGTTAGGATCTTTATCACTACCTTCAAACAATGGAACTAAATCAAGTCTAAGCCTATTTTTGTATCATATTTGGAATCAAGAAATTCAACTTTACCAGCATCTTTATTTTTGGCAGATATATAGCTGCCAGTAATTAAGTTATTACCATTAGGATTATATTGTGTACTAATAGCAAAATTGAAAAATGCATGTTTACCGTCTTAAATAGTGTACAACATAAGTCGGATTGGACCGGTATTTTTTTAGGTTGCGCGATGAAATCGTGTCCAAGTGTATCACTTACATCTCTATATATTTTTACGTTAAAGCCTTGCCAAATATTTAATGCATGATCAATAAATAGCTATACCTATATTATAGTGTTTAAAAATATTATTGCTATTTTCTTTTATCTGAGTATAAATTTTTTCTATATGTAATATCCTATTATAATTCATTTATTAATAATTCCACATATAAGTAAAAAATTTAAACTTTTTATTTTAGTCTATTTTATTATTGAACTTACACACTAATTATATTATAAATAGTTATAAAGCATATTATTATTTACACTTAAGGAGTATAAATAAAAATTTATACCTCAGTTATGAAAATTTCAAAACAACGGTAAGTATTATAATAAAACCAAATTATTATTTCTTATAAAGATTAAAACTTAACAAAATCTATATTCGGTTGGAATTATATTTATATTTAAATAATAGGAATTACTGTAACAAGCTATTATATTTTTAATAAAGAAGATAGTTGCTAAATAGGCATAATAAATAACGATTAAATTTGACATTCATTTAAGCATAGAAAAATATTTTGATTAAAAGATTAAGAATCAATAACTAAGTCAGATAAACTTAACCCGTAAGTTTTGCTTATCTAGTCTTAATTATTAATAAATACCCCGCCCAATTGAGGGGTTATTTATTATTTAAAAAAGTCAATAGATAGACAGCGGTAAAATAAATTATTTATTTTATTCTATTAGCCATCACTAAACAGTGTTCTATCCTGGCAGCTGAAATGCGGTTACGCTAGTTTGATAAAGACCATCCCAGTAATTAATAAAATAATACCGCCCCAACCTTTATAATTTAGCCGTTGATTAAATAAAATCCAACCGGCGGCAATGGTGGCTACAACACCAAAAGCACCCCAAAGTGCATAAGCAATAGAAAGCTCAATACCCTTTACCGCTACAGCTAATGCACTAAAGGCACCTAAAACGGTAATTAAAGATAACACGCCTATCCATAATCGCTTAAATCCATTAGATAACTTTAAAAAAATATTAGCCACTATTTCTAAAATAACAGCCAGAAACAGAAAGGCACCATGCCACCATTGATATTCTGCTAACATATTATGCCTCCTTAACAACTTTAGTCATTTTATTTAATGACGTTTTTGGCAAAAAAATTTTTTCCTGTTTTACCGAATGTAATGTACTAATTTTTTTAGTACCCGATTTTATTAACGCTATACCCATAAGAAGTAACGCTAATCCAATAATTTTCATTAGCAATAATGATTCATTAAATAACAGAACACTAAATGCTGTAATAAAAATTACCCCAATACCTTCCCAAAGGGCGTAAGCCACTCCAAGAGCAACTTTTTTTACTGCCATTGCCAGTAATATATAAGATGAAGTAATCATAAAATACATTACCAATAAACCCGTCATATCACCGCTGACGCTGGAATACTTCATAAATAAAGTACCAATAACCTCTGTTACAATTGCTAATGCTAAAAATGTCCAATAAATCATTATATTCTCCTGTTATTAGCAATCATCAAAACAATAGATAAAGACCTAACTTGGTAATAACTAAGTGATAATTTAAATTAAAAACCCAATTACCAGTAAAACCAATTAGCAACAGGAGACGCTACAAAGCACCACACCAGTGATGTTCACTAGAAATAATGGATATATTTGATAACAAAAGATGATAGCTACTACGTTGATTTTTGACGCTTTTAGCGCTAGACATGATATTTTATTCATGCACCACACAGCCCATCCGTATGGTATACTATGAATCCTCACTATTGATAGGATAAATACTAATCTAGTTATATCATAACCATTGTATTTACTCAAATAATTATAATAAATTCGAGTAAAAATACTACCACAACAAGGGTAATAAACCTGAGCATATTACCCTACTAAATAGACAAAACTATTCAAACTCATTCCATGAGCGCCCATCTTTAGTGATCATCATATCAGAAGCATCTGGGCCCCATGTACCTGCTTGATAGGGTTTGGGCGGTTCATTATCCTTTGCCCAAGCGTCCATTATAGAATCCACCCATTTCCAAGCTTCTTCTACTTCATCCCGACGAACAAATAGTGCTTGAATGCCACGCATAGCTTCTAACAATAAACGTTCATATGCATCAGCCAAATGGATTTGATTAAATGTTTCAGAAAAACTAAGATCTAATTTTGTCGTCTGTAAATGATGTTTATGTTCCAGACCCGGCGCTTTGTTTAAAATTTCAATATCAATCCCTTCATCTGGCTGTAATCGAATAGTTAATTTATTTTGCGGTAGATCCTGATAGGAATCAGAAAAAATATTTAACGCCGGTTTTTTAAAATAAACCACCACTTCAGAACATTTTGCCACTAACCGTTTGCCGGTTCTTAAATAAAATGGTACATCGGCCCAACGCCAATCATCAACGTCAACTCGAATTGCCACAAAAGTTTCTATTTTACTTGATTTATTTACCCCTTCTTCTGCAAGATAGCCGGCCACTTTTTTGCCTTGAACAGAACCTGATGTATATTGACCGCGCACAGTTTTTTCACGCACATTACTATAATCAATGCGACGTAATGAACGCAATACTTTAACTTTCTCATCTCGTATGCGATCTGCTGTTAATTCCGCAGGCGGTGACATAGCAATCATAGTTAGGATCTGTAATAAATGGTTTTGGACCATGTCACGCATCTGTCCAGATTGGTCAAAATAACCCGAACGTCCTTCGATGCCAACCTCTTCAGCAACCGTGATCTGTACATGATCAATCGCCCTATAATCCCAATTATTAATAAATAAGGAATTGGCAAAACGCAATGCTAATAAATTGAGAACTGTTTCTTTACCTAAGTAGTGATCAATACGATAAATTTGACTCTCTTTAAAATACTTAGCAACTTCATTATTTATTTCTTGGGAAGATGCAAGATCGCTGCCTAATGGTTTTTCCATAACAACCCGATTGGGCTTCTTATTAAGGCCAGCATGGCCTAAACCATGGCAAATAGCACCAAAAGTCGTTGGTGGCATAGCAAAATAATATATGGATGGTTTTCTATCGCCCTCAAGATATTTCGCTAGTGAGTTAAATTTGTTCAAATCCTGAATATCTAAATTGAAGAAATCAAGTCGCTTACCTAATTTTTGCCATAAACCAGGCTCAATTTTCTCATTTAAAAAAGTTTCTAACGCTTCTCTAACTTCTTTTATATAAGCAGCAGCATCCCATTCAGCACGACCAATCCCTATAATACGTGTATCAGGATGGATATAGCCTGTTTTTTCCAATTGATAAAGGGAAGGCAATAATTTGCGGCGAGACAAATCTCCTTTTGCGCCGAAAATAATTAAATTACATACCTGAACAGCTTTATTAATCGCCATGATATGGGATTCTCCTTAAATGCAAATTTTGTTGTGCTGTGATAGTTTCAATAGAGAAAATAAATGTACCTTTTTGACTCGACCGGGTAAACAAAACCACGATATTTTATTTTGTTCAAAAAATAATTGGTAACAAATTTGATTAGTTATACATAGTTTTTAATTATTCATGTTTATTAAACTAAACCACAAAATAAATTAGACTCTCGTCATATTTTTAATAAAATTCAGTTAATAACTTTCTTTTTTTTATTACTGACCAAACAACGCGTAGTCTATTTTGACTTAAGTAACAAAACTCCACCTTCAGCAATATTAGTAAAACAGGTAGCGTTTCAGAATGAATATATTAGAACAAATAAATAATAGCTTTGAATATCTCAATAAATCAAAAAAGAAAGTTGTCGATTCAATACTAGAAAGCCCGCAAAAAGCTATCCACCTCAGTATTGCAACCCTAGCTAAATTAGTTAATGTGAGTGAACCTGCAGTAAACGGTTTTGCCGTAGAATAGATACGAAGGGTTTTCCTGATTTTAAATTACGATTAGCGAAAAGCCTCGTCAATGGAACATCTTATGTTAGTCACCTGGTTGATCAAGATGACACTATCACTTCCTATACGCAAAAAGTTTTTGAATCAGCCATAGTTGAATTATTGTCTTATAAAAGATAACCTAAATACTACAAATATTAATCGTGCTGTAAATATATTAACCCAAGCAAAGAAGATTGCTTTTTTTGTTTAGGCTCCTCAGCAGTAGTTGCCCATGACGCAATGAGTAATTCTTTCGTTTTAATATGCCAGATGCTGTAGTCATTGATATTACTACCTATAATTCCCCCTGGCTCAAATTGCATCCTTATCTACCACGATTGATGTAGCTGAATATACCAATATTTACATGCCGATGATATCACAGCTAGCACAATTAACATTAATAGAAGTGTTAGCAACTGGCTTTATTTTACGACGATGGCAAAATTTTGGAGATAACTTAAAGCGCGTAAAAGATATATTACATGATACATATCCTGATAAATTCTAGTGCTATTTACATTTAGCAAGGTAAATCCATATCAACAAACTGTAAATCTGCAAAAACATTTTCTATATCTAAGGCATTGAAATGATACAACCGCGCACTTTAATAAAGGGATTAATTTCATTTCTATGTAATAAGCTATAAACCAACACCAATTTTAATAAGTTAATGGAGTCATAAATGTTGAGACGACTTAGAAGAACGAAAATTGTTACTACTCTCTGTCCTGCGACTGATCGTGATAATAACTTGGAAAAAGTGATTAAAGCCGGAGCAAATGTTGTTCGCCTAAACTTTTCCCATGGCTCACCGAAAGATCACTTACAACGCGCAAAAAAAGTATATGAACTTGCAAAATCATTAGCACAACATATCTCTATTATTGGTGAGCTACAAGGACCTAAAATTCGCGTTTCAACATTTAGAGAAGGAAAAGTTTTCCTTCATATCGGTGATAAATTTATCTTAGATGCCAATTTAGGCAAAGGTGAAGGTAATCAAGAAAAAGTAGGCATTGACTATCAAGGTTTAATTAATGATATGACATCAGAGAATATTTTGTTATTTGATCATGGACGCGTTCAATTAAAGGTACTTATGTAAAGGATCATCAAATGCTCACCGTAGTAACTGTTGGTGGACAACTATCAAACAATAAAGGAAGCCAATAAACTTGCTGGTAGCCTATCTGCAGAAGCATTAACAGAAAAGACAAAGCCAATATTTTGACCACAGCTCAGATCGGGGGCGATTACTTAGCGGTTTATTTCCCTCCGCTTAGCTGAAGATCTAAATTATGCCCGTCGACTAGCTCGTTAAGTTGGTTGCGATTGGCAAATTGTCGCTAAAGTAGAGCAAGCCGAAACGGTTGCTAATGACAAAGTTATCGACGAAATTATTTTAGCATCAGGTGTGGTTATGGTTACTCGTGATGATCTGGACGTTGAGATCGGCGATCCAGAACTGGGGTGTACAAAAAAAACTGGTACGCCGGGCATGCCAACTAAACCGTCTCGCCATCACTGCTACCTAAATGATGGAATCGATGATCACTAACTCTGCCAACCCCTGCTGAAGTGGTGGATGTTTCTAATGCTGTGCTGGATGGCACTGATGCCGTTTTATCTGCTGAGACAGGGCTGCTGCCAATATCCGGCTGAAACGGTAGAAGCCATGGCTCGGGTTTGCCTTGAAGCAGAAAAAATGGTTGACATCAATATTACCAAACATCACCTCGATGATCTATTTGATAGGATTAGAAGAAGCGATTGCCATGTCAGCTATGTATGCAGCCAATCATTTAGAAGGGGTAAAAGCGATTATCTCCATGACAGAATCAGGACGTACCTCTTGTATGAGGTCTCGGATCAGTTCAGGTTTACCAATATTTTCTATCTCTTATTATGAAAAAACATTAAATCAATGTGGCCTTTACCGTAGCATAACCCCTATTTATTGTAATAAGAAGGCTAACCCGATTAATGTCGTTAAAAAGGCCATTCAATGCTTGCGGGAAAAATTATATTGAGCCCGATGATTTAGTCTTAGTCACACAAGGGCATAAAATGGTGCAGATTGATAACACCAATACCTGCCAAATATTAAAAGTCGAATGATGTCATAACATAAATATATTTAACCCTGTTATTTATATGGATATTTTTATTGCAAAAAATTATTACTATCATTTTCTTTGATTATTTTTTTATAATTTAATCATTATTCTTTTTTA
>JBDPYZ010000042.1:0-9357 GCA_047291315.1 Candidatus Phloeobacter fragariae | reverse complement strand
AGTCAAGCTTGTCTTTTGGCATAGCACAATTTTTTAAGTTTTGATTCTATGATTCGATTCCACAATTTTTTCAGCATCATGGTAAACCCGAGGGAGTGACAATTGATAAACGCGGCACCAATACCGCAGCATTAACCACTCTCAACACAGATAACGAGGAAGAAGTAACCTTACTGATAGGTAGAGTAAATAATTAAACAATCGGGTAAAACAGGAACATCGAAATATCAAACGATGAATACTAGTTTTTGCTAGTATTCAAATCATTCCGGTGTGTCAAATCTTGCTTGCAGGTTACGAACTGAAACACATGTTAAAAAAAGGAGCATCTTCAACATCCGAAAAGGAATGACTTGTTGCTGGCCACTCAATTTTATCTGTTAGCTACCTAAAAAGCAGGGCAACTTTTACGAATATGCAGGCGGGTTCCCTAACCCCCCCCCCTTAAACGAGAGCGGGCCATTTTTATAGAGATAATTCTTTAACGTACTCAAACTCACGTTATATTTTTCATTAAGTACTTTCAGTCCATTGGTATTTGCGATCCCTGCTGTACCTAATGACATTATCTCTTTTAATATCTTAGGGGTTACTTTATTGGGTTCAACATCTAAAAAGATTTTCCCGCTAACCGTGAGCGTGTCATTTTTATCAAGGTAATTATTTAACGTACTTAAATGCACGTTATATTTTTCACTGATCCGTTTCAGTCCACCGGCATTTGCTATCCCTACTGCACCTAATGACATTATCTCTTTTAATATTTTGAGGGTTAATTTATTATTGGGTTCAACACCTAAAAAACTTTTCTCCTTAACCGTGAGAGTACCATTTGTATGGAGGTAACTATTTAACGAACTCAAATTCACGTTATATTTTTCACTGATCCCATTCAGTCCCACTGGCATTTGCAATCTCTTTTGCGCCTAATAACATAATCTCTGTTAACATCTCAGGGGGTACTAACTTAATCTTTTTTGAGCTACATTAGTACTTTCAGTGAGTAAATTATGAGGGATATTATCGTACTCTACGTCCATTGCTAAGTTACCATCATTCATCTGATGTTATGTAAGTTCATTTCCTAATAAAACAAGAAGATAAAGCTTCATATTGAGGATAGATGTTGAACCAGATATCAAAAGTATTGTTGTCATAGGAATTCATATATTGATTAACTACTTGCTCATAAGTCCGTGAAAGAGTTTCTACTACATCTGTTTGTAGTGTATTAAGATACTATAGGGTGCATGCAATAAAATCACACGTTATGGATTTACAGGGCCTAAAATATGAGTTTCATCAAAGCTTATTGTTCTTTCTAAACTTCCTGTTATAGAAAATAGTAACGCTATCGTGCTAGTTTCAGGATCTTCAAAAATTCTGTTTCAATGAAACTGCCGGTAATCCAAATACGGCAATAGCAAAAATCGCATATGCTTTATTGTGGGATACAAATTGCACTATTCATCATAATTTCCTGGAAGGATTGTTGTTTGCCTTTTATCCCCAATCATAGGTTATAAGGAATCAAAGTCATGTGATGGCAGAAAACCATTTATTTCTGGTTGTTCATTTACGGGATCGAGGAAAATCTGAAATAGCAACGGGAAATTATCGCGAGTTGTTAACCCATTGGGAAGCAAACGAGTTTCTCCCTGAAGTATGAGCAGAAGATGATCTTAATCGCTGTAACAACGTATTTTGGCAGATCATTTTCGTTGGAAAAAGCAGCGGGAGAAACCGTTGATGAATTACTTATTGGAAAAACGTAATGAACTCCATAAAAATAGAATATAAATATAGAAGAAAAATAATTATTGAGTAATTCAAATCGGCTCGGACAGTCACCTACGTTAATTAAGTGTATGTCAGATTAAATCGGGGTTAGATTCTTTTTAGTTTCTGTGGCTCTTAATAACCGAAAAGCCATCAATTTTTCTGGACGGCTATTGATGCACCAATAGAGATTAAATACCATGTCGTCCCGCCAATTTTAATCCTATAAGTGAAAATATGTAGTTAAAAGGCCATTATTGATGCAATTCGATTGATCCTCGAAATAAAAGAACAGGAAACCTAGCCATAGATAAAATCAATTTCCATAAATTGACAAAAGGAGGAGATCTTTATCAAATTACAGTTTCACGGTTTTACTATTACGACAGAGGGTGCTTGCTGAATTTATAAACATTTTTATCGCTTTAAAAGTAAATCTTCATCATCAAACACTTTATAAACTATTGAACGTACGATCTTTAATTGACGGGCAATCGCTGTTGCTCCCATTCTCTGAGAACGCAGTTGCCTAATTTTCTCTCGATCAACACTACGTTTACACCCAAAATGAAGGTCCCTTAATTTCACTTCTAGTCGGTCTTCGTTTGTTCGTTCTAAAATACGTTGACGTTCCGCCTGAGCAACTGCTGATAAGATGGTGATACCATACACCCATTTTGACGTTATTAGCGTAGAACACCATATTGCCGTGACTATTGAATAGGACTTGATTCAGTGTCACCCACATTGATGGAGTAGGTTACATGAAATTTGCCATTGACGGTGCCACTTGCACATTTATCCAGTGCATTTTTTGCACAATCTACAGTTTCTAACAAACCAAAATTTTTAATTTAGAATAAGCTGAATTATTAACTGACTTGTTATATGCTCCCAGTTGAAATGCTGTAAGGAAACACCCCACGAGCATTATAAGATCCGTCAAATACGAAAAATATCTAACTAAGTACAACTCTCTGTCTATGCCGCTACTCAAAGACAGCACCTGTTACCCGGTATTTTTCA
The DNA here is from genome assembly GCA_047291315.1 of Candidatus Phloeobacter fragariae. GTDB lineage: Bacteria > Pseudomonadota > Gammaproteobacteria > Enterobacterales > Enterobacteriaceae > Arsenophonus > Arsenophonus fragariae. Next base: position 6,552 of record JBDPYZ010000042.1, on the reverse strand, counting down.
GCTTTTCTCTTCTTTTTTTGATCACAAAAGGCATTCTTTGTGCTTGTACCCTTGTGTGATGCACCTGCGATATCCTTTTTAAGGAATACATAAAATGAAAATGAAACTAAAAATGGGCTTTTTCACGCTGGCATTCTGTGTTTCCTTCTCTTGTACGGCGTATGCACTTCCCAATATTACTGTCCTGGCAACCGGCGGGACTATCAATTTTGAGGGGGAAATTTTAGAGAGCTCGTGCATGCTTTCTTTCTCCTAATCTTCTGGAACTCCTTTAACTATACAGATGGATGATTATATGAAAAATAAAGTACTTAACGCTCGTGGTAGAAAAATTACCGGAAGTGACACGCGGATATAAATTAATCTAGACAGATGCCATAATGGTAATGGTTATTCGGTTTATCCTAAAGTAAAAATTAGGGCAAATAATGATACTCATCATGACAAACTTAATAAAGTTAGATGAACTAGGGACAGAAGGGGTAGTTATTGGTCTTTATGATCCACCTGGTAATTTATTAGATATTAAAAAACAATATGAGCCTAATACCGCTTTTGATAATAAAAATTCATTTATTATCAAATTGGAGGCAGCTTATGTTGCTAATCGGTAGCCAATCAAAGTCCGTAAGACAAATACTTAGATGAGTTTTGAGATTGATTATAAATAAAAATTGATAATTGAATTTTTAAATATTTTTTTCTAGTCATAGAAAGGATTCTTTATATTTATGACTAATATTTGAGTAATAATAATGAAAAATAGAATTATAAAGTTTTTCACACTTTATATACTATTATTTTTTATATTTAAAGTTTATGTAAATGTAACAATTAGTGGAACACGCGTTATTTATGAGGAAAATAAAAGGGAAGTTTCAATTCTGGTAACTAATCATGATGAGAATAGCTTTATTTAATTCAATCTTTTATTAGTATTGATGCCGATGAAAAAACCACCATTTATTGTTATCCCACCATTGTTTCGTTTAGACGCAGGCAGAGAAAATATTTTGCGAATTATGCGCCCGGGTGGTGACTTGCCTTTGGATAGAGAATCTTTTTTTATCTCAATGTAAAAAGCGATCCCTTCAGCTCAGGATAATATGCAGAATGTTTTTATTTATTACGGTAAAAACCCGAATAAAATTATTTTATCGCCCAAAAGAAATTCAAGGTGATGAGGACGAGAGTTATAAGTTATTAACATTTGACCTTCTTAGTAAACAGTTAGAAATTAAAAATCCAAGTAATTATTATGTAACTTTTAATCAAATTAAAATTGGTGATCAAATAGTTAATTTAAATGGTGCAGATATGATTGCTCCACAAGGAATAGCTTATTTTAATATATCTGCTGACTCATCTAATTTAATTAGTTGGAATAGCATAAATAGTTATGGTGGTATTAGTACAGAGATGAAAAAAAATCTACCTTAGATGAAATGAAAGGTCTTTAATGTAATTTTTAATAAAAAACTAGAAAAAAACAGCTATGCTCATTTGTATTTTTTCTAGTGATTTTATGTTTATTGATTTGAGTTCATTTTCTTCACCTGGTGGGCAGTTGCCAGGAACCTACAGAGTTACTGTTCTTCTTCATGGGATAGAAAAAGAGAACAAAGATATTAACTTTGTTTAGAAGAATGGACAATTATTTGCTGCGTTAACTGTCGACGATCTAAGGCGATTAGGTGTTAAAACCACTGCTTTTCCTGAATTGATGATACTTCCTGCCAAACATATTTTTTATAATATTGAGGATTATATTCCTTACTCCACAATATCATTCGATTTTTATCAACAACGTCTTGAAGTTAATACTCCGTAAGCAGTTATGGATAATCTGGCCAGAGATACTGTTCCAACCAATTCATGGCAAGTAAGGGGAGTCTGCTTTTTTAATGAGTTATGATTTTAGTGGTTCTCATCATCATAATCGCAGCTCAACCAGTCAAAATTATTATTTAAATTTACACAATGGAATTAATATCGGCGCTTGGCGCTTGCGAAATCAATTAGTTTATAACTATGATTCGCAAAGAGATAAGAATAATTTATCATCTGTTAATAGTTATATTCAATGCGATATTCATAAATTAAAAAGCCAAATAGTTTTAGGTGAAACGTTTATCAATAATGATGTTTTTAACAGTATTCAATTCATTGGTGCATCAATTATCTTTGATGATTTAATGTTACCAAGTAGCCAACGTGATTTTACGCCAGTTATTCGAAGAATAGCGCAAACAAACGTGTGGGTTACGATTCGAAAAAATAATTATATCATTTATGAAAATTATGTTCGGTTAGGTCCTTTTGAGATATCCTATCTTTATGCGATACACGGTTCTGGTAATTTGCATGTTACAATCACTGAAGATAATGGCAAACAAACAAAATTTATCCAGCCATTTTCATCAGTATCTATAATGTAATGAGAAGGAAAATCAAAGTATCAGTTTAATCTGGGATGTTATGCTAATTCCAAAACAATTTTTTATAGACGCTATTTTAGTTAATTAGCATCAATATATTGGGTTTCTAATCAATCAAGTTTATTATCTGGTATCCAAGCTGCGGAAAATTATTTATCTCTTTCTCTTTTTCTTTCTTTTTGTCTGGGGTTAGGTTTAGATAATTTTGGGTGCTATTTTTTTAATGCAGTATTTGCTGATGCTAAGCGGCCCAATAATAGACATAAAAAAGGGCAGCTTTATAAAATTCAATATGAAAAAAGTATTGGTGAAATAGGGACATCCTTTAATTTTGCCGGAAATTTTTATACTAGCGCTGAATATTATTCTTTTCCAGAAGTAAATAGACATTTAAGAAATCAGGATTTTGAAAACGGACAAAATAAACTTAGCCAATTTCAGTTTACGTTTAATCAAAATATAGAATACTTTGGTAGTTTTTATTTTTCTGCTTATTATCAGAATTAGCATCTAAAAAAGGCACTACTCAATCATTATCTGCCAGATATAATATTAATATCTCTAACATTAAAGTTAAGGAGGATTCTTGTATAGTAGAAATCCCAAAATTAAATGTTCAAATGGGAAGCCGTATATAAAAAAATTTTAAAGGCAAGGTAACTTCTACTGGAGAGCGTACTTTTAACATTGATGTAAAATGCAGAGGTGTTAATCAAGCCTATATTACCTGGCAAGGAGAAGATTCAAATGATGTTATATACGCTGATAAAAATTCGTCAGCAACCGGGGTTGGGATTCGGATTTTGGCTAAAAATACAGCTGTAGTCTTTAATAAAAAATTAAGCATAGATTTTTTAAATCAATTAACTAACAACGAAAAATTTTATCAAACTGGTAATAACGTTTCTGTCGGAACGGTTAATGCGACAGCAACATTTACTATTGATTATAAATAAAATAATTTTTTATTAAGGATATTAATATATCGATAAGACATGATGATTATTTAATTTGTTAGCGCTTTCTATATTTGTTTATTCAATTAGCTTGAATGCTAACTTTACTTTAATTTTATTAAACAGTAATATTTAATTTTACTAACATTAATAATGTTTATAATTTTACAATAACAATATCTTTAACCTATTAGAAACCCATAATATATTAATAGTTAATAATTTTGTTGTTAGCATTGTTACAAAAATATTTCTTTTTTATTTTTAACCACTTATTGGATTTATTTAACCGTTTACTTAGAAAAAATCAACCGCTACCTCTTCCGATTTATTATATTCATTATGGCAAAGGATATTTTTAAACTGCCATGAATTCAAAATAAATGCTAAAAACAGTAAATAAAATTTATTTCCATGTACGCTTCGGGGTGTAGTGCTTGCCGTTTTCATCATGATGGCAACCCGATCATGACGTGGTGCATGATTTTATGGTGTTGTTTATTTCATCCCGCCGCAATGCTATTTCTTTAGAGGAAATCGTAAAAAAAGAGATGGGAGTGGTGCAAGGTTCAATTGCGTTATTCGGCTGCTTTTTGATTATCATATTAGCAGTATTGGCGTTAATTGTAGTAAAAGTATTGACCGAAAGTCATTGGGGTGTCTTTACCGTTTTCTCAACCGTCCCGAGCGCGATTTTTATGGGCATTTATATGCGCTATATTCGGCCAAGTTGTGTCGCGTAGGTCTCCACTTATTGCTCATGATCCTTATTGGGGTCCAACGTTAACCTTTAAAGATACGGTCATTGCTTATGTCTTAATTGGCTATGCTTTTGTGTCAGCACTATTGCCAGTGTGATTGATTTTAGCGTCCCGAGATTATTTGGCGACCTTTTGAAAATAGGTGTCATTGTTGGTTTAGCAATCGGTATTATCATTCTTAATCCAGATTTAAAAATGCCAGCTGTAACCCAATTTATTGATGGAATCGGGCCGGTTTGGAAAGGTATATTATTTACTTTTCTGTTTATTATTATTGCTTGTGTTGCCCTGTCTGGTTTTCATGCTTTAATTGCGTCGGGAACAACACTTAAATTGTTGGCAAATGAGACCGATGGGCGCCACATCGGTTATGGTGCTAGTCGCTGCTTCTATCATTGAACATGGTATCTATTTTGCAATGAATACGCTTTTTGGCTGTATTAGGTTTTACCATACCTACTAGTTTGGATGAATTAGGCGGCTCTGATGCACCTATGATTATCGAGCAATTGAAAGCAGTGACAGTACATGCTGCGGCAACAGTTAGTTCTTGGGGGGTTATTATTTTGCCAGAGGAAATCTTACAAACGGCTAAAGATATTGGTTAATCTTCGGTTTTGAATCATGCCGGTGGCACGCTTACCCTTTTATGTAGGCATTGCTTATGTATTCCATCAAATTATGCCTGTCGCAGATATCGGATTTTGGTATCACTTTGGTATTCTTTTTGAAGCTTTATTTATTTTGACCGCTTTGAATGCGGGCACACGTTCCGGTTGATTTATGTTACAAGATCTTTTGGCCAATTTTATCCCTGTGCTGAATGCGCTGAAAAAAACAGATTCTTTAGTTTTTGGTGTTATTAGGTACTGTTGGTTGTGTGCGTCTATGGGGTCACCTGCTTTTTATCAAGGGGTTGTTGATCCATTAAGTGGTGTTAAAAGTTTATGGCCATTATTTGGTATATCCAATCAGATGTTGGCCGCCGTTGCGTTAGTATTAAGGAGTATTATTTTGATTAGAATGAAGTGTATTATAAGTATATTTGTGTAACGCTAGCTCCAGCAGTATGATTATTAATATGTACTAAATGGACCTTAGGTTTGAAGTTGTTTAGCTCTGATCCTCATCTGGAAGGGTTTATCTATTTGGCTCATTCATATCAAGCAAAAATAGCAACAGCAACCACTGTAGCAACGGCTCAGAAACTGTCTGATATGCATAATAATCATTCTGAACAACCTATCATGAGTATGAAGAATAATTGTTTCTGCAACGTCAGGCAGCGCTCTATGCTAGTAGTGATAAAGGTGGCTTTCGCTGTTGCTAGCGATAATTCAATGGATGTGATAACTGAGGCTTAGCAGTATGACACCAATATCAGTAACAATATTGACAGGCTTTCTAAGAGCTGGCAAAATGACATTGTTTCGTCATATTCTCAATGTAGATAGAGCATGGCTATAAAATTGCAGTTATTGAATATGAATTTGATGCAGAGTCGATTGATAGTGAACTCATCGGTGATAATACCACTCAGATAACAAGGTTAAGTAATGGTTGCATTTGTTCTAATCGCTTGATTATTGAGTTTACTCGAATGGTTGATCCTAGCACTATTACGCAAACTCTCTTTTCACATGGAATTTCTTATTAACGTTTCTTGTTAGATGGAATTATTGCAGTTGTGGATGGGGTACATGCTGAGACAGCTTAATCAATTCATTATTGCTCAAGTTCAGATTGGGATCGTGAATGGCAAAATGGTGAGGTATGTCAAGGTCTAATGGTTTTTATTGGTTTACATTTACCTGAAGAGGAAATTCGGCAACAATTTGCATTATTAGCCGAAAGCAAAAGCATTAGTTGATGGGTTATTTCTGGCTACCTTTGTTACTTAAAGACAACAAAGGTAGCAATGGTATTAGATATCGAGCCTCTTGGTTTGCCAACGCTTAGAACGCCAACGCCAGGCATTGGTTAAACCTCGTAGCCATTCATCACATAGAAATCCAAGCCAGATCCCCAATAATCCCATTTCCATATTTAAACCTAAAAAATAGCTAATTGGGATCGCAATACCACACATAGAAATAAGCGCGGTATAGAAAGGAAAGCGGGCATCGCCAGCAGCACGTAAGGCATTCACCATGACAATATTCAGCGTTCTGCCAGGCTCTAAAAAAACAGAGAGTAAGAAAAGTGGAAGTAATAATTTTACAATGTTGTGATCTTCAGTAATTGCATCCAATAGAGGTGTATGAAATAACCAGAAACAAAATACAATACCAATGGTAATAAAAAATCCCCATTTCAAGCTCTTTAATCCTCTCTGGTAGGCATCTTCAAAGCGCTTGGCGCCGACTAAATGACTAACCATGATCTCATTACCAATAC
>JBDPYZ010000041.1:0-12077 GCA_047291315.1 Candidatus Phloeobacter fragariae | reverse complement strand
CTCGAATCTGAACGAATTTGCGATGCTGTCAATGCCGATACAATTAACGTCTTCTGGCAAGAGGCTGACTGGCTCCTGTGCCGGGATAGCAAGTGGCGGTCAGTTGAACCCGGCACACGCCTGCTGGCTGATGGGATTACCGCCAGAGTGGGACGACTGCGCGCCGGCCGCGGGAGAATTTATAAGGGCTTATATCGAGGTTCGGCCATGAAACTTAACATCATTAAATTATTAATCACGACATTATTAGTTATCAGTGTAATTTGCCTTTGAGTTGATAACCGACCATATTGCCCATACCGATACAACTCCACACGCAATATTCTCGCAGATAAAATGGGGTAATGAGGGATTCAGGGAATTACATTTAGGCGGTCAAGAAATTGTTGACCTAGGCGTAGTGATAGCTAATATAGCATTGATTTATATAGAAATATTTAGCCATACGCTAATAAAGTGATTAACACCGGATCGTCATTATTCCAACTTACCTATTCCACTTAATCAACATCAATACTCATTCATCAATTAACTTTGAGGGATAACCGTACGCAAAATTGGCAATACCACTTTTTCTACGATGTGAAGCAATAAATATATCCTTAAGAGAAGTAATATAGCGTTGCCGTGATAATGTTGTTAGCCCATACCTAATTCATTATTTTTACACAATGTCACAAGCGAAACGCGATGAAAAAGTAAAACCGAATACCTTAACCACTAATCTCAAAAAAGCAAGAAATAAAACTGATATTGATTGAGGAGAAGGAACACCCGCAACATTTCATGAGCAACGTTCATTATTAGAGCGCCTTTACAAAGAACAAGGAATCAACACCAAGGATTTACTAGGCCACAAAAGTCAATTACAAACTGATAAATATCATGATGGTCGAGGTAAAGAATGGATAAAAGTTATTATTTAATTGAACATTTTTAGCTAATTTTGATAAATTAGTTTGATAACCATTACAAAGTGAATAATAAAAAACGGAAACCCGTTATCAATTAAGTAAAACATAAATTACATATGGCTGATCACCGCATCGCCAAATTCACTACATTTCAATAGCTTAGTGCCTGGCATTAATCGCTCAAAATCATAAGTAACGATTTTGGCGGCGATCGCCCCCTTGCATACCTTTAATGATTAAATCGGCAGCCTCTTTCCAACCCATGTGCCGTAACATCATCTCAGCGGAGAAAATAATAGAGCCTGGATTCACTTTGTTTTGACCTGCGTATTTCGGTGCTGTTCCATGGGTTGCTTCAAATAGTGCACAACTATCACCTATATTCGCGCCAGAAGCGATGCCAATACCACCAACTTGTGCCGCTAATGCATCAGAAATATAATCGCCATTAAGGTTCATACAAGCAATGACGTCATATTCGGCTGTGCGCCACAAAATTTGCTGTAAAAACACATCAGCAATCACATCCTTGATAATAATATTTCTATCTGTTTCTGGATGCTTAATTTTCATCCATGGGCCACCATCAAGTAATTCACCACCGAATTCTTGTTGTGCTAACTGGTATCCCCAATCTTTAAAAGCACCTTCAGTGAATTTCATTATATTGCCTTTATGCACTAAAGTGACCGATTTACGATTATTTTGGATAGCATACTCAATTGCTGCTCGCACTAACCGCTTAGTTCCTTCTTCTGAGCAGGGCTTTATACCGATACCACAGTTAGTTGGGAAACGAATTTTATTTACCTCCATCTCATCTTGCAGAAATTTAATCACCTTATCTGCCTCAGAGCTGCCCGCTTTCCATTCAATACCTGCATATATATCTTCAGAATTTTCGCGAAAAATCACCATATCAGTCAATTCTGGCTGTTTTACTGGGCTAGGAGTACCTTGATAATAGCGCACAGGCCGTAAATAAACATAGAGATCGAGTAGTTGACGTAAAGCAACATTTAAAGAACGGATACCGCCGCCGACTGAGGTAGTTAATGGTCCTTTAATAGATATACTATATTGTTCGATCAAATCGAGGGTTTCAGCTGGTAACCATACATCCTTACCATAAATTTGAGTTGATTTTTCACCGGTATAAATCTTCATCCAAAAAATATTTTTGTTGCTACGATAAGCTTTTTTACTGCTGCATCAACCACTTTCAACATCACGGGGGGTAATATCAGCACCAATACCATCCCCTTCAATATAAGGAATTATTGAATTATTAGGCACATTAAGCTTACCTGCTGCTAGTGTAATTTTTTCACCTTGTTGAGGAACAACTACTTTGCTTTCCATCAATCTCTCCTTTTATTATCTTAGCGCAATATCTGTTAACTTATGGTAAGAATATTGCTTGGTACTTGAATAATTTCCTTACGCCAATGCCTGCTAATTTAAGGTATAATGGGGATCTCATTTTTTATTATTCATTGCTATGACAAATTTGCACCATAAAAAGACTAAATCGAAACAATACCATAACAAAAATAGCGCAAATTTTGTCAAACATACGATTAATTCACGCAGAATATTACTCTTTAATAAAGCTTTTGATGTATTGTCACAAATTTACTAACCAAATTGGTCGACAGACATTAAAAAATTACATTCCTATCACAAATGCCTATATTGCAGGACGGTTAGCTCGTGATAGCGACGGCCTGTTAATACTCGCTAATGATGGCAAATTACAAGCGAAATTGACCCCGCCGAACAATAAAACAAAAAAAATTTACTATGTGCAAGTTGAAGGTATACCGGAACAAATAGCATTACAAAAATTTTGTCGTGGCTTGCTATTAAAAAATGGTATGACCAAGCCAGAAAAAGCTGAACTTGTTACTGAATCCGACTGGCTTTGGCCACAATACCCTGCTATACGCATAAGAAAAAATATTCCAACTTATTGGCTAAAGATCACCTTATCAGAAGACCGCAATCGACAAATACGTCGTATGACAGCCAACATAGGATTTCCAACCTTAAGATTGATTCGCTATAGTATTGCTAATTTTCAATTAGATAGCTTACAGCCTGGTGAATGGAAGGAGATTGAGCTTGTTTAAACAGCACGTTACAGTTGCTAATGTAGTTCACATTAAAGGTAAGCTTTTAATTGTAAAAGAAATTATTAATAATAAATCAGTCTGGAATCAACCTGTTGGACATTTAGAAGCCAACGAAACTATTTTTGCTGCCGCTAGCCGTAAGCTGTATGAAGAAACCGGTATTAATGCGCTTCCCCAGCAATTAATCAAGATCCATCAATGGATAGCTCTTGATGGCGGTGCTTTCCTGCGGTTTCTTTTTTTGATTGAACTCGATGAAATACCTGAAACCGCTCCACAAGATAATGATATCCACCAATGTCTATGGCTTACTGCGAATGAAATATTATCCAGTCCGTGCCTTCGTTCGCCTTTAGTAGCAGAAAGTATACGCTGTTTTATGCCCCGAAAATTTTTCCCGCTAACGTTAATCGACGCTTATCGATTTCATCCTGGTTAATAGAGATTAATCCTATGGTGCTATGGTGCTATGGTGCAGCTTGCCACAACATGTTAAAATATTTGTTTTATATTTACCAGTGAGATTTATTCATGTCAGATAATCAGTTGAGAAAAGTCATCGTTGGTATGTCCGGTGGCGTTGACTCATCCGTATCCGCTTACCTCTTAAAACAACAAGGTTATCAGGTTGCCGGTCTATTCATGAAAAACTGGGAAGAAGACGATAATGAAGAGTATTGCTCAGCAGCTACCGATCTTGCAGATGCACAATCAGTATGCGATAAGCTCGATATAGAGCTTCATACCGTTAATTTTGCCGCCGAATACTGGGACAATGTTTTTGCCCATTTTCTGGCTGAATATAAAGCTGGTCGCACACCTAATCCCGATATTCTGTGTAATAAAAAAATTAAATTTAAAGCCTTTCTAGAATTTGCGACTGAAGATCTGGCCGCAGACTATATTGCCACCGGCCACTATGCTCGACGCAAAACTGTTGATGGTCGCCATCAATTATTGCGAGGCCTGGATAATAATAAAGATCAGAGCTATTTTCTTTATGCTTTGGATCAAGCTCAACTGGCAAAAAGTCTTTTCCCAATCGGTCCACTGGAAAAATCAGCCGTTCGCCGTATCGCTGAAGAAATTGGTTTAATTACTGCCAAAAAGAAAGACTCAACAGGGATTTGTTTTATTGGTGAACGTAAATTTCGAGACTTCCTCGCCCGCTATCTTCCAGCTAAACCAGGTGCAATTATTACGGTTGACGGCAAAATCCTAGGTGAACATACAGGTTTAATATATCATACGCTAGGTCAACGTAAGGGATTAGGTATCGGTGGTGTAAAAGAAGCTAACGATGATCCTTGGTATGTGGTCGATAAAGATATTAAAAATAATCGCCTAATTGTTGCACAAGGCCATGACCATCCATGTTTGATGTCTACAGGACTTATCATCCAAAAAATCCATTTGATTAATCCACCAGGATTAAACGAAACCAATCAATGCACAGTTAAAACTCGTTATCGGCAGCCAGATATCCCCTGCACAATTAAGCAACTTAGCGACAATAAAATCGCCGTGCAGTTTTACTACCCTATTGCAGCCGTCACACCTGGTCAATCGGCAGTCTTTTATCAAGGTGAAATTTGTTTAGGCGGTGGCGTTATTGAAACACGTATTCAGGAGTCAATGTGATCAAAAATTTTTATGATATTACACTTTCTTTTGCCGGTATCTGCCAAGCGTGTCATTTAGTTCAGCAAATAACTCATGAAGGAAAAATTGACGATAATGCGACAGAAGTGATGATTAATAGCACGCTAAATATTAATCCAACTTCTACATTAGATGTTTATGGAAATAGCGAGGCAAACCTTCGCGTTGGTTTAAATACTTTATTTGCTATACTTACAGCCTCAAATAATACGCTTTACTCGGATTTAACACGCTACTTATTAAGTCTCATCGGATTAGAACGCCAACTAAGAAAAAATCCATCGGCAAGTAATGAACTTAAACGACGTATTGAACTACTTCAACCCAAAAAAACTTATTGTGAACCAATGTCCAGTGATATTTTCAATGCGCTGGCGGGTATTTATGTGGATGTTATTAGTCCTATTGGCCCACGTATTCAGGTAACTGGTTCTTCTGATATTCTACAAAATGGATCGATACAAGCTAAAGTGCGCGCATTACTTTTTACGGGTATCCGTAGTGCTGTCCTCTGGCAACAAATCGGTGGAAGCCGCCTACAATTAATATTTTCGCGACAACGTTTGATAACTCAAGCAAAAAAAATTCTTGCTCATTGTTAATAAATTTGGGAGTCACTACCAATGGAATTATCTTCACTGACTGCTGTATCGCCAATTGATGGCCGCTACATTGATAAAGTCAGTATATTACGCCCAATTTTCAGTGAATTTGGTTTACTGAAATATCGGATACAAGTAGAGGTACGCTGGCTACAAAAATTTGCAGCATATACTGACATTAAAGAAGTCCCAGCATTTAGTTCCGAAGCAAAGACTTATCTTGAGCAAATTATAGCTAACTTCAATGAAAATGATGCAATTCAGATCAAACAAATTGAACAAACAACGAATCATGATGTAAAAGCGGTTGAATATTTTCTAAAAGAAAAAATGGCAGCCATGCCTGAACTTGAAAAAGTGGCAGAATTTATTCATTTTGCCTGCACTTCTGAAGATATTAATAATCTTTCTCATGCCTTAATGCTAAAAACCGCCCGTGACCAAGTGATTCTTCCTCAATGGCGAAAAATCATTAACAACCTAAAAGAAATGGCGCATCTTTATAGCTCTTTACCGCTAATATCAAGAACCCATGGTCAACCAGCGACGCCGACTACTATAGGTAAAGAGTTTGCTAATGTTGCTTATCGTATGGATCGGCAATATCAGCAACTCGAGCAAATCGAAATTTTAGGAAAAATTAATGGCGCGGTGGGTAATTATAATGCCCATTTATCAGCTTACCCTAATATAAACTGGCATCTGTTTAGTGAAGAGTTTGTCACTTCGTTAGGTATCAAATGGAATCCGTTTACAACCCAAATTGAACCCCACGACTATATTGCTGAATTATTTAGTTGTATTGCTCGTTTTAATACCATTCTGATCGATTTTGATCGGGATATCTGGGGTTATATTGCCCTTAATCATTACAGACAAAAAACCGTCGCTGGGGAAATTGGCTCATCAACCATGCCACATAAAGTTAACCCGATTGATTTTGAAAATTCCGAAGGTAATCTCGGACTAGCAAATGCCTTATTAAATCATCTGGCAAATAAATTACCGATTTCACGTTGGCAACGTGATCTAACTGATTCAACGGTATTACGTAATTTAGGGGTCGGGATTGGTTATGCTTTGATCGCTTATCAAGCGACACTGAAAGGCCTAAGCAAACTAGAAATTAATGAGCAAAATTTACAAACTGAATTAGATGCAAATTGGGAAGTGCTGGCTGAAGCGATTCAAACTGTTATGCGCCGTTATGGAATTGAAAAACCTTATGAAAAACTAAAAGCTTTAACCCGAGGAAAACGTGCCACAGCAGACGACATCAAAACTTTTATTGATAACTTAGAATTACCAAAAAAAGAAAAAAATCGTTTAAAAACAATGACTCCAGCCAACTATGTTGGTTACTCAGTCAATCTGGTTAACCATTTAAAATAACCTTAATAGGTGAGCAATATTCATTGCTCACCCTACTTTTTCATTTAATTAGCCAATAAAGCATACAATTATTTTCTTTTCATTCAGTAATATCTTGCCGTCATCCAGCTATCCTTCTAACATAGGATTCGTTACTATTTTTTTCAGTAGATTTATTGGGAAATTGAGGTTGTTATGCGGATATTAATTGTAGAAGATAATGCGCTTTTACGTCACCATCTAACTGTGCAGTTAAAAGAGACAGGTCACCAAGTAGATGCAGCAGCATATACTAAAGAAGCTGATTATTTTTTACAAGAGAGTAATCCCGATATTGCAATTGTTGACTTAGGATTACCGGGTGAAGATGGATTAAGTATGATCAAACGTTGGCGCCAAAACAATATTAAATTGCCTATTCTAATATTAACCGCTCGTGAACGCTGGCAAGAAAAAGTGGTTGCTTTAAACAGTGGTGCCGATGATTATGTAACAAAACCTTTTCACCTGGAGGAGATCTTAGCGCGAATTCAAGCATTAATGCGTCGTAACAGTGGACTTGCTTCACAAATACTTCAGATAGGTGATTTTATTATTGATATGTCGCGTAAAGAATTCACTATTAAGGATAAAAATATAAAACTCACCGCATTTGAGTATACGATTTTAGAAACCTTAATGCGCAATAACTGTAAGGTGGTAAGTAAAGAATCACTGATGCACCAGCTCTATCCAGATGCAGAATTACGCGAAAGTCACACTATTGATGTCCTAATGGGACGATTACGAAAAAAAATTATGCAAGGGTGGCCCAATGATGTCATTGTGACCGTTCGCGGCCAAGGCTATCGGTTTGACACAGAACATTCTGATAATGCTATTTAATTTTTTAAAACGCAAAAAACCCTTGTCGTTGCGAACACGTTTTTTACTCGCAACTTCAGGGATAATATTAGCATTGACACTCTCATATGGTGCTGTTGCTATCGTTGGTTATTTAGTTAGTTTTGATAAAACAACCTATACCTTACTGCGTAGTAAAAGTAATCTATTTTATAGCTTTGCTCAATGGCGTAATAATAAGTTAGATATTCATGTTCCGACTGACTTTACCTTAAATACCCCAGTCTTTATTTTAATTTATAATCAACAGGGTGAAATTCTGTGGCGACAGCACCATATTCCCTCTATTGAAAAAGCTATTGAAAAAGAGTGGTTAAAAAAGGATGGGCTGTACGAGATAGATATCAATTTAAATACCACTGGTGAATTAATTAAAGTCTCACCAAACAGCAGTAAAGCAGCTAAAAAAGTCACTGATATTGAGAATAGATACTCGCCTTTAACTCACTCAGTTTCTGTCAATCACTACCAGGCAACCAAAAATCTGCCGCAACTTACTATTGTAGTAATAAATACCTTGCCTTTAGATTTACAGAAAACTGGATTAGTTTGGGAATGGTTTGGCTATGTTATACTGACTAATTTTATTCTGGTCATTCCGATGCTTTGGTTAGTGACTTCCTGGAGTTTATACCCGATAAAATCATTAAGTTCGCAAATAAGCGACATCGAAAAAGGCGAGCGGGAAGCACTTGATGAAAATCCGCCATTGGAGCTCAGTGGATTAGTGCGTAACTTGAATAAGTTACTAGTAAACGAACAAAAACGCTATACCAAATATCGTACTACACTAGCTGACTTAACCCATAGTCTAAAAACCCCATTAGCTGTATTACAATCAACCCTGCGTTCTCTGCGCTCAAGCAAACAAATGACCATTGAACAAGCAGAGCCAATCATGCTGGAACAAATTGGTCGAATTTCACAACAAATAGGCTATTATTTGCATCGTGCGAGCATACATAGTGAAGATCGTTTCGCGATCCAAGAAATTTCTTCTGTCTCTGCCTTATTAGATAATCTGTGCAATGCCTTAATAAAAGTTTATCAACAAAAAGGCGTCAGTTTGACCCTCGATATCTCGCCTGAAATTACTTGGGTAGGTCAACCGATAGATTTTATGGAAATTATGGGTAATATTATTGAAAATGCCTGTAAATATTGTCTTGAATTTGTCGAAGTTAGCGCTAATAGCACTGAAAATTCGTTAACCATTATAGTGAATGATGATGGTCCTGGGGTTGCTGAAGATAAACATGATTTAATTTTTTTACGGGGTCAACGAGTTGATACTCTACGACCTGGACAAGGTTTAGGACTCTCTATTGCAGCTGAAATTATTGAACAATATGAAGGAGATATTGCTATCGCTCATAGTCCATTAGGTGGAGCGCGAGTGATTGTAACTTTTAGACAACAATCTCCTGTGACAGATAGCTAATATCACTAAATAGCAACGCCATTTTCTTATCTTTTAGCTAACAAATTAAATAAATATGCAGAATAAAATGATTGACTCTCAACTTAATATAAATTGGCCAGATTTTATCAAAAATTATTGGCAAAAACAGCAGTTATTAATTAAACGGGGATTTTCTAATTTTATTGACCCTATTTCAGCTAATCATTTAGCGGAATTAGCAATGGAATATGAAGTGAATAGCAGATTAGTTAGCTACCAAGACGGAAGTTGGAATGTCACCAACGGCCTTTTAATAACTATGAGCAATTGCCCAAGACTGGATGGTCACTGTTAGTACAAGCCGTAAACCATTGGAATTATATCTATTCGACTGTCTTAATAGCGCCCTTTCGTGTTTTATCTGACTGGTTAATTGATGATTTGATGGTTTCTTATTCTGTTCCAGCAGGTCGTATTGGCCCTATATTGATCAATATGATGTTTTATTATTCAGGAAATTGGCCGCCGTCATTGGCGAGTAAGTGAAAAAATACGCTTAAACAACATTGTCCACATCCTGGTCTACTCCAAGTTGAACCTTTTGCTGCCATTATTGATGAACAACTTAAGCCAGATGATGTCCATTATATCCCGCCAGGCTTTCTCCACGAAGGTTATTCCATTGAAACCTCACTCAATTTACTCCGTAGGTTTTAAATCTCCTAGCAACCGTGAACTATTTAATAGTTTTGCCGATTATCTGATCCCTAATAACTTAGGTAATTATCATTACAGTGATCCAGATATAGCAAAACACGACAATCCTACTATGATCTTGCCGACTAAATTAACTCAAACACAACATATAATGCAACAATTTCTAGCTCAACCACAAATGTTTAATCACTGATTTGGCACATTTATTTCTCAGTCGCGTCATGAGTTGAATATCGCGTCTCCCGATCCATCCTATATATACCGTTGAGCAGGTTATCCAGCTATTTCATCGTCTGCTCTCTTCTTAGACCAGCCGGCCCATGGAGTATTGTCATTCGCCAATATCTCTTTAACTTTCTGCGCCTTTTGTAAGGATCCTTCGAGCGTGTCTTCCCTGCCAATATCCATTAAGCGGTCAAAATGGTAGTAAACGAATTTACAACCGCATTTGCGTCTTTTTCCTGGCTGTTTTCTTTTAGATAGTCTGATAAAGGTATTTTTAACATAAGTTTCCTGCATAACCTCTGAGCAATACTTTAGATACTAAAAAACATCAATACCTTAAATACTCGCATTTTTAATACTAACGTCATTAAAATATGAAATATGAAAAAAATTAACGCCTGAACAACTTGAAGATTGCAAACGACTAAAGGCTTTGTATGATTCAAAGAAGAAAGAATTGAAGTTAACTCAACAATTCTTAGCTAAGGAACTTGATATTAGTCAAAGTGCGGTTGGGCATTACTTGAATGGAAGAAATTCTCTAAATGTTAAGATTGTGTGTGTGTTTTCTAAACTTTTAAGAGTTGGCCGTAAGGACATTAGCCCATCAATAGCAGAAGAAATTAAAAAAATATCAGAATTAATAAAAGATCAGGGTTGTGATGAAAAAAATAATAAATTTTATCAACTTGATCCAATTCAAAAAGAAATTTTGGAATTAATTAAAAATCTTCCGAAAAATTAAGTAGATAGAATATTATTAAAACTCAGAGCTAAAAAAACGCATTATGATGCAATTTTTGAAGAGCTTTTAATAATAAAAAATAAAAACACGAAAATAATACAATGAAGCAGTTAGCGGCAATACTAGAGCAAACTAAAAAGCAAAACAAATTGCCGATTATGACCTTGAGTTCAATATAAATAAAAGAGATTCCGAAAAAATAATCCTTTTAGTAAAAAAAGGCGTATCTCTTATTTAAGATCCAATCCTCCCACCCTTCCAATGAACATCTCTTCTTCTATCTCTCCCTTTTAACCATACCCCCACAACATTTCCATTCCATGACCTACGAATCTCCGTAGGTTTATCCTTCCTCTTTATTTTAACAATCCCTTTTGTACCTCTGACAAAAAATATCTTTTATCACCATATAGCGAAAAAAAATTAATACTTAAAATATTATTATGTCCATCAACTCACTGCAACCGGCAAAACCAGACAATACCACGAGTTATCTGAAACTTTGCCAAACGTTGCTAAGTATCCAGCCTGAGGCGTATGAACATGAAGGCAGTAGTAGATTGAGATGATAGACAAATCAATTTCAGGATATGTGAATGTGGATAGACAAGATGAAAAATAACAATACAAAAAAATTGCAGTAAAAAACGAAAATATCCCCAGACAATTTTGTAATTGAATCTAAGGCTCCGTTTCTTAGGCCTTATTATTTTCGTCAACAATATTTATTAGGCTAAATACATGCAATACAAAGCTTTTCTCAGCATCAACAAGAAAAGTAATGTTTGGATCATCACTGAAAGTCAGATCTTTAACAAAATTTTCAATACCTTCTCTATTAACAAGGCCTTTACCAATCATGGACGAAATAATACCGAGAGTGATTTTTGAACGAATGTGAAGTTTTTTGCTTTATTTTCAAGAATGCAAATTCTCTCTTTCAGAAAAGCAGTTTTCATCTTTTACCTCTATGTAGTTGTTGGTTGTTAGAACGCTAATCATACCACATAGTCATCCGCTAACAACGGATACCACCGAGCCTGATGTGGTGAAAAGACAGACTCAATAAATTTAAATGCAGTTAAGCAGTACCGCTTTTTAAGACCATCTCGCTGAAAAAGTGAACAACCTACAACAGTAGGTTTTGGGGTGTGTGAAAAACACAAATCATAGTTGAATCTCGTTTTTATGCCAGGGAAATAACAACTTTGATACCTATTCGGAAACTCCGGCACACACCACCAAAACCCATTATAAGGAGGTAAATATGTGTAACTTTCACGGTTATAATAATGCTCGTAGTCGCAGAAATGAGCATAGAAGACCCAAGCAAGAAGCATACGATAGAAATAAAGCACTCAATCTAGCATTGAAAGCTGCGTTAAATCCAGTCAAACAATC
>JBDPYZ010000040.1:0-14661 GCA_047291315.1 Candidatus Phloeobacter fragariae | reverse complement strand
ACTATTAGCGCTGATATAATGAGAAATTAATGATATTTAATATATTTTGTTCAAAGATTTTTTGAAAACGCTATCATCGTGTACTGAACTTTTACTTAGAATTTTCTCTCGTTGTAGAAAGAAGTTAACAGCCATGATCTGACGCTAACAATCATTGAAGATATCAGATTACTAAAAATTCACCGCAACGCTCCACGATGCCGTATTCAAGTAGTTTTTAAGTGGAAAAGAGACCGCGAAAGACTTTTTTGATATTTGGCTGCCTGATGAGATTAAAGCATTTTGTGATTTTGACAGTCTCAAAGTAGAATCCGGCTCATTTGTCGATAGTGAGATGAAGAATTATCAAAGCAATATTTTATATTCAGTGAGCACTACGAAAGGAAGCGGATATATCTACGTATTGATTGAACATCAGTCACCACCCGATAAGCTAATTGCATGGCGACTCATGCGCTATAGTATGGCAGCGATGCAGAAGCATTTATAAGCTGGTCACAAAAAATTACCGGTTGTCTATCCAATTTTGTTTTACTGTGGTGAGAAAAGTACACATCCATACAGTACTGACTGGCTGGATTGCTTTAGTGGCAGAGATATTGCTGAAAAATTTATACCAGGCCATTTAAGTTAGTCGACGTGACAACACTGAAAGACAGCAAAATGATGCATTACCTTAGAATGGCGTTATTGGAGCTTATCCAGAAACACATTCGCAGACGCGACATGACCGAGTTATTGGATAGCATTGTTAAACTGTTGTCGTATAATTATTATACGGATAATCAAGTCATCACTATGTTCAACTTTCTTATTCAGTAAGGTCACGCACAAAAACCAATGGAGTTCATCACTGAGATAGCCAAACCGTCAGAGAAACAGGAAGGAGTACTTATGACGATTGCTCAATAAATTGAAGAAATCGGAATCAAAAAAGACATGCAGGAGGGGATTCAAAAGGGGGAAAACTCCAGCCCCTACCAATTACGCGAACACACATGGCTTCTTTCCTTAGGTCATCAGGTTATTGTTCTGGACAGTCAGGATCTAAGCAACATCTTCCGCCCTGTGGGCTGTAAACCTTAAAAATAATATTTTATTTCTTGAACAATCAACGTATTTTATTATTTTTTAGTTATAGTTA
The DNA here is from genome assembly GCA_047291315.1 of Candidatus Phloeobacter fragariae. Taxonomy (GTDB): domain Bacteria; phylum Pseudomonadota; class Gammaproteobacteria; order Enterobacterales; family Enterobacteriaceae; genus Arsenophonus; species Arsenophonus fragariae. The sequence goes on along the minus strand of JBDPYZ010000040.1, from coordinate 13,517 downwards.
ATTATTTTGGCATAAAATGAGAGTGATTATAAATGCAGCTTGATTTAAGTTCATTAGATTCTTTTGAGCGAGCTATATCTCTATTTGAAGAAATGGCTGCTTATGAATCTTTGTGGTCTAAACAAGGAGCTAAATTCAAAACTATTGCAGATAAATTTAGAAAATATCCTGGTACAGTTCTATCAAAAATGGTTCCTGAGAATGTCAAAAAAGAATTTAAGCTAATTTTAAAGAATATTCTTGATCAATTTGATGTTAAGAATTTTGGAGTTAGAATACATGGAGCTAATGAATATCCTGAAAAATTAAGGGATGCTAAACATCCTATAGAAGTTTTTTATTATCAGGGATTGTGGAATCTGGTGAATATTCTTAGTATTGCTGTTGTTGGTTCTCGTAAAGTATCTGAAGAAGGAGAAAAGAACAAGAAAGCTTGTTAATAGGCGAAGGAATTCCTGTCACTTCTCTTAATGCATACCAGATAGCATTATTCCATGCATCTCTGAAACGAAAGTTTTGGGTCATGAGTGCGATGATATTGCCGAGGTTTTGCGTATCCTTGTTGCTGAACTTTTCGTGCACTTCCTGTTGGGGTTGGTATTGAGGTGCAGAATGTAGCTCTGCTTCCATGCGATTCAATTCAGCAATATAAGCTTCTTTAAATTGTGCTGCTTTCTTGCTTGTAAATCCCATGACTAAGAATACGAATCCGTCTTTGGTCATTTCGCAGCACTTTGTTAAAATTCCATCGCTTCCATTTGGATTTTTTCTTATATAAGACGTCTCCTTAAAATTCAGGATACGAAATTCCGATGAACAATCAAGAGACTCTATTTTTTAATGACATTACTGGTTTACTATTGTGGGTAAATACATATGGAGTACTAGCTTCATTAGCTGTAGTTTGAATAGTCATTTTACGTTCCTATCTGATTGTTGATTTACCCTTGTTGAGAGGGCGGTCGGGTACTTCAACACTGCAGATAGACGGCCAGCAATTTTCCCTTCGAAAAGGTGTTATATATTTTGCTCGCTACCCGACCATAACAATCTATGGACGTAAAAAAACACATTACTTTCGGGCGCGGTATCTACTATCTGGGTATGTTGAGTACCTGGTAGAAACTATAGCTCATGATTTCTTCTTTCGTTAATGGTGTTAGAATTAAAAAACTAACCATTGAGAAAGCTGGTTTGGGTTTCCCCTAGTGTCGGGATATATCTTTATTATAAGTTTCGGAACCGAAAGGCTCGAGGTCTTCTTGAGTCCGAAGCATTATTATGGTAATCAGTAATAGTTCCCTTAAAGGGATCTATAAATTATTACTTATCGGTGTTATTCCCAGTTTGTTTTCGACAACCGTATAATGCAAAAAGAACCAAACGTACATGAAATATCGTTAACAATCCGGTTAATGAATTTGTTTCAAATTTAGATTTCGCTTCCGTTATCTCTCGTTTAACTAATCGATAGTTCACAGATCGCAAAACTGAAATTTCCTTTTGAGAAAGACCAAAAGCAAAGAGCAATGATATTTAAAACTGAACGGGAGTTAACTCTGGAAAAAGATTGCGTAATTCTGGATATTCAGCAGGGTCAAAGATTATCATGCGATACCTTACATTGCATATACAGGTTAGCATGTTGTTGTATTAACGATTAGTGGTTCACCAGCCGAGCTGATTATTTTGCTAACCCAAATGGTATTGTGTGTGATGGTTGCTCATTCTCTAATTCACCAACACAGAAATTAGTTACAGGTAAAGTTTTTTTATGTAGGTTAAAAAGCACTAAATAAATTTAAACAAGCTGGTTATGATTATGTAATAACAGGAGAAATACTTTTACCCACTGAAAGTGGAAATATTGTGTTTAGAAATGTTAATAATGATATGGGATGACGTTTAGATCTAATTACTCGTCAGGTTGAAATATCTGAGAATAGTTCTCTGTATGTAAAAATTGTTTATGTCATGATTGGTTATAATATTTTAAGAGTTTCTCATGATAATCAATTATCCATCATTGGAAAGAGTGTACAATCACAAAAATTCTTGATGTAAGTTTATCTATTGAAAAAAATGCCAGAATTGAGGCTGGACATACTGATATTATGTTGACCGATGATAATTCAATAGTTAATAAAGGACTCTTGGCTGCAAATAAACTTACAGTAAATGTAAAAAATGATTTTATTAATGCAGATAATGTGACGTTAAGGATTGGTAATGTTAATGTCTATAAACAAGAAAAAATATTTGATTTTTAATAAAAGCAAGAAATCTTATTTTTTGCAGTGCATATCTTTGCCTTGATAAGGCAAATGCCACATTTAATCTTGTTTCATTATTTGGTAATTATGATGGTATTATAAATACGAATGGTTTTGCTATTAAATTAATCTGGATAGCAAATATTTTATTAATACCCATTATATAGAAAATAATAATAAAATTAATGGTGGTAAGTGGTATTTTACCAAATCAACAATTAATATACAAACTCAAGATCAATTTACCAATAGAGGTCTGATTTCAGGTAGTGGACAAGTGAAGATAAAATCAGATCTGCTGGATAATAAAATAATAGCGGAACGATTGAAACCGAATATGACACAATAAAGGCGAAAACCGACAAACCAAAACCAAACCATTAACGTGGTAAAGCATCAATAAACATTGATGCTCACATACGAATTAAAATAATAATCATTACGAAAACCTACAAGAGCAGCCGGAGTTAATGGTGTTTCCTGAGACTTATCTTCTATAGCCGGTACTATTTCAACGGACATATTGGAAGAAAAAACGACTAATATTGTGCCACTTGATGAAATGACATTAGTTGGAATAAAACATGCTGAATTTGGTTAAAGTAATAAATTCTTATTAAGAAGATACAGTTGAATAATTAATTTTTTATTATAGTACCTACGAGAAGTAGATGCTATCGTTTTTTTAATTGACGAAAATCTGTTTTTATAAGATAAGATAAAATTATTAACATAAATATCAATAGCAAAATTCCATTAAAACATTGACTAAAATAGATCATCGGTGAGGTATATTTTTATTAGCTATATATGATAGGTTTTATTTATGTATTAACTGTTTTAATTGATTGTAACTGTGATCAATTATTAGAGTTTTTTATATTATTTAAAGTAATAAGTCATTAGTATTTGCAACCTAACTTAGGTTGAATTGCTATTTTTAACTATAGTGTCATAGTAAATGAATGTTATTGGTTAAATTTGATCAACAACAAATAATCTGTGGAAAAAGCGTAGTAGTGCACCTTAAGCCTAACATGGTAATTTAATGGATCTAAAGATATCACAAATATTTAGCGCTTTAACCAGAGATCGGCTGTTTAAGCCCTGAGGTGATACTTTCCGTTAAAAATAAATGTGGCATTTGACGATCGAATCTAACAATTAACAACAAGAGGTTTGCATACAAGGCATTAAAATTCGATATTTTATTGGTGGTGTACTAATGGCTTTGTCCAACCAACTGCCGGCAGAAATTTTGCAACCTAATCCTGCCTGGCAGCAGGGTAAATTAGATAATGGTTTTTCCTGGCAGCTATTGCAAACGCCACAGCGGCCAAATGATAGGATCCAATGGCGGTTAGTTGTCAAAACGAGTTCAATGCTAGAAACAGCTAGTCAAAGAGGCTTTACCTATTTGACTAGCTGTTTCATAGTAAAACATCGAGCAGTTCGCAATGACAACAATTATGGCACAATGCGATTGATCCAGCAGAACCCATCCCTCCGGCAATTGCCTCTTATGACATAACCCTTTATAACCTAAGCTTACCTAACAATCGACCTGAGTTACTGAAAGAGGCACTGCAATGGTTAGCTGGCTTGGCAGCGGGTAGCCAGTTTGATAAAAAATCATTATGATGGTAACGTAGTTGCCAAAGCATCTGGTAGTAACGCACCCAGCTAATATAAAAGATGCTTTGTGGTTTGCGAGAATAAAAGGCTCAACCTTAATTGGCCATGGGCCAGATGCGATGCCAGTTACACTGGTTAAATTGGAATAAATCAACAAATTTGTTCAACAATGGTATACAGCAGACATTATGATGTTTTATGTAGCTGGTCATGTTGATAGCCATACGTTGGAAAATATTAATCACATTTTTTAAGCACTTAGTGGAAAGCGCTCTATGCTAGTTACTGTAGCGACTCTACCTGTTTTTACACTACAAATAATAAATTTAACCAGTTTAGACCCAGCAAAAGATACTTTATCTCTGACTTGGGATTTTAGTTGGTGAACGATTAACTATTCTGAAATGTTAAAGCGTTATTGGCGTGATGATTTAGCCAGAGATGCTATTTTTCGCTCAATTAAACAGGCTTTTGACAAAAAATATGGCAAAGTTGTTCGATGGAATATGGATTGCCGTATTTAATATCAGAGAGAGAGAGCTGTGCATTATTAGTATCGGCAGCGCCTGAAAAAATGAAGAGTGTAACTGAAAGCTTATTAGTAGAATTATTTGACATTAATAATAAAGGTGTTTCTCAGTCTATATTTGAGCAAAAGGAGCAGCAGCTAGATCAGTTGTTTTCTGCTTATGCCAGAATAAGTACTGACATATTAATTAATCAGCGGCTGGTTTCACAACAGAATGGTGTCATAGATATTGTGCTGGAACAGTTTCAGTGCTTACGGCAAGCTTTTCCTGGCAAAATTAACATTAACCGCAATAACAGAGGATGCTAAACGGTTGATTGCGTAGGAACCTACCTTTATTTTATCTTAACCAGTGGATAAAAGACGATTAGATATTGAGCAGATTAGAAATAAGTTTAAACAAGATCTATGGTCGGCAGTGGCTACATCCGCAACGCAACAGGAAGTAAATAAAAGCTCGTATGTTAAGAGCTCTAATTAATCTATGACAAAAAATCATAGTTCAATGGTATAAGATATTTGGATATCATGAACATGCGGCTTGTCATTAAAAATAAATATAGTTATACAGCAATAGTTACTGATGATTAATTTTTTCAGTGGTTTTCAGCTGTGGTATTTATATAACGAAATCGTCAGATTTTATTTGCATATAATTACTAATGCGTTGTTGAGCATCAGTTTTATTATTGCTTTGTTATGCTGATTTATCTGTTGTTATCCAGGCAGCACAAAAAAGGGTCAAGCGGGCAAAGAAATGGAAAAAAGCCATAAGACTAATAACTGAACCGAATGCTCCACCTGATGGTGAACTTGCTAGGTTAGGCAACACCCAAGTCATAATAGATTTGAGTATTTCAAAGCCAATAGCGGCGATTAATGTTCCTTTTAGTAACGAAATACGACGAAATTGTTGATGGTGTAAGATTCAAAAAGTCCATAGAAACAGTAGGTAATTTGCCATAATTGAGATAATCAAACCGACTATTGTCTAAATTGGACGTAGCCATTCAATACCATCCAGATGCAATAGACTAACCAATGTTGCTTGTGCAGAGCTGGCAATAGAAGTTAATGTTATGGTGATAACTAAGGCAATTAATAACCCGATAAGAAAAAAAATCACGAAAATAGCGGAAAAAAATTGATTCTTTCTCATCTTCGTTTTTTTCTCAAATATAACGAGATTGTGCCAAGATAGCTTGACGAAGGTTATTAACTCAGTTAATACCGGAATAAAGTGCAATCGCTAAACCGGTCAAATCGACGGCAGTACGTTGACGAATGGGTGTATCGATGCTTCTTTCCAGAGTTTGGTCCAATGTTGGATCACTAATGCTTTTTGAAATACCCCGGATCAATTTTTCCAGTAAATCGGGATTAGAAGCTAATATGAAGCCAGTTGCAGTAAAGTAAAACATAAGGATGGGAATTAAAGAGAGAAAAGAAAAATAGGTAATCGCGGCGCTAAATTGATTGCCCATGTGGTCATTAAAACGTTCTGCCGCGCGGATCAAATGGGGAATAAATGGAATATTACAGATAACATTAACCCACTTCTTTGAATAGGTTAATGTTTTTTTACTACTAACAACACTTTTGCTCTTCTTAGGCTGCATGGCTATTTTTGCTCAAAGCTATTTTTAAGTATGACCAATTTTTATTTAAATCCTTTTAATTTGCTAATGATTTATTTACTTGTTTTTAATGCTTTTTCTGCCTGATGAAGCTCAGTTTTGGCTTGTTGCAGTTTTTGTTGCTGTTTACTAATTTTATTCTTATCGCCTTTTGCTTGCGCTGCTTTCAAATCAACTTCACGTTCTTTAACTTTTAAGCGTTTTTTTTCAACTTCATTTTTATTTTTTTGATAGACAGACTTAGATGTACAGTCATGTTGTAAATTTTTTAAAGCCTTTTCTAATCCATTAATTCGATGTTGATTGCCATATTTTTTAGCATATTCGATTTCGGTTTGTAATTTTTGTTTTTTTATTTCACAGAGATTTATTTGTTGAGTAGCAAATACTGGGTAACTACCAAGCATAATTGCAATACAACATATTGATAATGTTATTTTTCTCATCGTACATTCACCTTTTTATTGTTAATAGTATGTTTAGCATAATGCTATAAAGGCATTATGTCATTATTAGTGATTAATATTACTATGATAAAATGTGCGGTAAGATAAGCATAATAATGGCTATATTTAGCTCCCATAAAAATAGTTTTTTACATTAAATGGTAATAAATTTATGTTAAGTTATCGTCACAGTTTCCACGCAGGTAATCACGCAGATGTGTTAAAGCATATTGTACAGAGTTTGATTATTAAGTTGCTTAAGGAAAAAGAAACGCCTTTTCTTTATCTTGATACTCACGCTGGAGCTGGTCGCTATCAATTAACAGGTAAGTATGCTGTTAAAACTGAAGAATATCTCGAGGGAATTGCGCTTTTATGGCAAAGAGATGATTTGCCGACAGAGATAGCTGCTTACCTGGCAGTAATAACTGAACTAAATGCTAAAGGTGATCTTCATTATTATCCTGGGTCGCCATTATTGGCTAAGTTTTTGTTACGTGAACAGGATAAACTGGTATTGACTGAATTACATTCTAGTGATTATCGCTTACTACGATCAGAATTTGCAAAAGATAAGCGAGCACAAGTTTTACGACAAGATGGTTTTCAACAGTTAAAATCTAAGTTACCGCCATCAAGTCGTCGAGGTATTATTTTGATTGATCCGCCTTACGAATTAAAATCAGATTATCAGTCAGTCGTTAAAGCTGTTTTAGAAGGTTATAAACGATTTGCTACAGGAATTTACGCTATTTGGTATCCGGTAGTTTTACGGCAGCCAGTTAAGCGAATGATCCACGGACTACAAAATAGTGGGATCCGTAAAATACTAAAGATTGAGTTAGCAGTGCGTCCGGATAGTAATCAGCGAAGAATGACGGCTTCGGGTGTGATAATCATTAATCCACCATGGAAACTGGAACAACAAATGCGTACGTTATTACCATGGTTACATAAGGCTTTAGTGCCTGAAGGAATAGGTCATATCAGTGTAGAGTGGATTGTGCCGGAATAGATTTTTTATTCCTCAGAGTAGTATGGTGGTTTTTTACGGGTTATTAATAAAAAGCCAGTATAAGAATGTTCGTTAAACTGTAATTTAATTAATAAAATGGAAATAAATTAACGATGAGTGAACATTACAATTATATTGCTATTGGTGGTGGTAGCGGTGGAATTGCTTCAATAAATCGTGCGGATATATATGGTCAGAAATGTGCTCTTATTGAAGCAAAAGCATTAGGTGGAACTTGTGTTAATGTTGGTTGTGTACCCAAAAAGATCATGTGGTATGCGGCACAAGTTGCAGAAGCGATTCAAGCTTATGGACCTGATTACGGTTTTAATACCAGTATTAATCAATTTGATTGGCAGAAATTGATCGCTAACCGGCAAAGCTATATTAATCGTATTCATCAGTCTTATGAACTTGGTTTGAGCTCTAATAAGGTTAAGGTAATTAATGGATTTGCGCGTTTTATTGATGCTCATACGATTGAGGTAAATGGCAGCAAGCTAACGGCAGATCATATTTTGATTGCTACCGGTGGGAGAGCTGTTTGGCCTGATATTCTCGGGGCGGAATATGGGATAGATTCAGATGGTTTTTTTCAATTGACATCTTTACCTAAGCGAGTTGCAATTGTTGGTGCTGGTTACATTGCCGTTGAGTTAGCTGGTGTGTTGAATGCTTTGGGTAGTGAGACACATTTGTTTGTTCGTCAGCATGCCCCTTTGCGTCATTTTGACCCTATGGTGGTTAAATCACTTGTGGGGATCATGAAAAATGAAGGGCTAACATTGCATACTGAATCTATTCCTAAAGCTGTTATTAAAAATTTTGATGGTAGTTTAACTTTACAGTTAGAAAATGGCAAAGCCCAAACTGTTGATACGTTAATATGGGCAATTGGCCGTGAACCAATGACAGACAATCTGGGTCTTGATCTGGCAGGTATAGAGCGGGATAGTAAAGGTTATATTAAAGTTGATAAATTCCAAAATACTAATGTAGAAAGAGTGTATGCAGTCGGTGATAATACGGGGGCGGTTGAATTAACCTCAGTTGCAGTAGCTGCTGGCCGTCGATTATCAGAACGTCTATTTAATAATAAGCTTGATGAGTATCTGGATTATACCAATATACCTACAGTGGTATTTAGTCATCCGCCAATAGGCACAGTTGGTTTGACCGAGCCACAAGCAAAAGAAAAATTTGGTAGCGATAAAATGAAAGTATACCAATCTTCTTTCGTTTCAATGTATACAGCGGTAACTGCTTATCGTCAACCTTGTCGTATGAAATTGGTTTGTGTTGGAGAGGAAGAAAAAATTGTCGGTATTCATGGTATCGGTTTTGGTATGGATGAGATCTTACAAGGTTTTGCGGTTGCATTAAAAATGGGGGCAACTAAACAAGATTTTGATAATACCGTGGCTATTCATCCAACGGCAGCAGAAGAATTTGTGACCATGAAATAATCACCTCCCTATTTGGTGGTTATTTTTATTGATGAATTAACTAAATGGTGCATGAACACGCTATCATACAAATCAGAAGTTGGAGCTTTTCCCCAACTTCTGAAGTCAAACAATTAGTTCCTTACAAAGGCGAGTAAATCAGCATTGATAGTATCCGCATTTGTAGTAGGCATTCCGTGTGGAAATCCAGTATAGGTTTTGAACGTGCCGTTTTGTAATAATTTTGCCGCTAATGGGGTGAAGGATTCATAAGGAAGAATCTGGTCATCAACGCTATGCATGACTAAAACAGGGATTGTGGTACGTTTCAAATCTTTAGTGAAGTCTGTCTGGGAAAGGGTTACAATACAATCATAATGAGCTTTAGCGCTGCTCATCATGCCCTGACGCTACCAATTCCGAATAATACCTTACGACGGTTTTGCATTTGGTCGATTGTAACCATAGAATGGTTTAGCCGGGAGGTCATAATAGAATTGCGCACGATTGGCTGCTAATTTAGCTTGCATATCATCGAAAACCGATTTAGCTAATCCTTTGGGGTTATTGTCGCTCTGTATCATGACCGGAGTAACAGCACTTATAAGCGCAGCTTTAGAAACGCGATCATTCACCATGCACCATGACGAGCGATGTAGTGGATGAATTTATCTCCCCCAGTAGAATGGCCTATATGAACGGCTTTCTGTATGCCAAGATGCTTCACTATTGCGGCAACATCATCAACGTAATGAATCCATATCATGACCATCCCAGACTTGATGGAACGCCCATTATCGCGACGATTATGCGCTACAACACGGAACACCCCTGCGCTAAGAAAATAACATTTGGTTATCTCAATCGTCAGAATTTAATGGCCAGCCATGATGGAAAAAGATCACTGGTGCATCTTGTGGTCCAAAATCTTTATAGAAAATTTCAGCTTTATCTTTCGTCGTTACGTATCCTATGTCTGCTCCTTATTTTTGTTTACATTTTTTATCAGAAATCACTTGATTATTATTCGACATAATTATTATGTAGCTCTAAGATTTACTTGGTATAGCCTAGTAAAATTTAGGGCTTTAAAAAGATACTAGTTGAGTATGGCAATATTTAATTTCCGTGTCTTACAACTGCGTTGCTACTTTACAGTGCTTTACTTAAATAATTTCAATAATAGCTTACAAAAGGTTTATTTCTAATACAGAAGAAGGTTTATCATTACCAAAAAGTTAATAATACAGTGATATTGTTAAATTTTTATCTTTAAGCTTGATATAATATTCATACGCGGTTTTGACTAGGTTTAAACAATCTTTTATTAACATGAATTGGTGATTTATTTGCTATAGAGTAATGACCTAATACGATTCATATATAGTATATGTTGTATGTATTAAGGTTATAGCTAAATTTAAATAAATAGAATTTTTTATTTTAATCTGTGTAAATGAAATAGTATTAATTGCTCAATATTTTGAGCATCAATAGCTAATTATTTTTAGACTTATTTTTATAAGCTACTTTATTATTTTCAGAATAATACAATATTATTGTTAATAGTATTTTTTACATAAAACTTATAATAAAATTTACTATTAATAAAATAGTCTGTCTTATTCTTTATTATTTGGTTGCTAACCAAGTAACGATGTAATCGGCTATCTGTTCAGGCGTATTAATATCCAATTGCAGAAGTTGGGTCGCTTGTTTGTTATCAGTTGCGACGTGTTATCACGTGTTGATTCAATATATCCACGAAAGGACGGTTAGTGGCCGCTCGGTACAGTGCAATTTTAGGGATACTTTCTTCTTTAAATCCTTCAACTAAAATTAAATCGGTCTGTTGTGGATCAAATTGATTTGCTAAATAAGCTAAATCGAGAAAGGTGTTATCTGGTGTCTCTGTCATTAAGGCCTAACGTTGTTGACAGGCAATTAATGTTTGTGGCGTAATTGATCGCTATCTTTATTAGGTTTATCAATGTCCGTGTCATGATGGGTATGTTTGATGATTCTGATTTGAATATTCTTTTTACTTAGCAAAGGAATAACTTTCCTTAATAGCGTCGTTTTTTCTGTACCACTATAAGCCGTTATTTCAAGCAGTGGGATTACATTTTTGTTGGTCATTTGTTTGCTGTTGCTCCCATTGGTAGCATTCTGTCAACATATTCAGATTAGCAAAATTTTTGTCATAACTGGCAATATTTACTGCTGACGCGCTAATTTTTTCCATAAAAGATATTACATTATGCTGATGCTCAGCTAAGTTTTTTGCTAGTGCTGGGATAACAGAGCAATGAAGTAATGTAAAAGTTGGATAGTTATAACCAGCGCTAGTGACATAACTGCGAACGTTTTCTTTGCGACCTTGCCAAAGTTTCATCACTAGGTCATCGGGAAAATCAGAAGCATCACAAGGACAAAGACAACCCAAAAAGTTTGAGCTGCGTAAAGAGATGCTAACATGTCTGCTAGGTATCGGAAAAACCGACTATGGTATCAATAATAACAGAACATCCTGTTTGTTGATATTCTGTAATATTACGATTGGCATTAATGAATAGATAATTAACTTGTGGTAACAGTCTTGAAACCACATATTGGTAAAGTGGTTTGCCTGCAATCTGTATTAGCCCTTTATCGCCCTCATTCATTCGCCAGGCTTGTCCACCTGCTAATATTATGCTAGTTAACTATAATTTTGTCCATACTCAATTAACCTATCATGCCGCAGTCTTTAATGATTTACTTAATCTTGTTATGAAGAATATTTTATATTATGGAAAAAAAGAATTAAATATTTTAATACATTGACGAATTATTAGTGAAAGAATTGTGGTTTATTGAGAATGTTTTAAGGCGATGTTATCTACATAGATTATAGAGTGGTTGAATACTCAAAATTAGCAGTAAAATAATATGGCTATTTTAAGAATGGCATAACATTTTCGATTGGAATACTACTCATGGCAGTTTGATTGTTCTTGATAAGCCATGTCAATTTATTAATAATTACTTTGAATGTATAAAATCAAAAGTGAAAGTTACTGTATTGAACAATATCTATAACTTCATTATTGTTTAATGATACTTATTTTCGTAGCACTTTAACCCATCAGTATTCCATTACTACCATCTACATAAAATTGGTAAATCAACCCCTTTTTTTGTTAATTTTAGTGTTTTTAACACTTTTTCATTATAAAAAACAGCCATGCCAGGTTTTAATCTCTGAAAAGTTGTTTTACGTTTTTGTTGTACATTAAACATAGTAATTTTCCTAAAATATTTTCATAGAATAGTCTAAACACGCATTAAATCTATGCGATTAATTATCTACAATAATAATAAAAATTTTCTGTATTAATGTATTTGAATAATTCATCCTAAAAAAATTTCTATAAAGTATTCGCATTCATGTTTTCATTAAATTTTTGAGGATGAATTTATATTCTATATAAAAAATTAACATTCACATAATTTATCTCAAAATTGTTTTAATGATAGGCATTTAAATAAATTTTTCAAGTATTTGAAAAAGATTTTCATTAAATTGTAAATTGATTTATCATATTTAATGAGTAACTATTTTAGTATTTAGTTTGAAATTATAAAAGAAAGTATTATATTGGTAAATACTAAATTTTAGGTATTGTTGTAGATGAAAATCATTAATATAGTTAACAAGTTAATTATATTATAGGAATAAATTTTGCTACAGATTGCGCTTGCTCAGATTGATACAATTTTGGGCGATAAGGAAAGTAATTTATTAAAAATAGAAAGATTATGTAAAAAAGCTGCATCGAATAATACTGATATTATCTGTTTCTTTGAATTAGCAACAACTGGCTATTCGCCAGAGTTATTAGGCACTAAATTATGGTCGCTTAGTGAATCGAATGGAGAAAAAACTGACGAGTTATTAAGTAAACTCTCAACACAACTAAATTTAACCATTATATGTGGACTTATTGAACGTGGAGAGATTTTAGGTAAAATTTTTAATTCGGAGGGAGTTTGGACGCCAAACAATAAAAGTTGGGTTAGAACATTTCAAAAGACTCATTTGGTTAACTATGAAAGAACTTGGTTTACTGCTGGGAAGAATATACCTACATTTGATTCGCCAAAATGTCGTATTGGTGTAATGATTTGTCATGATGCGGGTTTTCCTGAAATCGCTAGAATTTTAACTTTGAAAGGAGCAGATATTTTGTTTCTTCTTGTCGCCTGGCATAAAGAAAATAAAGATATTTGGTCGATAAATTGTGCCAGTCGAGCTCTGGAAAACGGCATTCATTTAGTAGCTGTAAATAGATGAGGAAAAGAAAAAGATCTGAATTTCTTTGGTGGTAGTCAATTAATGGGAGCACGTGGATAGTCGTTAAAAGTAGCATCTTAAAAAATGATGACGAAGAACTTGTGATATTTTTTTATTATATATCAATTACTTATTATTAATCTATCACTATAATTCTCTATTCATTCACTATAAATATTAAATCTCAATCCAGTTATCACT
>JBDPYZ010000039.1:0-16521 GCA_047291315.1 Candidatus Phloeobacter fragariae | reverse complement strand
ATTTAGATTTAGATTTAGATTTAGATTTAGATTTAGATTTAGATTTAGATTTATAATAATAAAAAACTAATATATAAACTATACATAAAAAATGAATAATATAATATATACTTCGTCATATATAAATATAATTTGCAAAGGTATAATAAGATAAAAATAATATTGCTATAGATAAAAAAGAAATTTTAGAGTTATCCTGCTAATTTTTATTATATATAAAGTATAAACTAGCCAATAATAAATTAATTATCATAAGATTAATAATAGGAAAATAATCTAATGAATTAATAAAAAAAGTTTGTATATAAAAAACCAAAATTATACCAGGTTCAAACTTACCAGACTGAGATATAATTAAGCGAATAGTCTCATAAAAACCAACTTTTTTATCATAAAAAATTGTTTATAATAAACGAGGCTATCCTGGAAACCACCTTTGATAGAAAACGAAATTGCAATGAATAGTACTAATAAAAAAGCAAAACACCAGTAAAAATATTTATCTAACATATAAAAATTATTAAATTAAAATAATATATAATTCGTTTAATAATTTCTCGATTCATTCAAAATAAAAATAAATGATAGCATATTTAAAACATTCCCAAACATACTTATTTTACTATAATAAACCCCTATCCACAAGAATGGAAAAATTATTATTGCCTGATTATATATTTCATTATGGAAAATATAAATGAAAAAATATCTCTTATTACCCCAAAAATAAATATAATATTTTTAGTAAGTAATAATTCTCTCATTTTTAAAGAAATATTATCTTTCACTATTAGCCTCAGATTCTTTTTATCTGTTACCTGTAAATTATGAATTCTATATTTTAGTAACTTTTCAGCCATATTTCCAAATTGAATATTTTTATTACGACAAATCCGGAGCCACAATTCATAATCTTCAGATCGATATTTAGATTGATAACCCCCTTGGCTTAAAAAAATTTCTTTTTTCCCAAAAATAGAAGGATGAGCCAAACAACACCAAAAAGGTAAAGTATTTTTTATACTCATATTAGATAATGGATAATTTGACTCACCTATTTTCCGTGAAAAAACATCAATATAATCTACATTAGTACCCAATATATCTATAAACGAGTTTTTTAAAATATAATTTACTTGTTTTTCAATTCTATCTGACTTCGAAATATCATCCGCATCCATTCTTGCAATAAAATTGCCTTTTGCAAAAAAAATACCTTCATTAAGAGAGTAAGCTAATCCCATATTTTTTCTATCAATTAACTTTATCCTACTATCCTTTTTTTTAAATGAATTTATTATTTCAAGTGATTTATCCGTAGAACCATCATTAATTATAATAATCTCAATATTTTTGTAACTCTGTACTATAAGAGATTCTAAAGCCATAAACAGATATTTTTCAGCATTATAAACTGGTAATATGATACTAACTAAAGGATTATTAACCATATTTATTATATACCTATAATTATAATAAATTGATATTTTTAATAAAAATCAAATAGCATATAAATTTTTAATATTAAAGCGATAATAATTATATAAAAAGAAAATAAATACAATACAACCAATAAACGATAAAATAAAATTCTTCAAATCTAATCCAGAAAATGAATTAGCATAATAAAAAAATAACGATGATGGAATGGAATAAAGAATAATTTTAAAAACTTTTACCCAAGAAAGAGTAAAATTAATTACTTTTTTCATCATTATTCCCATCAAAACAAGAACTATTAAGTTAGCAAATAATAAATTAAAACAAACTAAAGATCCTTGTATTGGGAAAATATAAAATGAAATCATTAGAAATATACTTCCACCGAAATACGCAGGAATAAAATAACTAGTCTTATGTTCTATTTGTGAAGCTAAAGCTAATGCATTAGTAACAACTCTTGCAAGTTCAATCCATGCCCCCAAAATTATAATAACATATCCAACAGTAAAACTTTCATTGACCACAAATGGCAATAAATTTTTTATTGAAAATGATAAAAATATTGCTATTGATAAATATAGAGGAATTATTAAATTCAAATAATCATTGAATAACATTTCAATTTCATTCTTACTTTTATTACGTTCAATACGACGATATAAATTTGGAGTTAAATATTGTGTCAAAATTGATTCTACAATATTAAATACTTGATTAGAAATAGATAGACCTAAACCAATTAAAGCCAGATAAGCCAAACCAAAATTATTTTCCACTTGAATTCTATAACCTGAATTCAAATACCACATAAATAAAGTTGCGATACTTATTGGAAGAGAGAATCTAATTATATTCAATATATTATTATTATTATTATTATTATTATTATTAAGTAATATTTTTGTACATAAATTCAATTTTACCGTTTTTTCTTTTAAAATAAAAGATAAATAATTAAATGCAAAAAAAGAAATAAATAAATTAGCAAAGACTATTCCATACAACCAACATTCTGATTTTTTATCAAAAAAATAAACTATACAAAGAGACAACAACAATGATATTATTGATGTTAAGAGATTTAAACTAACAAATGCTTTATGCTTCCCTATCATATTAAGTAACGGAATAATTGTTTGATTAATGCTTTGTGATAAAATCAACAATCCTACTAAAAAAAACTGGCCAAAAGATAATTTTACTACATTTAAAAACCCAATTAAAATCAAGGTAATAACTGCAAAAATAGCAATGAAACTAATATACGATAATTGCCTTTTTAAAAAAAATATTATCATACCACTATTATACCAATTAATTATATTTCTATTAAAAAATTGACCAAAAGGATTAATAAAGAATAAAGAATAAAAGCTTTGCAATGCAATTATATAATATATAATCCCTAATTCTGATTTAGTAAATATAGTTGTTAATACTCTTAGAGTAATGAATGTAATTAATACTTGAAATAATCTTCCTAATAACAAAATTATAAAATTATAATCATATTTTGGGAATTTCATTTAAAACATGCCTTATAATTACATCAGACAAAAATTTTTCTTTAAACTGATCTGATAAATCGCTTAATAAATATTTTTTTATATTCTCTAAATAATTATTATATTCTGATTCTTTCATTCTATTTATATAGTTAAATAATTCTTCGTAGCTATTAAATTCCCTATAATCAATAAAACATTCTTTAGGAATATGAGTTGTTATATTTTCAGCACCCCAATATATAGGTATGACCCCAGAAAAAAAACAATCAAATATTTTTTCAGTTATATATCCACTCAAATTTTTTGCATTTTCAAAACAAATAACAAATTTATAATTTCTTAAAATTTCTTTTTTACTTATAACTTTACCCTTATAAGTTTTATAATTAACAAAAATCTTATTAAAAAATTTTAATTTTTTTAATATAAAATTAATATATTTATTATGAACAGTAGCTATATTCCAGCCTATACCATAAAATTCAAAATCATTGGGATGATAAACTTCAAACCATTTTATTATTTTAATCCTTTCTGAATATAATTCATTAGGGTGTTGTATCATTTTATTACCAGAAAGTAAAGTACATAATTTTTTTTCACTAAAAGGTCTTAGAACTTCTTCTAACTCTTTTTTCTTAGGAAATAATTGAGTAAAATTTATTTTGAAATATTTTTTGTTATCAACTAACTCATCATCCCATGTGAAAATTTTATTAAATTTATTTTGTACTTCTTTATACCAGCCAAGCGGTTTTATAATATTACTTTCAAATAAAAATAGATAATTTTTTTTAGAAAAACCTTTTTTATCTGAGTCATAATCAAAATAAAAAGTTAAATCAGCATTCTTAGGAGATACAATATCACACGTTGATATTTGTATACCATGTAATGCGAGTCTTTTCTTTAACATATAATAAGGAAATAGACAATTATCTCTATTCACCACAATATCATTTAGATCAAATATTTTATTATTTAAATGATAATTAATACACAATGAAATCTTCATCAATAACTCTTTTAAAATTGTTAATGATTGTAATCAATTAATTCTTCTATTAATAACAAATTTAAATTAATTTCTTATAATCACATAATAATAAAAATTGATAACAATCTAATTTACTTATATTTATTTATATATAAATTAAGCCTAATTATTTATTAAACTTCTTCCATGAGATTAATGATGGAGATGTAATACCTATATCTATATCAAACCATGGTTCTGGAGCAATAACAATCTGATCAGAAGATTGTGCTAACCAGGCTCCCCACCAACTAAATGTACTATTAGCAATAATATGATGCTTACACTTACTCATTAACCATAAATCTGTTTCTTGATCATTTTCATTTATAAGATTATACTTAATTTTATCACCAAGAATAAACGGAATGTTTATATCACACCATTCTCTATCATCACTAAAGACAAAAAAAACTGGGTCTTTTATTTTTTCATTAAGATAATTAACTGCTTTTTTATAATAATCCAATGAACAAATTCCATGGAAATTTAAAGCGTTTGGATTACTAATATAATCTCCTCGCCTGATATGCATACAAACTGAATTTCCGAATTTTATTTCGTTATATTGTTTGACTCCATCTTTTGGTATATATATCGGGGTAAAAATATCAACTAAATTTTTATAATATTCTTTAAAGTATTCAGCATTTTGCCAATAACCAATTAAAACAACAAAATTTTCTATTTTATCTGTCAATCCAAACTTTTCAATATAATATCTTCTAAAGTTTTTGACAAAAAAATTATATTTCCACGCTAACTTAGATAAAAAGAACGGAAATAATAATTTATCTTTTATAGATATTTCTCTACCTTCAATACAAAAATTATTTAATCTATACCCACCATGTAATTTATATTTTTTATACTCACGATTATCTATGATTAACTCAGCATCGTTATTTTTTGCCAATGCGTAAGCAGTTGCATACTGAAATAATTGATTTCCAAGCCCACCTCTAAGGTGAACAAGAATTTTTCTTTTATTATTTTTCATCTTAATTTAAACTCAAAAAGGATTCACATTATAATAGATGATGTGTTTTTATAAATTTTATTAAAAAATTCGTTTAAAATTAGAATATACAATATGAATTACAAGCTAGAATAGCCAAGAAATCCGTATCACCCACTGCTAGAATAATACTCAATCTATTTAATCCATGCTAAAAACATAGCTACCGCATTGGGTTGTTGGGTCCCAGAGCACCGTTTCCTTTAATCTATTAATCACATATTTTTTGAAAATTATAGCTTTCTATCATCAAAAAATTAAAAAATTTTACTATTTCCTAAGTCTTTCAGAGTATACATTAAGTGCTCTTAGGTCAATCTACATTCCTACCGTTTACTTTATCACTTACTAGCAAGATAAACTTTGATTAATTTATCATTACTAAGCCTTCAAAAAAAAATTTTCGATAACAATTTAAATTTCTTGATCTATCTATGCTCTCTAACATAAATTTTATACTAAAAACTTTAATGCTCAATATTAAATATGAGCTTAATATTTATTACATTTAATTTACAAAAAATATATAATAACCGACCCAAAACCAGAAATACCTCGATTTTTTTAAGCTAATTTAATTACAATAGTATAATTTTTTCTGCTCTTAAAAACAATCAGCTATTTTAGCACCCTAATTATAAGCTACAAAACATAGTTATAAATGATTAAATTATTTTAATATAATCAACTAGGTATAAAAATAATTATAAACTAAGTGGCATACTCTAGCTAGCTAAGCGGACGATTTTAATTCATAACAAGATCAAATACCATTAATGTTAATATGATAAAATAGTTTACATTATAAAAAATTTAGAAATAAATAACACAGATCATATAAAAACCTCTTATGAATAGAATAATATATTATATATATACTATAAAGATAATATCATTATTTAACCAATAATGATTTAGCGTAAAATCAATTTATTGTAAAAAATCTATTCAGCAATAAAATTGTTAATTATCCCTTCAAGCTATCCTACAACTTTTTTTTAAAAAGCAATATATAGCTACATACTTCGATAACTACAATAAGAAGCCTCTTCTTCTACAAAGAAAATACAACTTCAAATACATTAATTATATTAATGTATTTATCAATTAGTTATAAAACCAATACTATTTAAAACATTAATTAACTATTACAAGCTTTTTTACTTAAAACAATTAACGTCCATGAAGGGATAACCAAAGTCTTAATTGCAATCCACCTAAGGGACTATCAGAGGCTTTAACCCAACCTTTATGGTGAAAAACAGCGGTTTCGACAATAGCTAACCCTAAACCAGTCCCACCAGATTGCCTATCTCGCGCTTCATCAGTTCGATAAAATGGGCGAAATATTTTTTCCCGATCTTCCTTTGATACTCCTGGGCCATCATCATCAACAGTGATCAAAATACCTTGATTTTTTTCTTTAAATGCTACTTCGATACAATTATGGGAATAACGTAAGGCATTACGAACAATATTTTCTAGTGCACTACTCAATGCAGGAGGGTTACAATAAATCGTCCAAGCACCTGGAGGAGACGTAACATTAAGTGTTTTATTCATCTGTTCAGCTTCAAAAGTGGCATTATCCAAAATATCATTCCAAAGATCGGTAACTTTAATATTTTGTCTCAATATTTCATTCTTATGTTGACTATGAGACAGTACCAACAAATCATTAATCATACCATCAAGACGCAACGTTTCAGTTTCAATCCGTTCTAATTCTTTACTCTCCCCATGTCTGCGGCGTAATAATGCTGTTGCCAATTGAAGACGTGTTAACGGAGTACGTAACTCATGGGAAATATCAGAAATCATACGCTGTTGCGCGCTAACCATCCCTTCTAACGCACTAATCATCTGATTAAAGCTGTTTCCTACCGCTAAAAACTCCTGGGGCCCAGATTCCAATTCAGGGTGTTGACGTAAATTACCATTTGCAACATCATCTGCTGCCATTTTCAATTTTCTGGCAGGTTTTGCTAAACTCCACGCTAACCATAACAATAAGGGGGCACTAATTAACATCGTTGCAATTAGCAATAAAAAAGGTCTATCAAAAAGTAAACTGATAAAATCAGACTGTGGACTATTGGCTGGACGAACCAAATAAAGTTGATAATGATCTTCATCATCACGAATAGAAAATGGCCCTAAAATTTCTACCCGACCATATTTTTTCTTTTTCGGTCGATCTGCGTTATCTGATTGCCCAATAAAATTACGAATTACCTGCATTTCATTGGGCATAGCGCCTATAACCCGCCCTTCACTGGTCACCATGATAAGATGCTGACCTGGAGGAGCCCACTTTTGAATTGCATTAGAAAGCCGGCGCCACCACATAAGATCATTAATCGGGTCGCCAGCTAACTCAGCTTCTATGTGCTGTTCTAACATAACACCTTGACGGTACTCGCTCTCCAACAACGGTGTAATCTGCCTTGAATCAAGCTTAGGTACCATCAATACCAACATCAATACTAAAGCCAGCGTAAACCAAAAAATGGCAAATATTCTGGCTGTCAAACTATTTATCATGTTGCTGAAACCATCAAATATCCTCGTCCACGTAGGGTTTTAAACCAAGGCAAACCATCCGTCCGTTCAGGTAATTTACGACGCAAATTTGAAATATGCATATCAATAGCACGATCAAACGGTGTTAAACGTTTACCTAAAACTTCTTGACTGAGGTGCTCCCGAGAAACAACTTGACCAAGATGCTGCGCTAATAAATAAAGTAAAGTGAATTCTGTTCCAGTAAGATCAAGAACTTTACCATTAAAACTTGCTTCTTGTCGTCCTGGGTTCAACTGTAAACCATCTACCTGACAAATTGACGAATTAAGATTATCTTGACTTTGTTCACTCCAATTTGAACGTCTCAGCAAGGCTCGTATACGTGCAACTAATTCACGATCATTAAATGGTTTAGGTAAATAATCATCCGCTCCTAATTCTAAACCAAGAACACGATCCAAATCACTACCGCGAGCGGTTAACATGATTACCGGAATTTGAAATTGTCGACGTATCTCTTTTAATGTATCGATACCATTTTTTTGTGGCATCATGATATCAAGTAAGATTAGATCAATAGTGGAATCAAGGAGCGTTAATGCTTGTTCGCCATCATAGGCGATAACCACACTAAAACCCTCCATTTCAAGTAATTCTTTTAACAGCGAAGTCAGTTCGCGGTCATCATCAACAAGTAAGATTTTATGCATTAGTCATATCCTCCAAGAGCAAAATACGACAAGAATCGCTACGATGCCATGACTTTACGTTCTTTTACACGCTCTGACGCTAGTTTTCAACCACACGGATATAGTGATTATAATATTAACATTGTTATCTAAAGAGGGCGGGAGTAAATTATTAATGCGTCACTGGGCAATGATAACTTTTACATCATCGCTATTTATTGTTAGCTCAACATCGACTTTAGCCGAAGCAACAGATGTTAGTTTAGCAACATCAAAACCCGCCGAACAAATACAGGCTGTAAAACATGATAGCTATATCTCTAAGTATAATAGGTTATGTAATCCCTATCACATATTTATCCCTTTAATAAAGGGTATTACATTAAGTAAAAGACAACGCCAGCAAATGCGTGACTTGATGGCTTCACAACGGCAACAAAGCTTTAGAAAGAAGGTTTCACGACAAGAAAGTGAAATTTTGTATGATTTGATGACAGCAGATATTTTTGATGAAGCCGCTTTTCGCGCAACAGCAGAAAAACTGTCACAAGAAATTATTGAACAACAAATTGAGATGGCACGCATATATAACCAATTTTATAAGCTATTAACACACGAGCAAAAAATGATACTGGAGAAACAACATCAAAAACAGCTACCACGATCCAGGTATTGAAGATTTTTTAATAAGCTTAATAAGTAAGTAGCAAATAATAATACTTATATAGGGATTTTTCATCACTCAATGCTAGTGATTTAGATAATAGTGGTAAAAATTAGTAGGTGGTCGTTCTATAGTTAGTTCTGGAATCAGTAGTGCCCACTTCAATTATGATTCACGTGATTCCTTACCTAACGCACAACAAGGTCAAGCCCTTGAAGTTATTTATAGCTATTTTTCTCCAGAACTCACTAGCAATAATCGCTTTCAAAGCACACAGTTACACTGTCTACTATACACTATTAGAAGATAGCGTTTTAGCCGGTGATAATTATGCCCGTTTTACTTCAGGTTGAGTTCCTTGGGATCATCTTTCTTTGTTAGGTAATGCAAATCAGATAAGAGGTTATTATGAAGGGCGTTATCGGGATAATAATGTTTTTATTACCCAATTAAAATATCGCAGAAAGTTGGATTGGCGCTATGGTATCGTTGGTTAGATTGGAGCAGGAACACTTAGTGACTCACCTTCAAAACTAGGGCTCAAATCATTGGTTATCGACTGTTGGTGTAGGCTATCGATTCGAATTTAAACCTAGAATGAATATACGATTAGATTTTGGTATTGGTCATAATAGCACTGGCTTTTATTTTCAAGTGGGTGAGGCATTTTGACCAGCAAAAAATTTGTTATTTATAGTAGTAATAAGATAGCCTCTAGGTAAAAATGAAACCAATAATACTAATGGAATTAATTTTTAAATCTATTTATTGCCAGAACAATTTGAACTAACATAATAACCAATTTTTTAGTTAACCATTAGATCACTCGATGATCTATTTAAAAACTTAAGAAAATATTTTCGCACAACTATGATCTGAACCATATTTTACTGTACAAATTTTATTCTCTACGCCGAAAGCAAACTTCTCTATTTTCTCTTCTGCCAACAACATTTTTAAGCGATTACTTTTTAATGCTACCTTATATTTGCTTTAAGCGTTATTAAGATCCACATCAAGGCGACACAGTATATCGGTAAATAAATTCGGTCCACAAAAAAAATGAGATTTCACTAAAAGACAAGATGCCGGCCAGCAGAAAATATGAAGGATAACCTGCTTTTTACCTACGTAATTCCTCTGCAAATTTATGGCCAATCACTCTGCTCATTTCTTGTAAAATCGGATTTCCCAGTTGTACTGCAAACTAAGAATTACTTATAAATAGTTCCGTTTTTTCTCCCGATCGATGAAATAGCTGTATTAACTAAAACTTCATTGGGTACAGCTAGCGCATTTTCTCACATAATAGGCGTAAGATATCTATCATCAACATCAGAGTAAATTCCTCCGGTACATTTTACACAACCAAGACGCAATATATCCGAAGCCATTGCATATTATTTATTTTTCAAACAGAATTTATAAAACTTATCCTCATCCGCAGTTAAAAATTCAGTTAATTTATGCTCTTTCCATACTGATATTATATGTATATTGGTTGGTAACTTAATATCAAAACCACTTGCTTGTCTAAGTATGTTTTCATCACATTGAGTATTGTTGTCAAGATAAACATTAACCCTACTATCCCAATTCATATTTGCACAATGTAATATATTATTAAGGTTTTTTTGGCTAATTTTATTTTCACACACACACATATAGCCGATTATATGTAAAATTTCCGTTCTATCTTTTGGTTAAAGATCAAACGACATATTCGTGGAAGATAAATATGCCGCTTCCTCCACATTACCATTAATATCTCTCGTTAAAACTAAATCATCCGAATTATCAATCCAAAATTCCATAAATAATGTTATCTATAACGATTAGCAAAACCTAATACATATAAGAAAGTAGACTTCTATATTAGAAAAATAAAAGCGGTTAACTGAGACTGCTATTTTGTTTTGATGGTGTTGTTATTATTAATAAAATTGTTATTGAAGGCATTAATTTATATCCATAAAACTGGATTGATTATTATCGCTAAAACTAAAGTCATAGTAATTAATGAGCATCAATAAAGTAAGTAAGGATAATAATAGTATGATATCAAATTTTAATATTAATGCTTACTAAGAGCTATTTTTTATTTCACCAATATTAAAATTAATCTTAATTAGAATAAAAAATATTAATTATTAACATAAAATAGAATAAATTAACTATTTTATAATAAACAATTATCCCATACCAAATAATTTTTAGAACTTTCACTGTATACAGCTACAAGCGTTATATTCAGTTCCATTCTAGAAGTAAATAAATTAATGGCTACTTGATAGTAGTTAATAAACACTAATGTAATAAAATAATCATACTTTCCAAGTAACACTCGATCTTTATCTTTTATTTCTACCGAGAAGTATCAATACTATAAAAACATTACCCAACGGAATAAAATGAATTTAATTCCTGAAACAATGAAATAACCAATGGGACATTCGAAATTTACTTAGCAAAAAGATTTATGTCAACAAAATTTCAGGAAAAGACATAAACATCATAATAATATAAACACTTACAGTAGTAATAAGTACCAATAATAATAATGTCGCTTGTGTTTTTCTAAGACTTTGCCAAGGATCTGCTTCATGGCCATAAACCATACGTTCTGTAAGATAGTAAAGGGAAGAGTCTATCGACAGTCCTATGATGCTCATATTCATTACTAACGTAATTAAATACAATTCACCAAAAACGAGTAACGTAGTAATACTAGCAACTAACGCGCCAATACCAATCGATAAAAAACAAAGTAATAATGAACGAAAAACAATCAAGATTAGTGAGCCCATTCCCAATACAGCAATAATGCCAAAGGTAAAATGTCCTGTTTTATCTACTGGCTCTTATAATCACTATACAGCATAGTACTCGCAATAAAATTTGTACTTGTGGATAATCAACCGTAAATTATTTCGCTTTGGTTTCTAAATTAGTTACTAACTGATGGATCCTATGCATATTAAAAGACGAATCTATCAGTTCTCCATAAATCAGATACCAATATTAGCCTTGATAATCTTGTATCATAACCCAGCCATTTTGTAGACATAAGTTACTAGTATTTTATGCTAATTTTTGCCACATATTATACATTAGTATTAGAGAATCAATAATAAAATTTTTGTTATTATTATCAGAAAAAACGTCATATATTTGAAAAAACATCCACTGAGCATGAGGAATATGAGCATTATTATGGTTTTTTAATACTGGATCTCCAGGAAGTTGTTCATCTTTACGACAACGAGAAAGAACGCTTTCTTCTAGTTGTTTCTGCAGTTGAGTATCAATCGGGCCTTTAACATAACTAATACCGGATTCTAAACGTAACGATGCTAACCAATGTTTTGCAACCGATGGATCAGGCTGTTTACCAGGACTTATCAACCACATTAATTTTCGCTAGAACGGCTGCATAAAATCATTATCAAACGAGGGAAAGAGATCCTTTAAATTTTTTTGAGGTAACCACGTTAATACATTGTCACTAAATCCTACATTAGGTAAAAATACTAATAATAGCAAATAAATAAAGAGCCATATAACTGCACCCCAGTGCAAAAATTTAATAGGCAAAACTGGGATCTTCATCGTTAATCAGTGTAAAAAGCATCCATTGATATTGCCCAACAGCAGTATTAGTCTTACAATTTTGCTTATTTTTTGAAAGAAAAGCATTTAGATAAAATAGATTTTCAAAATGATTGTTCTAGATGACATTATTGAATAATTTATTTATTAAGAAAAAATATAATAGAAGCCTAAATTCAAATATCGATAAACAAGTTTTCATTACGATGAGAAAAACGCAAAACTGTCACAAAATCACCCTGTGTGGCTAAAAAATAAGTAAAACCAATATGAGAGTTTAGTTTTTTTCTTCTTACTTAACGATGTTAGCAAGCTAAGTGTCATTAATTGTATAAGCGTTTCCGCTACTAAAGACGGCAGTAATAAACAATATCAACCCAAAAGATTTCACTAAATATTTGAAAAACATAGAGTCATCCTATCCTCGTAATATATTGCTATAAAATTTATCATTTATGTGACTAGCAACTATGAGAGTTTACCTTATAAATATTATTTTCAAATAAATATGTAAAAACTCAAATAATTCATTCTGATAATGATGAATATCGAAATTGACCAAGCAGTAGCAAAGATACTACATTCCGTAAGCCCATAAACTTAGATCAGCTGTGGTGGACTTAGGCATAAACTGACAGTAAAACTGCTGAACAGCTTTCGACCTCAGAGCTTCTCGGTCTACTAATAAGCAGCTTATCGAAGCCAACCAGGGAACTGAGCCAGTTATCAACGAGTAGAATAATGCAAAGGTGATAAATAGGACATCCACCTGAGCAGTAGGCTTCAAGTCACTGTCTGTTTCCTAATAACAGAGCATATCCGGCGTGATCATTATATGCCCCGTTGGTTAATGCTCCCCCCCCCAGAAGTCGAAACTGAAAGCATCAAAAGCGGGAGTCGAAACTGAGCCCCCTGGCCCGGTACGATAGTGACATAATCTGGCTGCCAAGCCATGCGCAGGATCCCCTTGTGGCTAACTGCGACTGCTTTAGGCTTTTCTGTAGTACCCGAGGCATAAAACAGGCAGGCACAAGCGCCTGTGGTGTTGAATGGTATCCTAAAAATGTACTGACAGGATGGCTTCAGGCAACTGACTGTAATGAACACAGAGTGTGGTCTACGGTAAAGCACAATTTACAACAGATGATGTCAGCACCAGCGCCGACACTACATCTTCCAATAGTTGTTCTAAACGGCCTTGAGGTGTATGGAGTTCAACGCAAAGATAACTTGCTCCCAGCTTTAGAACGGCCAATATGGCTATCGCCAGGTTTTCAAGCCAAAACAGCCAGTTTGGCTGCCAACGCACAGCTCTTCTAATCCAGTTCACGATAGCTTAGCTTTTGCTGCTTGCTGTGCATCGATCCAAGCATTAGCTTTAGGAGTCGTTTGAAGCCAATGGTGGAAAGCAGCAAGTAAACTCTGAGGCTTTTCAATGTTCATATGCATACATCCTCAGCCATATCTTGACAATGTTCGGCCATTATATCTTCCACCATCGCCGCCACTTCTTGCACGTGGGGTGGATCCATCAACGACCAATGATTACCTGAGGTCGGCAGCGCGACTAACTGGGGGGATAACCTGACTCCAAGATGCGGCGGCACGCACCACTGTAGGGGTTAATAACATCATCACCAAAAATTAAAGTATCAACGTTGAGAAAAGCGCGATCTTACCAGACTGCATGTAGCTATCAAATAATCCCGTCGTTAAGAAAATATTATCTGGTTGATAATCAACAATCAGCTTCTGCATTCGCTGTGGATCAGCAATGGTTTTTCGTTCAGGGGTGATGACCGTTACACCATGGATCCAAACTGACCATAACTGGAGCGTTGCACAATCAAAAGTTTCATTAGCGGAATAGAGAGCACGCTGTGAGACTGACAGGTGTAGAGACTGAGATAAGGTACTCATCACTGACCTGTGTTGGAGGTGCCTGTGGTACCAGAGGTAAAAATTAGGTGACTCAAATCTTCGACCGCCCCTTGAGGCGCCTGACTTAAAAAAGATACGGTGTCAAGCAGAAATACCTGAGCTTCTTCCAGCAGGAGGGAAATATCCAATTGTGGTAACACCAAAGCGAATATTTTCTGTTGATTCAACTAAATAATAAATCGGAATGCACCACTCCCTTCATCACTACTTTACGCTCTTCTGGAGCATTACGCGATCAATACAGTAATAAATCATCCCTACATGCCACACCGCCAGAATAGCAATCACCAACTTCGCCAGAGGTTCAATATGCAATATCACAATCATTTGGCGCGGTTCAGTAAACATCGTGTTTAAATGATTAGCGACATGGGTAGCAATATGGTGAAGCTGGCCATAACTCCACTCTTGACCGGTCACATAATCGATAAGCGCAATATGATCAGGTTGTTCTAATACATATTGTGCCATGTGCCAGCTGCGTATGGGCAGGCTGACGGTAATATTACGTTGATGTATATTCGCTATCATGCCCAGTGTAAGCAGTTGCAGATTCATGATACCTGGTAAGAATTTACCAACACCGTATCTAACGCTGATTGATATTGCGCCATAAAAGAGTTAAATAGCCCATCCTGATTAATACTTGGCGCGATTTTAAGCGTAAATTGATTTCACTATTTTCTGCCGGGCAATACAGCAGTTGTAAGTCATTACTGCTTTCGATAAATTCATAATTTTCACATATAGCCTCGCCATCACTGAAACGATATGCGTGGTTTAATGCAACCGTTTCACCAAACATTAGATTGAACCTCTCTAGTGAATGATCTTTTTTCTGTTTACGCAACGCGCCAATAATATTTGCCAAAGGGATGTGCTTTACCCCTTTACCGCGTTTGCGTTGCAGAGTGATTTGTTCAAATAAGTTAGACCAGCTCAAATTTGCGCTGAAATGGTGATCTAAAATGACAGTGTTGACCCAGCATCCGCCTTCTTCACGGCGAGATACCAGACTCATACTAACTGGCGAGAGCATGAAAATATCATTTTCACCCGATAAACGGTGAAGTAAACCTACAAATATTGCCTGTAAAATAATATGTCGGATTACGTTATGCTTGTCTGCTAAAATTTGGATACTCTTTACAAGATATTCAGGTAAAGATAACATTTTACTTTCTACCTTTTCACTCTTTTGCGAACTACAGGTTAGCATTAATCGACACTTTTGCTCTATTAAATCTTTGCACGTTGTTCCGCCAACGCCAACTCTGATTGACTTAAACTATTTTCTGGCTGTTCACTAGTGAAATAACACTCTGGAGATGGCCATTCATGAATGGTAGAGATTCTGTTAATAATTGATAAAAGCGCTGAACATTAAACATCAGCTGACGAAATGAAGTGCCCTCAATAATTAGATGGTGAATAACAAGATTTAATACATACTCCATCTGCTGATCGTTTTCACCCATAGAGCATAAGCACCATTTAAATAGCGTGGTTACTCTTGGAATCAATCGCTGTTGGTAAAGAGTATTAAGATTATCTTGACCAGATTGCTGCGGTGAATCGTGCTGTGAAAAATCAGAATACTCAACTTGAGTCGGCCCCTCAACATGGCGTTTTATTAATTCGTTTTGCCATAAAAACGTCCACTGAAAGCTTGGTTGCTTTAGTGCGTGTGACAGAACCAACATAAAAATTTCACAATTAAGTTCACCTGTTAGTTTCATTGAAAAAAGGGTATTGGAAATTTCAGTGTTATCGGATGATTTATCAGACAAATAAAACGCATTTTCACATTTAGTCGCAGCTCATTGTGTCATGGTATATTTTTTCCTTGTATGTTGTGAGAAGGGGTAACTCTGCTGCATTGGTAGATTTTTGTTGATAGTAAACAGCAGGTAGTTATTACATTTTTTCAATAGCAAAAAACTCTTATCAATCTAATGCATGCTATATTAAGAGAAATACATTGCCTCACAGTTATGGTAATGGTCAGCAAAAATTCTCTAGCATGTTTGATCAGTGGGTTTAGTGCTCACTCTTCAATCTCGGAAAAAAACGTTCTATCAGACTAT
>JBDPYZ010000038.1:0-18148 GCA_047291315.1 Candidatus Phloeobacter fragariae | reverse complement strand
CAAACAAAAATATCTATATACAGGCTTAGCGGCTGCTATATCACTAAAAACATAAAAATAGTAAGCAGTAAACAAAATACAGCATATGTTAACAAAAAGTTTTGATTGCGATCTTCAAAATCATATTGCACCAATGGATATTTCTTAGATTGATATAATTTTTTATAAAATACAGACAACTCATTTCTATTAATGCTTATCCATTATATCAGAGTGTAACATCTAATTTAATTTCATCGAAATTATTCGCCCAGAATTGAGTATCATAAATTTTACTTTATTTGATCCAAGAGTGAATCTTAAAAGCTTAAATTTCTCATTAACAATCATATCGTTCCTCTAATATTGACCCTACAAAAATGTCTTTATCATTTATATCGATCTTGTTATTAATTATTTTTAATTTTTATCAGATGACAAAAAAAGAAGAAGTAAATCTTCGATAAGATCTTCAGCAGAATAATAATCATCTATATTAAATGATAATATAATATCTATTACATTAGGCTCACTTCCAAAATAATAAGTCAAAGATGATTCTAGCATCATTCTCCAATTTTTTTTACTTAATAATAAAAGTATTAGCGATTAATTAATCAATGGTACTGCTATAGAATTCATATTTCCGTCGAGAGACATGGTGCTATATTCCATGTCTCTCTTACAAAAATCAACATTTTGAATTTCAGAGTAATAAATACCAAAGAAATCAGATACTTTTTTCAATGTTTTTTCTTGTACAGAGGATACTTTTCCTTCTATAGTATTAGAAATTGTTGTCCTATTAATACTTGCTATATTACTTAAGGAAATTTTATTTTCATTTTTTTATTTAAACAGGTATTGAATATTATTTCTTATAATTTCTATTTTAAAACATTTACCATGTAACCACATGACATGTGTGTAGCCTGTAAATCGTTCTAATGTATTAGTTACTCGTTTTATCAAAATATTTTCTTTTTCATGAAGAGTATTCATTATTGAATTAAGTTTCTTTATATCTGGAATTCGTTTACTCAAATATTCTTCATCATTACGATGAATGATAAGGTGATCAGCTTGGAATAAATTAACTCGGGTATTAGCATTTAATGACAACTGTTCTTTCAATCCTTCAGTAATTATGAATACCCTAATTTTTGAATCGTACCACATCTTTATAATCCCATTCATTCTTCCTCGTACGTGAGATACATCTAATCTAGTTCCTCTTGTTTCTCAACAATTCTCCAGATATCAATTAATCAAAATTCAATCGTTTCCTGTTCATCATCTGAATAAACAATATTTGTCTTAATTGTTGTACCTTTTAGACGCGATAACGCTTTTTCTAAGTCCTGATAGGCTTTACCGCTTTTAGCTCTGTTAGTTGTCACAAAAAATCATACGAGATAAAAGTTATAGTTCTGTTAATAGGCTGACTATTATTAATTGCTTCTTGCAATTTTGAAATAGCATAAATCCAAATATCTTTATCAAAGATCGTAGTCAACCCTATACCCGCAGAAGAGCGGACAGTTACGTTACCATTTTTATATTCCCTGACTTTTGTATCTTATGCTTTTAAAGTAAAAAAACGAATGTTCCATACTCTCTATTTCATACCGAAAACTAGAAACATCCACATCATCAGCAATGAAAAAATCCAGTTGTTTATGTATATGCGGTTTTAATATTTTCAAATTGCGTTTTCCTGTTTTTTGTATGATCGATGTTTCGAACTTCATGGACATTATATCAACTCTCACAAAAAATAATGCTTTTTTATTTTAAAAATTAATATATTATGTCAAATTTCCCCTTAACTCTTTTAACTTATACTAATACGCGCGCGAGGCTTGTCTGTGGGTAACTTTTCTTCTTAACCAAAACTCTTAATCAAAAAATATATAACCACTGAGTGACCGTATTTCTTTGTTGCTAACAGTGAAATTCTGCTTCCTCGTCTGCTCATTCGCTACGCTCGGCCACAGACTTGCGGCGAGCGGCAGGATTTTAATTAAAAACATTTTTTTAATTAATTCTGAAACATTGCACTATCTAGTTGCTACAGCTAGCATCATAAGTATTAACGTATCCATTAACTCAGGCACAACATGAATAAAACAGAACTCATCAACAAAGTTTCAGAAAAGGCCTTAATCCTAAAACAGGTGAGATCATTCAAATTGCTGCTGCGAACGTACCGAGTTTTAAAGCGGGTAAAGATTTGAAAGCGGTCAATTAAAATTTCAAGCAAAAAAAGTTGGCTGAATGAATTGAGGTACAACTATTTTATGTATATTAATATGATTAACTTAGTAGCATAAGCAAATCCATAGTACAAAAATAAATCAAATTATCAACAAATCTTGCTTTAATACCTCATCTTCGATAATTAACATCCTACTCGGTTTCATAGGGAGCTAACGCCGGGTTTCGGCGATTTAACTACTATATTTTCTGTAACTACTGAGCACCGCCTTATATATCCTAACGGACATTTTTAAAAATATTCGTTATAATCCCATTGCTGGATGACCAAAATCTCTATTATCTCCTAGTATTAGCGAAATACAAATCCAGCATCCCTGAATAGGAATACTATTCGGGGATTTTTATTAAAAATTTTCTCAAATCAATTTTGACAGTAAGGTGGTATGTTTATGACTGAAATAGTAAAACGCCGTAGAGAGCTTTTTAGGTGTCTTAATTTTGATTTTTTAACCAACCATTAACCGCAATATCAAAAATTCCTTAAATTTTCCTAAAACACCTCACAATCAATTTTTGGATTTCTGGTAAACTTATAGAATTGAATTATGTAGGAGAATATTTTGATAAATCCAACGCCAGAACAACAAGCCGTCATTGACTGGCTGGGAGAGAAGCTTGTCGTTAACGCTTTTGCTGGAACAGGGAAAACATCAACTTTAGTAACATATGCCGAAAAACATCCAGAACTACGGATGCTCTACATCGCATTTAATCGATCAGTGAGAGAAGAGGCGGATGAGAAATTTCCAACAAATGTTCTTTGTAAAACTTCTCATCAACTAGCCTGGCCTTCCTTTGGCAGCAATTACGCAAACCGGTTAACTAATTTTCTCCGCCTTTTTGATATTGCTAATGCCATTGAGAGTGATGACTGGGTATATGTAAAAGCTATTCAAGACACATTGAAAAACTTTATGTGCAGTGAGGATAGTCAAATTATGTTACGCCACTGTCCCTCAATATTGATGGGTGAAGTTAAAAAATCTTTTACAGCTAATGAGATAATAAGACAGAGTGAACGCCTCTGGCATCGAATGATTGACCTTTCTGATAATTTTCCTGTTATTCATGATATGTGTTTAAAACTATACCAACTCTCCCAACCTAACCTTTCCAGTCGTTTTGACGTTATTTTGTTTGATGAAGCTCAGGATGCTAACCCTGTTACCCACGATATTGTTTTCCGTCAAACCATTAAATTAATCATGGTTGGCGATGCCCATCAACAGATTTATCGCTTTCGAGGGGCGGTTGATGCTCTAAATGCCCCTTCACTTGCTGATGCTGACCGTCTCTGGTTAACTCATAGTTTTCGCTTTGGTGCCTGTGTCGCAAATGTGGCTAATGCATTACTGGCTATAAATGGTGAAACGTATCATGTTGTTGGCAGAGGGGAAAAAGATGAAATTCTCATTGATATTCCTAAACATGGTTTTCCTCATCGGGCAATACTCAGTCGAACGGTAGCAGGTGTGATTGGCGCAGCACTAGAAGCCAGTAGCAAAAAAGCTGCTATTTACTGGGTTAATGGGATAGATGCTTATCGTATCGATGAATTAATTAACCTTCACTGGTTTTCACTTGGAAAACGAAAAAAGATGAGTAACCAACGACTTTACACCGAATATCACAATTATTCGAATTATAAGCGCATGGCTAATGCCAGTGGTGACCAGGAAATGCTGCAATCCATCAAAATCATTGAGAAATTTACACCATTACCGAAGAAAGTTGATGTTTTACGTAAACAAACGGTAGATAGTGAAGATGCAGCGAGGGTCACTGTTACCACAGCACACAGAGCAAAAGGATTAGAGTGGGACATTGTCGAAATCAATAACGATTTCCCGAATAATATTCTCGACCCTGCTATAGACAAAGCGACCTTAAGAGATGAAGTGAATTTGCTGTATGTTTCGGCGACCAGAACTAAAAAGACACTTATTATCAATAAATTGTTGGGAAATATTCTTGCCAAATTTGCTGAAAATGAAAAAGTGGCACAGACTTAACTCAGAAATGCCTATAAATGGGCCTGTAATCGATTTTAAACAATTTTATTGTGATTAGTTAAACACTACCTCCCCACCCTATCTTTTTGATTAAAGATTTTAGTAAATTCTTTTTCTTGAACAACAACATTGTGACTGGCAACACATCATCTTTACCATGCCTCACTTACTTTGGCCTTTCTTCAATGATAACTGGCCGTGACTTAATAATCCTTTCCGTTGTGCAACACGAGCCATGTTGTGTTTTGCTCGTAAAATGGCTATCGAAATAGGTGTCTTTTACGCGCTCCATACCTATGGTAGACAGTTAAACCAACATCCGTATATTCATTTTTCCATCACCCATGGCGGGTTGTACGTTAAAAAAGGTGTCTGGAAAAATGGTTTTTTAAAAAAGAAAGCGGTTGAGCGTATCTGGCGAATGGCCGTCATCCGTGTATTGCGCAAAAATTACTCGCAGATTAACCCAATAAACTTACCCGGATTTGACCATATCTATAATTACCGTACCTGGTGTCGTTATCTTGAAGCCCAGTATAAACGTCACTGGAAAGTCCACTTTGCAAAGAAAACGTGAGGAGCCTGGCGTAACGTCAAATATATCGGACATTATTTAAAACGTCCGCCTATCTCCGCGGCGAAACTATGACACTATAGCGGCGGATCCGTTGTTCACCACTACTATGACCACCGGAAATAAACACATCAGCAACAAATCCTGTCACAGGAATAAATATTTCGGCGATATATCAGCCATATTTCTACCCGCCATTTTAAGATGGTAACTTAACTACGGCTTTCTGGCGAATCGCAAGCGCAGCACGTTGCTCTCCTGGTCTAAAGCATTGGAGATGGATGAGAGAGAAAGAAACTGCAAAAACCCTGCTTTGCCAAGTTGATAAAGGTATTTTTAGGCACCGATCCTTATCAATTGTGGTAATAAACTGCGGTTTAACAACCCACAAACCGCAACCTAGGATTATTGCACCTAAGATCGAGATTTTAGATTAAAAAGCATACGACCAGATGAAATTTTAACTCGAAAAAGA
The DNA here is from genome assembly GCA_047291315.1 of Candidatus Phloeobacter fragariae. Classification (GTDB taxonomy): domain Bacteria; phylum Pseudomonadota; class Gammaproteobacteria; order Enterobacterales; family Enterobacteriaceae; genus Arsenophonus; species Arsenophonus fragariae. The sequence goes on along the minus strand of JBDPYZ010000038.1, from coordinate 12,828 downwards.
CTCAATAAACTAATTATTGTCACTTTTTAGCAATAATCGATGTGTTTTGAGCTGCACTTAAAAATCGAGTCAATTTCCTAACCATGAACTGGAGTTACATTGATACGTAAACCTCGTTTAGCTGCAAGTCGAAAACCTTTCCCTGATAATCCCACATACTTGATATTCCCCAACCGTTGTCATAATTTTGGAAATAACGTTGATTCACGAGATCGCCATACAAACCTTGCAAATAACCCAATGCCAATAGCCGCACCAATCAATCCCGTCGTAAAAGAGACCCAACCTAAGGGGTTGAAGACGTCTCTAGATTACTATCAGTTAATACACCACTAGCAATCGCGGTAATATCGATACTATCCCGGCCGAACCAACTAGCTGAGTGGTGGTTGAGGCAGCACTTATCACTGCCATCACCTCTCCGGCCGCCGCTATCGCCATCCCTGCGGTCATTACAGTCATCCCTATTACCACAATAATCACGCCGATAATTCCAACTATGCCCAGCCAGCTAAGATACCACGATGGTGCGGTGTGATTTATCAGGTCGCCGGCACTATAGGCATAAGGATTGATGCCACCGGAACTAAATGGGCTTAAATCATCCGGGCAGGTAAAGCGCATTAACACCAGACTATACACTCGATAACCATTACCTAAATGATAGACAACACTGTGTGGTTCTTGCCGTTCACCATTAAAGCCCAATAACACTTCACTTGATTCTCTACTCCCATAGGCCGACCATTTGCCCGTCGGATGATTAGCACAACATACTGGCGTGGCAATCAGTCGCCGTTAGCGTCACCCCCCCCCCACTGACATCACTGACTCCTAAGCATTGAGATGGCCTGTCTTGATAAAACATCGCTCCTATTAACCCATTACTTCATTAACCAGCTCTTGCCCCTGATAATATAAAGCACGAGTCGGATCATCATTTAGCTGTTGGCTAATTAACCGATTAAGCGCATTATCATCATATTGGAGCTGCTGGCCACTAATTTGCACCAACTGCCCTAAGGTGTTATAACGTAACCGCCGACCTGCCTTATCTTTAACAGACCTTCGCTATCATATTCCAGTTCAATTTAGGGCGGATAGGCTGGGTGGCCATGGCTCAGGCGAGTTAACCAAGTCGGGTCTTGCGGGTTAGTATAAAAGATAGTGAGTTTCATTGCCGCTACCATCCGCTAAGGCTGTGACTTTTTTAGTTTATTCAGCGCATCATACTGGCAACCTTACCCCTACATTGGCTGACCATAGCCGTCTTGCGGTAATTCACTGCCACTCAATGATAATAAATCAGTCGATTACGGTTATCATAACCATACTGCACCTGCTGTAATAATTATTGGTTTTGGCTCATCTACCGAGATGCCAATAAGCCGTTTGCTAACCAGCTTTGGTTTATCGTCAGCACCTCGCCTGATACCGTCTCTATCTGCCAATTTATCTCTCGCACCAAATCATCATAACGTTACGCCATCGTAATCTCCTGACCATCGGTTTCCTGCAACAATTGAGCATTATCCAATTGTTGCACCCGTATCGCGCTGCTGCTCAAACCTTCATGGCCAATAAAAGATACCATCTGCACTAACTAGTCACCGGATACCTGGGTGCTAAACTGCTGTTGACTGCAATAAGGGTGTGCCGGCATGATAACTAGTTTCTGTTATCGCTGTGATCCGCCACACTTCACTACCACTGTGCTTGGTAGTCCATTCGCGCATAACCAGTGCTGGCCGCCATATTGCGCTTTACAGGCCTGCACAACACCCCCCATTATCACCCAATACTTTTTTATAAGTATACTGCATTTTCATCACTAGCGTATCGGGATACTCACTGCGCCACGGTGTGACCACCTTCTGTTTAATAAATCGCACAAAACCATTTGGCTCAGCCGGGCATACACTGCCTTCCCCTTCTGCCGGATAATAAACCGTCTCGATAAGCGTGCCATCTGGAACCACCTGCCGGGTATGGGTTACCATACTCGCCGAACTCGGTCAATTCCTGTCGAGAAGCGTTGCTGTAATATAATATTGGATCGTTTTACGCAGAGCAATAGGAACTGCACTGGCTGGTTCTCAATAAACTCACCTGGTTTGGCATAATAGTCGGTCTCGCTGCGTTGTAATGATGCCATCACGCCACACTTCTTCTTCAATTTGCAAATGGTAATTATTGTAAGTTCGCTTCACTAGCACCACATTCTCTTCATTGCTGGTCGTGACGATGGAATCATAGGTATAATTCGTTAAAGTGTTATACAAATAATCACTATCTGCTGCATAGTCGCCAAAGTTGCCATTAAAACCAATAATATTTTGTGAACTATAACGATATTGAGTCTCACTAGCAACCTGGCCACTGCCGGGGGAGATGGGTTAACACGACTGTTAAGTAGTCCGTCCTGCCGGATGCCGATGGAAAACATAACCCTTCGGTGCCATGGTAAGTAACCTCATCCCGCATGCCGGCCTGACTATAATGCATCTACCAACTTAAAGAGGGTGCACTCTGACTGCGTCGCGTCACGTTATCTAACCAGAGACTGTTAGTGAACTAAAAATCTAGCTGATAGCGCGCCGTCGTCTGCGGCCAAACCGTCACTGTCGCGCCGTTATCGCAATCGTGCATAACTCACCATAAGCATCCCTGATCGTCCTTAATAAGGGCACCTGACCATTAAAATCCCAGTTCAAGGTTACCGCATGACCCAAGGATGATACTATCCGACTGAAGACAAAAAACACGACCCACTAAGATCAGATACTCTATTTTCCTTCCTTCCAAATCACCTGATAACCCTGACTGTCGTCGCGGCCATTAGTAAACAAAAAGCGAACGTTTTTCAGTTTTTGATGACGAACAACATCGCTGCCCACCATTATCCGATATTTTCCCCCACTACTGAGAGACAACAACTGGCTGGTATTATCACATTGGGTTAAGCTTAAAAAAATTCCTCACCAAATCCCCAGTTATCAGCCGCTAACGCCGAATAACTTAATAACAGCGATAACTAGGGGCCAAGCAGTCGATTAGCCGTAAACTGAACTAGCGAAAATTGACTCGAAATTGGCCGATACGCGGGTCAACACCCGTTTCCGAAATACTTACAAAATTGCCGGCTTGAGTGGTAAATTGGTTATTCATATTTTCTCTTCTGTGTGTTAAAGGATTATCGTGGCGATCAAACAAAATCCTTTCATTTCAGGATAAAGTTAATTTTTATTTTTAATATCAGCATTTTAGTTTAAATATGGCTAATTTTGTCAAGAATAACGCTATTTTAATCAAGTAACGGAGAGAAAGATTATTAAATAGAAAATGAAAAAATAATTAATTTAATAAACTATAAAATTTATCTTTTAAAATAACTTTTTGATATTACCAATTTATTTATACATAAATTAATAATAAACATAATAACAAAAAAGCTTTTAACCTAATAATCAACATATTTTGTTAAAAATTTTTTAATTAATAACATTATTTATATTTATTATATCTTTCATTAAAAATGAAATAAAAAAAACAATATATAACTATATTTTATTGTTATAAATACTTTTACTGATAGACTTAATATTTTAGCAGGCAAATTTTATTTATTTTTAAAATTAAATAGGATTTTTATATAGTGCTAACTGTTAGTAGAGCATGCTAAAAGATAATTTTTGATTTTATCAATTTTGGCATTAAACGAAAGGAAGAGCTGGCTACATTTGTTACTATCGAATTTTTTACATTTAATTTATTTAAAATAAAAATAATTAATCATAATTTTAACCAAAATGCAAAATGCAAAATGCAAAATGCAAAATGTAGTGTAACAAAATAATACGCCTTTATCATGATAAAATACACAACATATTATAAATAATTATTTAAGAGCAACAATATTTTTGTTGCAATTATCTGTATTTCGTTTAATGTTCAAAAAATTATCAGTTGCTAGATTAGAGTAAATAAATAGACACTGTTAATGAAAATAATACGCAACACCTTACGTTTGAAAAAATCAAAATTGATGAGTATAAATTATATGTTTAATTCTTCACCAAGTAAAAAAAATAACTTGGTAGCCTTTATCTGGTTACTTGTCTTTTTTCTCTATTTTTCTACAGTTATTCAGATCATTGTTGTAACAACGGCTCAAAGTAATACTATTGGCCTAAGAGATTCTCTTTTATACAGCACTGTTTGGATCATTCCTGCACTGCTTTTTTCGCGGCATATTAAACTAGTTGCCGCTATTATAGGCATTATTCTCTGGCTATCCTCTGCTGTTGCCCTAGCTTATTATATCGTTTATGGTCAACAATTTTCACAAAGTGTCATGTTTATTATGTTTGAAACAAACACACAAGAAGCGAGTGAATTCTTAACACAATATTTAAGTATTAAAGTCATCGCGACCCTATTGACTTACACCCTTATAGCTATCTTTTTATGGAGACGCATAAAACCTGTTCATATATCTATATCTGCCAAAGTTATATTGACAACAATTATCATCGGTATTCTTTTTGGTGCCCCTTTTTACAAAAAAGTGATCAAATCAAACGGTGATCTTGATGATCTAATGCCATATCTAAATACGAGAATGGCTTATGCTGCTCCCTGGCAATTTATTAGTAGTTATTTTCTCTATCAGAATCAGCTCAATAATATGGAAGCTATTTTAACCAATAATGCTAAAATTCCCGCCTTAAAAAATTTGATTGATAACAATGGCGCTACTCCAAGAACGTTAGTGTTAGTGATTGGTGAATCGACAAGTCGAGGCCGCATGAGTTTATATGGATATGGCCGTAAAACGACACCACAATTAGAAGCATTAAAAGTACAATACCCAAATAATTTCAAGGTATTCACCGATGTAGTTACCTCTCGCCCTTACACTATCGAAGTGTTACAACAAGCATTAACTTTTGCCCATCAATTACAACCAGAGCTTTATAAAACAGCTCCTTCTTTAATGAATATGATGAAACAAGCAGGTTATAAAACTTTCTGGATCACCAATCAACAGACTATAACCCAGCGTAATACAATGTTAACCGCATTTTCACGCCAAACAGATAAACAATATTACCTGAACAACGATATGGCTCAAAGTTCACGACAATATGATACATCGGTACTAACACCATTCCTAGAAGTATTAAAAGATCCAGCAAAGAAAAAATTCATCATAGTCCATTTACTTGGTACTCATATGAAATATACATATCGCTACCCTAAAGATCAGGGGATACTTGATAATAAAACAGATACTATACCCACCAATCTTAGCAAAAGTGAACAAGCCGATTATAACGACTATGATAAAGCACAACATTTCAACGATAAGGTAGTGGCAACACTAATTAAAGATTTTGCTGCATCTAACGAAAACGGTTTTTTAGTCTATTTTTCTGATCATGGAGAAGAAGTTTTTGACACACCGCCACATCATATATTAGGTCGTAATGAAGCAGCACCAACTCGCCCTATGTATGAGATCCCTTTTATTATCTGGCAATCACCACAATGGATTAATACGCACCAACATCATTTAGATAACATGGTAAATAGACCCTACAGTATTATGCATTTGATCCACACTTGGTCAGATTTAGCCGGGCTCAAGTATGATGGATTCGATGCCAGCAAAAGCGTTATTAACAAAGATTTTCAGCCTTCTCCCCGTTACATTGCTGATCCTTATAACAAACAACCACTAAAAACCTATGATCAACTAAAAAAATAGACCTTGAATCCATTTCATTTCCCCTGGTTAACTATCAGGGGGACTAACAGCTCTAATCTTACGATTTAAAGACATAAATCATTCCTTATATCCAGTTTCAAACTGGCTGCTTTTTAGCCAAAATCATAGAGGGGAATTTTTGTTTAAGGTATCAATTAATCAATAATTAAAAAGCTAAATTATTAGTTAATAATGACAAAAAAGTTTAATAACCGCTATTACTAGAACATTTTATTAATTAAATAAACTAGTAATATCAGCTCATTAAGTCACAAAATCTAAAATTATTCATTAAATTATATGGTTTTTTCACTTTAATGCTGTTATGGTTATCATTCTACGCAATAGTGTTTCATAAAAGATGAAAATGCTAGTGTGTTTACTACTCTCTGGTTTGGAAATGTAGTTTAACACTTATATTAAATAACAAATAATCAATATAAATATTCACTTAACTTGATACTAACCATGTATCTATACCAACATATTATGTCAATTTCGAAAAAAAATCGATGTGATTTCTCATGTTAAATACATTTATTTAACATAAAGTAAAACACAAAAAGGATGACTAAAGTAATAACATAACACTGAAATACTAATTCAGGGCTTGTTAAATAATATGAGATCTAATACCAGCCTTACAAAAACGGAATCACTATGAAATCGAAAAGTTTAACCACTTGGATTATTATAAGCCTGATCACCGGAATAATATTTGGATTTGCATTAAATTCACTCACCGGGGCAGAAGTAACAACGAGCTACGCCAAAAATATTTCTATCATTACAGATATTTTTTTGCGTTTGATTAAAATGATTATTGCACCATTAATTATTTCAACCTTGATCGTCGGGATCGCCAAAATGGGTGGTGCCAATAGTTTAGGCCGCGTTTTCTCAAAAACTTTGTTACTTTTCATGCTTGCATCTTTCATTTCAATTACCGTTGGTCTGGTTATTGTTAATATTCTTGCACCAGGAGTAGGTATTAATTTCGTGGCAAATACCAGTTCAGCGGTGACAAATATCGAACCAACGACCTTTTCTTTCCACAATTTTATTACCCATGCTATACCTACCAGCATCATTGATGCGATGTCGCGTAATGAGATTTTACAGATTGTAATTTTCTCAATTTTTATGGGGTGCAGCTTATCTGCTATAGGTAAAAAAGGTGAACCGATTATTAAAATTCTAGATTCACTGGTTTACGTAATGTTAAAATTGACAAGCTATGTTATGCTTTTTGCCCCTATTACTGTTTTTGCTGCTATCTCCGCCATGATTGCTAAACGCGGATTAAGTGTACTTATCAGTACTGGCATTTTTATGGGAGAATTTTACTTTACTCTAGCCTTACTCTGGGTGATCTTAATTGGGGTATCAGTGTTAATCGTTGGCCCATGCATTATACGCTTAGTCAAAAATATCATTGAACCTGCTTTACTCGCTTTTACCACTTCAAGCTCTGAAGCCGCTTTTCCTGGTACTTTAGAAAAACTGGAAGAGTTTGGTATTTCTAATAAGATTGCAAGCTTTGTTTTACCAATTGGTTATTCATTTAACCTTGTCGGCTCAATGGCTTATTGCTCATTTGCAGTTATCTTTATCGGTCAAGCATGTAATATCCATTTAAGTATGGGTGAACAAATCACGATGTTGTTGATTTTGATGCTGACATCTAAAGGTATGGCCGGTATACCACGGGCATCGTTAGTTGTTATTGCGGCTACACTAACTCAATTTAATATTCCAGAAGCAGGCTTAATTTTATTAATGGGTATTGATCCTTTCTTAGATATGGGACGCTCAGCAACCAATGTCATGAGTAATGCCATGGGAGCAGCACTCGTTGGTCGTTGGGAAGGTGAACACTATGGTGATGGTTGCCGAGGGCACTCCGAAAGAAAAGTTTGATAATTTTTGTACTGATAAAATCAGTTTGAAATCTTAATAGCAGATAAGATTACAACAAAATAGAATACTGTAATAAAAAACGCGCCTATCGGCGCGGCTTATTTATTTAGATACAATAATTTATTGATTTTAAATATTTAATCAATACAAGATTAGAACAATTATTCATTTTTAGTACAATTATTTGTGGTAATTTTTTTCATTCCTCTAATTCTCATCTATGCTTAATGAATAACAGACATAAGCTACAGAGTTATACATATCAAGTTGTTATATTGTTAAAACTTTATACTCTATCTTATTGTCTTTATCCAATAGATGTATCTATAATATTATAGTCTTTTTTATTGATTATACACTTATTTATGATCGTCCATAAATATAGAGAGGAACTTATCAATGAACAAAAAAATTCTAAGTATGCTAAGCTTGGCGGGTATAATAATTGCTATTACTGGTTGTGATCAATCGCCTAAAGTCGACGATGCTATCCAACAAACTAAGGAAAGTGCTGAACAAATAAAGCAAGCTTATACAGAAAAAGCTAAACAAGTGGTTAATGATACAAAAAAAGCTTCGACCGATATAAAAAATAAAGCAACTAAAGAAGCGGATAAACTATCAACAAAAGCAGAGCAATTAAAAGAGGCAACCAAACAAAAATCTGCGGCGTTACAACAAAATATTTCAGATAAAGCAACTGAAGTCACAAATCAAGCAAAAGAAAAAGCAACCCAAGTTAAAGATGCGTTTAATTCTGAAGTACAGACATTATCTGATAAAGCAGCAGCGGCTAAAGAGGATATAACAAATAAAGCAAATGCATTAAGCGAAAGCTCTAAAGAAAAAGCGGCCACCATGCGACAACATTCTCAACCACAAAAACAATAAAATTTAATTAGTTTAATGAAGTAAAAGAAAATATTGTTAAAAATTAATTGTATCCAGATCCATTAAAATAAGAACAATATTGTTTTTACACTTTCTTCTAACCTGATAAGGCCAGTACTTCTGGCCTCTTTTTTTTTTAATCTAGCTAAATTTATCATATAAAATTTATAATAATTTGAAATTAATACTGTGACACGATTATTAAAATAGGTTCTAAATCTGTTACCTCAAAATAATTTACTAAAAAATAGTATATTCGCGATCTCTTTTCAGAATGCCTAAATTGGTAGTGTTGGACACGACATAAATGGTATTATATTCTCATCAATAATGATAAAGTATTAGATAAATATTGAATTAACAGAGAAATAAAAATTTCAGCTTTACACTTTTCAAAACAAATAGTTATTAAAATATTTACTTTACTATTGTTTATATAGATAAGAGCAAAGCAAATAAAACCTATTCGATTTTACTAAATTAATGAGTCTTAACTAGAAATAAATTAATATCATGAAAAAAATATACTCATTCAATATCATTGATCTACAAAAATAAAATCCAAACTAATCATTTAATCTAGTTAATAATACGATACCAACGTTATTAACTTAAAAATCTTTTTCACTAGCTAGATTAAAGAGATCTAATATAACTACCATAAAATGATATCGATATCAGGATTAAAGGAACCTAAAATGTCTAGCAAAAAATCCCCTCCTGAATAATCATCCCCTCTGATAAGAATACGATGTGCATAATCCGAATAATTCATTACCTCAACTTTTCCAACCGTATTACTAAACTGTTCAACAACATACTTAGTATTTTTATCATAATTGGCAACAGCGGTTTTCCGATCTGCTATTTGCTACGTAGTCGACTGTACGACTTGTTATTGAACAGTAGATTTTTCAGCTTCTGATTCAATTATGCCAACAGAATCGACTGAATCAAATGAAGTTATCTCACCTTCAATAAATTGCAGCTGTTTTGTATTTAAAGTATCAAAATCAAGCATCTGTGGTCCAATGCTTTGAATAGCACGAGTAAACCGAATCGATTGCTGATTTACGCCATCACTCCAAAGATAATCACTACCACCTACCCCATAAATAATATCAGTGCCAGCTCCGCCTTTAATATGATTATCTGGATCATTACCGACAATAATATTATTGCCGTACCGCCGATAACATTTTCAATAATTGTTCCATAATCGATTGAAACATTTGCTTTTAAATTACCAATATCGAAAATGCTCCCTCGTTCAAATTTATTAGTTGTTTTTGAAAATATATTGAAAATCTAAAGTATCATTACCTCCCCATCCCATATACAGAAAATAAGCACTATACGAGCATCATCAGTTAAATAGTAATCCTTGTCAGTATTAGATTAAAAACATAGATTGTATCTTCAGTCCGAGTACTCATATTAGGCCCATACAACATTTGTATAGCACTTATATCTCAATCAGGGGGAGACGCTGCATAAAGCCCTTGAAAATAAACACAAGTAACACTTCCAAGACAATATCATCATTACACTAAATTGCCTGGAATCTTCCTTATAATGCGCATCAAATAGATAAATTAATTTAACGCCTTCCTGGGCATTATATTCACCCGGATGTGAGATAAACCTAAAGCATGACCAATCTCATGAACATAAATATGTCGACCATAATTTCCATTTGTTGGATATAAATTTTTGAATGGTTCTCAACATTAAACCAGCATTGCCCTGCAAGAGCCCGATAATTAGGTAAATAAGCAAAAGCTTGACCTGTTAAAATTACCAAAATCAAGATCTGTTCGGCCACTTGACGGTGATTTATAAGTAAAAGTAATATTAGCGACATCGGAGCAAGAATTTAATTCTAGTAATATTTGCTGCTGTTGTAGTTCACTAAGGCCAACCATCTGATTAGAGCCAGGCAAATTCTCCTGACCGCAATCATAAAAAGAGTAACTTACTTTAGCACTCGACCAAGAATATCTTTGCCATTCCTGGTTATCTTTTCTCGCGTTATTTGTTATGCTGCTTTAGTAGTATGATAAGAAGGTTTATTATTGACCCCATAACTATAACCTCCTCTTGCATAATCATTAATTAAATTGACAATTTTCTGTGACGCTTGTAAACGAGGTATAAATGATGTTTCCTGTGACGTTACTTCAGGCTGCGATGTTATCGGTGTCCTATCTATCTATTATTAACGTATAATCTAAATCCACATTTGAAACTAGGTATCTTAGTTTTACATGTGAAATTGGTGACGTCGTTAAGGTGGCGACAGCATTGAGGTCTCTGTAGCAGATAATATGGTTGAACTATCAGAAGGAGTAACGGTTGGAAGCTGGTCTGAAGTAGATAATGTATGTCCAGTATCCGATTGATTGTAATTACTATTTATACTAACATGTGTATAACTTCCCCCACCATACCCCCTCTTATTTTTAAATGTTAATTTTTTTAATAAACTATGAAAGTTTATTCCATTCCTTTATTTTTACAAATTCACCACCGCATACTTCCTTATTTTAAAATATTACTCAATTCGCCGATAATAGATAAGGTTTAATAGCTTTATGTTAGGATTTAAAATATTTTCATAAATATTTTTTAATAGCTTCAAAATTCGCTTAGATATTCAATTATCAAACCATTAAACCATTTGTAAAATAATGACCAAAGTGAAACTATAAAAAATATATTGAAAAGCGACTCTATGCTTATCGAATATAAAAAATCAGACTATTATTTGATAACAGCTAACTAAATAAAGTCTGAATTATCGTTTTAATTAATCATGTCACCAGTACGTTCTACTATGTATACAATCAGTAAAATTATCTTTGTCTTAACTAATGATCCTCTTTTGAAAGCAATTGATTTAATAAATTAAATGAAGAGTTACTTAATGAAAAAATTTCTATTATTAACTCAATAAAACTTTGTTCAGTCATATCATGAGTAGTAAGCGGCCTTATCAAAGATCTTAACTCCATAAGTGCTTGAGGATATATTTTTCCATCATGAGAAATATATTCTTGATCTAGTTCTAAAATCCTCTTCATTAATTTTTTTAATATCAATCTAGCCAAGTTATAGATTAATAGCGTTAACAAATAATCGGATGTAGGTAAATTTAGTTTCCTTTCTTCTTTATTAGAAATTATTTTTTGATTTCTATATAAGCTAGCTAATTGATTGTAAAATTTATTATTTCTTACATGCTGTTCATCAGCTAAAACTAACTTATTCGGTTCATATATTTTAGGTTTTGTAATCCATTTTTGTTTATGATTCACAAACGTTTTTATCCTTGAAAAAGGAAAAGCTATTACTTTTTTGTCAAATACATTAGCTAATTTTGTCCTAAAGGATTGCTACCAAATGAACTAAAACAAGATTGTAACTCTATAGTATATATTCTTTGTAAATAAATCTGGGTCGTTTCCTGTATTGATAAATCTTTAATTACATCGGCAAACTCTGTCCATCCATATCATTAACTATCGATGGTGCTCCTTGAATATTTATAAGCAATTTATTTCCATCAACAGTGAAAAGGAAATCTTTACCTAACAAAGTACTTTACCGCATAGATTTTACATTTATTCGCCCAATCGATACCAGCTGATCATGAGATTTGTTATTAAAAACATGTTTAAATTGGCTGATAGAAATGAGTTCGTTATTATATTTAAAGTTTTTTTCACATGTTCAGTAAATAGCATAATGAAACCTTTTCCACAATACTCATTATTACATTGCTAACCTCATAATCTGTTTTATGAAAAATAACCAAAGTTCCTAATGGTAATGTTGTCAATTGATTAACATCATTGATTTTTTCTTCATTTGTTATTAAGTCACTGATTTTTATTTTAAAACCATTAGAATCGCGCAATGTTTGGATTGTTTCATTAAACATTAAAGCTTGCTCAATAAATAACTCGCCTAATTTTTATAAAATAAGAAAATAAAATTGGATGAATCTTTTATTTTTGATTCTTTAGCTAAAAATTTATCAACAGTAGTTGTTAACAAGAAATCTTGTTCTTGCGAACCTTTAGATAGCCTGCGTATACTAAATATTTTGGTATAGTTAATGAACTTAATATTTTTAATGTTTTTTCTGTAATAAAAGGAATAAATTGCTCAGCTATAAGAATTTGTATACCATCACCTAAGCTAGGTTCTAGCAAATTGTTTTTTATCCCGCTAAAACGACCATT
>JBDPYZ010000037.1:0-18365 GCA_047291315.1 Candidatus Phloeobacter fragariae | reverse complement strand
AAATTGGCATTTTCTGCGCATTGCATACCTACGGGCGCCAACTAAATCAACATCTGTATATCCATTTGTCTGTCACGCTGGGCGGTCGGGATCTTAAACATCACATTTGGCGCCCCTTTTTTTTAAAAAAATTGCCGAGAAAATCGGGCAAATAGCCGTCATCCGTGTATTGTGCAAAAATTACTCGTAGATTAACCCAATAAACTTACCCGGATTTCACCATATCTATAATTACCGTACCTGGTGTCGATACCTAGAAGCCCAGTATCAACGTCACTGGAAAATTCACTTTGCAAAGAAAACTCGAGGAGCTTGGTGTAACGTTAAATATATCGGCCGTTATTAAAAAGTCTGACTGTCTCGGCGATTAAACTACACCATTATAGCGGCGGAAGCGTTGTTCACCACTACTATGACCACCGGAAAAAAAAACATCAGCAACAAATCCTGTCATAGGAAGAAATGCACCGGTGATATATCCGCCATATTCCTCCCGCCATTTTAAGATGGTGCGTTACTACGGCTTTCTGGCAAATCGCAAGTGCAGCACGTTGCTACCCCTGGTCTAAAGCATTGGAGATGGATGAGAGAGAGAAATAGCAAAACTCGGCTTTGCCACGTTGATAAAGTTTTAGATTAAAAAAACACGATCAAATGAAATCTTAACGCGAAACAGAGTCAATAAACTGATTTCGACACTTTTTAGCAATAATCGATGTGATTTTGCTCTGCACTTAAAAATCGAGTCAATTTCCTAACCATCTAGATTACGCAAGCTTAAGTTGTAGGTTAAATACCAAAAACCAATTAAAATGACTTTGATGGGAGACTCTTAAAGGTTTATTTAACTATACACATAACTAACTCTGTTATGTAAAAACCATAAATTAGCCATTATATATCATCCATGGATTTTAATGCGACAGAATCTAATTTTTTAGTAATATTATTATTTTCAGGTTATTAACGGATGTGACTTAGTTATGTCTATTAATAAAAATATTATTTTTGTTAGGGCGAGATTGCTAATTTTTTCAAATTGATTAAATATCCTCCTTTTATGATAAGGCAACTTTTCGAGTAAGAGATCTATTAATCAATATATTTTTAGGGGCGGTATTTATGTTTACTCTCTATTTTGTAACTAAATTTAAAATACAGGGACTTCAAATATGATTTTAGACAGAAATTTATCAACAGAACTGAATATAGATACTCAATTTATCAATAAAGATAATCCGAGTATTATAGAAAATATAACTAATAATCCAGATAACTATGTGAATTTTAGTGATAAAGGAAAATTATTGTTATCTATTGTTACATTAGGCATTAGTTATGTCATTATAAATTTGATTGAAGATCTCAATAAGGAAAAATCCCGATCAGAATGTATTAATATAACTAAGAAGTTATTGTCTTCCTTCAATAATATAAAGAACAAAAGACTGTACATATCTCTTTACCTAAAGGGGAAACACTAAAAATATCTGAACGATTTTGTGAAAAAGAGCAGAAATATCAAACAGTAATAGAATATAAAAAATGTATGTCTTTTAGACTTGGTAAATACAATGAAAGTAAATCTTATGTTGATAAAAGTTTCCAAGAAATAAAAAAAATGTTAGTAAAAGATATAATATCCCATGAATCTGATTATAGTTATAAGGATGAATCGCTTGTAATTTTAGCTAAAAATATACATCAAAAAGATATTGATGATTTGGATAAAAAGAAATGTGGTGAATACGTTATAAAAGCCAACATAAAGATAATCCTATTGTATATGATAAAGAAATATAGAGGTTAAATTGAGAGAAACCTTTCGAGACAGGTTTAGTTTTCTTTCATAGAAAAAAAAACATTAGAAGACAAAAACATTTAGTATTAGGTATAGTCACACCTGTTAATCAATCATTTATACTTAGTACAAGCTAAGAATAGTAAGAAGTATAAATAATAATAATTCAACGGTTATATATTAAATTAAGACGTATCGCAAGTTGATACAGAAATTTAATTTCTAAATTAAAAAAATTGAAACCTAATGAAGTAAATATTCCAAGTATAATAAATGAACTTTATATGATAAATCTATTTCGAGATAACAATTATATAAATAAAGCGGTTTAATCCCTTATATCTTAAAATTTATTTAAAATAGTAGCGATTAGATTTGGCGAGGTATATGTAGTCCGGATAAACCCTAGAGTTTATAGCCAGCTCAAAAGAAAATGACGCATATACTGAGCCACTCATCTGGAACCCGAACAGTTGTCCGTATTCCATAACGTATTTACAAGGATGGATAAAAATGAGTCCGCCAAATCCACTTTGTTTTGGAATTGATATATCTAAAGCTTCTCCCGATATTGCCACGAACAGTAACATTGAGCAGTTTAATGTTGGGAATAACCATGTAGGTTTGATGCAAATTATTAGCTAAAAAGCATAGTGTAGCACTGGTATTGATGGAGTCTACCAGTGGTCTGGAAGCTGCACGCTGCACTCGCCTATTAGCTTCAGACTGTATTTTTGACGTTACCGTCATTAATCCAACAATCCCGCGATTTGCCCATTCCATGGGCTATTCGCAAAAACTGACCACATTGAAGCCAGAGGGCTGGCTCAGATAGCAAGGTAATCCAGCGTCACTTTAAACTAAAGCGTTTGTCCATGCTCTTCCGGAAGTAGAACGTAAGGTGCTTGCACTGCTTGTAGTAGTGCAATGATGCTAACAGTAGAATAAAATCGTCTGCATCCTTCTTATCCACATAGAAGAAAACGTTCAATATTATCATTAAAGCGGTGGGAAATAGGTTAACTCGTCTCGATAATGGTATGAATAAACATATCCAAAGTCTCTGTCGCATTAATGTTAAAAGTTTGATTAGGGATGATACCAACGGTGTAGCTCAGAAAATTGTAAGTCTGTGTTATAGAAAAGGGTTTAATTCTAAATGTCACAGCGAAAGAGTGTACTACGTATTTGCCGAGTTATTTAATTACAGGAAGAGCTGGATTACGCTGTTGAATATTTAGGATTGCTTTTCTGAAATCTAAAGGAACGGATTTAAATCAGATAAGCGAAAGCGAGATTACCACGCTGGAACATACGCTTAATACCAGAGGCCAAAAAGCCGTTATCTGTGAGATTGCCTCATTTAACGGCAATCACTTTTTAGGCGGAGTGGGAGGTTTCGGTATTTTAACATTAACCCCTTGCTTGAGTTTGGTAACAGGCTTCTTGGGCGGTTGTTTGGTTACTTTTGGAGGATTAGTTTTTTTTTGCCTATTTTTGGTACACAGCATTGACCCAGACCTTTTTACGGTAAACAGGGCTACTTTTTTTTGTCTGCTTCTTATGAAAAGCCTTTCTGGGACAATTTAGACCTAATTTATTGCGTTTCGTCATGGTTTAATCTTTGAACAGGTTACTCATTTCAGTATCAGTTAAACCCGTAAATTTCATCACTGATTGCCCATCCATACCACTTTGAAGCATTTGACGCGCTATCTTCATCGATGCTTATTTTTCGCCTTCAAGTTTACCTTGTCGCACACCTTCTTACCTTAATGCCTGAGCAATCCTCATCAGTGCCACCTCGTGTTTCTCTGATTGTTCGGCTATCTCGATGATAAATTACATCGTTTTTTGTGCGTTTCTTTCCTGTATGAGATAGTTAAACAGGGTGATTACTTGATTATGGGTATAATAATTATACGACAACAGTTTAACAATTTCATTCAGTAACTCCGTCATGTTTCGTCTACGAATGTGCTTCTGTAGTAATTCTAATAGCACCATTCTACGGTGTTCCATAATTTCACCGTCTTTTAGTGTTGTCACATCGACTAACTTAAACGGTTTGGTATAAATTTTTTCTGCAATATCTCTCTGCCACTAAAGCAATTCAGCCAACCAGTACTATACAGATGCGGACTTTTCTCACCACAATAAAACAAGATAGGAAAAACCAGAGGCAACTCCTTGTCGCCAGCTTCTAAATTTTTTTGCATCGCAAACATACTATAGCGCATAAGTCGCCATGCCATCAATTTATCGGGTATGGACTGATGCGCTATTAGCAAATAGAGATAACTTTGACCCTGTTTAGTATTGGAGTATATCACTCTGATAGTTTTTCATCTCACTATCGACAAATGAGCCGGACTCTGCCTTTTGGCTGTCTAATTCACACAGTGCTTTAATCTCATTAGGCAGCTAAATATCGAAGAAATCTTTCGCTGTCTCTTTCTCACTTAAAAACTGTTTGAATACGGCATCGTAGGGCGTCCGGGTGAATTTTTTCTCATTTAAGATTTAAGCGTATTTTCTAATATATTGATATGTTAATGGATAGTTTTCACCATTTTCTAATATAAAATTATCTATTTCTTTAAGTAATTCTGATTTTTTAATATTATTTTTATCTACTTTTGCGTAAATATCACCATTTATTGGACCTCTATAAAATTTATTAAGATATGAAGAAATTTCTGAACGATTTAATTCCTTAATTTCATTATTAAATTCTTTGGCAAGATTTTCTTGTGTATTTTTTCTTATTCCGTTAATTGATTGAGCAAAATGATAAATCCACTCATTTTCTGTTCCTATTGTTTTTGTGATATCCATGCCATCAATAGAATCTAGTGAAGAACGCTGTTGGGCATAATAATCAAAACATTTCATTTGTAATGAAATCCATTTTTGGGCGAAACGCCGGTTAATAGCCATTTCTTGCTTTGATTCTTCATCCAATAAATGCAGATTGACCCTTCCCTGATTGGCTAAAGAAACGCCTTCTAATTTATTTTGCTTACCATTATATTTTACTTTATTTAAAGCTACATCGAGACCTTCACGAATAACGGTATTTTTATCTAAAAACTCACTATTATTGGTTAATTCTCTTTCCTTTAAAGAATAAACATCTTTTTCAGTACTCCCATAAAACAATGCACGTTCATCCATAACATCTTTAATGGAAAAATAAAAAATATATGTACCATCTTCGTTTTGAGTAATAGATGCTTTAAATTTGTCTTGATAAACAGGATATGTCATTTCCTTAAGTTGATAAAAAGAAATAACTTTTTTTAATATAGATTCAGTATCAGGTTCATCATTGTTATGTGTTAACTCATAAATTTTTTCCAAAGCTTCACTTGTGTTTGTTCTACAAACCCAATCTTTAATTTTCTCCCATATTCCAATATGGGCAGCTTCTTCCTTTGATGAACTTTCAACAGCATGCTTAATAGCTTCATCAGTAAGCGTTCTATTGAATACGAATAATGAATTACTTTGAATAGAAAGTGACATAATACCGCCTTTTTTTTACTCAAATTTATTTTAATAATTGCAAACAGGATATATTTAATACGCTATTTATTCATCCCATTACACCATCTTTAACATAAACGCCCCTATTTGCTCAGGGGCATTTTTTTTATAACTCGCACTAAATCTGTATTGTCTCTGCTTTCAAGCACGACACCCGCTTCTTTGGCGCTTTTCTGGGCTTCACAAAAAGTAGATGACTTCACCATCGGTAAGTCGCCAAGCGTCCCCTGTATCGTTTGCAAGCCTTGCCATCCAAATTTTGTTATTTTTGTTGGCTATAATTAACCGCTTTTTGCTAGTCGTAATTTTTTTCTGCCTCAGACAACTCGGTGGATAACACTTTATAGTGCTCCCCGATTTACGCAAGGCTTTTTTCGTCTGTGGCATCATCGAGGGCGATTAATACTGCTTCCTGCTTTTGTCTTAATTTTTCGGGGCCTTCACGCAAAACATCCCTGAGTGACAACCGTTTATTCGAAGTAGAAGCGGCTCTAAGCGGTTTTTTCGCTAAATTGATAATCTTGTACCTTAAGCAGCGAAAACAACTCAGAGACATAAGGAAGCTGTCTAGCGAGGCGATGAATGACAGTTTTAAGCGCCATTCTGTCAAACCACTGCTCCCACGCCGTTGAGTATTTCCCTTTAGTGGTGACATCACGGACTCATTCTACTTCGATTTTTGACATCACTTCAATTACGATTTCACCGCTATTCAGTTTTGCGAAAGCGTAGACTTTCACAACCTCATCACCATCAATAAACGTCGGACGGTGGGTTAAGTGTTAGCCGTTTTCGTCAATCACATACTCAAATTAATCTTGGGAATAAACCACTTTTGCAATGATATTCGCCACCTGCCAAGATTGACGGGCACGTTTAATCACAGCATCAACCATTGGCATGTAGACGTTTTTTTTACAAACTGGTTGTTAATTTTGGTGCTGCGAAAAACCAGCGACGCTTCTATTCCGTCTGGCATCAGTCCATCTTTGTCGCATCGTGTTAATGTCAGCACCAGTGATTGCTTGTCTGCCGTTTGGATGAATTGCTCACCCATGACCTGAGCCTGCAACAGGGCGGCGATTCTTTGTTGCATAATGACCGATTGCAGGTTGGCATAAACGTTGTCCATGGTTTCCAGTTCGGTATTTATCCCACAGCTTCTTCTACCACCAAAGCTTTTCTGTGTCGTCTATCTGCCTGTTTCGCCCATAAAGGGCGAAATATCGTAGCAAAGACTTGCGTTTCTATGCGCGTTTCCAGAGAATCAATCACACTGTTAACCTAAATAACGCCCTCTTCGCTATCTTCTTCGTCCAGCATGCCAAGTTGCACAGGAGAGCGCCCACATTCAGGCATTTTGCCAATCACACAGAAAATAAAATCAATATCGAGGTTAAAAACCTGATTAGCGATAATCTGATAGAACACTGCTTGCAGGAGATTGCCAAACCTGTCAACGGATTTACCGGAATCATGGACATTATTGGTAGTTTTCACATCGAGCATAAACGGCACACCGGAATAAAGTCCCAACCAGTCTGGACGGATTTTCAACAATGTTCCCCTCTCAGTTCGAGAGAATATTGAAAACGCTGGGTCACCGTTTTCCAGTAACTCTTCAACCATTGAATAGGCAAGCGTAGAATCACACATCATCTCAACCGGTTCAAAGTCGTCTTTTTAAAGAACGATTTGATTATTAGCTACCGCCTCAGCTTCAAAATCAGCCAATGCCTGCTTATCGTCTTTGGTTCACATTTAGTTCAAGAGCGGAAATGTACTGCATTACAAACATTTCTGGCTCCAGTATGGCTGTGTGTATAGCCGTACTAATCAAAAACGCCTCTTGTTTTATCTCCTTAATTAGAGTTTTTTTGTACAAGTTTAACACTGCAATAGTGTCACTTTGTTGAACCAACCTGATTTGTGTACTCGAATAACCATTTGCCGCATGATAGGTACTGTTTTAGAGACCACGAACAATCAAGCTTTCTTTGGATTTCACTGCATCAACACATCCGTTAAACATCTTAAGCCTGATATTTTCTCCACTCATGATTTTTCCGTTAACAGGAGGAAAAGCAGAAGTTCATAGTATTTCTTAGTTTGTTGAGTATTGTAAACACGCAGGACTAAATAACTATATACCTACAAGATTGTTAGAACAAAGCATTTTATTCACAATTAGTTGATAAATTCTATAAAAATGATAGATGACCATCCAACAAGTAGTGTGCCCACCAATGTACGGTTATCACTTCTAAGTGTCACGTTAGTTCATTTTGATATGTTAAAGGCATCAGATCAATTTATGCTAGACGCAATACTTGGCAATTCAATGACCTTATCTAACGATTTTTAGCTATTTTTATCAGTAGTATCATCTTTGCGGCATTATTACTTTCGGTTTAGAATTTGTGGGCATGAAAGAAGGATTATCCAGCACTCTTTTAGCCATATGGTGCGGATTTTAGCGTATTAGTTCAGTGTTAGTGAGCCTTATTATAGAGGGTTAGCTTGGTCTACAAAATAACGTTTTTGCGAAAGGACTTAATTTTGCATTGGGTGACAAATTAGGGTTTGAATGGTCGCTACATTTTTCGGTTTATTTTTAACATTTCTTATAGTTTTTTGGTTTTAAAGCTTTACGCTTTACTACGTGGATAGCCGTTCCTTTGTTTAACGGAGTTATTTTTTCATCTCTGTAAAAATTCTTGAAAATCATAATCCCATCGAATTAATTAGTTCAACGCCTACTGGTGAACCTATAACAGCCTCTTCTGCTATTACATTCATAATATGGAAGGGTGTATTGTTGCAAATCTTATTACACCGGACGAATGTTGTTACTATTATGACTGAAACGGCGGGCGGGATTGGATTACTGGTTGTTATTTTCTCTACTCTCCGCGTTAATGATATTAATCTTTACTCCTCGTCATTAAGTATTGCTAATTCCATTTCAGTACTGACGCATAAAAAAGTGAATTACACTGTTATTAATTTAACAGTTGGTATCATGGGTGCAGTGCTTTCTGTTTTGGGTATTTTAGATAGATCTATGGATTTTAAAACACTGTTTGGTGTTGGCTTTCCGCTAATAGTTGGCGCTATGTTAACGGAATTTTTTTTGTTATAAATCATAGAAATATCCTCAAATAAACACAAAAAATGAAAAAATACCTGAGAGTACAGATACTCCATTAATAGGTTGGTCTGCTTTGTTTTCATGTGCATCAGCAAGCATTATTGGATTGACTGTATAAGATAGATGTGACTTATTTTAACCTTTTTTTTATAACATAATTATTTATTATCTATCAAGAAAGTTTCGTCAACAATTTTATCCCTAAATAAAAACTCGGCGTTTATTTTTATAGATTTTGTTCTCAATGAGATTGAAAACAGCGAAGAAGAAAAAATCGTTATTAATAGCCTATGGGAATATGCCAAAATATTTTCCCCTGTTGATATTCGTCCATTAAGAATCTTTCTGAAAGAAGGATCTAATGTTTTTGGTGGTTTAATTTCTAGAACTTGGTAGGGTACTTTGGATATACAGTTTTTGTGGATAACTGAAAATAAAAGAAAAAAAGGATTGGAAAAAAATCAATGAGAATGGCTGAAGAGAAAGCGATAAAAAGGAAATGCTATATGGCGTATGTTGATACTTTTGATTTTCAGGCCGTACGCTTTTACAAAAAGCTTAGCTATGAAAAATATGGTTAATTGGCAAAGTATGCTAAATAATACATCAGACTCTATTTATCAAAAAAATTAAATTAAATGTTTACGTACAATCCTTTCTACCCTTCTTCTTTTTTTATTAGAAGGAGTGACATCCCATTAAAATAATCATATTTTTATAAAAAATCTCTTCTAGAAATTATAAAAGAGATTTTCAATTTATTCAATGACATTTTTGGTAGGTTTTTCATCAAGATTTTTTCGTTATTATTAATAATAAGTAATAAATTTCGATAACGAAAACCCAGATAAACTGGGTTTTTATAGCTGGTTTTTGCTGTAAAATTGGACAACTCCAGGGAAGCACCCAAAGGGAATATGCTGTAATACTCATATTCCCTTTTTTAAATACAAGGATTTTTCTGATATTTCTATTTTTTCGCTCAAAACCAAGGAGAAATTACCATGATAATCACAAATAAATACAGAACCACTTTCCAAAAGTTACAGCCGGGGATGTCCGTTTTTCACAACGACGAAATCGTCAAAATCACAAAATTACGCGAACGAAAAATAACCGAAAAAGGCTTGATGTATCATTTTGATGTTGATGGCGGCAATGGAAGCCTGATAGGCGAAAGTGGCAAACGAATATTTGTCAAAAACTAACTGGATTAAACCATCATTTTCAAATAAAAAGCCTTAAAAAATAATGGCTATTTTTTGTCGAGAAATTAGCTATTTTGCTCATCAAAAAAAATAAAAAAAACTTAATCGACTTAACAAATTGATTTAGAACTAAAATTTTACAATATATTTTTTGATGATTATAAATGTTTTTTTAGCGGATTTTTCTCTTTAAAAATTTGGTGTTTTCTCTCGGTGAGACACGGAGAGCAGAATGATATTTTTGTGTGTTCTGTTTGGTATTTTTATTCAATAACACCGTTATCCACATTTCATCAATCTGTGGAAATCGTATCAAAATATTCGTATTAACGAGGATTGTTTTCGTCTGAAATTTGAGAAACATCAAAATATGGCATTCAGGAGGAAGGAGAATGCCCAAAAAGATTGTAGTTATCCAAATAAAATTAATGCAAAAAACAGAAAGGAACTCCGTTCGATTAAGTTTTTTTTGCGGAAAAAGACGTGCAACGAGCACTGAATCAAGCTCTCAAAAAGCCTTTTGGCGACACGAAAATCCGCGCCAGTAATTCTTGAGCCACAAACAAAAAAATTGTTACTTATACCAACATTTTTTCAAAAAAAAAGTATAATAAATTATCATATTTTCTTTATGACACCCCTACCTGAAACAAATTTTTTATTAGTGCCTTACTTCTGCAGTGCTGTCCGTATGCATGCTATTCAATAGCATAATCAATCATAGCACCTTCAATCTGTTCATCCTACCCTATTTTTTAAGTTAGGCCCGTCGATTTTTGATTAATTAAAGCGTCTATCCCCCTATCTTAAATGAGTTCCTGATAGCGATAAAACATCTCGGGATACACCCCATAATTTTACAGGATTTTGATACGTTATTGAGTTATCCGGCCAGATTAAGTAAACCAACTTTATGTTTAATGATAGGATTATTTGTTTGATACATACAATTATCTTTTTTTTTAATTAAATGATATTAATTAAAATCGGTAACGTTCTTTTTAAAATCAGAATTGTCAGACTAAATTAAGACTAATACAATTTATCCCACAAAGACTAAAAATATCTCCTTCATACACATCATTAAAGAAATGTTGTGGTCATGAATATGAAAAAATTAATACTGCTATTTTGTTTTGTTATCTCAAAAGTGTCTATAGCCGATTGTTTTGATATAGCGGTCTCCTATTATCAAATAGACTCCAATTATTTAAGAGCCATAGCATGGCAGAAATCAAAGTTTAATCCCAAAACAAAAAACAAAAATGAAGATGACTCATTCTATTTAGGCATTATGCAGATTAATACTAAAATGTTTAAATCAATAAAAAACGAATACCCCTCATTATTGGAAAGCGCTTAATAAATCATCCTTGTCTAAATATTCATATTGGCGCAACGATTTTAAATCGTAGCTTTCCAACTACGGGAAAAATTGGTTAGCCGTTGGAATGTATAACGCAGGAATGCGAAATGCGGATACATCAATTAAAAATCGTTCCCACTATGCGAGAAAAATTTATTGGCATTATCAGAAAATAAAAGCTGAAAAATGAATGAGAATAAAATTTTCGGGGAGATAAAATAAACAAAGTCTTAAGAATGCAATTTTTGATGCGATTGATGAATTACAATTTTATGAAGTTGAATTTCTCTCCGGCGTTAATCTTTATTTTCATGGTGAAGATATTAATCTTGATAAGATTAGAATTAGTTATGAAAATAACGCACCTGTCATGTTCGTATATAATAATATTCCAGTTATAAAACCACTCAAAAGGAAAAGAAGAAAACCACCAGTAATTAACCTTGCGGATTTTAGAAAAAACAAAACTCAAAAAGATGATTAATTACACAATCGGGTTTTATTTTAATAGCTTACTCATAGTACATAATTAAAAGAAAACATTTTTTATAAAATCAATATTAATTAAAGAACCAGGCAGAATAGGCACATTCATTAAAATATTATGATTGGCATATAGTACTTGTAAATTTTGACAATGAGTTAAAGTACTTGGTAAATATTTCAAGAAGTTGTGGCTAACTATAAGGCTTTCTAAATAAATTGGTAAATTATCTGGCAGGGATTCAAGGCAATTATAACTAACGTCGAGAGTTTTTAAATTGTTTGGTAAAATATTTGGTAATTCCTTTAGACCATTATAACTAACGTCTAATTTTTCTAAAGATTCAGGCAATGTATGTGGTAACATATTCAGATTGTTATGACTGATATCAATTTCTTTTAAAAACCCAGGAAAAGTATCAGGTAAGGTTGACAATTCTAAATGTGATAGATTAAGTGTAGCACTGTTCATCTCAAAACAATCTATAAGCTTATTTAATATGTTTTTCCTTTGTTCTACTGTAGTAGCTTGATTTGCCCACTTAACCCAGCCAGCTAAAAGTTTTTCGTTTTCATAAGTTAGACTGATTGAACCACTTGGAATGAATCTAACTACATTAATAGAGTTATTTACTGATAACATTTTAATCCCTTTCTAATCTATAAGTTAAACGCTTCCGCTTCATGCCAGCGAGAATTATTTCCCCAACGCCAAATCAGCATGACCGACACCAGGTTTATGGATTGATTTATTTCGCCTTGCTAAACGTTGCAAATTATCATCAACATCGGCTTGGGTTACTTCTTCGACTATCTGACCGTCTTTGTCATAACGAAACGCACCTAACTGGATAAGTGAGCGATAATCAAGGTGATAACCAATACTACCCAAGCACGCTCTTAAATGCTTTCTGGCTATCGGTAATGCCTTTCCCTTTACCTCTTGCCACATATCCTGCTGGATGCCTATTTTCATTAGAAGCAACTTGCCATCAGGAAAAAGATAAGGCCAAAAAGCCGTTATCTGTGAGATTGCCTCATTTAACGGCAATCGCTTTTTAGGCGGAGTGGGAGGTTTCGGTATTTTACCATTAACCCCTTGCTTGAGTTTGGTAACAGGCTTCTTGGGCAGTTGTTTGGTTACTTTTGGAGGATTAGTTTTTTTTGCCTGTTTTTGGTGAACCGCATTGACCCAGACCTTTTTACGGTAAACAGGGCTACTTTTGGTCTGCTTTTCATGAGAAGCCTTTCTGGGGCGATTTAGACTTAATTTATTGCGTTCCATCATGATTTAATCTTTAAACAAGTTACTCATTTCAGTACCAGTTAAACCCGTAAATTTCATCACTGATTGCCTGTCCATACCACTTTCCAACATTTGACGGGCTATCTTCATTGAAGCCTGTTTTTCACCTTCAAGTTTTCCTTGTTGTATACCTTCTTGACGTATACCTTGAGCAATATTCATCAGTGCCCCTCGTGTTTTTCTGATTGCCTTGCTATCTCATTAATTAATTGCGCTGGTTGCTCCACATTACCTTCCTGTCTTCCTGTATGAGATAGTTAAACAGAGTGATTACCTGATTATCGGTATAATAATTATACGACAATAATTTAACAATTTCATTCAGTAACTCCGTCATGTCGCGTCTACGAATGTGCTTCTGTAGTAATTCCAATAAGCCCCATTCTGCGGTGTTGCATAATTTCACCGTCTTCCAGTGTTGTCACATCGACTAACTTAAACGGTTTGGTATAAAATTTTTCGGCAATATTTCTGCCACTAAAGCAATCCAGCCAGTCAGTACTATACGGATTCCGACTTTTCTCACCACAATAGAATAGGATAGGATAGGAAAAACCAGAGGCAACTCCTTGTCGCCAGCTTCTAAATGTTTTTGCATCGCTGACATACTATATCGCATAAGTCGCCATGCCATCAATTTATCAGGTATGGACTGATGCTCTATTAGCAAATAGAGATAACTTTAACCCTGTTTAGTATTGGAGTATATCACTCTGATAGTTTTTCGTCTCATTATCGACAAATAAGCCGGACTTTGCCTTTTGGCTGTCTAATTCACACAGTGCTTTAATTTCATTAGGCGGCCAAATATTGAAGAAATCTTTCGCTGTTTCTTTCTCGCTTAAAAATTGACGAAATACTGAACTGTGTAGCGTCTGGGTAAAATTTTTACTCATCCGATATCTTCAATCATGGTTAATAAAACATTGCTTTAACACAAATAAACAAGATATATTGAGTAGGCATTCATTCCATTACATGATCCATCTTTAACATAAACGCCCCTATTTGCTCAGGGGCATTTTTTTTATAACTCGCACTAAATCTGTATTGTCTCTGCTTTCAAGCACGACACCCGCTTCTTTGGCGCTTTTCTGGGCTTCACAAAAAGTAGATGACTTCACCATCGGTAAGTCGCCAAGCGTCCCCTGTATCGTTTGCAAGCCTTGCCATCCAAATTTTGTTATTTTTGTTGGCTATAATTAACCGCTTTTTGCTAGTCGTAATTTTTTTCTGCCTCAGACAACTCGGTGGATAACACTTTATAGTGCTCCCCGATTTACGCAAGGCTTTTTTCGTCTGTGGCATCATCGAGGGCGATTAATACTGCTTCCTGCTTTTGTCTTAATTTTTCGGGGCCTTCACGCAAAACATCCCTGAGTGACAACCGTTTATTCGAAGTAGAAGCGGCTCTAAGCGGTTTTTTCGCTAAATTGATAATCTTGTACCTTAAGCAGCGAAAACAACTCAGAGACATAAGGAAGCTGTCTAGCGAGGCGATGAATGACAGTTTTAAGCGCCATTCTGTCAAACCACTGCTCCCACGCCGTTGAGTATTTCCCTTTAGTGGTGACATCACGGACTCATTCTACTTCGATTTTTGACATCACTTCAATTACGATTTCACCGCTATTCAGTTTTGCGAAAGCGTAGACTTTCACAACCTCATCACCATCAATAAACGTCGGACGGTGGGTTAAGTGTTAGCCGTTTTCGTCAATCACATACTCAAATTAATCTTGGGAATAAACCACTTTTGCAATGATATTCGCCACCTGCCAAGATTGACGGGCACGTTTAATCACAGCATCAACCATTGGCATGTAGACGTTTTTTTTACAAACTGGTTGTTAATTTTGGTGCTGCGAAAAACCAGCGACGCTTCTATTCCGTCTGGCATCAGTCCATCTTTGTCGCATCGTGTTAATGTCAGCACCAGTGATTGCTTGTCTGCCGTTTGGATGAATTGCTCACCCATGACCTGAGCCTGCAACAGGGCGGCGATTCTTTGTTGCATAATGACCGATTGCAGGTTGGCATAAACGTTGTCCATGGTTTCCAGTTCGGTATTTATCCCACAGCTTCTTCTACCACCAAAGCTTTTCTGTGTCGTCTATCTGCCTGTTTCGCCCATAAAGGGCGAAATATCGTAGCAAAGACTTGCTTATGCTTTCAGCACAATGATGGCTGAAAGCATTTTCTAAAAAATACGGCGTTTTCATCAATGAATGAACAAAACTTTCCGTTGAGCTTATTTGGCAAGTAGCTGTCATCCGTGTATTGCGCAAAAATTACTCGTAGATTAACCCAATAAACTTACCCGGATTTGACCATATCTATAATTACCGTACTTGGTGTCGTTATATTGAAGTCCAGTATAAACGTAACTGGAAAGTTCATTTTGCAAAGAAAACGTGAGAAGCTAGACGTAAGGTTAAATATATCGGCTATTATTTAAAACGTCCATCTGTCTAGGCGGCTAAACTATGACACTATAATGGCGGATCCGCTGTTCAAGACTACTATAACCATTGTAAATAAACACATCAGTAACAAATCTTGTCACAGGAATAAATGTTTCGGCGATATATCAGCTATATTTTGCCGCTATTTTAAGACGGTAATTTAAGCTAATCGTAAGCGCAGCACGTTGTTACCCTTTGGTCTAAAGCATTTGATATGGATGAGAGAGAGAAATAACAAAACCCGGCTTTACCACGTTGATAAAGGGATTTTTAGGCACCGATTCTTATTAATTTTTGTAATAAACTGTGGTTTAACAACGCACAAACTGGAATTTAGGATTAGTTCACTTGAAAATCTAGTCATTTTCTTAACGATCAAGTTTGATCATAATTTAAATTATTGAATTAATTTTATTAATTAGGTAAATTTACTTGATTTATCTATTTTTTATTACACCTATAATTGACTAATTGAAATATCTATTTAAGATTAACGGCTTTCTTCAAATCTTTACCCACTTTAAAGCTCGCAGCAGGAATTTTAATAGCCTTCCATGTCTTTGGATTACGTTTTTTTTGGCTGTTCTTGATTTAATCTGGAGCTATCAAAGCTAATTAGCTGTGTATTATTACTAGACTTAAGCGATTCTTTTACGGTTTTAATGAATAAGCTAATACTTTTGTATGTTAGCTGTAACAGCCGGATAGTGCAATATTTCAGAATTGATTAAAAAGGTTTTTTTATTAAAAATTTTACGATCGCCGCAAGATGCAAACTTGTTTTGCATCGAGGAAGCGGAATATAACATTTATTGCAAAAAAATACGGTCACTCAGTAATGACATATTTTTCGGTTCGGGGGTTTTGTTAGAAGTAAAATTATCCACAAGTGGATTATAGTAAATAAAGGTATTTCTTTAATTAAGGTAAAAAAAAGGTAAAAGGAGCAATTATGTTTTTGTTTTTTCTATAAAAATTTACTCATTTGACTACTCATTTTTACTTGTTGGCTTCTTATTTTTAATATTATATTGTCTAATATGACTTCTTATTTTGTTTAATATACCTTCTTAGATTTAACTTTATCCCCATTCATTTTTTACAATTAAAATGATTAATGATAGTTATAATATTAAGAGTTTAACTAATTGAATATAAACACTATTAAATTAACTATTCTCTGTTACTTAGTCTAAGCTATAGAAATAAAAATATAAAATGACTTCTTTTTATTGACAAAATGACTTCTTTTTATAAAATAAAGTAAGTCATTTTGGAGGAGAAATGTTAATAAAAAAATCTCATCAGCTTGTTATGGCAAGAATGAATCTTTCTGCAAGAGAGCAAGATGTTCTTACTCTTTTAGTAAAGGCATTGAAGAAGTCATTTGATGATGAAAAGTTTGGTGATGGTAATATACAGTATGAATTTACATTTTATGTCGATGAATTAATAGAACATTTTTCTTTATCTAGACAAGGACTATATCATGCTTTAGATGAAGGAACGAAAGTTATGGGTAGAATAATTGAAATGAAAGACCCATTAAAAAAAACCTTCGAAAAAGTAGTTGTTATAAGTAAAGCTGATTTTGCTGAAGGTGTTCTTTTCGTTCGAATGGATAAAGATGCAGCTAGGTATCTGTTAGAGTATTCTATGGGGTTTGCTGAAATAGATTTGAATCTATTGTTATCTCTTAGAGGTGGTTACGAAAAAAGAATACTTGAGATGATTAGCAGGTTTAAATCCCAAAAAGAGTTTTCTATCCCATTAGGTGAATTTTGCAGATGTATAGGATCTCATTATTCTGAATATTCAAAATTTTCAAACTTCAAACAAACAGTTTTAATAAAACCTATACGTAGAATTGTATCATCATGTGGTTCTACATGGAAAATTAAGAAAGATTTTAAAGACGGCTTTATTATAGAAAGGAAAGGTCGTAAATATAGGGATTTAGATAAAATAATATTTAAAATTCAATATAATAATGTAGAACAAAGAAAAAATAAAAACGCAATTAAAATTGATACTAAAAAACATGAAGTTCTTGATTATTTGTTGTCGAAAATAATGGATAAAACGGCAAATCAGTCGGAAGCTATAGCGTTCATTTCTATGAGTAATGAACTGAATGTGAAGTATGCTCGTGAAATTGAAGAACAGGCAAAAAAAATAGCAAAAATTTAAATTATCGCTCTATGTCAGTGTTTACACCACTGACGCAGAGCTAATCAAAAACCTAGATAAATTAGGAGTCTGGCTATGAAAAAGTCTACCTTCCGCGTGCCCATCTGTGAAGCACAAAATCAAATTGTTAAATTATTCTATTTCAGCAAAACGGCGAAGGATGGCAAAACTTTTTTTTGCTAGTCAGAGGCGTTCATGGTTAGGATATTAACTCGATTTTTAAGTGCAGATCAAAACACATCGATTATTGCTAAAAAGTGACGAAATCAGTTTATTGAGTCTGTTTCTAGTTAAAATTTCATCTGATCGTGTTTTTTTAATCTAAAATCCCGATTTTAGGTGCACTAATCCTAGGTTGCGGTTTGTAACCATCGTTTTCTTTCCATTCGATGTTGTCTGTCAGACAATAATTACGTTGCTCTAGTGGCGATTTGTGTGTTGTTAAACCGCAGTTTATTACCACAATTGATAAGGATTCGTGCCTAAAAATCCCTTTATCAACGTGGTAAAGCCGGGTTTTTCTGTTTCTCTCTCTCATCCATCTCCAATGCTTTAGACCAGGGGCAGCAACGTGCTGCACTTGAGATTCGCCAGAAAGTCGTAGTAACGCACCATCTTAAAATGGCAGGTAAGAAATATGGCTGATATATCGCCGGAGCATTTCTTCCTATGACAGGATTTGTTGCTGATGTGTTTATTTCCGATGGTCATAGTAGTAGTGAACAGCGGATCCGCCATTATAGTGTCATAGTTTAGCCGCCTAGACAGATGGACGTTTTAAATAATAGCCGATATATTTAACCTTACGTCTAGCTTCTCACGTTTTCTTTGCAAAATGAACTTTCC
>JBDPYZ010000036.1:0-18741 GCA_047291315.1 Candidatus Phloeobacter fragariae | reverse complement strand
GAAGAACTAGAAAGTGCTGGTATTTCGAGAGAGCCAAGCTAGGGCTATTTCTCTTGTCGTACGTAAATATCATGAGATTGCCGATGTAGTGACCAAGCAAGACATTGCAGAAGTAAATCGCAATATTGCTGATGTTCGCAAAGATATGGAAATAGTCCGAAAAGACCTGCAACTTGAAATATCAGGTATTCGTGCTGATCAAAAGTTAATGCGTTGGATATTAAGTGCGGGTATTTTAGGTATCCTTTCTTTGGTGGTAAAAGCCTTTTTGATGCCTGCTTTGTAAAAAGGTATTGTGGGTTATTAGCTCAGTTGGTAGAGTAGTGGACTCTTAATCCATCGGTCGCAGGTTCGAGTCCTGCATAGCCCACCAATGATCAGTTATTATCTTTCTATTTTACTTTTTTGTTTGCAAGTATATTGAATTTCTCATGTAAAGATTTTGGATAAAGTTCGGTATAAACTTGCCATAAAACACTAAGAGATCTGTGCTCTGTAACCTGAGCAACTTCTTCAATACTAAAGCCTTCTTCAAATAATCGACTTGCTCCTTCTCTTCGTAGATCATGGTAACGTAGATCTTTAATATCCAATGTATCTCTAACTCGTTGAAATCCAGCTGTTACTGAACGTGAGTTATATGGAAAGATGGGTTCAGATGTTCCTGGTTGTTTTTGTAGAATATTTCATGCTTCGCAAAGTAACGGGACAATCATATGATTTCCAGATTTTTTTCGAGGATCTTTTCTATCACGAACAACAACTGAACGGTTTTCTACATCAATATCATCCCATATTATTTTACAAACCTCTTCAATTCTTATACAAGTTAATATTGAAAAATTAAGGATATTCATGAAAGGTATTTTACTTTCTCTCTGTTCGCTTTTCTTTTGCAATCCAACTTTCAGTTTATCCAATTCATTTTTTAGTGTGAGCATAGTACGTCGTTTAAATTTCCCTATTAATCCTATTTGCAGTAATAACGGGCTTGCTTCATATGCAGGATTTGAAGTGTAGTTTATTCCATAGATCGGCTTTGCTGATTTCAAAACGGACGTAAGATAGCTAATATCGTGATTGACTGTTGAAGGAGAAGCGCCTGTAGCATTTCTATGTCTGCAATGATCAACAATATGATAGTGGACAGGGTTCATTAAGGGATAATTTTG
Organism: Candidatus Phloeobacter fragariae; assembly: GCA_047291315.1. Lineage (GTDB taxonomy): Bacteria > Pseudomonadota > Gammaproteobacteria > Enterobacterales > Enterobacteriaceae > Arsenophonus > Arsenophonus fragariae. The sequence goes on along the minus strand of JBDPYZ010000036.1, from coordinate 17,569 downwards.
ATATATCTGAGTCTAAAAGCATATTGAGTATATATCTTTTAGTACTCCCTGCCCCTCCACCAAAATTCTTGTCATTGATGTATTTAAAAATAAGCTCCCCAAGAGTTAAAATTTTTATATTATTAGGATCTGGTAAACCATTTTGTTCTAACTTAAAGACTCTTTTTGTGCCCCATGTTTTTGCATGTGCGTGTTTAGCAAAAGTCCTATTCTCTCTAAAGATGTATTTACTTTTTTCTTTTATTCCAACTGTAAATCTATATCGATAAGAACCATCTAAACATTGGAGTTTTTCTATGGTATAATGAGCCATCATGATTTCCTTTATTTTTATGGTACCCCATAATATTAAGGGGACTGAATGGGGTGCTGATAAAGAAAAAATACCCCAAAATAGGCAAAAATGCACGAAAATACTACTAACACAAAATTGATTGAAAACAGAGAACTAATGGCATCTAAAGGCTACCATAACCACCATCGTTTTAGCGTGGCACCGATGCTCGACTGGACAGATCGCCATTGTCGATTTTTTCACCGTTTATTAACTAAGAAAGCGTTACTTTATACAGAAATGGTGACAACAGGCGCGCTTGTTTATGGTAAAGGTGATTATCTGGCCTATAGTGAAGAGGAACATCCAGTTGCTTTGCAGTTGGGTGGCAATGAGCTTGTAGCCTTGGCCAATTGTGCAAAAATGGCTCAGCAAAGTGGTTATGATGAGGTTAATTTAAATATTGGTTGTCCTTCAGGTCGAGTTCAAAATGGCCGTTTTGGTGCTTGTTTGATGCGTGAAGGGGCGCTAGTAGCGAATTGTATAAAAGCAATGCAGGATGCTGCGACGATCCCTATAACAGTAAAAACCCGAATTGGCGTTGATGATGACGATAGTTATGCTTTTTTGACCGATTTTATTGATAAAATTGTGTCAGATAGCCAGTGTCGTTTATTTATAATTCATGCACGCAAAGCTTGGCTATCAGGTTTAAGTCCGAAACAGAATCGGGAAATACCGTCTTTAGACTATTCACGTGCCTATCAATTAAAGAAAGATTTTCCTCAGTTAGCCATTGTGGTTAATGGTGGTATTAAAAGAATTGATGAGGCTAAACAGCATTTACAGCATCTTGATGGTGTTATGATAGGGCGAGAAGCTTATCAAAATCCTGCTTTATTAACTCAGGTTGATTTTGAATTTTTTGACCAAAGAAACCTAGTAATTGATCCGATTGTAGCAGTACAAGCAATGCATTCCTATATTGAACGAGAGTTGAAACAGGGAACATATTTAGGTCATATTACTCGTCATATGCTGGGGATATTTCAAGGTATTCCTGGTGCTCGCCAGTGGCGCCGTCATTTGAGTGAAAATGTCCATAAAAAAGGTGCCGATGTAACCGTGGTTAAGCAGGCACTTGAGTTTATAACTGGTAAGTAATTGACTAACCCGCGTCATTTTATCTATGCCAGACCTGGTGAATGTTTAATTAAAGGCACTGAAAGCACGATTAAAATTTGCGAACATATAGAGTATTTGACTAATGAACGCGGTTTTTATGTTATTTTTCTGTTCGCATTCTATTTCCCCGTTTTGGCCAATTTTTTCCAGACTATTTTGCATCAATTGTACAGTAAGATTAATTGCTAAAAATCGGCTAATTCATCATTTTTATCAAATTGCGCCATAAGAGGGTTAAATGTTTCATTGGCATAACTACAGATAGTTTGAAATTCATTACTAGAAAAGCGATTTTCGTCATAAATATGATTAATAAATGTATTGATCTCTTGATAACCATTCATAGCAATTAAACTACGCTTAATTAAAAAGATTTCCTTATTAAAGAATTAATAAAGTTTATAATTATTCGCGAAGAAAATAATCTGAAAGTGTAGTTTGTGAATGATTATGTTTAATTAATCGATAATTAGCAATGATTGCAATATTTTTCGAAAAGTTCAGATTTATTGCCTATATTTTGCTATGTTTGATTGAGGAGCATTGCAACATTTTTAGTTTTTCTGTAAAAGGTAACAGTGAAGTTTCAGTCTCACATTAAATGATTAAATTGTCATGAAATAGCAGCAAACAGCATATACTGATGAGCGACTCTATTGATTAATAGGTAAAGAAAGTGCTATGGCGAAGAAGTATTCCGCAGAAACCGTATTTATTGGTCAGAAAGATCGTCAAATAGAGGGGCTAAAGATGCCACCTCATTCCTTAGAAGCTGAGCAATCTGTACTTGGTGGATTAATGTTGGATAACGAGCGTTGGGATCATGTTTCAGAACGCGTAACCAACGCAGATTTTTTTAGTCGACCACACCGTACCATTTTTGCTGAAATGCAACGTCTGCTTGAGCAGAGTAGACCAATTGATTTAATTACTTTATCTGAATCGTTAGAGCAACAAGGGGAATTGGATAGTGTCGGCGGCTTTGCCTATTTAGCGGAATTAGCTAAAAATACCCCAAGTGCTGCCAATATTAACGCTTATGCTGATATTGTGCGCGAACGTGCTGTTGTTCGTGACATGATTGCGGTGGCAAATGAGATTGCTGATGCCGGTTATGATCCTCAAGGTCGAACTAGCGAAGAATTATTGGATTTAGCTGAATCGCGTGTTTTCCAAATTGCAGAAACTCGAGCCAATAAAGATGATGGCCCGAAAGGGATTGAAGAGATCCTATCGGAAACAGTGGAAAAAATTGAACAACTCTATCAGAAGCCTCATGATGGTGTGACAGGCGTATCTACCGGTTACCAGGATCTGGATAGAAAAACGGCAGGATTACAAAACTCCGATCTGATTATCGTAGCAGCTCGTCCTTCAATGGGTAAAACCACTTTTGCGATGAATTTATGTGAACATGCCGCATTGACGGAAGACAAACCGGTTTTGATTTTTAGTTTGGAAATGCCTGCTAATCAAATCATGATGCGTATGTTAGCTTCGCTGTCGCGTGTTGATCAGACGCGTATTCGTACTGGCCAACTTGATGACGAAGATTGGGCGCGTATTTCCAGTACCATGGGACTTTTGATGGAAAAACGCAATATGTACATTGATGACTCTGCCGGGTTAACACCGACAGAAGTTCGTTCACGTGCTCGTCGCGTTTACCGTGAACATGGTGGTTTAAGTTTAATTATGATCGATTATCTTCAACTTATGCGTGTTCCATCGATGTCTGATAATCGTACACTTGAGATTGCCGAAATTTCCCGTTCTCTTAAATCATTGGCAAAAGAGTTACAAGTGCCTGTGATTGCATTGTCACAACTTAACCGTAGCCTGGAACAACGAGCGGATAAAAAACCGGTCAATTCAGATTTGCGGGAATCCGGTTCCATTGAACAGGATGCGGATTTAATTATGTTTATCTATCGAGATGAGGTTTATAACGATAATTCAGATCTTAAAGGGGTAGCAGAAATTATTATCGGTAAGCAGCGTAATGGTCCAATTGGAACAATACGCCTGACTTTCAATGGACAATGGTCACGTTTTGATAACTATGTGGGGCCAATCTATCACGACGAATAAGCTATTTATTTAATTTTAATACGGAGAGTAAAATGAAAGCGGCAACCGCTGTCATTCATCGCTGTGCTCTGCGTCACAATTTACAACGAGTTCGGGAAATTGTGGCTCATAGCCGCATAATTGCTGTCGTTAAAGCTAATGCTTATGGGCATGGTTTATTAGAAACAGCGTACATAGTTAAAGATCTTGCTGATAGTTTTGGGGTTGCTCGTATTAGCGAAGCAATAGCATTGCGTGAAAATGGGATCAGCAACCCCATCTTATTATTAGAAGGTTTTTTTGATCTGGCTGAATTACCTATTGTCACCAGACATGCGATTGACGTTGTTGTACAGAATATTGAACAGCTTGAAACTTTAGAACAGACTAAATTAGAAAAGCCGATAAAAGTTTGGATGAAACTTGATACCGGTATGCACCGTTTGGGGGTCAGACCTGAAGAGGCGGCACTATTCTATACCCGTTTGATTGCATGTCAAAATATCCAAAAACCTATTAATATTATGAGTCATTTTAGCCGTGCGGATGAGCTAGTGCTTCCTGCTGCTACCAATCAACAATTGGCTTGTTTTAAGGCTTTTATAAAAGATAAATCTGGTGAGAAATCGATCGCTGCGTCCGCCGGTATTCTATTATGGCAGGCATCACATTTTGATTGGGTGCGGCCTGGAATCATGATTTATGGCGCTTCACCACAAGAAGGTAAACAAGGCAAAGATTTTGGTCTCCTACCGGCGATGACACTCAAATCTAATTTAATTGCTATTCGTCAACATAAAGCCGGAGAGCCGGTTGGTTATGGTGGAGTTTGGGTTAGTGAGCAGGATACCAATCTTGGTGTAGTTGCGATTGGTTATGGCGATGGTTATCCCCGTAATGCTCCATCAGGCACACCAGTACTGATAAATGGGCGCAAAGTTCCTATTGTTGGTAGAGTCTCGATGGATATGATCTCAGTAGATTTAGGGATTGAAACCAATGACAAAGTCGGTGATGAAGCGATTATATGGGGAGATCTATTGCCTGTTGAAGAAGTGGCAGCATATACTGGCGTCAGTGATTATGAATTACTGACAAAGTTAACTTCGCGCGTGGTAATGGAATACCTGGACGAATAAATTTGTTATAGGTTATTTAATAAAAATAATAGATATGATGATAGTGGGGAGGATTTTAAGTGTTTCAAAATGTTGATGCTTTTGCCGATGGAAGGACTACATAATTACCGGTTAGCGATTCAAAAACTGCTTTTTGGTGCTGATAACTCACTAATAAAAGAGCAACGAATTGTAATAGTACAGACTATTGGTGGCTGAGAGGCGTTAAAACTGGGAGCCGATTTTTTACATCGTTATTTTCCTGACTCAGAGATTTGGTGTAGTGATCCTACTTGGGAAAATCATGCTTCTATCTTTCTTTATGAGTTCAGGAATTAACATCCATTATTACCCCTATTTTGATGCCGAGAGCAAAGGGGTAAAATTTGCTGAAATGCTAGCAACATTCAAACAGCTGCCAGAAAAAAGCATCATCTTAATGTATCCATGTTGTTATAATCCGACTGGCTCGAATTTAACACCGCAACAGTGGGATCAAATAACCTAAGTAGCAAAAGAACGGCGTCTTATTCCCTTTCTTGATATGACTTTTATCAAGGGTTTGCTAAAAAGTATCGATGAGGACGTTTATGTTGTTCGCACTATGGCTCAAGCCGGATTACCGGTATTTGTCAGTAATTCATTTTCCAAGATTTTTTGGTCTATATGGTGATCGAGTTGGCGGTCTATCCATTATTTGTGAAAATCAACAAGACTGTGAACGGGTATTTGGGCAAATAAAGGCTGGTGTGCGTCGTCTCTATTCGAGTCCACCATCAAATGGCGCTAACATTGTGGGACATGTACTAACAAATGATGCATTACGCGCTGAATGGTTAAGTGAGGTAGAATCGATGCACCAGCACATCTTTGCCATGCGTATAACTTTAGTTAACAATTTGGAAAATGCGTTACCTGAGAAAAACTTTGATCAACTATTAAAGCAGTATGGTATGTTTAGTTACACTGGTTTTAGCCCAAAGCAGGTTGAACGTTTACGTAAGGAATTTGCGATATATCTGGTTAGCACAGTGCGTATTTGTATGGCGGGAGTTAATCAATATAATGTTCAGCGTATTACTCAGGCTTTTGCAGCGGTGAGTCGTTAACTGAATTTAATTACTATCAATGATTCTATTAAAGCCAGCGATTATTAAATGACTTACTTTTATTTATTATAAATAAAATGATTAAAATCACATTTAATTTTAAGCATAAAAATAAAATAGTCATAATTAAATATAATTTATTAAATTTTAAATAAAATAATTATTTTATTTAAATGACAGATTAAATGATCAACATATCATATGTTGCCGATCAAAATTTTTCTTTCTATTTTGAGGCGATAACTTTCATCCTCATATTTATTCAAAAATAGAATATAAATAATACTATGAAAAATAAAAATATTGGTTATGGCGCAAAAATAATTTATCTCATCGCAAAGTGAACTGGTCGGGCAGATGGCCAAAAATGAGCAGCTTGGTGAGAGGGCGACAACTTTGATTGTTAATGAAGTAAACGGTTTGTTTTCTTCATAATTTAATGGTAAATTGGGAATTACAGGTAGAAAAGCCGATGTGATAATAGCCAATCCTAATGGCATCAGCTGTAATGGTTGCAGTTTCAGCAATATTGGCCCATTAGCCTTAACTATTGGCCTGCTGACACTGAATCAACGAGGTGAATTTGCCCATTTAAGGGTGAAAAAAGGTGATATTACTATCCGTAATAAAGGGCTCTATAGTGGAAGTGAATATTATACTTAGATGATCAGCCGTACTGTTATTATCAATGCGAGTATTCTTAGCAAAAATATATTAGCTTACTGCAAGGCACTAATGCTATTGATTATCAGACTGGAACGGTTTTTCAAATAACTAGCCCGAGCCTAAAACCACAATTTGTGGTTAACATTGCAGAACCTGGTGGGATCAATATGTTAACAGAATTAAAATGATGATTACTGAGCCAGACAGTGAGGTTAGGCTGAATAATATTAAAACCAGTGAAAAAAATTTATTTGTTTCTGCTAAAGAAACAACTGATTCTAGGTCATATTACTACTAAAAGGCATTTAACCGCCAAAGCTTCAGCCATTATAATCCCGAAACTAGTGAAATTTTATCTCAGCAGGACCTATTACTTGAAAGTGATAGGCCTAATTAATCGAGGTAAAGTAGCGGCTAAACAAAATATTCATCTATTTAGTAATATCATCAACAATGAAGGTGAAAGCGCTAAAATTGAAGCATATAAAGATCTCTGGCTACAAAAAAATGCTCAATGCGAGCCAAGTAAAAGGATTGAAAATAGCGCGGCTACTATCTCAACTCAAACCGGTGATCTGATTCTGAAAGCCAAACAAGTGATTAACCAAGGTAATAACCCTAGTATCACGGAACAATTAATAATGCCAGATAGTAATAAAGTTAAAGAGTATGTTGTTAGGGCAAGTAGCGGTGACCTGGGAATATTAGGGTTTACTAGTTACACTAAAAGTTTAAAACCCAATTATCAGATCAATGGAAAACAGCGCTAGTTTGGTGAAATCGATCCAGTGTTAACGAAATTTGTTCAATTGGAGAAAACGGCTTACACATTAGCTTCCCCTCTAGTGGTTGGTCGAATTTTTGCTGGTAACAATCTCTATATTAAAAGTAATCAATTAGTTAATGATAAGTCTGTTATTTATGCGAACAATGATATTTATTTGCACAGTAAGCATGTTACCGCCATTAGTCAATAACTGGGTGAAAAATCCGTCTGGGTGAGTTTACAAAATGTGCTAGATGAACGGGCTAACTATTTTACTTCAAGCATCTTTATATCGGGTGTGGGGTTGGATACCAGCATATCATGCTTATCAAAAAGATGATTATGATGATGTTTGCATCCGTTATTATATAGATCATGGCCAATATTTGTCATTTATACCGGCACCCGATGAACCATTCACATTTGACAGAGAAATAGCCTTACTGCCCATTAAACAGCCGGAAATATGGCTTTGGCGGGATAACGATTTTTTATCGGCCAGATAGTTGCGAATAACCTTCTTATCAGCGCTGATAACATACAATCCAATAAGATCTATCCGCTGGCGCTTAATTTGGTGCGTAAATTAGATGAAAAGTACGATTATAAACATCTTTTAGACGGCAAAAATATTACTTTGCATACTAAACAGCTCGATGCATCATTATCAGCTCAAGCGAATAATAAGCTGTTTATTAGCAGTGAAAGTATAGTGCTAAATAATAGTGGGCTTAGCGCTAACAACGAACTTAACCTGATAGCTAAGAATGACATTGGACTAACGGATACCAGCTTATCTGGCCATGGCTACTGCTTAATAAAAATGTGACTATCGGCTATCAGGCAGCTGAATATAACCGCTGCGATGTTGATGATTTTTGGCAGTCTAATTTGATCGTAAATACTTCTTAGATAATAGTGATTAATATATACCTAAATGGCAAAAAGAAAGCCATATTTTACTTAATGCCGATAAAGATATTGTTTTTAATGGATTATCCTTAGAGGCTGAACAAAGGATAGAAGTGTTTGCTGGTAATGATATTAACTTAGTACCCGCGGCATTTAAGCAACAAGACAATATTTATCTGTTATTAAAACGTCGTTTTTCCCGTTTTGATGAGTTAAACGCATCGTTTTATCCTCCGCAGCTTAAATTGCCCTTTGATTTGACCACTAACATAACAGCGCCAAGAACACAATTATTTAAATCTTATTTGACATCCGAGGGTACTTTACTGTTCAATCCTGGTTAGGATCTTAACTTGCAGGCCGCTAAATTATCGTCTAATCAAACCACTTATCTCTTTGCTGGGCGTAACGTTGATCTCTCTTCCAAGATCCTTGCAGCGGATTTAATTGCCCAAAAAGAGCTCGATTATACTTACCATCCAAAAGTTTCACGCCGGTTGTACAGCCTTGTGGGACATTACATATGGTGGCGTTGAAAATCTTTTTTTACAAGCAGTGAATATCGATGGTGGTGGGATAATGGCACTAATTGCCGGCAATCAATTTGTCATCGATCACGTACCATATCGAGCAGAAACAGAATTCGATGGTTGTCATGAGAAACGTCGTCATCTGCATACGCAACTACATAGTGGCGGTAGTTTAAGATTTACTCAGTAAACAAAACCTGCTCATCAAGGGCGCTAAACTGCCTGCAACCGGCAATATTGCTATGGTGTATCGACAGGGAATACGGAATTAAAAGCGCTAAAAAATCACGATCATGGTTGGCAGCATGGTAAATTAATTGATAAAGCCTATCAACAAGGGGTCGAAATTCGAAGTGGGGGGAGCTTAACATCCACGATGGTGGGCATCTACTTTTTCAGGCCGCAAGGCTGAGGGCAAAGCGGACGATGGATATTGCTGCGCAAGGAGGCTACCTTTACACTCATGCGATGGAAGAGACTGAACATTAACATTGTGAAGAAGAACGTAAAAGATGCAATCGCTGGACATTATATTTAACCAAAAAAACTGAGCATCGTATATATCATGAAGTAAAAAATAAAGTAACTGAATTTCATGCCGGTAATGATATCTATTTATTGAGTTGTATGATGGCATCTATGAAGCGACAAAAATTAATACCCATGGCCGTATTTTATTTCAGGCGATGCAAAACAAAATCTTGAATCAAAACATTACAAACTCACGTGATATCTTTATTATTCGTCGTGATAAAGGGGCATATTTAGCGGTGTGGCAGTTACCGACTATTCAATATAGTGGTCAGCTAAAAGTGAATGCCGCATAAGGGATCGTAGCTGCTGTTTAGTGTACAAAAAGGGCAAACGTTAAAGCAGGTTATAGCCACCTTAGGTAATTTCCCTGAGTCTCAATGGTTGAAAGTACTTAAGGATAATCCCGACATTAACTGGCATAAAGTGGAAAACGTTTATAAAAATTGGGATATTAGCCAACAACAGCTACATCTGGTCAGTGCTGCTGTGCTCGCGATTGCGACAGGTGCCGCCGCTTCTGCTACCATTAAAGAGCCTGACAGCAGCCAATCGTTAAATCTATTATTACCTCGATGGCCATCGGAGGTTCACTGGTCGGTTTAGATTCTACTATATTAAATAGTGTTGCTCAAACCGCTACACCCTATAACCCAACCTTCCCGCTATTCAGTGATGCTGAATGGCAACATACTGTTCAACGGGTGACGGCGCAATCACTGATTAGTTCTGGTGTTGACACAGAGCTGAATAGTGGCAGTTAGTTTTAAAGATAAACTTGCAGAAGCGTTAGTCAGTCAGACAAGTCGTTAATTGCATGCAGAAGGAGAGCATTTAATTGTTAAAAATGGTCAGCTACTGGGCAAACTGATTAGTCATGGTGCAATGTCTGCCTTGAGTGCAGAGATTACCGGTAGTGACAGTATTGGTTTGGCTGCCGGGGCTTTTGCAGCTGATTTGGCGGCGATTGGATTGGGCGATAATTACTTTGTTGATAGTTCAAATCGATCGCAGAAAATCCTCGACACCAGTCGAGTGATCGGCGTCCTGGCCGGAGTCCTTGCCCTTGGCTAACAGTAGAGGGTGCTTATAGTGGTGCGGATACGGGTGTTATAGCGGTGCAAAATAATTATCTTACGGCTAAATAATTCCAGCAATTAGATAAAGATTTAGCAGCTTGTAAAGCAACGGGTGGGGATTGTAGTTCAGTTATTCAAGAGTACATTGATATTAGCAATAAGAATAGCCAAGAACTGATAGAAGCTTGTACCGGAGGTGGGGTATCTTGCGTGACTTGGGAAGAGCTTATTACAGGGTATACTAATAAAGCCAATGATACGCATTCATTGCAAATTCGATTTGGCGAAAAGTTAAAGGATCCGGATGCAGCTGCTTTAGTTAACTATCTTAATGAAACAAATTTGAAATTTTTGCAAGGAAATATAACTGGAGGTGATAGAACTCTGGTAGTAGTAATGGATTCGACCTCTTGGCCAGTAGCCGTAATGGGAACAAAAGCGATAGTCACAAGTAGTGTACAAAAGGTAACGAGCAATTAATCGCAGTAGTTGTATGTAGTGCGGCTAATGTAGGGATTCTATATGGTATAACTGGAGAAGTTAAACTGTCTGATGTTATTGGCGCAGGAGTTATTGGCTCGATTACAACAGGAAAAGGATACAACTCAACAGTAAGTTGGAATGCTGCAGGAGGTTATTACACTGCTGAAATTAAAGCCGATGACCTGTTTATGGGAGGTTTTTGGGGTAAAGTGGGGGCATCCGTAGGGTATGGTACAAGTAATGTAATTAAAATTCCTTTCGATAACGTTTTTAATCTTATATCAAAACAATATGAATGGGTACCAACAGGGCCTTTGGGCTATAATTAAACCTGTTCCACAAAAATCCAATACCTAATTTAGTTGGTAATATAGGCGGGAGTAGGACAAGTGAATCAATAGTCAACAAGCTGCCTAAATTAATAAAATCGGATAAAATAATGATTAAAAGACATGTTACGAAATTGTTTGTCTTATCCTAGTATATAGGGTTTTCATTATTTTTTAGTATGTTAATTATATTTGTATTTATGTCATTTCTTAGTTTTGATATAGATACAACATGGCAAGAGTGGAAAAAATTATTCTACATTTTACATTTTTGATCGCTAAGTTGAGTTTATTATCTATACCGATAAGTTTTATTCTTTGGTTTTTTTATTGGAGAAAGATTTAAACTATAATTATTTTAACAATAATTATAGTTTTTGATAATGATTATTCGGAAATAATCGAGATCCCTGCTCATGCAGAGATCTCCCTTTTTACCCTTCCTCCTGAATCCCCTCAACCAGTCGGATAATCTGGCCAATGCCTTTTGCCTCGGGCACAGCAGAAGGCGCCTATAGTGGCGCTTATGCGAGTGTTATAGCGGTGCAGAATAATTATCTTATGGCTAAAGATGTGTTGGATATGCACCGCGAATTTGAAGAAGCGGCAGATAAATCGGCAAGATGCAGTGTCAGGTAACTGTAGGAATAACCCGTTCTGCACAGTTGCTATTTGGCAAATGCTAACCACAGGTATCGAGAAGGCACAAAATATCGAGTGATTTTCATTTGTCTCCGCTCTTAGCCATGAAGAATTAAGCCCCAGTTCAACTGTTTTATAACAGCAGAAAATGCCTAAAGTACGTAAACAATTTATACATCGCTGTCAGATTTAGTCCAGCTTGCGCTAAAAGGTAAGGAAGTCCTTGAGTTTAGCTGCAAGAAGTGTTGCTGGGATATCGGCGCTAGGGATTAAAGGTAATAAGCCGCCATATCAACCAAATCAAGGCGCGGTTGGTAATATGAGTGAGTTTAGTTGTATATAAAACGCAATTATATAAGGTGTTATTATGTTTTGGGTGCAATGTGAGAAAACTATACGTACTCCAGCAGGTAACGGGTGCACTTATTATACCCAAGGCGTCTATGATAAAACGTCTGATTTACAAGATTTACTTATCGCTGCGTTACAGGGCCTATCGGCATGGGCAAATACGATATCATCGATCATGAAGTTAACCGCTTCGCCTCGCGTGCCTTTTTCGCAACCTTGACTAATGTAAATTTCGACTCTCTACGTATTGTCACTTATGGCCGAAAAGCAATAGCTAAACGCGAAGCGTTAAAAGCCCAATGTCTGGCGATAGATCCGACAGTAGTGGTAGACCCATCCAATGGCAGCAATACAATTTTTAGCAATGATCTAAGCAAGCTACAGCGTCAGGCAGTAGAGTTCACACAAAATAAAGATCAAACGCCTATTGGTGAAAATATTCTTGGTTTACGCCTACTTTGTTTATATCACCTAAAAGGTGCAGTGGCATATATCGAGCACGCCAACGTTCTTGGTCAGCAGGATGATGATATTTATCTTCAGTATCACAAAAAATGGCGTCACTGGGAAGTTGCCGGTCTGATATGGATGCGTTATTGCAATGTGTAATGGAAATCGGTCAGATGAATTTTAAGGTAATGTGTATTCTGGATGCCGGTGAGACGAGTGCTTATGGTCATCCGCTGCCAACTCAGGTTAATGTCAAAGCTGTTTCTGGTAAATTTATTCTTATTTCAGGCCACGATCTGAAAGATTTTTACCATTAGAATCGTATTTGGACTCGTAGCATTGTTGGTTGGCCGGGCGTTAGCCACTTGGATAGAGACGATTTTAGCTCAGTAGTTGCTCAAGCGTAGCAGATGGCAGGCTTTCAATACAGCGAAATAGAACATTTGATCATCGTTGGCTTTGGGTGCCAGACACTATTGGCGGCTATTGATACGCTAATCGATCTGGTCAGTAGTAAAAATTGTGTCATATTTTCTTGTTAGAGAGTTGCGATGGTGCACGAAGTGGGCGTATCTATTTCACTGATTTTGCTATCGACATACCAGATGATTGTTTGATCTTAACCTTGGCTTGCGGTAAATATCGTTTTAATAAATTGGATTTCGGTAGTATAAAAAATTTGCCACGTTTGCTAGATGTTGACCAATGTAATGATGCCTATTCGGCAATTATACTTGCCGTCACGCTAGCGAAAAACTAGCTTGTGATGTCAATGAGTCGCCGTTATCACTAATTCTTTCCTGATTTGAGCAGAAAGCGGTAGCCATTCTATTGACTCTGTTGTCGCTTGGTATTACTAATATTGTGACCGGGCCGACAGCGCTGGCTTTCTAACTTCAGACTTGCTGGTCATTCTCAATGACAAATTTGGTTTACGTTCCATTACCAATGTAAAACAGGATCTGCAGCAACTGTTTTCTGCGTAAGGAAGAATATATGCTGTTACCAACTCCACAATGTTCTCGGCTAAAGCAGATCCATCACACAGTGTAGGAAATGCTAGATGTGTCGACACTAGCGCTATTGTGCGACGAGTATTTTACTTGACTAAGCGCATTGCTTGCTTGATCTTAATAAAGATATTGAAAGCCAAAATTGATCCCGGCAGCAGAGCCGGGCTATTGTTCAATTTCCATATTGGTAAGCGCTTTTTATTAGTAACCGCGTTTTAGAATTGGTTTTAAAAACTGACCGGTGTATGATTGCTTATATCTTACAATCTGTTCGGGTGTACCAGCGAATAAGATCTCACCACCACCACTGCCACCTTCTGGACCCAGATCAATAATCCAGTCGGCTGTCTTGATCACATCCAAATTATGCTCAATGATCACAATAGTATTGCCCTGATCACGGAGTTGATGTAATACATGCAACAGTTGTTGAATATCGGCAAAATGCAACCCGGTAGTCGGTTCATCCAAAATATAGAGTGTTTGGCCGGTACCGCGTTTGGAAAGTTCGCGAGATAACTTAACCCGTTGTGCTTCGCCACCCGATAAGGTTGTTGCGGATTGGCCTAAACGAATATAGGAAAGTCCAACATCGATCAATGTTTGCAATTTACGCGCTAGCGCCGGGACAGCCGAAAAATATTCACGGGCTTCCTCAATGGTCATTTCTAATACTTCGTGAATGTTTTTACCTTTATATTTGATCTCTAACGTTTCACGGTTATAGCGTTTGCCTTTGCAATGATCACAAGGAACATAGACATCGGGCAGAAAATGCATTTCAACTTTGATCACGCCATCACCTTGGCAGGCTTCGCAGCGTCCACCTTTGATATTAAAACTAAACCGTCCAGGTGTGTAACCTCGCGCCCGAGACTCGGGTACGCCGGCAAATAATTCACGAACCGGTGTAAATACTCCCGTATAGGTGGCTGGATTGGAGCGAGGGGTTCTGCCGATAGGGCTTTGGTCAATATTAATCACTTTATTGAAGAATTGTAATCCTTTAATATCGGTGTAAGGCGCAGGGGTAGAATTGGTAGCTTTATTTAATTGCCGCTGAGCAATAGGAAATAACGTATCATTGATCAGGGTTGATTTACCTGAACCTGAAACACCGGTAATACAGGTAAATAAGCCAACTGGTAATTCCAGAGTTACATTTTTTAGATTATTGCCTTGTGCACCAATCAGTTTCAGGATTTTTTCTGCATCGATAGGTACTCGTTTGAGCAGGATGGCGATTCTACGTTCACCATTAAGGTATTTACCGGTTAATGAATCAGGATTGCTAATAATATCATCCAGGCTGCCTTGAGCAACGATGCGTCCTCCATGTATACCTGCTCCCGGGCCGATATCGATAATATGATCGGCAGCACGGATCGCATCTTCATCATGCTCGACCACAATAACCGTATTGCCTAAATTACGTAAATGCAGTAGGGTGTGTAATAGCCTGTCATTATCTCGTTGATGTAAACCAATCGAAGGCTCGTCTAATACATACATGACACCAACTAAACCGGCACCGATTTGGCTTGCTAGTCGAATGCGTTGCGCTTCTCCACCGGATAAAGTCTCAGCCGAGCGGGAGAGAGTCAGGTAATTTAATCCTACATTGACTAAAAATTTTAATCGAGCGTTAATCTCTTTCAGTATTTTCTCCGCAATTTGTGCGTGTTGCCCACTAAGTTGCAATGTTTGGAAAAATGTCATCGCATGGCCGATACTAAAATCTGAAATTTCAGGCAGGGTGGTATTTTCAATAAACACATAACGGGCTTCTTGTCGTAAGCGGGTGCCATGACAAGCAATACATGGCCGATTATTGATATATTTTGCCAGCTCCTCTCGTACCGCCATCGACTCGGTTTCTTTATAACGACGCTCCATATTGTGGGTCACCCCTTCAAAAGGATGGCACCTTACGGTAATATCACCGCGATCGTTTTGATATTTAAATTCAATCGATTCTTTACCAGAACCATATAAGATCACCTGCTTGATTGCCGGATCTAACGAATTAAAGGTGGCTTCAACATCAAATTTATAATGCTTAGCTAACGACAGTAGCATCTGGAAGTAATAAAAATTACGTCGATCCCAACCGCGTATTGCTCCGGCAGCTAAAGAAATTCCTTTGTTTTGGATCACTCGATCTGAGTCAAAAAATTGTTGTACACCGAGTCCATCGCAGGAACTACAGGCTCCCGCCGGATTATTGAAGGAAAACAGGCGCGGCTCCAACTCGCTCATGCTATAACCGCAGACCGGGCAGGCAAAATTAGCGGAAAAAACTAAGTCAGTTGCTTGGTTGTCATCCATATCAGCGATAACCGCAGTACCGTCTGATAACTCAAGCGTAGTTTCAAATGATTCCGCCAGCCGTTGCGCCAGATCGGCACGAACTTTAAAACGGTCAACGACCACTTCAATAGTATGCTTTTTATGTAATTCTAATTTAGGCGGATCGGATAGATCGCAAACTTCACCATCGATGCGGGCGCGAATATAACCTTGTGCTGCTAGATTATCTAGTAGCTTAATATGTTCACCTTTACGTTCTTTAACTACCAGTGCCAGCAGCATTAATCGTCTACCTTCCGGTAGAGCCAGGACGTTATCAACCATCTGGCTAACTGTCTGCGCGGCTAATGGAATATCATGCTCAGGACAGCGAGGTTCACCAACACGGGAAAACAGCAAACGTAAATAATCATAGATTTCAGTGATGGTACCTACCGTTGAACGCGGGTTGTGTGAGGTTGATTTCTGTTCAATAGAAATAGCAGGTGACAACCCTTCAATATGATCAACATCCGGTTTTTCCATTAAGGATAAAAACTGTCTGGCATAGGCAGAAAGTGATTCAACATAACGGCGCTGACCTTCTGCATACAAGGTATCAAATGCAAGTGAAGATTTTCCTGAGCCTGATAACCCAGTAATAACAATTAATTTATCGCGAGGAATAATTAAATTGATATTTTTTAAATTGTGGGTGCGCGCACCTCTGACTTCAATGTTATCCATATACCACATCCCGGATGAGAACACATTCAAACAGTAAATAAAACGTTTTATTATTACACAATTTTGGATGAATGAATATACAGTACTGTATAATATAGGCAGTCATATTCTGGAATTTAATAGCCAAACTTAAAAAAATTTAGCAAATATTGCAGTATAATTTTCTAAGGCGTTTCGCAAACCTTAATTACGACGGTTTGGTTTCCATATTCAATAGCGTGTTAGCATGTTAAACTGCAACACTTAAATATATGCTAAAAATAATATATCAGGAGTATCAAATGGCCAGCAGAGGCGTTAACAAAGTTATACTTATCGGCAACTTGGGACAAGATCCTGAAATTCGTTATATTCCAAATGGTGGTGCGGTTGCGAATCTTGCTCTGGCAACCTCTGAAAGTTGGCGTGATAAGGAAAGTGCAGAAATACGGGAAAAGACAGAATGGCACCGTGTTGTGATCTTTGGCAAGCTGGCGGAAGTGGCGGGTGAATATTTGCGTAAAGGTTCACAAGTTTATATCGAAGGCTCACTACAAACCCGTAAATGGCAAGATCAAAACGGTCAGGATCGCTATTCTACCGAAGTGGTGGTAAATATTGGTGGTACCATGCAAATGTTAGGCACGCGTGTCGGATCACAAGAAGGCATGTCACAAAATAATCCAGCGGGAGGCTGGGGGCAACCACAGCAGCCACAACAAACCCAGCAGTTTAGTGGTAACGCGTCAGCGCCTGCTTCCCATTCTGGTAAAACCGCACCCGCTACGCCGGCTGAGCCACCAATGGATTTCGATGATGATATTCCGTTTTGAGGCATACCTTAACTAAGAAAGGTTAAAACCTGTGGGCGGAGATATAGCAAATGTTCTTAGTACTTTGAAAGAAAAAGCGAAGAATGAACTGCTAATATTTTAAGTGTCTTTATCATAATGATTAGGTTGTTACGTTGCTTTGCATAATTTGGGTATTTGTTTTTTTTTATAAAAAAAATAAAATAATTGTATCCTAACATTTAGCATTTTGTG
>JBDPYZ010000035.1:0-20770 GCA_047291315.1 Candidatus Phloeobacter fragariae | reverse complement strand
GGTGAAAAAATCAGGCATCATTTTTAAGAAGGAACCTTATGAATTTCACTAACCAAATCAACACCAAGACCTAACCAGGCCTTTTTTGTGTCTAAAGGAAACAAAATGAATAACGATGAATTAAAAAATATTCTTGATGAACACAAAGCGTATATCAATTCTTTCGGTGAGAAAAGATCTATAGCCAATCTGCCAGATCATACATTCATAATCAAAGGTGAAATCTATCCCATCATCATCACGAATGGAGAAAATTAACTAAAAAAGATATTGCAAATATGGACGGAAAAAATGCTCTTAACTTTTATCCCAGGTTGCTAGACATTTTAGATTTCTATTTGAGGAAAGGTGAGCGCCCTGATTGGGTCAAACAGCTTGTTAACTAACAATAGGAATATAACAATCCACTCATTGTAACGTCAAAGCATCCCAATATGGGTATGTTAGTAGGTGTCACCAATGGCAGTCACGACATTTGCAATTCCCGTTATCTAGTCAATCTTAAGATATAGGACGAAGAAGACCAGGGAACTAAAATATTAAAAAAGTTAATTCAATATTTAACCAAGGAAAATACGTTTCTGAAAAAAGAGAATCGAAGGCTCATGAAGATACATCCGTAAATTGGTGGGTTGTGCAGTGTTTGAACCGGCAATAAGTAAATTTGATTTACTGCTATACCACCCCTTCTCTTTCTTAATACAAGCATAGACCAAAATTTCTCATCGTTTTTATTAGCGAGAAATTCTTACATGAAAGATTTAATTAATATTGAAACAAAAAATATTAACGGCGAATTAATCCAGACGGTTAATGCGCGTGATTTACATGCATTTTTGGAAATATTTCACTACATGGATTAAAGATAAAATTAAGCAATACGGATTTGTTGAAAATATCGACTTTATAGTTTTCACCAATTCTGGGGAAACCCCTCCGGCGGGCGTCCAGCAAAGGAATACTACATCTCCCTCGATATGGCAAAAGGGATTTCGATGGTCTAGCGTAACGAAAAAGGTAAGGAGGCTCGTCAATATTTCATTCTGTGCGAAAAACACGCTAAAACTGCTCCACAAACACTTCCTGAAGCGCTACGCCTTGCCGCCGAAATGGTAGAAAAAGTTCAACACCTGGAGTTGGTTAACAAAGAACAAAAAACGGAAATAGATAATCTTAAAAACCTGTTCCAGGTTGGCATGTCACCTGTCCGGTTTTGCAAACAACTTAATGGCGTAAACATTAACCAGGTCAACCTTTTTCTACAGGAGCGTCATTTTCTCTACGATGCAGAAAAGGATATTTACAAACCTCATGTCTGGCGTGTC
This sequence comes from Candidatus Phloeobacter fragariae, assembly GCA_047291315.1. Classification (GTDB taxonomy): domain Bacteria; phylum Pseudomonadota; class Gammaproteobacteria; order Enterobacterales; family Enterobacteriaceae; genus Arsenophonus; species Arsenophonus fragariae. Next base: position 19,445 of record JBDPYZ010000035.1, on the reverse strand, counting down.
CATGCTTATGCAAGAGATAAATATTTAACCGAATCGCCTTACATCATTACAACAGAAACAGCTCAACGTCAGTGTTACCGAATCGTTCTGTTAAAAAAAGGAGCTTCATGGCTATATCGTCAATATATAAAAAACAAGCTACCGATGAAGAAAGACTGGAACGGTCAATTCACCCACGACAAATATTATCAAGTTACATAAGAAACAATGATGAATAAGGACGTTATTATTGCGGCATCCAAAGATATTTTACCTGCGAAAAAGCCATCATGACGTTGAAAGATAAATATCTTTTAGCCATACGCCAATTCAAGCATACAAAGCCCTATTTTATGGCTTTAATAAAGAAAAAACGTGAACTGTATAACGCCTATCGTCGCCATCGCTGAGCAACACAGGCGTTACTCAAATATCAATCAAAGAAAGCTGACGAATAAAGACAGTATCCTACAAATCAATCACATCTGAATATCAATAACTTAAGAGTTAACAATATGAACCAGCTTTAATAGCAGGAGCTTCGCTATCGTTTAAATAGTGAGGGCTTCTATCAGAAAGAATCCATAAAAATTATCCCCACCTTGCTAATCATCGCGTTGGCAAGCCTCGTTTTACTGTTAGCAAGATAAAAGGTCACATGGATCCTTACGCAATGCAAGATTATTGGTACGAACAACAACAAGAAGTTGCTTATTGGGAAGACAGACTGGATGAACAAATCAGCGAACTTGTCCAGCCTGTCTATGACTGCCTTCCTTCCTCAGTCATGAGGAAACTCAATAATGAGGATTGGGACGACATCTAGAAGGCAATGTTTAACCATTTCAAAAGTGAGCAGATACATCTGTACAAAGCTCTTCAAGCACCTAAGAGGAAATATCTATGAGCGGCGCAGAGCATACCGAAAAAGAAAAAAGTTTTCAACAACAAGTTTGGGAAACGCTTTCTGCAATTAACGTTAACGAAAAGATAGAAAAGAAAAACGGCCTCTCTTATCTTTCATGGGCTTGGGCGTGGGGCGTATTAATGGCGCACTACCCAGAATCCTATTATGTCATTGATGACGTCAGCTATAACAATGATGGCAGTGCCATGGTGTCATTAACGCTCACAATCAAACAGAGTGATAACGAATTTTCCCGCAAAATGTGGCTGCCCATTATGGATTACAGAAATCAGGCCATTTCTAATCCTCACTCGGTTGACATCAATAAAACCCTCATGCGCTGTTTGACGAAAGCCATTTCGATGTTTGGACTAGGGTTTTACATCTATGCGGGTGAAGATTTGCCGGAACCCGAAAAAATTGTGATACAGAAAGAAAAAGCACAGCAAAAAGCCCGTTATGAACAGTTAATCAAGGAATTAAAAACGGCGGCACAAGACGGGGTTGAATCAATGAAATCGTATTGGCAACAGTTAACACCAGAGGAAACGGAAATCATTGGTGAAAAAAACAAGATGGATATTTATCACAACATCGCAATGAAAAATGAGGCTAATCATGAAACAAAGAACAGACGAGTGGTTTCAGGTAAGACTGGGGAAGGTCACCGCCAGCAATTTACACAAAGTGTTATCCAAAGGCAAGGGAACAACACAACGAAACTACCTCATGCAGTTAGTCTGTGAAACCCTTACCGGACAAAGGGAAGAAATAAAAACCAATAATGCCATTGAACGGGGTATCACTCTTGAGCCTAAAGCCAGAGAACGATACTGCCTCAATGAGTTTGATGTCTCTGTCACCAAAAACCGGTTTTGTTCCGCATCCCACCATCGAAGGCTTCGGTGCTAGTCCTGACGGTTTAGTTAATGATGATGGACTTATCGAAATAAAATGTCCCAACACCACCACCCATATCGAAACCATTATCACAGGTAAACCCAAGTACGAATATCTGTTACAAATGCATGGGCAAATGATGTGTACAGGCAGAAACTGGTGCGATTTATCAGCTATGATGACAGACTCCCACCTAATCTTGCCTACTATAAAATCCGGATTATCAAGGATGACAAACTGGTTAACGAAATTGAACAGACCGTTCAAACATTTATTAACAAACTCAAATCAGAAATTAACAGCATTAATAAACATGTGGAGGCTCCATGGCAAACCAGAACCAGTGTAACTTTACCGGTCGCATCGGTTTAGAAATACATTATACACAGGGAAAAACACCCATCGCCGCATTCTTACTCGCTATCAGTAAATCAAGAAAAAATAATAACGGTCAATGGATTGAAAAAACCACATGGATTAGTTGTAAGGCATTTAAGAAAAAAGCCGAATATATTAATAATCAGGCACAAAAAGGCTCTTTTATTCGTACTACGGCAACCTATCAGGAAAATAAATGGACGGACAAATCCGGTCAGCAAAGAACATCACCGGAATTTTTAATCAATGACTTTCCAATATTGGGAAACCGGAAAGAAAGAAAACAGCAAGAAAACCAGGATAAAGTTTGGGATATCCCAAATACTAGCCAGACGAACAATAATACGGAGCTTGAACTTGATTTTGATACTGATACTGATACTGATACTGATACTGATGTGCCCTTTTAAACAGAGGAGAAACCATCATGTGGATTTTAATCTTTGCCATGTACGCCAGTCCTTACACTTCAAGTAACGTAGCCAGACTTCATACACAGAAATTAGACACTGAAACACTATGTCAAATAGCAGTAAAACAATTTGAATAAGAGTTCGAAACCTTCAAGGATATTAACGCCAAAGCGATTTGTGTTAAGAAGTGATTACCCCAAGATTCAACCATGAAACTTAACCCGACATTATTAGTTATCAGTACAGCATTTACCTTTGAGTTGATAGCTGGTCATATTGCCCATGCCTATACAACACCAGCGATCTACCCACAGATTAAATTTACTCATAGGCTCAAGGGGTATTGGGAGGATTTCACTTAGGCAGGTAAGAGCTACTGGTTATTAATGTAATGATAGTTCCCGTGCTTTTAGTCTATTTTAGAGTATTTCTCGATACGCTAAGAAAGTAACTAAACGTCAAGAAGTAATAATCCCACCTGACCTATCCCACTTAATCAATTCATGCCGAAAGGTAAGGGTTAGCTATTAAAAAAAGCCAGCCCAAAGCTGGCCAACACCAGGGTAAATTACGTTGTGAATAGCAAACACACAACAACGAAATTTTAACATAAAAAACTAACAACTGTATATATAAACAGCCGTAAAGGTGTAACAAAGGAGAAAAATCCTATGAATGAAAACAAGTCCCCTTTCGTTAAAAAAAAGTGAAATGGCGAAAAAGTAAGAAGCTAAAACACACACCATCAGACAGTGGGCAGGTAATGGAAAACAAAGGCGTGAAGGCTTTCCACTCCCTAAATTTAAATCGGATGAGATTAATCTTGCATGGCGTGATATTCTGGATTAGGGGAATGGTAAATAATTTGAGTAAGTTTACTCCACCAGCTTTGATAAGCTTCTCCCTGTTCTTCAAGGTAGGTGTGCTTCTCGTATACCTCTGCCAAACGCCCGGGGATTTATGGCCTAACATGATTTCAGCAATATGAAGCTGTGTTAAGTCAGCAATACCCGTACGCAGGCTTTTACGCAAATCGTGAATTGACCAGTTTGTATAATTCTCAAATCTACTCGCCATTTTTTGTTTAGATAAGAATAAAACCGTTGTGTTCATTTATACGTAACAGTTTACCCCCTGATACCGTAAACGAATATTCACTGCCATTACTCAACTGTCGTGCAGCTTTGATCAGCTTTTCAGCGACGGAAATGATTGGGCGGATAATGCACTTTTTACTTTTTCTTCCTGTTTTATGATTTTCCGACAATACTATCCATAGCCCTTTGGAGAAATCAAAATCATTAACTTTCGCTCTTAACAACTCACCTACCCGGTAGCCAAATAATAACGATAATTTTATAATCAGCGCGTTTCTGAGGTTATAGTCTGTGACATCAATTAACTCAAATAATAACCCTGAGCTCATCTTAACTTAATACCCGTTCGCACTGTTACGTTTTTACACTTAAATCCAGTGATGTAATATCGCTGCTGCGTTTACCTATACATTTTTAAGCAACGTATCCCACCAGTCAAGAATAACGGACTCAACCGTTTTGGCGCCAATCGATTGTGGTTTCTTAATGCGCTTAACCGCTGTAGGATTTCTGTGCTATTCCAGTTCGTCATGGTAAAAAAGCGCACTATCCCTCGCATCTTGTTAAGCTTAGCATCTTGTTAAGCTTATCTCCGGGTAAGTCCCAATATCTATCGTGTCAACTTTCCCTCGCCAGCAATAACGGTATTGGAAAATTACTTTACCTTTCGGTGTAACCCGAAGCCGAACCGATAAACCATCCCGTCTGATTTAGTCACCATTTTATCTTGCGGCTTACATTTACTGCACTTAACCATGAATTAGCCACCGACATTTTATTTCTCCCCGCGTATTTATTTTTATGATATTTAATGTACACCGATATGTACATAAATTTTATGACACAAGGATTATATGAAATAAATAAAAATAACTATTTGCTACTAAAAATAAAATAATTATAAAACAGCATGTTAATATATTAACGTTGGTTATTGCTGACTGTTGATAGCTATATTATCATTGAAAATAATTACCTGCTTTTTAATGAGTCTTGACTAACCCAGTAGATATCCGTTGGCTCTATCGCCAAAAATTAACGATATAACTCTCTCATTATATTTTGTGGATCCAGATCGGTAAATTTATCTGGATAAAACCATTTAGCAAAAATTTGTGTCACAATAACGTTATAAGGCGAATTATAATAATTATGCAATAGCATAACTACGTCCATTTTTAACCGCTAAGAGGGTGTTAATACCTTTACTTCAGTTATTTTGGTTAAACTAGTTATGGCTGCTTTCTCTGATCATAAAGCACCTAATTGTACTCTTGGTTCTTTGCTACCAAGCATCTTGGCCCCACTGACAATATAAATTGAAGGATCATCAGCAATAACTTTCTCAAGATTCATCATCCCTAATAGCCCGGTTAGCGCATTTTTGGCGGTATTTATTCCACCCGCTAAATCATATTACCATTTCGTGCTGGACCACAGCAGTCTTCGGACGAACCAGCTCTTAATTCAATAAAAATAGTAGGTTTTTTATCGTTAGCAATTTTATTGGTAACATCGGTTACTAACTTAAGATTTTTTTCATAGAAATTGGCGTATTTTTCAGCCTGTTGCTCTCGACGAAAGACCTTACCCAATAAACGAATACTAGGTAAAGTATTTTTCAGTGGCTCACTACGAAAATCAACAAAAATAACTGGCACACCTGCCTTTTCTAGTTGCATGACCAACTCACTATTTTTGACGGGGCAGTGCCCAGATAGGCTAAAAATAGCAATATCAGAATTTAGCGTTAATACTTTTTCAGCACTAACACTTTCGGCACCGGTATTACCAATTAAAGGAGTTTTGTCAATTTCTGGAAACTTAGCTTTATAAACAGCATAAGATTGTGGATCAAGTTTACAAAAATCACCTTGCCAACCAATAATACGCGCTAAAGGTTTATTTACTTCTAATAAAACAATAGCACGAAATAAGCACCCTTCTCCCGACAGAATGCGATTTACCTTATCCAGTAACTGAACAGTGCGACCCACTACATCAGTAACCACCATGCTGCAAACGATACAATTAACGCTATACCCGCTAATAAACAACCATTAACGCCCTTGGTCATAAAACTAACTATACACAAACTTCACTTAATTGCCTCTCCATTCAATTGATCCTATTTGCGCCTAACAATAAAGCAAATAATAATTATCAATACGATTATTGCTCACGTTATTTTTTTATTTATTTTTTTGAGCTAGACAAAATTAATGTACGATACAGTCATTGTATGACTGTGTCGTAGCAGAAAATTAACAGGATAATTAAGCAATAATTATTTAATTAGATTTTGGTCGTATTCAGGAAAATCCATCTGCCGATAGTGAACAAAATGAGTTTTCTTGATCAGTTTATAACCAAACCAAATAACAAGGAATAGAGGAATACCAATATAGGTGGCAATCACACCATACCAATCAATCTTATCAGCTAAAAATGCCTGATAATTTTGGCCTAGTGTAATGACTAAACAGAGAATAAAAGCAAAAATAGGCCCAATTGGGAAAAATCCTGAATGATATGGCAATTTATTTAAATCATAGCCTTGTAAAATATAGCCTTTACGAAAACGATAATGGCTGATGGCAATCCCTAACCAAGCAATAAATCCGGTCATACCCGATGTATTTAGTAACCACAGATAAACAACCTGATTGCCAAACATTGAACTTAAAAAACAGAGTGCAGCAACGATGGTTGTTGCAATCAAAGCATAGTGAGGAACCCCTGCCGGAGACAAGCATGAAAAAATTTTTGGCGCTTTTCCTTCTTTAGCCAAGGTATACAACATTCGAGTAGAAGCATACATACCTGAGTTACCGGCAGATAATACTGCCGTTAGAATAACGGCGTTCATTACGGCAGCCGCGGATAATAATCCTGCATTTTCAAAAACCAGTGTAAAGGGACTGACACTAATATCACTTACACCATTACGCAGTAAGCGTGGATCCATATATGGGATAATTAAACTGATCATCAATATAGCTAAAACATAGAATAACAAAATCCGCCAAAATACTTGTCGCATAGCTTTAGGAATATTTTTACCTGGATCTTTAGATTCACCCGCCGCAATACCAATTAATTCGGTGCCCTGAAAAGAAAAACCGACAATCATAGCAACCCCAATAATTGCCGAGAAGCCACCCACAAAAGGCGCTTCACCTATCTGCCAGTTATGCCATCCGGCATTTTCTGCTCCACGAAAAATACCAATAATCATTAATACACCAACCGCTATAAAAATAATAACGGTAACGACTTTAATTAAAGAAAACCAATATTCTGCTTCACCAAATCCTTTGACAGAAATATAATTAAGCATAAAAATGATAAACAGAAAAATCGTGCTCCAAATCCAACCATCAATCTCAGGAAACCAATATCCCATAACCAGTTGTGCTGCAACTAAGTCAACAGCTATAGTAACCGCCCAGTTATACCAATAATTCCAGCCAAGAGCGAAACCAAAGCCTTCATCAACATATCGAGATCCATAAGTAGAAAACGAGCCGGAAACAGGTAAATAAGCTGCAAGCTCGCCTAAACTGGTCATCAAAAAATAAACCATTAAACCAATAATAATATAAGATAATAAAGCACCACCTGGCCCCGCTTGCGCTACCGTTGCACCGGAAGCAATAAATAATCCCGTACCAATAGAGCCACCAATAGCTATCATCGTCAAATGACGTGCCTTTAGTTCTCGACGCAATTTTGTTGTAGCACCCTGCGATGTATGTGCTGATTGTTCTGACATTAAAATGACCTTTTATTCGACGTGAATATTAACGCTAGAGATTGTAACAGATAGTATTACTAGGAATAAGCAACTATTCTCAGTTATAAGATACCTTCATAATTGACAGAAAATTATTAGTGTTACGCAGGATCTTATTATTAATAATTTTATTGACAATATTCTAATAAAAGTAATAACGCCTTAGATAAATGCTTATTTTGATGATAAATTAAATATAATGTACGTGAAAGTTCAAGTTCAAGTTCAAGTTCATCGATATTTAACGCGACCAATGAGCCATTCTTTAATTGTTCCTCTATCGTGAGATATGATAAACAACTTATTCTCATGCTATCCATAACAGCATGCTTAATGGCTTCAGAATTATTAAATTCAATTAAAATATTGCACTGAGTTAGTTTACTCAATAACAGTTGATCAACAATATTACGGGTTCCTGAACCACTTTCACGCAAAATCCAGTTCACATTTTCTAGCTCATGTTGCTTTAATTGACGACCTGAAAGTGGGTTATTCGGCGCACAAAATACCACCATCTGATCTTTTTTCCATGGTGTAGTAATCACTTTTGGTTCATAACAGCTACCTTCAATTAATCCTAAGTCAACCTTAAACTCTAGTACTGCTTTAATCACTTTCTCAGTATTATTTATTAATAATTCTAAGGGAATAGTAGGATTATCATGACGATAACGTACTAATTTCCCTGACAACATATAGTTACCAATCGTCGTACTTGCCGCCAGTTTTACAGCTGCTAATCCCTTTTTTGAAATCTGTTCAACTTCTGTTGCCTGTTCAAGTAACGCCAAAACTTTTGGATATAATAGCCGACCATAGTTGCAATTGCGGTTGCAACTACGATTATTTTTGGTACCCTAGCTATTTTTCTCTATCCGTGGTTTTATCATCTAAATCAAATTCATCACTGGTTTTCACTTGCTCCGCCTCAGTTTAGTATTTTTATTGGCTCTATAGTGTCCATGAAATCGCTCAAGTGGTTGCTGTTGGCTAGGCAATCGGCCTTGAAGCAGAAATAATGCTGTGATCAGTAAGATGATCCGCGTTATGATGTTAGCGCCATTTTTATTGATATTATCAGGTTATTTAAGTCGCAAAATGATAACCAACAATTTATCGCAATCAAAACTCGCGATTGTGATTCATTAGTTTACAATAATTTTTATTATCATTACGTACATAAACTCCTTTCATCTATTGCCACAATTTTTAGTTCAATCCATTATTCCCCTTGATACTATCCTATTATCTATGGCTATGGCTGCACTTGGATTAACCACACATATTAGTGCAATTCGACAGGCCGGGATCAAACCACTGGTTATAGCTATATACCTTTTGGGCTGGCTAACTATCGGTAGGTTATTTATAAATTCATCGATACAATCGATTTTTCAATAACACCTGATAAAACTTTGTTTTTTTCCACAGCCGTTTGCAAACAGAAATTATTAATGCCTAAATGACCTAACCCTATGCATTTCATTTTTAACCCAAAAGTGCCATAATTAAATAAAATCAGGAGCAAAAAATTAAATTTGTAGGAACCCATGTCAGCGCTAGTGGTGGTGTTAATCAAGCAGTACCGTGCCCACAAAATCAATGCCACTGCTTTTGTTCTTTTCACAAAAAACCAAAAACCAGTGTCAATAGCAAGCTCCGCCACTAAAACCGGAAACCGTTGAACAATTCGAACTAAATTGTGAAAAATATGGTTTTGGCAAACATCAAATTATGCCTCATGAATAGCTATCTTATCAATTTAGGCCATCCTGAAATTGAAGCACTCAAAAAATCACGCTCTGCTTTTCTTGATGAAATGCAACGTTGTGAGCAGTTAGGTATTACTTTACTCAATTTTAATCCAGGCAGTCATCTGAATAAAATTACCGTTAATGTATGCCTCGCTCGTATTGCTGAATCAATCAATATTTCTTTAGCTCAAACTAAAAATGTTATTGCTGTAATTGAAAATACTGCCGGTCAAGGCTCTAATTTAGGATTTAAATTTGAGCATTTAGCAGCGATAATTGAAGATGTCGAAGATAAACAGCGAGTTGGTGTTTGTTTAGATACCTGCCATTCTTTTGCTACAAGTTATGATTTACGAACAAAAGAAGCTTGTGATAATACTTTTGCTAAATTTAATAAAATTTTTTTTTCAATTATCTACGAGCAATGTATTTGAAAGATGGAAAAACCAATTTGCCAGCCATATTGAGCGCTACCAAAGCCTGGGAGAAGGTAATATCGGTTACACACCTTTTAGTTATATTATGAAAGATAACCTCTTCAATAATATGCCTTTGATTCTAGAAAACATAAATCCCGAGATCTAGCCACAAGAAATCACATGTCTAAAATCTTAACAATAATTAACCTTCATTAAATATATTGTTCTGACAATGGGTAAAAATTTATCTAGTGTGGCTATTTTTTATCAGTAAACAGTCATAATATATAACTATTACTGTTTTTTGATGATGTAAAAAATAAATTAATATTGCATTTCTATCTGTTTAATCGTCACCTCGCTAAGCTATTTTTTATCAAGCTAGAAAAATAAATAAAAAAATTAATAGGTTAGCAGAAAACCATTATTAATTTATCAAAATTAATGATCGACCGAGTACGAAATTATAGCACGAGAGTTAAAAGCAATTTTTTATAAATAAAAGAAAATATTAATTTACTAAAATATCATACATAATGTATCATCATGCTAGTACGTAAAAACAATAATATCAGAGGCAACAATGGCTAGTCAAGTAATCCAAAATATTAAACGCCCTTCCTTACTTGGTGGTGCCATGATCATTGCAGGCACAACTGTAGGTTCAGGTATGTTTTCCATTCCTATTGTCACCTCCGGTGTCTGGTTTACAGGCTCAATTATTTTATTAGTTTATACTTGGGCATGTATGTTTTTTTCTGGCTTAATGCTCTTAGAAGCCAACATGAATTATTCTTCTGGTGCAAGCTTTCATACCATGGTAAAAGATTTACTTGGCCCACGCTGGAATTTACTAAATAGCATTTCAATTACATTTGTTCTTTATATCTTAACTTATGCTTATATTTCAGCTGGTGGATCGATCATTACACATAACCTTAATAAAATCATAGCAATAAATCACCCTATTGCCAGTTTATTGTTTAGTTTATTGATCGCTTTCGTTGTTTGGCTATCGACTAAAGCCATTGATCATCTAAGTACAATTTTGATTGGTGGAATGGTTATTACTTTTATTATGTCTGTAAGTGGCATGTTTAATAGTGCTTCATCTACTATCCTATTCAATAAAAATAGTCTGGATACAGATTATTTACCTTATGCATTTATTGCTCTACCTTATTTACTGACCTCTTTTGGCTATCATGGTAATGTGCCAGGCTTAGTAAAATATTACCATAAAGACAGTAAAGCTGTTGTTCTTAGTCTGTTATATGGCACCTTTATTGCTTTAGTCATTTATATCTTATGGCAATATGCTATTCAAAGTAATATACCTCGCACCACCTTTAAACAAATCATTACTGAAGGTGGTAATATTGACTCACTATTAAAACAAATAGATCACAGCACTAATAACAATATTGTAAAACGGTGTTTAAATTTGTTTTCTTATATGGCACTTGCGAGTTCATTTTTAGGCGTTTCACTTGGACTATTTGATTTCATTGCCGATTTTTTCAAATTCAAAGATAATAATGCAGGTCGTTTAAAATCTGCATTAATAACCTTCATTCCTCCTACCCTTTTAGCTTTATACTATCCTGATGGTTTTATTTATGCCATTGGTTTTGCTGGCCTAGCTGCAACTATATGGGCAGTAATTGTGCCGGCAATGATGGCTAGAGCTAGCAGGGAAAAATTCCCTCAAGCTGTTTATCATACCCCTGGCGGTGATCTATTAATTTATTTTGTCATATTATTTGGCTTAATTAACGCAATTATTCATATATTAGCACTATTTAATATTTTGCCTGTTTATAAGTAGTACTACCTTTGCCAAGATTAATTTCAACGCCTCATGCAACTTGATCATTGTTGTCATGAGGCAAATTTTTACTAAGCATTACTTTGTATTCTAACTGTAGGTAATTTTATTATAAAATTGGTATTATAATTACTTAATGAAAGAAATTCATATGGCTAAAGCCAATGAAATAAAGCGAGGCTATGCGGTCAACTATAGTGATAAGCTGTTATTAATAAAATATATTGATATTCAAACACCAAGTGCACGGTGTGCCAGCACGCTTTATAAAATACGTTTTACTGATATTAAAACCGGACAAAAAATTGAAGAGCGTTTTAAAGATGATGACAATCTAAAAACAATCCATTTTTTAACTCATCGGTCAGTAAGTTTTTCTTATATTGATGCTGATGAATATATATTTATGGATAATTAAGATTCCACTCCCTATAATTTTAAAAAAAACATATATATCTGACTTATAAAGTCAAAAAATAAACTAAAATAACGTATTAGAGAAAATTTTTCAAATAACAATTTATACAGAATTAAATAATCTATTGCTACTGAAAATCGGCTAAATTATTTTAAATAACAAACTCTAGTTTATTAAACCTTTTAATCCAAAAAATTCACTATCAATTAATAAAATATTGCTAACTAATTTAGCATAATTTTTATTAATTATTCGATTTGCATTGCTAATTATCAATGCTCTTATTTTTTTAATCGTATACTTAACGTAAATATTAAATCTTTTTATACAACAAGTTTATCTATATCTACACAACTTATTTAATCAAAAAATTTGATTTTTTGTAAATTAATACAAGAAAACTCGCCATTTTTTATTTCTTTGTATAAACTTGTTTATGTTTAAGATATCAATGTATTTGAAAAATGTGTTGAGTCATGTACATTATTATATAATTAACAATAGCGACGACATTTTAGCCTTTAGCTGAAAAAATAAAATATCGTCAAATTTACATCATGACAAATATCCACACAAAGATAACAAGGGATAAATCAATAATGGTCAAACTTCAACCGTTACTGAGATACTGTATGAAGCCTATTCCAACACTAATCATTACTTTATTGCTATCCGCTTGTAATTCACCAAATTCATCGCTACACAAAGCAAAATTTAACTCACTTTATGAGTTATCGCAAGCTGAGTTCGAACAATTAGTACGCAATGTGGAAATTAAAACAAAAATTTTAGATCAGTATGCAAACTGGAGAGGTGTTGCTTACCGTTTTGGTGGTACAACTAAGAAAGGTATTGATTGCTCAGCTTTTACCCAACGTATGTTTAGTGAGCAATTTGGTATTAATTTACCTCGCTCAACAGATAAACAACAATATACCGGCCACTGGGTCAAGCAACAAAATTTACTCCCTGGCGATCTGGTTTTTTTTAGGACTGGCACAACCAATCGGCATGTCGGTATCTATATTGGTAATGACAAATTTGTCCATGCATCAACAAGTAGCGGTGTAACAGTTTCTGCCATAAATGATGATTACTGGAGTAAGCGTTATTATGCAGCTCGTCGAATCATCAATACGTATTAATTCTAATGAGAATAATAACCAGAAGGCACCGTTATCGATTCCGCAATAGCAACACCCGCTGTTTTTAGATGACAAATAGCTAAACTTTCATCTTCATAACGAATAAAAAGACAAACTTGACCTTGCCATTCAAGCAAATTATTAGCAATTTGTATTTCATCTAAAACTGAACTTAAATGCTTTAACACCGCCAAATTATCGCTAATATCATAGCAAAGTACTCTAAAGCCAATTAATATATTAGACTTGGAGCTGGATATATTATCAGGTATTATCTCGATTTTTTCACCTGTATGTCCTGTTAACCATCGATAATTTTGTGGCAAACGATGAATAACAGATAATTTAAAATTACCCACTAAAAACCCTATATTGTAATTAATTATATTATTCTTCTATTAAAGTAAAAACGGCTTAACATACTAACTTATCAAGCTATTTTATACTTTCCCTGGTATTTTATATCATATTGATATAATAATTTTTTATTATTTTAATAAAAAAAATTGCCTAAACAAAACAAATTTTATTAAAAAAGTTAACAAAAAATATTATCTTTCAATAGTAAAATTGTAATATTTAATTTAATTTTTTATAAAAAAGCCATATATCAACCAATTAGCTAAAATAAGCAGTAATGAAAAATAAAAATGAAATAATTAATAAATTGATAGGCTCATGAATTGAGCCTATCTAAATTGTGATTGTTATCGAAGTAAAAGATAAGAAATTACTCTGAGCTCATATTAATAAAAAGAATATTTAAATAACCCTATAACACTAATAAAATTTATTTATTAAATAGATAAATAATCCTAATTATATTAGCCTTTCCTATAATTAGCCAACACAACAAACTCCATTGCAAGACAGACACATAATCCCATAAATCCTACCATCGACCAAGCTGTCCTTGTTTTAAAACAAGAAAGCAAGTATAACCAAAAAATACGCTGATACAAAAACGTATTGTGCCAACTAAAGATAAAACTGTTCCAGCAATATGTGGATAATTATTTAAAATGACAGACGTTGCATTAGAAGAGATCATAGCAACACTATCAACTAAACAACAACACAAAATATCATAGGAATAAAACCTAAGTCCAAAAAAGTGCTGAGAATTAGTCATACTCTCATAATGATTTGCAGTGTTAAGCCTATATGTAACATTTTTAAGTCCAGTAAAAATAAAAAAAAACAATATTTAAGCAAAAATGCGGTGGTAAAACCCCATTTAATTCAATATAGACAAACGGTCCGGTATTTAAAAATGAAAACAACCCAGCAAATGAAAATCCACTAGCAAGAATATAGCAAAAGACTTGTTTTATAGTATTACATAAATAAAATTTATGACTTTTTTCCTTAAGCAAAGTTTCATGAATAAAAAATAACGAATAAAGCCCCTATGAGTGCTGCAAATGAAATAATCCAAAAAATGGCATGCCAGGAAAATAACATCATCGCCATACCACCTAAAATCGGTGCTAATAATGGAGCGATCGTCATGACTAACAAAACAAAAGACATGCTACGTGAAAATTCATCACTACTAAACATATCTCTCATCAAAGCAGTGATGACGACACTTGCTGCTACTGCCGATAATCCTTGTAAAAAACGGACAATAATAAATTGCTCAATATTACTGGCTAGAGCACAAATCCCTGAAGTAATCGCAAAAATGATCACGCCGCCTAATATCGCTGGCTTACGGCCTATACTATCAGCCATCGGAGCATAAAAAAGTTGACCTATTGCAAACCCGAAAATATAGTTATTTAAGATAATCTGAACTTGACCGGTATCAATATTAAAACTTTTTGCAATCGATAATAAACTAGGCAAATACATATCAATGGCTAATGGCATCAAACATGGATATAAGACCTAAAATCAGAATTAGGCTGAAATAAGAGGAACGCTGACATTGCATACTAATTACTCCCAAATCGAAAAAGTAAAAATATAATTTAAATAATTTTGATTTCTTCTTTCGTTAAAGAACGATATTCGCCAGCCACTAATCCTGAATCAAGATAAATACCACCCAGTCAGTACGCTCACGATGAAGCGCACAAACGTGATTATCTAGCGCTGCAAACATTCTTTTGACTTGGTGATATCTGCCTTCACTAATTGTCAGACGCACCTAGATTGATGAAACTAACGATAGTCTTGCGGGCTTTATGTTCACCTTTAAGCGATATACCTGCTAAAACTTATCCACTACCTCGATTGAAATCGGTTGTGCCAATGTGACAAGATAAGTCTTCTCACTAATGATTCTTTGGCGAGATAATTTCATGGGTCCATTTACCATCATTAATTATAATCACCAACTCGATTGTATCTATGTCTAATCTCCCGACAATATGTAACTTTGTGATAGCTAGTTCATCAATAAAAGATAAAATTGTTGGGTTAATGTTATCTACCGTCGAACAAACATAACCTTGCGGTTTATTTAACATAAAATAACGTGGGTCAATAATATGTTGCAATACGACATCTTCATAACTAACTACCATCTCAAGGGTAATTCGATAAGATCCGGTTTTTATTACTTCATTATTAATCATAACTTTTCCTGCCCGTAATTCTCGCATGACCAAGCCACGGCTAGTTGCTGAGATAAAAACTTATCGAGTCACATCATAATTTTTAAATGTATATGAAAGGATTAGAATGCATATGTATTATTATGCTAAATCATAGGATGATTACAATGGTTGCTTTTAAAATAATCAATAACGAAAATAACTATAACATAATCAATTATATCAATAAATTGTTAGAGAAGATATAGCTTGCTACAGTAGATTTTATTTTTAATATAGATTACTTCAATATGAATTAGCGAAAAATGCTAATCTACTTGTTATTTATTTTAATATTTTAGTTAATAATCACGATAGTTACGCTAAGACCTTATCAACAAGACGCCGTTAATGCGGCTATAGACTATTTTCACCGCCATAAAGAACCCGCGGTTATTGTGTTACCTACTGGCGCAGGAAAAGTCTTGTTATTGCTGAATTAGCTCGATTAGCCCGTGGACGAATACTAATATTAGCTCATGTAAAAGAACTAGTTGAACAGAACCATAATAAATATCACTCCTATGGACTAACGGCTGACATTTATGCAGCAGGACTTAATAAAAAAACAAAATAAAAATAAAGTTATTTTTGCTAGCGTACAATCTGTGGCAAAAAATTTAGCTGATTTTAATACCTCCTTTTCGCTGTTAATTATCGATGTATGTCACCGCATCAGTTTAAATAACGATGGTCAATATCAACAAATCATTCAAAAATTAACCTTAATTTATGTGTTTTAGGATTAACGGCGACACCTTAATTGTCTTTCTGAAGGCTGGATATATCAGTATCACTATCATGGAATGATAAAAGGCGACGGTAACTATTTTTTTCGTGATTGTATTTTGAACTACCGTTAAGATATATGATAAAAAACCATTATCTTGTGCCAACAAAACTCCTGAATATCTCCTGGATATGCCGGTTATTCAATACGACTTTACTCAATTGAGGATAAGTCAAAACAGCATTTTTAATCACGCTGATTTGGATCAAGAAATTAAACGCTAACAAAAAGTCACTCCTCTGATTATTAAGCAAATTATCGAATATGCCTGATCCTCTCATGGATGTATAATCTTTACCGCTACTGTTGAACATGCAAAAAAAGTTTTAACCCTATTACCCACATTAATTTGAGCAGAAACGACAGTGTTAATCCCTGAAAAAACTATTTATGCTTTTAAAGCGCAAAAAATCCGTTATTTAGTCAATATATCTGTCTTAACCACTGGCTTTGACGCTCCTCATATCGATCTGATTGCTATTTTACGTCCCACTGAATCAGTTAGTCTTTATCAACAAATAATTGGTCGCGGGTTAAGACTATTTCCTAACAAAAGCCAATGTATTATTCTTGATTATGCAGAAAGCCCACATAATCTTTATATTCCGGAAATTGGCAGCCTGCAAGGTGCTTCACAAAACGTGCAAGCTCAGATTTTTTGCCCACTTTGTCATTTTGCCAATCTATATCTGGGGAAAAAGCGCCCCAGACGGTCAAGTAATTAAATATTACGGCCGTCGGTGTCAAAGCTAGGAAGAAAAGCACCACGGACAAAAAAACAATGTAAATTTCGCTTTCGTTTTAAACAATGCCCCGACTGTAATGCTGAAAATGACATTGCAGCACGACGTTGTCATCAATGTCAGACAACTTTAGTTGATCCAGATGAGATGTTAAAAGCAGTGTTAAAATTGAAAAACTAACTAATCCTTCGCTACGGTGGAATGCAACTGACTGCCGGATACGATAACAAAGGAGAATGATTAAAATTAACTTACTATGATGAAAATGTAAAATAAAAATAAAAATAAAAATAAAAATTTTATATATTAATTACTTATATAAATAAAGCTCATTTAATATACGTATTTACACGTAAAAAAAGCGATTTCACTCACTATAAATCAATTACTTACAGCGCATAGTGAGTTCTAATTTTACCTAAGTTTTGCTGAAATATCAGTTCAAATTCATCCTCTTTTAAAATTACAAAACCACCCTAAACTATTCGTTTAACTACGGAGAAATATTTTTATGTCTAAATTAGTTGTTATCGAAAATATCGTTGTTCGTCAAGACGCATTTCGGGCGTTACTGTCTTAATGATTTACACCGTGCAACAGTTGCAGCCCGTGAATCAAAAGCCGTTCGCCGCTCGCTGATTGATAAACTAGAGCAGCAAAGCAAACCTCAAAGCGCCAATGAAATTATCGTAGCAATAGCATTAGCTAACGTTGCACAGGAACGTCGCTTAAAGAGTATAGAAAATAAGGTTGTACGGGCCTCAGAAGAAATCAAACAAGGCACTATCCCTGCGGGTTTTCAGGGCTATAAGCTATCTTAAAACGACTTACGACTTAAGCAATGCGAAATGTCGGCAGTTAGTAATAGCGTGGAATCTCCCCTACAAAAAAGTACCTCATGTTGCGCCGGGTAAACAGATTATTCAAATGTCAGTGGTTGATGAAGTCGCATTTAAAAATGCACTGCATAACATGATGCTCCAGTCTGAGAAACGCGGCAGTCAGTGGTATCACCCGAAAATAGAGCGTTTTTCTATTACCACCTGAGAAGCATAGGTTATCATGCAAAATTTACTGTTTTGCGATTTAGAAACCTACAGTGGCATACCGATTAATTGTGGCACATACCGCTACGCTGAGAACGCTGAAATATTACTTTTCGCTTATGCTTTACGTCTGGGATGTAACTGAAGATAAAAAATGCCCGCTGATTTAAAAGAGTATCTTGATGACCCTGAGCTCCTAACTGTCTGGCATTATTCAATACGATAATTCTAAAACAGGTGTTAAAATCGACCTACCCCCCTATCCAGAGCTCACGATACGTTAGTGTAAGGCTTAGCACACGGCTTACCGGGAGCATTGGTTTCTCTTTGCGACATATTCAACATCAATACCGATAAAGCCAAAGATAAAGAAGGTAAAGTCCTAATCCAGCTATTTTGTAAACCGCGCCCTAAAAACATCAAAATACAAAGAGCCACCGCTTCAACACACAAAGAAGAATGGCAACGGTTTAAGCAATATGCCGGTTCAGATATTTTAACCATGCGGGAAATCTACAGACTTCTCCTCTCACCCTTACCAAGATCTTATCATCCATCCCGAACTCGATATTAAGCGCTCAAATATCTGGCCAGGGATGGGAATGGACAAAACGCTAGCAACACTAACAGCGTTAAAAAATCTCTATTTATCAGGCAGTGAAAAAACACGCATTAGTACTGGCAGCGTTACGGGTAACGCAATCCTTCTGGCCGGATGAAGCGCTGAAGTGAAGTCACCTGAGTAATATCGAAGTGCAACCCATCATCAGCACCACCAGCATCAGATTAAATGTACTAAAAACGGCCATACCGGCGTATTTACATCAATTATGGCAATCTGGTCTGGCTAGTAGAGACCCTCCATGACAGCTGGCCTTTTGGCACTATTATCGCGGATGAAAGCACCCGTTTAAAATCATTCCGGTTGCGCAAAGGTGGCAAACGCGCCGCGGCATTAGCCAAAATTGCCCATAAATTTATTCATCGTTGGGTTAATCTGACAGGCACACATTCACCCAATGGCTTAATGGATTTATGAGGGCACGCCTGGTTTGTTGACCAGGGCAGGCAGAACACATAACGCGTTTACTTCCCGCTTGTTTAACCGCATTCAATTCCCAGGACAACAGTGGAGTAAGTTTGAACCTTTGCCTTTCACACTCCAACAAATTCAGTCAGTACTCCGTGATGTCACCCTGTCCCTTAATGCCGCTGACTAGTCCAAC
>JBDPYZ010000034.1:0-21239 GCA_047291315.1 Candidatus Phloeobacter fragariae | reverse complement strand
TGCTGTTAAAAAAAACAAAATAACATTGTTTATTAACTAAATAATAAATGGTTTGCTGCTTGCGGTGAGGGTTCCAGCTCATTGTTAAAGCAAGCAGATGGCTGGTGGAATATGGATGTAGATGAATTAGTTCAGGTTCTAAAATCTCGCTACAATCTTGATGATTATAGTAGCATCAGAACATTAGTTTGCTACTCAGAGATGGTAGGCTTTAATTTTTTGAGGGACTGGAATAAATTAAATAACTGGTTAAGAAAAGTAGTCTTGTTATAAAGTAGATTAGGCGTATTTATCGTTATGTAGAGTATGTATTTTATGATAAACTATTGTTTATAGAAAATGTTAAGTATAGATGATAAATATCTTTCATTAGCTCAATATATTAACTTATTTTTTAGTGATTTTTTATTGTTATTTCAATAGCATGTTTAAGTGAAGAATTACCTAGTATTAGGATCGTACTGTTCTTATATAAATAGATGCTTATTCCCTGCAGTAGTTGATAATAAAAACAATATCCTTTTGAGATAGATTCTATTTTGCCTAAACCACATTTTGCTAAAAAACTGGCAAAAGTATCAAAATTATATGGATATTTTAACATTATTTTTACCTCTCTATAATCTTATCTAATATTAGTTAATCTACAAAATATAAAAATAGTGATCTTTAATCAATATTATAATAATGAAATATTAATTTTATATGTTAACTAAATAAATTCATTAATTCGTAAACTTGATCTAATAAATGAACTACTAATTAGCGGAGGTTACACTATTGTTTATTTGATTTTAACGTTCTATCATTATTCTTATTAACTTTATAAGGATCTACTATATTTAATTAAAAAGTAAGGATTAAGCAATAGTTATTTTTTTATTTTAATAAACATCTTGCACTGCATTAATAAGTGCAATACCTTTTTTCATCGACTTTTAAAATGCTTTCTATCAATAATTAATCCCATATCATCGGCACATTTATTGATCACTGTGGTACGAACTGACTCTTTTAGGTCATTTGAACCAGCAGCGCCGATTGAATTAATTAGCACAGCACGACCTATATAGCAATTTGCTAATTGATATCTAACTAAATCAATCGGATGATCAGTTGTCAAATGGGAATATACCCGCTCATCGGTATAGCCAAAGCCAACAGCATTGAAGGCACAATTATTTTCAGTCATTTTTTGTTTAATAATGTCATCACCAACCGCACTCATTCCAAAAGTTTGCTCAATACTTGCATAAAGAGTTTGGTCATATTGAGTTGGATAACTGAGTGTTTCATTGTAATTCAGTTTTATTAAAAATGGTATTTTGTGCGCATAACGACGGAAAACTGCGGCTAAAACGCCGTAGGTGGCGGCAACATAGTTACAAACGGCTTCAATAGCCAGTTCAACAATATTTTTAGGATCGAAATAAAGTGGATTAGCCGCGAATGATGCAGCCGCCGAATGTTCTATGCCCTGATACTACTGGCAGAATCGAAAGGTAGCTACTATCAGCAAGTCTGCCGTGATCAAATAGGGGGTTTTGCATTGAGCGAAAAACTGGGTTTGGGAGGTTATTATCTATCATTACGCGATCAATAAAATAGTTACTAGGTAGGTATAATTTTTTTTGGGCGACGGGTTGGCAACGATGTTGTAATAGATTGTCTGCTTCATAGCCTAACTATGTCTCGATATCGATCATGATTTACGCTCGTTTATTGAAGATGTAATTAATTTTTATTCATAGTTTGAATAACAATCTACATTGTTTTAGTTAATCGAGGCAGATCGCTTCAGTTTAATGTTAGTTTTAGCGTCGGTTATTAAAGTGTTGTACACTATTTTATTAGATATTTACTATTATTTTGCTAACAACATTTATTGGTAAGGGAAGTGAAATCTTATAGATCATAAAAAGAAAATGCTAACTCAAGGGAGATTGAGTTAGCAAAGAAGGTGGTTCTTAGTCTTACTATTAATTTCTAGTTCTACATTTTCACTAATTATCTTATGATAATAAATATTATGTTGCTGTGATCTAATACATAAAAATGGAATTTTTTCCTTAAATTATGCATTGGGATTATCGTTATTCAAGGTCGCTAAAATTGATAAAAAATGCTTATAATTAAAGGAAACATATTACTGTTTACTTTAGTTTTTCGCTTATGTTACCGTTTGAGTCTGTTGCTTGTCATGTGGATTTCTGGTCGTTGTTCCTGTTAAATTACGAATTAGTAGCGCAAAATGCAGATCAACATCTTCAGGAATGGGGAAATAAACTTTATATCCATTGCCTGGTGCAATTTGGATAGGTTGGTTTTTCTTATCAAATAAGTCAGTTAAGATAAATTGAATATTACCTGTCGGTGTCATTAACTCTAAATTATCACCTAGACAAAATTTATTTTTTACGTCCACTTCTGCAAGCCCATCTTTACGTTGGCTGGTGAATTCACCAACAAATTGTTGGCTATCAGAAACAGAATAACCGTATTCATAGGTTTGGTATGCATCATGGGTATGTCGACGTAAAAAGCCTTCGGTATAACCTCTGTGAGCTAAGCCTTCTAATGTGGTTAATAATGTTGGATCGAAAGATTTACCCGCTACGGCATCGTCAATAGCTCGGCGATAAACTTGGGCAGTTCGAGCACAATAGTAGAAGGATTTGGTCCGACCTTCAATTTTTAATGAGTGAACGCCGATCTGAATTAAGCGGTCAACATGTTCGATCGCTCGTAGATCTTTCGAATTCATAATATAGGTGCCATGCTCATCTTCAAAAGCAGTCATATATTCACCGGGACGTTTCGTTTCTTCAATCAAAAAAACTTTATCGGTAGGTTGCCCACTGCCTAATGTCGGATGAATATTTTTTATCTTAATCGGTTGTTGATGATTAACAATATTACCGATTGCATCTTCTTTTCCCTCCTGTACTTTATATTCCCAACGGCAAGCATTGGTACAGGTACCTTGATTGGGATCGCGCTTATTGATATAACCAGATAGTAAACAACGGCCAGAATAGGCCATACAAAGTGCGCCATGAACAAAAATCTCTAATTCAATATCAGGTACTTGTTGGCGAATTTCCGCAATTTCTTCAATAGAGAGTTCACGAGACAAAATAATTCGACTTAATCCCATTTGTTGCCAAAATTTTACTGTTGCCCAGTTAACGGCGTTTGCTTGGACAGAAAGATGGATCTCCATTGCTGGAAATGTTTCTCTCACTAGCATAATTAGGCCAGGATCGGACATAATCAAAGCATCCGGTTGCATTTCAATGACAGGAGTAAGATCACGAATAAAGGTTTTTAATTTAGCATTATGTGGCGAAATATTAACCACCACATAGAAACGCTTTCTTATTTCATGAGCTTCTTTAATACCTTTAGCTAAATTTTCATGATTGAATTCGTTGTTACGAACACGGAGGCTGTAGCGAGGTTGTCCAGCATAAACAGCGTCAGCGCCATAGGCAAAAGCATAACGCATGTTCTTTAGGGAACCTGCGGGAGAAAGTAATTCTGGCGTAAACATGATAATTTCCCAATCTGATAACAAGTCAGTACTTATTTTTAATCGGATAAGTTTTTAAGTAGCTAATTCTAACGCCTTATGTGATGAAATCCAAATTAACTGGTGAGCGGATTGACAAAATTTAATTAAACCAGTTTTCAACGATAACCTAAACTGTATACTGAACGGATAAATTGCCGTTCTATATCTAATAGTTGCAGCTTGCGCCGCAAGTTTTTTATATGGCTATCAATGGTGCGATCAGTAACAATACGATAACCATCATAGAGGTTATTTAACAGTTTATCATGGGAAAAAACTTTACCTGGATGTTGGGATAAAAATTTTAATAATCGAAATTTAGCAGATGTTAATTCAACATTTTGATTTTGATAGGCGGTTTCATCAATAATCAGTTTAAAGTGGTTATTTTCTACTCTCGTTTGTCGATAGCAACGGCGTAAAATGGTCTTAATTCTAGCGATCACCTCACGTGGACTAAAGGATTTACAGATATAGTCATCAGCCCCAATCTATAGGCAAACTAAGCGATCGATCTCTTCGGTTTTCGCAGTCACTATGACAATCGGGATGTCTGAAAATTGAGGTAATTGACGGAAAATCGATAAACTATCCGTTCCTGGTAACATAAGATCAACTAAAACCAGATCAGGGGGAAATTTTTTACTCGGTTAACGATCCTATTATCATCTAGTAACCAATCATTTTGAAAATCTGCAGCTTGTACATAATCAACTAACAGTTGACCTAGCTTTGGTTCATCTTCAACAACTAAGATACGGTAGCAGTGATTATCGCAATTCATACATTTTGGCTTTTATGGTTATTATCTAACGGTAATTCTATGCTAATTTTACGCCACCTAAAGAGGAGGCTGAAGCGATAATTTTTCCGCCATAGTCTTAACGATATTATAGCAAATGGCTAAGCCAAGTCCTGAACCTCTACTGGAGTGATTACGAGAGCTTTCTACTCGATAAAAAACTAGCAAAATAAAGGGATATTGATGTACTAATAAGCCTGGTGCACCATCTTGCCAAATGAGATAAAAACGCTGTTGAGAAACATAACCTTGGATAGTCAGTGAGCCTGGTAAGCTAGTATAACGTAAGCGATTTTCCAGTGAATTATGCCATAGTTAGGCTAAACGATCAGGATCAGCATTTAAAGTTACCACACTAGGCAGAGTAATATTTAAAGTATCAGAAAATCTGCCACGGTAACTACTGATAGTTACCCCAATTTGTTGTACTAAATTCGATAAACTAACGAAACAGGATCATACAGGATAACTGATGTAAGTGATTGACAAGTTTAATTAATCTATTCGTTTAAGCTAAAAAAGAATGTAATGTTGTGACTGGAAGCGGCCGGACACCATCCTGAATTGCTTCGAGCTTACCACATAATAGGCTAATGGTGTGTGTAACTTGTGAGATAGATCTGCCATATAACCCCGCTGCATATGTTCATTTTTTTCTAATGTTAAGGCTAACGGGTTAAAATATTTAGCTAATTGGCCTAGTTCATCTGGGCTCGAGATCCGCATACGAACGGCAAAATTACCGGTGGTAAGTTGATGACTGCCTTCAAGAATATGTTTGATCGGTTTAAGAAAGTTTCTGGCCAGTAGAATAGTGGTTATCAGTGCTAGTGAGAACATGGTTACCAGAGAACTAGTGATATGTTTTGACGGTCAAAGTTAATATCAGCTTGACGACTAATTTTATCGGCTGTATTACTAATAACTTAACCCACGATCTGGTTATGATACCTGATCGGCTTTTAAATAATATCTTCGCTGGTAGTCGATAATTTTCCACGACTTGAAAGTCTGGCCATATTACGATCAACAATCCAAACTTTAGTACACGAGCTTTTGCTGAAGATTGTGTCGGCAGATCATTTTCTTGTTTCAGGGTATTAATGATCCTGGTTGTTGCGCGGCCATTATGTTGCAAAAATGGCCAATTACCGGTTTGCTGGTATTGTTCAGTCAATGCTTGAGCAATTAGGCTGGTACGTAATTCATTTGTTTGTCTTAGTTAAAGTGTTAATATTTAACTAACAATTAAGCAGCCAATAATTGTTATTCCTAAGGGTTGGCGTAATTCATCGCCATCACCATTACCTCTTGTCAGAGATGGCATGCCAAAAATCGCCGCTATGCTTGTCATTAATATGGTGCGAAAATGTAATAAGCTGGTATGGTATTATGTGCGCTAAGCAGACCTTGCCTTTGTGCCTGAATTTCAAAATCCACCATAATAATGGTTAATGGATGTATATAGCTTTAAGGATACCAAGAACAAGGTACACTGCACCTATGGCAGCAATAATCAGGAATAATTGGCTTTTTAAGGTTTCTTTAAATATTTTAGCTGTACCAGAGAATATACTACGCACAGTAGGTGGCACGCTTAATTGGATCATGGTCAATTCTATTGCATCAATGACATCATTAAGTGTTAAGATTGGAAGAAATCCGTTGACGAGGCAGATCATCCTTGATGATTAACACTCAACGGGACATTAGCGGGTGGCCATTTGGTAAAAAAGGAGAGCGGAATTGCTTTGGAGTGTTTATTAATAACAAACATTTTTTTTAATGCACTGGCATATTGAGTATATTCAGGTGCCACTACCATAACAACTTTATATTGGTTCATTGGTTGATAAATAGTTGATATTTGTCTCTGACCGTATGAATCATTAAGTAAATTGTTCGTTTTTTTTACATTAATCCCTAATTGTCTCATTCTGTCACGATTATAGGTTATGGACATTTCTGGGCCTTTGTTCTCTTTGTCAGAATTAACGTCGGATAGTTGTGGTAGCTCAGCCAGTGCTTGACGAACTTGTGGTTCCGACTGGCGTAATTCATTTAGATTATCAGCAAGTAGAGTAAAATTGATAACTGGCAGTAGCCTGACGCCCACCGGCCCGAATATCCTGTGCCGGTATAAGAAATAAGTTAGCGCTCGGCTCATTAGGCAGTTCAGTTCTGAGAAGCTGGACAATTTGATTTGCCGTTTCTTTAAGCTGGCTAAGGGGTTTTAAAGAGATAAACATAAAACCACTATTGATTCTGCTTTCGCCAGTAAAAGCCGTCACATTGTCAATGTTAGGATCCTGATCTAATTGGGTCATAAAACTCATCATTTTGGTTTTTATAGCTTGAAAAGAGATACTTTGATCGGCGCGCAGATAGCTTAGTAATCGGCCAGTATTCTGTTCGGGAAAGAATGTTTTGGGATACTGATATAAAGATAAATGTTTAAACCGATAGTCGAGAGCAAAACTAATAACACATTACGCTGGTGAACAAGGGTCCAATTTAATGTGACGGCGTAACTTTTTTGTATTTTTAATAATAGCCGACCAATGCCGCTTATCTTGTATGTACTATGTTTTTTTCTTTTTTTATAGATAAGTACACATCATGGGGGTAAGAGTAAGTGAAACAAATAATGAGATCAAAATTGCTGTGGCTAAGGTAATGGCAAATTCATGGAAAAGATGGCTATTAAAGAAATACTCATCGACAATACGGTAAAACCAATCTCACTGACACCGATAATTGCAACTTTGTGTGGTGCTAAACCGTTTTCTATGTGGCGCATAATGTTCTCAATCACCACAATTGCATCGTCGACGACGAAACCTGTCGCGACCGTTAATGCCATCAGCGATAAATTATTAAGGCTAAACCCACATAAATATATAGCTGAAAAGCTACCAATAAGCGAAACGGGTACTACACGGGGATAATTGTTGCTCGGCCAGAGCGTAAGAATAGGAAAACCATCAAGATCACTAAACCAATAGCAATCGTTAATATTTGCTCAACTTCAGTCAGGGAGGCTCGAATTGTTGTGGCTCTACCTTGGGCAATGCTTAAATTAATATTTATAGGTAACATTTTTCTGAATTTAGGCAGCTCAGCACGAATACGATCGCCGGTAGCGATGATATTGGCACCGGCTTCTCGGCGAATGACTAAAATAATGGTAGGTTTGCCAGTAGCCAAACCGGCGGTGCGAATGTCTTATACCGAGTCTTTGATATTATTGGTAACACCCTGTAGTCTAACCACAGAGTTATTATGCAAATGAATAATAATTGGTTGATAATCGGCAACGGTTTTTAATTCATCATTGGTTTTTATTTGCCAGCGTGATTGTTCATCATGAAGGTAGCCTTGTGGGCGACGAACATTAGCATCATTAACCGCTTTTCTTACTGCCTTAAGGGAAATCTCTTGATAAATAGTATAGTAGGATTGATTTCAATACGTACTGCTGGCTGTTGCCCGCCGGCGAAGGTGAATAATCCAACGCCATCAACCGGAGAGATTTCTTGCGCTACCCGGGTTTCAACCATGTCTTGCAATTGGGCTATTGGCAGGGTATTGGTGGTCACCGCTAAGGTTAAAATTGGTGGATCGGCCGGATTAACTTTGCTATATTCGGGCGAATAGTGCAGATCTTTGGGTAATAAACTACTGGCCGTTTGCACTTCTTGCTCAGCAATATCCAGTGCTAATGACAGTTGAAAAAGGTTAATGTAATCATCGAAGAGCCACCCATATTTTGGAAAACATCTGCTTTAGTCCTGACATTTGCCCCAATTGGCGTTCTAAAGGGGCGGTAAGTGCTTATGTCATTACATCAGGGCTAGCTACTAGGGTAAAGGGTGACCACTTGAATAGTAGGATAATCAAATTGTGGCAAGGCAGAAACTGGTAAAATGGTAACCAATAATACCTAGCTAATAAAATGCCAACCATAAATAACGTGGTTGCTATGGGGCGTAGAATAAATAACCGTGATGGACCGCTACTTTTTACCGGAGTCTCAAACTGCATTAAGATTTTTCCATCATATTAGTATAGGAAGTTAATTGATTGTTGGGGGTAAAAGAAGTTCAACTTTTAGCCCACCAACTAGCCGATCAACACCATCGAGAACAACCCGAACGCCAGCGTCTAATACACTGTTAATAATGGTCTTATGATCGTCTTGCAAGCCAATAGTAACTTTATGTTTATTAACAATATTATTTTATACAGTGTCCAAACAAAGTGGCCAATACTATCCATTTGTAAGGTGGAAATTGGGATCACCACTACATTTTTTAGCATATTAACTTGAATATGAATATTGATAAATTGGTTGGAAAAAAGCCTATTATCCTGGTTGGAAAAGCGCGCCTTCATTTTTAATGTGCCAGTTGTGCTATCTATCTTTCTATAGGTACTTAATAGATAACCGGCTGCAATTTGGACGCTATTATTACGATTCCATGCGAATACTGGAATTTTATTGTTTTGCTGTGGAGCTATTTTGATCAACGGAATATCTGCCTCAGTCAGCGAAAAAACGGTGTCAATAGGAGTTGTTTGAGCGATGATAACGATTGGTGAAGTTGAACCGCCAGCAATATAATTACTAGTATCAACCTGTTTTAAACCAATACGCCTGGCAATAGGAGCAGTAATCCTTCTATAAGTCAGTTGCAGTTTAGCGTTACTAATTGCCGCCTGATTGATTTTAACACTGCCTTCTGCTTGTGCCAGTGAGATCTAAAATGGCTGCGGATCTATTTCGGCTAATAAATCACCTGCTTTAACCGCTTGTCCTTCGATAAAATAAAGTGCGATTAATTGTCCTTGCACACAGCTAGTTACAGTTACGGTATTTGCGGTTTGCACTGTATATAAGGAGATCTGTATGTGAGGAATGCTTTGTCGCACTGATAATGCAGCCTGCTCCGGCCGCGGTGGCATTTTACGCGATTTAGTTGAGGTTTGGGTTGATGATTGCGTTGTGGATAAGAAACCTGACGTAGTGGTTTGCGGATGAAAATAACGCCATACAAACATCTCGCTAAGGGATAAAAAAAACAATAGCAGATATGACAATTTTTCGGCGAAGGATTATTATTGTCCATCATGTCATTAGCATTCTTGTTGTGCAGTCAGTAACCGATTAGTTTTGATTAAGTAAATTATTTTACACAATATAATTTAGCGACTATTTAACATAAAAAATGGAGGAAATGTGAAAATTGCGTCTCTCAGTGAGAGATAAGCATAAATTAGCTAAATGGTATATATGTTTAAGATATTTATAATCAGCAAAAATGTTTATCACCGCCGTCTCGATCAATGTTCAGTAACAGAAAAAATTATTAATGGTAATTAAATAGTGGTTTTTTACAATCATATTCCATGAATCACTAATATATTACCATTTTTTCATTATAAATTAATCAAGGATGATTATGCGAATATCCTCTTCTAACAGAATTAATTCTGTCTTTCTCGCGTCTAATGAATCGGCGGAGCCGCTATCTGAGTTA
The DNA here is from genome assembly GCA_047291315.1 of Candidatus Phloeobacter fragariae. GTDB lineage: Bacteria > Pseudomonadota > Gammaproteobacteria > Enterobacterales > Enterobacteriaceae > Arsenophonus > Arsenophonus fragariae. The sequence goes on along the minus strand of JBDPYZ010000034.1, from coordinate 11,323 downwards.
GCGGATTTTAAGGCAATCAATCTTGAGTGATTGTAGTGTTGGTGACAAAATAGATTTGCAACAGCAAAAACATAATATTATAGACAGATTGATTAAGGAGCGATTGGTTGATGCTAAACCGGATTTAAGTAAGGTTAATCTAAACGGAATCTATTTAAGTGGTGCCAATTTTCGAAGTGTGTCATTAAATCATGCTAAATTGGAGAAGGCTAATTTAAATAGAACATGTTTGAGTCAATCTTATTTGGTAAACGCTAATTTGCAAAATGCCACGCTGAAATATGCAAAACTCACTGATGCTGTTTTGAATCAGGCTAATTTAGCAAATGTTAAGTTAAATATAGCAACATTGACTCACTCTCACCTGGCAAGATGTTAACTTGAGTGGCGCTGATTTGAGTAATAGTTGTTTGAAGAAGACTAATCTGCGTGGAGCTATTTTAACTAACGCGATTTTGATAAGTGCTAAGTTAGTAAAAGCTGATCTGCAAACAAGCAATTTAACCAACATTGATCTGAGTAAAGCTAATTTAGACGGAGCAAATTTATATAATGCTACCTTAAATAGCGTTATGTTGCAGGGGGACCAACTTAATGTTAATTTAATTTGCGCTAAGCTAAATACGCTCAATATAAATATCCTGTTTAATCACGTGAGTTTTTAGCACTATTCTAATATTGTGATCATAGAATATAAATTACATCAAAAAAAGGGTTGCTAGACCTAAGAAAATAAAGAAGCCGCCGGTATCAGTAATTGCGGTTATCATTACACTTGAGCCAATGGCTGGATCTCTACCCAGTTTTACCATAATTAATGGAATAATGACGCCCATTAATGCTGCCATCATTAAGTTTAATATCATGGCTAAAGTCATCACAGCACCCATCTCAAGATTACCATAAAGCAAATAGGTGACGATGCCCATGATCCCGCCCCAAACAATGCCATTGATCAGTGCTACTCCTAATTCTCTTAGTAATAGAAATGAGAAATTGCCAGTCTGGATCTGATGCAAGGCAATTGCCCGAACAATCATGGTGATAGTTTGATTGCCAGTATTGCCACCAATGCCGGCTACAATAGGCATTAATGTTGCCAGCGCGACAAGTTGTGAAATGGTATTTTCGAAAACGCCAATTACCCGTGAGGCGATAAAAGCGGTACATAGGTTAACGGCAAGCCAAGTCCAGCGAGTTTTTACTGCTTGCCCGACGGGTGCAAAAACATCTTCTTCAGGACTTAGTCCCCCCATTCGCTTGATATTGCTATCACTTTCTTCATTAAGATTATCGACTATATCTTCAACGGTTAGGCGTCCCATTAATAAACTATTATTATCAACCACAGCGGCTGAAATTAAATCGTATCGTTCAAAAGCACTCGCTGCGTCTTCCGCTTTTTCGTCGGGCAAGAAACTAACGATAGCTGTCTTCATCACATCAGCAACTATTTTTGTTGGTAATGCCGTTAAAATCGTCGTTAATGGTAATTCTCCTTGTAAGCGATTTTGCATATCAACAATAAAAATTTTATCGGTTGCTTCAGGAATATTGCCACGTTGCCGTAGATAACGTTGAACGGTTTTCAGGCTAACGTTAGCTCTAACGGTAATAAATTCAAAATCCATCATTTGGCCAACACTATCTTTAGGATATTGTAAGACTTCACGGATCTGATTACGTAGACTGGGATCAAGGTAAGTCAATAAGCGCCGCATTGTGTCGCGCGGTAAGTATTCGGCAATATAGGCTTGTTCATCAACATATAGATTAGCAACAGCACGCAGCAACTCTCTATCTGACATGTTTTTTAGTAAACTTTCCCATACCGAGGTTGAGGCTTCTACTAATACCTGGCCACGTATACTATTATCAATTAAATACCATAGCCATGAGCGTTTCTCATAAGGTAATATTTCTAATAGATCAGCAATATCCGCTGCATGTAAGGTATGTAATAGTGATTTAATTTGAGTGATATTTTTATCATGTTTTACGCTCGATAAGCTTTGTTGTTTGTCATATTGGGTGGCTAATATTTTAATCGTCTCTTCATTATCCATGAAAAGTTTTAAAATATCTTGCCTAATTTGTGCCAGCTTTTGTGAATGTGGATTAATAAGCGAGGTAATATTCGAAGAAAAGGCTGGTTGAGACATGGTTATCCTTAAATACTAATAGCCGGAACCTATTATCAGGTATTATCATTTATAAGACTTATTGAATAAATGCACACATTATTTAAACAATTACTATCAGTAGGATAGATAAGTCATCAGATAGAAATTAAGCAATTAAATTTATATTTGGTAAATTTAATTTTTTATAATACCAAAATATCAAGCAGATTCCTCTTTAATTTTTAATTTCCAACCGGGTACTTCTCGCCAGTATTTTTGTTCTTTTTCTAAATCTAGTAGCATTAACGTATTTTGCTGTAAATAGTGATAAGAGAAATAGAGTGTCCAATGACTTTGATCTGTTTTTAAACGTAGTGAATTTGGCGTTGTTGTCGATTGACGTTGATTATTAAGTAGTGTAGCTAACCGTAATAATTGGATCATGGGTAAAAATTGTTTTATCTTAAACAGATTTAACTTAGGAATATCATCAGACTTGATGCTTTTTTTATGATACCTAACCAATGTTGCCAGTAATAACTGTTGCTCTTGGTTAAATCCAGGAAGATTGGTATTGTGTAAAATATAGGCAGAATGGCGGTGTAACCCATTATGATTTATATTTAATCCCACCTCGTGCAGCATAACTGCCCAGATAAGTAGCACTTTCAATTGTGGGTTAGCCAACTTAGGATTTTGTTTTGCCCATTGTTGATAAAGGATCTCGATGGTTTTTGATACTCGCTGCGTTTGTTCTTGGTCAATATTATAGTGTTTAGCTAAACTTAATGCGGTACGCTGGCGAATGTCTTGATGACGAAAACGTCCTTCCATTTCATAGAGAACGCCTTCACGTAAAGCGCCGTCAGACAGAGATAATTGTTTAATTTGTAGAGAATCAAATATACCACATAAAATGGCCAATCCCGGAACAAAAACGTGAGTACGCTCTGCCGATAAGCCGGGTAGATCGAGTGATTTAAAATTTTTATACTTTAGTACTAATTTTTTTAGCTTAACTAAGCGCTTTGGGGTGATGATGCCATCTGAGTCACCTAGCTGACAAAGCACTTCATGGATTGCTTTTATGGTTCCTGAGGTGCCAAAAGCATAATCCCAACCTTTCATTTGATATTGGTGAGCAAGATTTTCTAGTTTTTGCCGGCTAGCAAAATAGGCGTGCTCAAAATTGGTTTCATTAATTATATTATTGACAAAAAATTGGCGGGCATAACTGATGCATCCCATTTTACGACTTTCCATTAATAAAGGTTTAAAATCTTCACCAATAATAACTTCCATTGAACCACCCCCAACATCAATCACCAACTTGCGGCCTTTTTCTGGCTGCGTATGTTCGACACCCATAAAAATAAGTCGCGCTTCTTCTTGGCCTGAAATAATTTCAATTGGATAGGGTATAATGGCTCTAGCGCGTTGCAGAAACTCTTTGATATTAACCGCTTCTCGTAGGGCATGAGTTCCAACAATGCAGACATTAGCAGCGGCAAAACCTTGTAAACGTTCGGCAAAAAGCACTAAGCACGTTAAGGCTCGTTGAATTGATTTTTCGCTTAATTTGTTATGCTCATCTAAGCCATCAGCCAGATGAACTCGTTTTTTAATACGAGTTAAAATTTGTAGGGCGCCATTAACAATTCGCGCGATAATCATATGAAAGCTATTAGAGCCAAGATCAATAGCAGCAATTTCTATCGGTCTCGATGCTGAAGGTTTTCTTAATGGCATAGTGTTAAGCTCTTGTTTCCGGATGTTCTAGTGATTTTAAATAATCGTAGATGGCAAGTTGGGCTTGGATCTTGCGTTTATTACCGCGTGGAACGTAACGATTAGTTAATTCTTTATCGATATAACGAGCTTTAACTGTATCATTAAATTGCAATTCAAGAATGTCGAGTACTCGTTGTTTCAGTTGTTGATCAATTAATTTAACTGCAACTTCAATACGAAAATCGATATTGCGAGTCATCCAGTCAGCCGATGAGATAAAGACTTCTTCGTTGCCATTATTGCTGAATACATAAACTCTATCATGCTCAAGAAAGCGGTCAATAATGCTAGTGACTTGAATATTTTCACTAAAATTAGCTTGGCCAGGAACCAGTGAACACATGCCGCGGATCAGTAGACGAATTTTTACGCCAGCATTGGAGGCATCATAAAGACGATTAATTAACTCTTTGTCGTCTAAGTTATTAATCTTTAAAGAAATAGCTCCCGGGTTTCCTGACTGAACGTTGCTAATTTCCCGATCGATCAATTGAGTTAGCTTAATGCGTGAATTTTGCGGGGAAACCATTAAATTTTCAAAACTGACGGGTCGGTAAGGATTTTCAATAAAGTTAAATACCCGCCTTACTTCATTAGTAATTTGTTGATTTGCCGTTAATAAGGAATAATCCGTATAAAGGCGAGCAGTTTTTTCGTTAAAATTTCCGGTGCCAATGTGGGCATAACGAATAATTTCGCCTTGTTCGAGGCGGGAAATAATAAAAAGTTTAGCGTGGATCTTGAGGCCAGGTGCAGAGAAAATGACATGTACCCCAGCTTCGGTAAGATGCTTAGCCCAATGGATATTGGCCTCCTCATCAAATCTTGCTTGTAATTCAACGACAACGGTGACTTTTTTACCGTTATGCGCGGCATGAATCATCGACTCAATGATGCGAGAATCCTTCGCCACACGATAAATATTGATTTTAATTGTCAACACATTAGGGTCAAAAGAGGCTTGCCGTAATAATTCTATCGTATGTTCAAAAGTGTAATAGGGATAATAGAGAAGAACATCTTTTTCTTTGATCGCATCAAATCCATTACGAAAGTTATCAAAACGACGATGGCGTAAGCGCGGCAGTGGTTTATTAAGTAAATTTTTATTATCTTCATTCGGAAATTTAATGAAATCTTTAAAATTATGATAACGGCCACCAGCAATGACTGAGTCATCATTAGATAGTCCGAGTTTTTTTCTCAGAAGTTCTACCATTTCATCAGGCATGTTGCGTTGATAAACAAAACGAACCGGTTCAGCATTAAGACGCTGTTTTAAAGTGGATGACATCAGCTCTAGCATGCTGGATTCCATCTCAGTAGTTAAATCATATTCCGCATCGCGAGTCATTTTCATGGAGTAGGCGTTTAATTGGTCATAGTCAAAAAAGCCTTTAAATATCTCGTCTAGACAATAACGCAAAATATTATCTAACAGGATCATTGATTTCCTGCGTTTAGGCATTTCAGGCGGTAAATGAATAAATCGAGGTTGTTTGCCCGCCGGAATTTCTAGTAACGCATATTGAATATTTTGCCCATGGATAATCTCAACGGCTAAATAGGTATAATCATCTTTAAGAAATTCAACTAAATCAGTTTCTGGCGTGATCAGGATAGGTGTAATGTGTTGACGAAGTTGTTGGCGAAAAAATTGTCGTAACCAAATTTGTTGGTTCGGCGAAATTTGCCGTTCGTTAATTAGGAAAATTTGGCTACGGGCCATTTCAAGTAATAGCTCGTTATATAGTGAGTCAAATTCTTGATCGAGCTTGGCAACTTTGCTTTCAATTCTCTTTAGTAGCTGGCGTGAACTGGATGCTGTTCCTCGTTCTTCATTAATTAATATACGTCGCTTAACATCGGCAAATCTAATTTTATAAAATTCTTCAAGGTTATTGGAATAAATGCCCAAAAATCGCATGCGTTCAATCAGCGGATTACGTTTATTTGCTGCTTCTTGCAAAACTCGCTCATTGAATGATAGCCAGCTGATCTCTTTTTCAGTATAGAGTCGATCTTGAGACATCTTTACTCCATAACCAATATTGTTATTTACTAATATAGGATATTCACACTTACCAGTTTATCTGATTAATGATGATTTTTCAGGTATTTTATTGGTCGCTGCTAGGGATTTTTTTCATCTCATTGTATTGATGTTGAAAAATACTCATCCGAATAACGGTACGGTATTTGCCGTTGATAAAAAATTCGTCAACTAGATTACCTTCAACACAAAAACCCAACTTTTCATAAATGTGAAGCGCTTTAGTGTTTTCTTTATCTACAATCAAATAGACTTTATAAAGGTTTAACACCGAAAATGCATAATCCATAGCTAAGTTAGTGGCTTTAGCGGCGTATCCTTTACCTTGATATGTAGGATCAATAATAATACCAATTTCAGCTCGACGGTGAATATAATTTATTTCTACTAATTCGATTAATCCAATTTTAATACCTTCATTTTCAATAATAAACCGACGTTCTAATTGATCATGAATATGTTTGTCATACAGATCGCTTAATTCAACAAAGGCTTCATAAGGTTCTTCGAACCAATAACGCATAACACTGGCGTTATTATCTAATTGATGGACAAAAGGGAGATCTTCACGTTCTAAAGGTCTTAGTGTAATTAACTCGTTTTTTTTGCCAGTAGCCATTGGATACCTCGATTGGGTGTAAAACTTAGCATATTAAAATAGCTACTATGGATGTTCTGTATTTTTTGTCAATTGGTTAGTAAAAAATAGCAAAATCAAGCTGAGTGATAAAAGGGAGCAATTATATTTTAGCAATAAACTCAGTTTTCGATAACTAATTTGTTAAGTATTGGTAGATTATTACTACAAAATAAATCAATTAGAATTGGTATAAATATGAGCCGCCATCAGTATATAAAATTGTGATGTCACATTGGCATCACATAGTGAGAGATAATGCTAATCTTCATTAGCATAACCATAACCATATTCAGGTAGTCTACAACCATCTAGGAAAACTGAATTATTAACCATAGCTAATCGACCTTTAACAAACCAATCAATGACTAATGGATAAATACGATGCTCTTGTGTTTGAACACGCGCAATAATATCTTGCGGTTGATCTTCGGCAAAAATAGGCACTTTAGTTTGTAAAATAATCGGGCCTGCATCCAATTTCTCGGTGACAAAGTGAATCGAAGTACCATGCTCTTTATCACCATTTGCCAACGCTTTACGGTAGGTATCCAATCCAGGATATTTAGGCAATAGAGAAGGATGAATATTAATTATTTTGCCTAAATAATGGCTGACAAAGCGTGATGTGAGAATGCGCATGTAACCTGCCAGCACGATAAGATCGGGCTGATATTGTGCTATCTCGGTTATTAGTGAAGCATCATAAGCGTGGTTATCTGCGTAATCTATTTTTTGCATTACGACGGTTGGGATCGCTGCTTGCTTAGCCCGTTCTAAACCATAAGCCACCGGATTATCACTGAAAACTGCACTAATTTTTGCAGCAATATTTTGTTTTTGGCAAGCATCAATAATTGCTTGTAAATTATTGCCGGTGCCAGAAATTAATACTACGAAATTTTTCATTAGCTGATCGACACCTGTGGTTCATTCGCGTTGATCGTGACTATTTTACCAATTTGCCAGACTTTCTCGCCCAATTGATGGAGTAGTTGTAATGCGTCAGAGACTTCTTCAGCAGGTAAAACAATTAACATGCCAACACCACAATTAAAGGTACGGTACATTTCATGGGTCGTTACATTACCTGTTTGTTGTAACCAATTAAATATGGTAGGCCATTGCCAGCTAGCGCCATCGATCTGTGCTTGAGTATTGACTGGTAAAACCCGCGGAATATTTTCCCAAAAACCACCACCCGTTATATGGACAATGGTATGAATATCCTGTTTTTCAATTAACGCTAGAATATTTTTAACATAAATGCGTGTTGGGGCTAATAAATGATCTGCTAGTGACTTATTTTCTAGTTGTATAGTGGCTGGATTTGTTTGGCTTAACTGTAGAATTTTTCTAATTAATGAATAACCATTCGAATGGGGGCCACTAGAGCCTAAAGCAATTAAGGCATCGCCAGCTTTAACTTTGCTACCATCAATAATTTTTGTTTTTTCGACCACACCAACACAAAAACCTGCTATATCATAATCTTCACCATGATACATACCAGGCATTTCTGCTGTTTCACCACCGACCAGAGAACAACCTGACTGTTTACATCCTGCTGCAATGCTTTTGATCACGCTGGTAGCTGTGTCGACCGCTAGCTTACCGTTTGCATAATAATCGAGAAAAAATAGTGGTTCCGCACCTTGAACAATCAGATCATTAACGCACATGGCAACTAAATCGATTCCAATTGTATCATGGCGTTTTAAATCCATTGCTAATCGCAGTTTTGTTCCGACCCCGTCTGTTCCTGAAACTAATATTGGCTCACGATACTTTTGTGGTATGGCACACAGTGCGCCAAATCCACCTAATCCTCCCATTACTTCGGGGCGACGGGTTTCTTTGACTGCACCTTTAATACGTTCGACCAGCGTATTACCTGCATCGATATTGACACCAGCATCTTTATAGCTGAGAGAAATTTTATCTGTCACAGCAAGCCCCCAAGACGATTGCATTTAGTAAAATAGATGGAAACAGCAATAATTCTACCAGCCTAAGCAAACGTTTGCGAGATCCTTATATTGTTTTTCATAATAAAACGCGATAGCCGGTAAAAATGAATTCCATGCAGGGAAAAGCTTAATCTATCAGTGGAAGAGCTCTGAAAAAGCGCTACAATCTGGTAATTTTTTATTTATAGATGGTTTGTACTGAAGGAGAGTATCGTGAAAATTGTTGAGGTAAAACATCCGTTAGTTAAACATAAATCGGGTTTATTGCGGGATAAAGATATCAGTACTAAACGTTTTCGTGAATTGTCCTCAGAAGTGGGCAGTCTTCTAACCTTATGAAGCAACCGTAAACTTAGAAACAGAAACGATTGCAATAGAAGGCTGGTGTGGTCAGGTAAACATCGAGCAAATTAAAGGAAAAAAATTACCGTCGTACCAATTTTACGTGCTGGATTAGGAATGATGGATGGGATGTTGGAAAATATTCCCAGCGCCCGTATAAGTGTTGTGGGTGTTTACTGTGATGAAAAGGCCTTGGAGCCTATTTCATATTTTCAAAAGCTGGCTTCAAACATTAATGAACGCATGGCATTGGTTGTTGATCCAATGTTGGCAACAGGTGGTTCAATTATTGCCGCAATTGATTTACTTAAACAAGCGGGCTGTCAAGTTATCAAAGTATTGGTATTAGTTGCCGCACCCTAAGGTATTAAGGCACTTGAAGCGGCCCATCCCGATGTTGAGCTTTATACCGCATCTATTGATGATCATTTGGATGAACATGGTTATATTCTCCCTGGTTTAGGTGATGCGGTCGATAAAATATTTGGTACTAAATAATATTTATTGTTCAGGTTATTTTTATTAATTATAGTAATTGAAACTTAATAAGATTGGATAGAAATGCCAATCTTATTAAGTTTGCAGATTATTATTCTAAATTTAGTTGGTTAATTTTGTGTCGTTTTTTTTTCACTCTATTTTTATCTAACCAATGTTTTAGTCCTTCATATTTTTTATTTAATTCAACTCTGGCATTTTCTACTATCAGTTTTTTTTTAATAAAAATAAACTCTTGTACTATAATAATTAAAATTATAGTCGGAAGAGGGATTAGAATAGAGACTATAATAGAACAATTTGGCTTGATTATCCTCTTTTATTATCTGTTCAATAAACTAAATAAGATTATGATATTACTGATTAAATTTTACAGAATCCGGCAGATGGGTTGCTAATTTATCGGTCAAACTCGTTTGTTCATTATTGTCAATAAATTTATGTGTGACAATAATATATTCAGTTAATCGGTGTAGAACTGTAGTTTCGTAACTGCCAGAACGACTATTAAAATTTAAAATATAGTTACAACTTCTAATTTGATAGAGATAATCTAAGTAGTTTCTTAAATAAAGAGATGTATTATCTAATGAATTCGTTGGCGTCCATTTTGATTTGTCACGAATATGGGCTATTATTATAGTAATGAAATTTATCGGTGAAACTGTCCGTTGGTCCGTTTTTGGCATTTGTATCTCGATTGCGATTTCCATTCCATTGATTATCATCATGTAAGAAAAAATTAATTTCTATTTGAGTTTATAATCTAAATAATAAAGTATATTCATTAAAGTACTAGAAGGAATTGCTATTTTTAACTTTAGTATTATCTGTTAAAACCAATCAGATAGTAGCGTAAATATACATAAATAATACTTTTTTATCTTCAGATGATAATTTAAATTTCATAAAATATGAGTATTAATTTTGATATCTCAATTACAATAAATTTTGCTTTTTATTTGTGATTAATCTGAAGAAATCGTTTTTATATTACCAGAGCTAGACTAATATTTGATGCAATTTTCTGTTCTGAAATTAAAATATCACAGGGTGGGCTTTATTGATGAGTTTTGCTGAGTAATAATATATTAATTATTAAGAGGGATATTGATCATGACCCGCCGCGTAATTGGGGTAGCAGAAAGGCTGCCATTAAGAGAAACCATTCCATTAAGTTTTCAGCATCTGTTTGCTATGTTTGGTGCGATAGTATTAGTCCTCATCTTATTTAAGATCAATCCGGCAACAGTTTTATTGTTTAATGGTATTGGTACACTATTCTATTTAATCATTTGTCGGGGGCGTATTCCTGTTTATCTAGGCTCAAGCTTTGCTTTTATTTCGACAGTTTTATTGTTATTACCTCTAGGTTATGAGTTAGCATTGGGTGGATTTATTGTTTGTGGGCTACTTTTTTTATTTAGTATCACTGATTATAAAAATAGCCGGTAGAAATTGGATCAATATTATCTTTCCTCCTGCGGCAATGGGGGCCATAGTTACCATAATAATTTTTCATTAAAAATCAACATAATAAAACAATATTATCACTATTATTCATTATTTATTCACTATTTATTACAGTTCAATCCAGTCATTACTTCTATTATCCTGATATTTTGCTGTCATTTCAGCAGACTTATGTCCTAGTAATTTCTGCGCAAAATCACCGCCCATTTTTTCAGTATACAGTCTTGCCGACAAACTTCTTATCTCGTGAAAGGATGGTGGATTACCTTCCCAGGTTAATTTGCTCTTATATCTAAATTTAGCAAATCCCTTAGATATTTTGTTTGTTGAAATTTTTTTACCCTCATCTGTAATAATATATTCTGAATTTGTTTTTTTAAATCCTAATGTTTCTGATAATTTAATATTAAATATTAAATATTTAATATTTAATATT
>JBDPYZ010000033.1:0-21413 GCA_047291315.1 Candidatus Phloeobacter fragariae | reverse complement strand
TATTCTCAAACTTGTCCATTAAACCCGTTCACTTGTTGCTGCTTCCATCTCGGTAACAAGAATTTCTTCAAATTTCCTGATTGCCTTTTATCTTTTCATTATATCGAAATGACTCTACCTATTTGTTGCTATGGGGTGATTTATCAAGATACATTTCCCCATTCTCTTTAACTTTCATATTGTTATTATTAGCTATACGACCTATTTTATTTGCTAAGACATTAAACATTTTACCAATCTGTTTTTCTGTGTAATACTTATCAGTAATAACAGGTAAAGGAATAACTTCATTACCGGCAATAGGTTAATTAATCCAGTCATGATGCCTTGTCTTGCGTTTATCGGAAAGATGAGTAGCCGATTCCAATATATTCTCAGTATTATTTGTATTGCTTTGGTCTGCATTTCTATCGTTTTTGCTTTACGAAATTCAGGTAATCCACTGCCTTCGTCTTTGTGTGTGGGGGGTTAATGCTATAGCTTCCGTATTGACGTAGGGCGGCTAAAATTTTTCACAGACCCAAAATCTTGAATACGTTCATCTGAAGAGAGTTTACTCTTAAGTATTAAACGGTACAAATCAGCTTCAGATAAAAATGACATTCCATTTTATTTTGGTTCAAAACCTAAACTCTCCATTTCGTGGTATTTTATTTTTATCAATAACTTACAGTATTTTGTTAATGCATCATAAGGTTTTTCATATCCTAAAGCCTTTGCAACCTCTACGGCAAAGAATATAGGTTTGCGGGGGTTCCCTGTAATTCGATGCCAAAATCATCAGTTTTGAAAGTCATTAATTCTGTTTTGGTAATTTTAGACATAAGAAAGTTCTCCGTAGTTAAACGAATAGTTAGGGTGGTTTTGGAATTGAAAAAGATGGTAAATTTAAACTGAGATTTCAGCCAAAATTAGGTAAAATTAGAACTCACTATGGGCTGTAAGTGATTGATTTATAGTGAGTGAAATCGCTTGTTTTCGCGTGTAAATACGTATATTACATGATCTAAAATTTTATAACTGATTGATATATAAATTCTTTATTTTAATGGTTAACTAACTAATTGACAGCACTTAAATTTAGAGATCATCTCCGGTAATCAATAAATGGACCATCGACAACTGAACGGCGTTCAATAAGTTCAGGATGTATTTCAATAGTTTGCGCATCTTTACGTTTATTAATAATGCGATCAAGAAGCATAGCAAAAGCCATTTGGCCTAAACGCTCTTTGGGTTGATGAATGGTGGTTAATGCCGGCGTAAAAAAACGCGCATTGAGAACATTGTCATAGCCAATAATGGATATATTTTGTGGGACTCGAACGCCTAATTCATTCGCTGCACAGATAGCCCCCATTGCCATAATATCCCCGCCACAAAAAATAGCGGTCGGTCTTTGTCGATGATTCAAAATTTGTTTCATCGCGTCATAGCCGGAACCTGGTTCGAAATCACCCTCGACAATCCATTTATTATGTGGCTGGATGTTAGCTTCCTTCATGGCCTGGAGAAAACCTTGTCGCCGACCACTACCGGTATTGCGTTTTAATGGTCCAGAGATAATACCTAGATCACGATGACCGCGTTCAATAAGATAATGCCCGGCAAGATAGCCGCCATAAACCGCATTATCAATGATGACATCGGTAAAATCACCATGAGCTTGACCCCAATCCATCACAACCATTGGAATATTACGGTACTCTTCTAACATTTGGAGTAGTTGTTTTGGATATTCTGAGCACATTACCAGCAAACCATCAATCCGTTTTTGCGCTAACATTTGTAAATAGGTTTGTTGTTTATTCAGATTGTTATGTGAATTGCACAGGATCAATGTATATCCTTGACTAAAACAATTGTTTTCTACGGACTCTATGACTTCTGCAAAATAAGTGGCTTCATTCGATGTGGCTAGTAAGCCAATGGATTTAGTATGGTTAACTTTCAAACTACGGGCGACGGCACTGGGAGAATAATTAAGTGTTTTAATGGTTGCCCAGACGATCGTTTTTGTCTCTTCGGCGACAAAACGGGTTTTATTAATTACATGAGATACAGTGGTAGTTGAAACACCCGCCAGTTTTGCCACATCTTTAATTGTTGCCATGATTAGAAAGACTCCTGACCCATTCCCAATTCTATTGCTATTGTTTAAAAATTACTATCATTATTCTATAAAAATAGATAACTGATAATAAAATTATCAGTAAAATGATCATTTTGTCTGATTTGTCATAAAAACAAAAGTGTTAATCAATATTTCCTCAATGATATAATAGAAAATAGTCTTTATTGTTGTATGATGTTATGATATTTAATGATTTTTTATTAGCTAATTTGTGAATAAGCCAGTGAGAATAGTGAGGTGAGGTTATGGATACCGATTTTAAATATGGTTTATGTACTGCGATTGTTGCATTATTAATGATCGTATCTTTTGTTTCTTTTATTTTCTGATCATTAAGTTGGTTTGCCATCTGCCTTTTATCGCTATAACGATAATAATTTTTGATTTAACCAGCATAAGTATAATATAATAAGTTGGTAGTCTGTAGGCTAGTGGGGGATCACATTCTTTCTACCGTTTCAATCCCTAATGTGTCTAAACCAATTTTTAAGGTTTTTTGTGTCAGTAACGCCAGTTTTAATCGGCTTTCTCTCGATGCATTATTTTCTGCATTCAAAATTGGACAATGTTCATAAAAACTAGAAAATAAACCGGCTAAATCATATAAATAAGAACACATAATATGTGGTAAACCTTCGCTAGCAACAGTTAGTATTGTCTCTTCAAATTGTAATAAACGTGTCGCTAAGGCTTGTTCATAGTCGTTTGCTAAAATCACCGGCTCTGTCAGCTTTGTTGGATTAATATTAGCCCGTTTAAAAATCGAAGCCACTCGGGTATAGGCATATTGCATATAAGGCGCGGTATTACCCTCAAAAGCTAACATATTGTCCCAGTCAAAAATATAATCAGTAGTACGATTCTTCGATAGATCAGCATATTTTACTGCCCCAATACCAACCGCCTGACTAATCGATTGCAACTCCTTTTCTGGCATAGCTGAATTTTTTTTGCGGATAAGATGACCTGCCCGCTTAATCGCTTCCTCAAGTAAATCAGCAAGCCGAATTGTTCCGCCGGCTCGAGTTTTAAACGGTTTATCATCTTTACCTAGCATCATGCCGAACATGTGATGCTCTAATGACATTGTATCGGGAATATAGCCGGCTTTACGTACAATAGTCCACGCTTGCATAAAATGTTGATGTTGTCGTGAATCTGTATAATACAATACGCGATCAGCGTGTAGCATTTCATGACGATATTTTGCGCAGGCAATATCTGTTGTCGTATAGAGATAACCACCATCTTTTTTCTGGATGATCACCCCCATGGCATCACCATCTTTATTTTTAAATTCATCCAGATAGACAACTATAGCGCTATCACTTTCAACGGCTAGCCCTTTAGCAGTTAAATCAGCAACAATATCAGGCAGCATATGATTATATAAGCTTTCACCCATCACATCGTCTTCAGTTAGTGTGACATTTAAACGGTTATAGGTTTGTTGATTTTGCGCCATGGTAATATCAACCAATTTGCACCACATTTTACGACAATATTCATCACCAGATTGTAGTTTAACAACATAATTACGCGCAAGTTCAGCAAAGTTTTGATCTTCATCATAATGTTTTTTAGCTTCACGATAGAAAGTTTCCAGATCGGCTAAAGCCATATCAGTAGCATTTTCTTGTTGAACTTTTTCCAGATAAGCAATTAGCATGCCAAACTGGGTGCCCCAATCGCCGATATGGTTAGCACGTATTATTTTATGACCTAAAAACTCTAATGTGCGAGCGACAGCATCGCCAATGATAGTAGAACGTAAATGGCCAACATGCATTTGTTTTGCTACATTGGGAGCAGAATAGTCAATAATAATAGTTTGTGGCTTAACGGCGGTAATGGCTAATTTTTCATGCTGTAGTGTGAGTTCAATATGTTTGGCTATCCATTGCTTATCAAGAAAAATATTAATAAAACCCGGCCCAGCTATTTCAACTTTACTCGTAATATCCTCCAAGTCTAGCAGCGGTAGCATTTTTTCAGCTAACTGACGTGAAGGAATGCCAATTTGCTTAGCAGCAGACATGACACCGTTAGCTTGGTAGTCACCAAATTGAGCTTTAGTTGAAGGGCGTATATGAGCCTCACTACCCTTAGGAGCCCCTGTGGCGATTAATGCGTTACTAATTTTTTCTGAAAGAAGAGACTGAATATTCACCTGATTACCTTAATGATGAAGATAGCTATTGTGTTCGATGTTTAAGATACAGCTATGAAGGAGCGTGATAAAAATAGCTGCTTTATACCATAATTAGCTATTCACATGCTACTATCAACTATTTGACTGGTAACTCTATTGTAAAAAATAATATCAGATAGGATCGCTTTTTTATCATCTTGCTGAATGACAATAGAGCATTTTTGATTTATCTAAATTTAAAAAATAGGGTATGTTAAGTCTCTTTATTTTCCAGATTGAAATTTATCCTCATAAAAAGTTAAAAATATATTGAAATTTCATTATAAAAAGTTAATGATATTTTATAATAAAATATTATCCTTTTTCATTAAAATTAATTACTTGTCGTAATTACTGTTTGAAAAACGGGTATTTTATTTGCAGAATAGTGTGCTTATTCGTTGATAACTAAAAAATAGAAATAACAATAATTAATCAGAGGTGGCAGTATATGGTAACCCTTGAAATTTGCTGCTATGGGGCTGAATGTGCACTAATTGCGCAAAAGTTTGGCGCAGATCGTATTGAACTTTGTTCCAGTCCAGCTGAAGGTGGGCTAACGCCTAGTTATGGTTGTTTAAAACAGACTATAGATACATTAAATATCTCCGTTCATCCAATTGTACGCCCTAGAGGAGGGGATTTTTGTTACAGCGATAGTGAATTTGAAACTATTAAACATGATATTAAATTTATCAGGCAATTAGGTTTTCCCGGTGTAGTATATGGCATATTAAATCGAGATGGGCATATTGATATACCGCGTATGCGTATTTTAAAAGCATTATCTGGTGATATGACCGTTACTTTTCATCGCGCTTTTGATATGTGCATTAGCCCAAAACAGGCTTATGTACAGCTGACAGAACTTGGTATTACGCGTATATTAACCTCAGGTCAGCAGCAGAATGCGGAATTAGGTCTACCGTTATTAAAAGAATTAAATGCATTATCTGGAAAAAGCCCAAATGGACCGATTATCATGGCAGGTGCTGGGGTGAAATTGTCAAATTTACAGAAATTTATTGATGCAGGTTTACCTGAAGTACATACATCTGCTGGAAGAGTTATGCCATCGACTATGAACTACCGCAAGGCAGGGGTAACCATGAGTTCCAATATGGAGATGGACGAATTTACCCATTATTGTGTAGATAGCGATGTAGTGGAAGCACTGAAAAATTTATTAACTATTACCAATTATGATTGATAATAAGCTGATAGTAATGACGGTATTGGATACCGTCATGTTTACTTTTTTTTGGCCATTAAGATGGCGCGTAAAGGAGCCGGATAACCTTCAACTGTCAAATGAATATTATTTGGGTCTAGAAAATTTACTAATGATTCGGCTTCCATCCAGGCTGTTTTCCTCTGTTCTTGTATGGTTGTAAATGTTTGATCAACAATATTTACATCGTAAAAGCCACACTTTTCTAGCCAGGTTTTGAGCATTTTTGCTGATGGAATAAAATAGACATTACGCATTTGAGCATAACGCTCATTAGGTATTAAGCATTGGTTTTCATCACCCTCAATAACTAAACTTTCAAATACTAGCTCACCACCAGAAATTAATTGATTTTTTAGTTGATAGAGATGATCTAACGGTGAACGCCGATGATAAAGCACACCCATTGAAAATACAGTATCAAAGGCAGCTAGCGTAGGTAGTTGCTCAATGCCTAAGGGCAATAGATGTGCTCGTTGATTATTGCCAATTAATTTGCGTATTGCTTCAAACTGACACAAAAATAGTTGGGTAGGATCAATACCAATGACAATTTTTGCACCTTCACCAACTATTCTCCACATGTTATAGCCATTACCGCAACCGACATCAAGTACCTGTTTATCTATTAATGGTGAAAGATAAGGCAAGATACGTTGCCATTTCCAGTCCGAACGCCATTCACTATCAATGTTAATATCGTAAAGTGAAAACGGGCCTTTACGCCAAGGCATCAGACTTTTTAGTAGCTGACTGATTAGCTGCTTATTTTTTTGACAAAGTGGGAACTCATTTTTGGCAATTACTGCGGTTTTTAGATCTAAGTCAGTGGGCGTTATGTTAGGCAGATTTTGTACTATGGTTTGCCAACACTTAAATTGCCCATGTTGAGTAGTTTTTTTCCATTGTTCAATTTGGCCTGGTAGTGTTTCTAACCAATGACTAAGTGACCCTACAGCGATTTGTTGATAAAAATGACCAAAATCTATCATCAATCTTGTTCCTTTATCGCGAGTAGTGAACCGAAATTTAAACATTGAAACCATAGGTCATAATGTTTAAAGCCTGCAGCGCTTAGACGTAATTTATGTTTACTCAACGAGTTGGTTAACATAGTATTTTCTAGCATATTACGTTTTTGACTTATCTCTAGTTCACTATAGCCATTGGCGCGCTTGAAATCATAATGCATATTAAACAGTAAAGACTCAATTTTTTCATCGCTAAAATTAAATTTTTCTGATAGCACTAAGACCCCACCAGGATTCAGTCCTTGATAGATACGGTTAATTAATTGTTGTCGAACGTTTGGGGCAATAAATTGTAGGGTAAAATTTAGTACCACCATTGAGGCATTTTGTATATTGATATCGAGAATATCGCCCTCAATGATTTCAACGGGTGTATTCGCCTTATAAGCATAAATATATCGCTGGCAACGCTCGATCATCGCCGCTGAATTGTCAATAGCAATTATTTTACAATTTTTAGTGTTAATATTACGGCGAATCGATAATGTTGCTGCGCCTAAAGAACAGCCAAGATCATAAATAGTGCTATTGGGTGTGACAAAACGTGTCGCGAGCATGCCAATCATAGTGATAATATTTGAATAGCCAGGAACAGAACGTTTGATCATATCAGGAAAGACTTCGACAACCTTTTTATCAAATTGCCAGTCACCTAAGTTTGCAATAGGAGTGGCAAACAAGGTGTCTTTTTGTTTATCTAAAATATGGCTGGGCATAACTTGTGGATCAATTAAATGGCAAATGGTTATTTATTCTAACAGATTTTATGTTAGTACATAAATTAAATCTCATTAACATAGCAAAGAATTAAGTATGCCTATGTTAATGAAATAAGCATTATATTAAAGATAAAACGAGAAAATTTGTATCCAAGGCAAATAATAAATGTTAACTAGGATCATCAAAATCATTTAATTAAAGGTAGTTATTAGACCAAAATAGCGCCAAATATATTCTCTATGTTTTAGGCCAAAGTAATGAAAAATTCTGGCGATAATAAAAATTAACCAGCAAAGATAAATCGCCAAAATAGGTGCACGATTCATCTCCCTCATTAATAATAATAACATAGAGATAGGAATATACTCAATCGCATTATCCTGAACACATATTTGCTGTTTATAATTCATAAAAGCCACCGTCACCGTACGCGACTTGATATTGAGCTCTGAGTTTAATGACTTCCAAAGATAACTTAAGCAATATTAAAGCGCTAAATACAATGTACAGAGAACTAACCATTTTTCCTCGATTTTATTAAGCAAAACAGCGAAATAATGATATATCTCAAAGCTTCAACTGTTATCATAAATATAGTGTTTAAATCAATAAAAAGCTTTGAGATTTCGAAAACGATAAAAGTTATCTATCCAATATGATAATGCGTACTTATTTCCCAATAGAAATTTTTGTATAATGGCGATATTTTTTGATTACGTTTAAATAAATAGCACTAAAACTACTAGTGCAAGCCACTCTGCAAGTTGAGTATGATGAGTAAAAAGGATATCGTATGCGGACAAATTATTGTGGGCAATTAGGTGTTGCTCACGTCGGACAAAAAGTGACTCTCTGTGGCTGGGTGAATCGCCAGCGCCATTTAGGTAAATTAATTTTTGTCGATATGAGAGATCGCGAAGGTTTAGTTCAAGTTATTTTTGTGCAGGAAAATCATGCCGAACTTTTTACCCAAGCGTCACAGTTACGCAATGAATTTTGTATCCAGATCAGAGGTATGGTGCGAGAACGTGAACAAATCAATAAAGAAATATCGACCGGGGATATTGAAATTGTTGCAGAAGCATTGACGGTTATTAATCGTGCAGAACCGTTGCCGATAGATAGCAATCAACAAAACTCCGAGGAAATTAGATTAAAATATCGTTATCTTGATTTACGACGGCCGGAAATGGCAATGCGCTTGAGAGAGCGAGCGAAAATTACCAGTTTTGTGCGTCGTTTTATGGATGAGGAAGATTTTGTCAATATTGAAACGCCTATTCTGACCAAAGCAACACCAGAGGGTGCGCGTGATTATCTTGTGCCAAGCCGCGTTCATAAAGGTGAATTTTATGCCCTACCGCAATCACCGCAACTTTTTAAACAATTATTGATGATATCGGGCTTTGATCGTTATTATCAGATCGTAAAGTGTTTTCGTGATGAAGACTTACGAGCTGATCGTCAACCTGAATTTACTCAGATAGACGTAGAAACCTCTTTTATGACTGCTGAGCAAGTTCGTGAAGTGATGGAGCGTTTGATCCGTCATTTGTGGCAGGAAAATAAAGGTATTGAGTTAGGCACTTTTCCGGTAATGACTTTTGCTGAGGCCATGCAACGTTATGGTTCAGATAAACCAGACTTACGTAATTCGTTAGAATTGATTGATATTGCAGATTTGGTTAACCTAGTTGAATTTAAAGTATTTTCTGAGGCTGCTAATGATCCAAAAGGGCGTGTGGCTGCACTTTGTGTTCCGGGTGGCACGACATTAACTCGTAAACAACTGGATGGTTATGCTGAATTTGTTGCTATTTACGGTGCAAAAGGGTTAGCCTGGATGAAAGTCAATTCATTGTCTGGAGATCAGGCAGATATTCAAAGCCCAATAGCTAAATTTCTGCCACAACAAGTGATTGATAATTTGTTATCACGTACCCAAGCTAAAGCAGGTGATATTTTGTTATTTGGGGCTGGCAAACAAAATGTTGTCAATGATACGATGGGAGCCTTACGATTGAAAGTAGGGCGTGATTTAGCAATCACACAAAATAACAGCTGGAAACCATTATGGGTTATTGATTTTCCAATGTTTGAAGAGGATGAAAACGGTGAACTTAATGCTATGCATCATCCTTTTACTGCCCCGAAAGATTTTACTCCTGAACAATTGCAATCCAATCCTTTAGCTGCTGTTGCTAATGCCTATGATATGGTCATTAATGGTTATGAAGTTGGTGGCGGTTCAGTGCGTATTCACCATAATAAGATGCAACAAGCTATTTTCGAAATTCTCAAAATTAGCAAATCAGATCAGCAAGATAAATTTGGTTTTTTGCTGGAGGCATTACAATATGGAACGCCGCTACATGCTGGTTTAGCATTTGGTTTAGATAGGCTTGTTATGTTGTTAACGGGAACAGAAAATATTCGCGATGTGATTGCGTTTCCAAAAACAACCGCGGCAGCATGTTTAATGACCGATGCACCCAGTGCTGCTAATCCAGCCGCATTAGCGGAGTTGGCGATAACTGTTGTCGAGAAAACTAAATAAATACTATGCAATATTAAACAGCCGGAATCAGTATTAGTCGTAGTTTATGTGCAATCAAGTGGCCAACTATTGATGCTACAGCGACGTGATGATCCTGATTTTTGGCAATCAGTTACCGGTAGTCTTGAAGATAACGAAACACCAAAAGAGGCAGCATTACGTGAAGTTAAAGAAGAGATTGGCATTGATATTATCAAACAGCATTTAGAGTTAGTTGATCTTCAACGCAGTCTCTATTTTGATATTTTTTTTAAATTTCACCATCGTTATGCGCCGGGTGTAACCCAATGTAAAGAGCATTGGTTCTCTTTAGCCTTGCCGCAAGAGCAGAATTTTTTGTTGATAGAACATTTGTCTTTTCGTTGGTTACCTGCTGTTCAGGCAGCAGCATTGACTAAGTCATGGAGTAACCGTCAGGTGATTGAAGAATTTGTTCTAAAATGATTTTTATTGATTTATTTTGGGAGATATTTCATGGCAGGTCATAGTAAATGGGCCAATACCAAACATCGTAAGGCGGCGCAAGATGCTAAACGTGGTAAAATTTTTACTAAAATTATTCGTGAACTGGTAACAGCGGCTCGTTTAGGAGGTGGTGATGCTGCATCAAATCCACGATTGCGTGCGGCGATTGATAAGGCGTTATCTAATAATATGACGCGAGATACGTTAAATCGAGCAATCGCACGTGGTGTAGGTAGTGATGAAAATGACAATATGGAAACGATTATCTATGAAGGCTATGGCCCAGGCGGTACGGCTGTTATGGTTGAATGTTTAAGTGATAATCGTAATCGTACAGTTTCTGATGTACGTCATGCCTTTACTAAATGCGGCGGGAATTTAGGTACCGACGGCTCAGTTGCCTATTTATTTACTAAACATGGCGTGCTCTCTTATGCGCCCGGCATTGATGAAAATAGCTTGATGGAAGTGGCATTAGAAGCTGGTGCAGAAGATGTAGAATCTTATGATGATGGCGAAATCGATGTTTTTACTACACTGGAAAACTTTGGTGCCGTAAAAGATGCTTTAGATGCAGTCGGTTTTAAGACTGAAGCCGCGGAAGTGACAATGATCCCTTCAACTAAAGCTAATTTAGATGCTGAAACCGCACTTAAATTTCTGCGCTTAATTGATATGCTGGAAGATTCTTATGATGTGCAAGAAGTGTATCATAATGGTGAAATTTCAGATGAAGTTGCGGCTCAGCTATAATTAAATCAATTTTTAATACATGCTATCTCTTTGCATTTTTAACCTACTCAGTGAGTCAAGATATGGCGATTATTCTTGGGATCGATCCTGGTTCTCGTATTATGGGTTATGGCGTTATTCGTCAACAAGATCGACAGTTGATCTATTTAGGCAGTGGTTGTATACGTACTCAGGCAGAAGATCTGCCAACGCGGTTACAACGTATTTATGCAGGTGTCACTGAAATCATTACCCAGTATCAACCGGACAGTTTTGCTGTCGAGCAGGTATTTATGGCAAAAAATGCCGATTCTGCTCTAAAATTAGGTCAAGCAAGAGGGGTGGCGATTTTAGCTGCGGTTAATAACCAATTGCAGGTGTTTGAATATGCGGCCAGACAAGTAAAACAATCTGTTGTAGGCACCGGAGCTGCTGAAAAAAAACAGGTTCAGCATATGGTATATTCATTATTAAAACTGTCATCACATCCTCAAGCGGATGCTGCTGATGCTTTAGCTATTGCGATCACTCATTGTCATTTTAATCAAAATTTGGTTCGAATGGTTGATCCTAGGCTATTATTGGCAAAAGGATGCTTGCGTTAATTACTGGATATGAATCCAGTATTTTTTTATGATATAAGCATTAGCAGAATAACCTAAAAGAGGAAATTGATGTGATTGGTCGCTTGCGAGGCACTATTTTGGAAAAACAGCCGCCTATTGTTTTACTCGAACTAAATGGTGTAGGTTATGAAGTTCATATGCCAATGACCTGTTTTTATGAATTACCTGAAATTGGTCAGGAAGTGATCTTGTTTACTCAATTTATCGTGCGTGAAGATGCGCAGCTTCTATATGGCTTTAATGACAAGCAAGAAAGGGCATTATTTCGTGAATTAATTAAGGTTAATGGGGTAGGCGCTAAATTAGCACTGGCCATTTTATCTGGTATGTCGGCTTATCAATTTGTTTCTGCGATAGAACAAAAAGCGATTGCTAGCTTGGTGAAATTACCTGGAGTTGGTAAAAAAACAGCAGAACGGCTGGTAGTTGAAATGAAAGACCGTTTTAAAGGTCTTAATGGCAATCTATTTAATAATAGTGCAATAGATTTATCCGGCTCGTTAGCAGCAAAACAAAATAGTCATGATATTGAAGCAGAGGCAGTTTCTGCGTTAATTTCTTTAGGCTATAAACCACACGATGCGAGCCGTATGATTGGCAGAGTGGCTAATGGTGCTACTAACTGTGAAGCATTGATCCGTGAAGCATTGCGAGCAGCATTATAAATGATAAGTAAGGGACAAATATATGATTGAGGCTGATCGTTTAGTTTCTGCTGAGAATTTACCTGATGAAGAAGTGATTTATCGTGCTATTCGTCCAAAACTACTTACTGAATATGTTGGGCAGCCTCAGGTATGCCAACAGATGGAAATCTTTATTCAGGCGGCAAAATTACGAGCTGAATCGCTTGATCACTTGCTGATTTTTGGGCCACCTGGGCTCGGTAAAACGACATTAGCGGGTATTGTGGCAAATGAATTGGGATCCAATTTACGGACCACTTCTGGTCCAGTGTTAGAAAAGGCCGGCGATTTAGCGGCGATGCTAACCAATTTAGAGCCGAATGATGTGCTGTTTATTGATGAAATTCACCGCTTATCTCCGCTTGTAGAAGAGATCCTTTACCCTGCAATGGAAGATTTCCAATTAGATATTATTATTGGCGAAGGACCTGCTGCTCGTTCTATTAAAATCGATCTACCGCCTTTTACTTTAGTTGGCGCTACAACTAGAGCTGGCTCATTGACATCCCCACTTAGAGATCGTTTTGGTATTGTACAACGGCTTGAATTTTATAATGTTGATGATTTACAAACGATTGTTTTACGTAGTGCACGTTTTATGGGGTTAGAAATATCTGATGATGGTGCTAAACAAATTGCGATGCGTTCACGTGGAACTCCGCGGATAACTAATCGTTTGTTGCGGCGAGTAAGAGATTTCGCCCAAGTAAAAGGTGATGGTATTATCGATGGTGTTATCGCTTCACAGGCATTGGATATGCTTAATGTTGATTCAGCGGGCTTTGACTATCTTGATCGTAAGTTATTGATAGCTATTATTGATAAATTTATGGGGGGGCCGGTGGGATTAGACAATGTGGCTGTTGCAATTGGTGAAGAAAGGGAAACCATAGAGGATGTTCTTGAACCTTTTCTTATTCAACAAGGATTTATTCAGCGTACGCCCCGTGGTCGAATAGCGACTGAACATGCATACCGCCATTTTGGGCTTGATATAGCTCAGGATGGTGTTAGTTAAGCCTATTAATGGATTTAAATTTATTGCTTAGATTTGTTAATATAATTATGCTAATTGTTTTAAAACGGCTTACAGTTAAGTTGTTATTAATAATAATATGGGTAAATGATAATATTTAATTAAAGTATTTTTAATATAAATTAGTTATATCTAATTTGCAAGAATAATAAATAATTTAATATTAAATATAGTTAATTTTTTATTAATTATATCATCTTTATTGATATTATAATCGTTATTAAATAATAATTTAACTGTAATTTTCATTATGTTTACTAACTATTTTTTAATAAATAAAAATTAACTAATTACAGAATAAACTGAATGAAAATAAAATTATTATTAGCAATGTTATTATTAACAATCTTAGTATTAATTAATGTTATAAATTATGCTCGCCAAAATATTACCCCTAATCCTATGCATGGTTATATCGATTTTCCTGCGAGTCGAGCTTATTTATGTTGGGTTAGGTAAAAATTGTAGTTGTGGCCAAGTCTCTGTTGAACCACAATCGGTCGAAAGCCGTAAAGGTTTTTTCCTAGCCGCGGCTCACCAGATGGAAAAATAGCGAGTGCTCGATATCGCTGGTTCGAACCATGGGATGAACAGAGGGCAACTCGTTGGACAAAGGTTGATGTTCACCCGTTCCGTTCTATTGGACGTTTGATTGACCCCATCGAACTACAGTTGGGAGTATTTCATCAATAAACAAAATTGAGATCCTAGCGCCTTTACTTTAATAATAACATTTATTTATTGTTATAAATTAACATAATAAAACTACATTATCACTATTTGTTCACTATAAATTATAATTTAATCCATCCATTATTTCTATCATCCTGATATTTAACTGTCATTTTAGCAGATTTATATCCTAATAGTTTTGGGTAAATTCGCTTCCCATTTTTTCAGTGTAAAGTCTGACTGATAAGCTTCTAATTTCGTGAAAAGAGGGCGGCTCTCCTTCCCGTGTTAATTTCGTTTCACGTCTTAACTTTGCAAATTCATTTGATATTTTTCTTTCCTGTATTATTGATTATATATTCTGAATTATTTTTCTTAGCTTTTAATATAGTAGATAACTCAATATTTTTTATTTAAACACTTAAAGGAATAGCTACTTTTATTTTGGTTTTTTGTTGAACTATCCATAATTTATTATCATGAATGTAATCCCATTTCATTTTTGATATATCAGAAACTCTTTGGCCCGTCACCAAAGCTAATTACATCGCTTTTGTTAACCAATTATTATCATTGGTTATTAAGTTAATAATAGTATTGCACCCATCGAATGATAGTCTAGATCTTTGTCTTTTTATTTTTGGTGTCTTTGTTTATATAACCGGATTTGTTTGAAGTAACCCTAATGATATCGCCTCTTTAAAGCAGTCGTTAAATAAACTTTTCATTAGCTTTGCTGTCGTAATTTTTTCTTCTCTAATAAATGCATGAAGAAAATCAGCAATATTTTTTGTTGTTATGTTTTGAATAGATGTATCTAAAAATCCTTTTCTAATTACGCCGATTCTGTGTTTATAGTCTTTTAATGTTTTTTCTCTTAATTCTCTTGTTTTCAATATCTCTTCATATCTATCTAATAATTCATAAAAAGAGACAAAACCATGTCCCTCAATTCTTTCTGTTAAAAACTTTGTGTTTTCTTTATTGATTAATAACTGATTCTCATTAATTGCTTCATGGATAGCATAGGCTTTGTTACTATCATCAAGTTCAAGCTTCACCCATTTCTAAAACTCTTCTCGTATTTTATTTTTCATCACCTAAACATACCAGCTTTTACTTTCATGCAAGTCGTCTATTTTTTCTAACACAGTGATTTTATTGCCACCATTTCCGGTTAGTGTTCCGCTTTCTCCTTCGGTATCAAATTAATATATCAATCCTTTGTTTGTTAATTTTTTCTCCCGTAATTTGATTATTTTCATCATCTCTCCATGATAAATAACCTGCATGCCTGCTTTTACATGATGTAACGTTATTCTGTATTTATGAATATTATTCATACAATTACTCCGGTTAGTGATTGCATACCAGTGTAAAATTCTTATATTTATTAATTAAATGAATGTAAATATTGATCAATAAATAATCATCTGTGGTAGTATAATTGGCGTTGTGTATTTGTTAACAGCAACATTTTCCCTGGTGTTGGCCAGCCTTGCTCTGGTCTTTTTTTATTGTCGTGATTTACTAATAAGAACAGATAATTTGCCAAGTGCTTTTGGTGTAATCTGCGCCTGTTCAGTTAACTTTTCTGTGCATCATTTCTGGCGACGATGGTCACCTTATGCTCAATTAAATCCTGTTTGATTTTATTCTGATAACCGACCCAACTTTTTCCTCTAACAGGGCGATAAATCCAGTTATGTCCTTGTAACCATGAAAAAAGTGCTTTAGGTTTCATTGGAGTGATTTAGCCGCATCAGTAATGCCATAGTGAGCCTTCTTAGTAGCTGATACGTTTCAGGGCTTCGACTTGCGGTTTCATCTCATCAACTCTGTGTTCAAGTGCAATGAATTTTTCTGTATAATTGAATAGTAATCCTCGCATTGCTGATGGGGCATTTAATATCTCAACTGGATTAACCGATTCTAATATCTTCTTTTCATATTCAATAAAGTATTGTCTTGCCTGTTTCCCTGTTTCATTGCGCTCAACCATTGATAGTTCTTTTGCCATGTTGATAGAGATTGCATATTTTTTAAGTAATTGTTGGCGAGATTTTGCGCTCCCCAATATGGTGGAGCGCAAATTTTCAACAACAATAAAATCATCTCCTTCTATAAATTCATATTGTTTAATTCTATCTTTAATCCATATTGTAAAGTCTTTGCCAATTTCCAAAAACGCATGTAAATCACGTGGATTAACCGTCTGGATCAATTCACCATTGATAGTTTTTGTTTTTATGTTAATTAAATTTTGCATGTAAGAATTTCTCGCTAATAAAAACGATGAGAAATTTTGGTCTATGCTTGTATTAAGAAAGAGAAGGAGTGGTATAGCAGTAAATCAAATTTACTTATTGCCGGTTCAAACTCTGCATTGCCCTCTAATTTCCTTATGTATCTTCATGTATCTTCATGAATTTTCGAGTTTCTCTTTTCAGGTATTTGTTTTCTGCTATTAAATGCTGAATTAGTTTTTTTTGACGTTTTAGTTCCCTGGTCTTCTTCGTCCCATATCTTAAGATTTTAGCATCACAAAAATTGTGACTGTCGTTAGTAACCCCAACAAAGTTACCTGGGCTATTAAGGTGTTTTGCGGTTACAATATGCGTATTGTCCAGTTTCATGCTGTATATTCCTTTTGTTCTCGTTTGCATTCTGTTTTGTTGTCGTGAATTCATTAGGTTACTTCTTGAAAAATGTTGCCTGATTATTTAACCACCTTAGGCAGCAGTGGCTTTGCGGTTTACGACAACATACAAAACAGGTTATTATATGTTCACCACAACACATAGAAAGAAACGAGCTGAAACAAAAACATATGCCCCTAAAATGATCAGACCGACTCCACAACATAAATCACCTCCATCAAAAAACTCAGGGGGTGAGAATAAAAATAAGGATTAATACCTATGAACCGAGAAGAAATATCACCGATATAATTCTCTATAGTCACTATCTCGAGCAGTTGTGCAACAGTTACCGGACATTGATCTCGATATTAATGTTAATTTTCGGTTCAGCTATTGTATTAAAAGGAAATCTTTACTTTTTTTGTATATTGATAGTTATTCTTTCCGCTATACAGTCAACAGATCAATTTGGCAAACAATCAGGAACAGCAAAGAAAAAAACCTCTTAATTTATTTGAAACTATATTATATGTGTTTTTTGAATTAGTTTGATTTGTTGCTAAAAGTATAGAAGAGCAATCTTCTTTTGATAGGTAATTTTGATCACCTACCATTCCCATAGATAGCCACTCAGGATTTGCATTTAGAATTTTAGATATATTTATCAGTCTAGTAGAATTGAGAGCTCTTCCTGATTCTAGTTTTTGAATAGCAGCCTGTGACACAGCTACTGCTGCGCCTAATTTTTTCTGTGATAAACCCGCAAATTTTCTAGCCCGCCTCAATCTCTGTGCAAGTGTTGTTTTCATAAATAAAAGATACAACTCCGGTTGTTAAAATTCAAGTGAAAATAGTTGTTGATAAAAAATTAAGTTTTATTTTTATATTAAACAACGGAGGTTTTAGTTATTGAAATTGCTGGAACTCAAAAAATTAGGTGAAGCATGTGGCTTGACACAACAAGCAATTTTTAAATTGCTAGACAATAAGGCAAAAGTTTCACAAGAATATGTACCAATGATTTTTAAAGCAACAAAAGGTAAAGTCAGTGCTAAAGATATTAGACTAGACTCAGTGCATGTATGGGATCTTAATTTTAAAAAATAATAACAGCACCGATTTTTAAAATCTTGCCTCCCTGAAATTGCGAGATTTATAAATTCCCACCCCATCGGAAAGGATAATTATTATCTAAAACTTATGGAATTAATTATAGACATGGAAACCACAATTACACGCAAATAAAATGCGAAACAAATCGAAGCCAGAATTAGAAAAAAATTCTATTAACCTCAGCAGGAAGGTAACCAAAACTATTGGCGTTCACGAATCATAAATAACTCGCTGGCAGGCTGAGGACGGATTAGTTGTGAAGATGGCAAAACTACTTGATGCCATTGGGTACGACATCATCATCACAGGATGTCGTCATTACGAATATATCAGGCGAAGAGATACGAAAGTTGATTGACATGCTGGATCATCTCAGATTGCAAAAAAAATAAGCTTCAAGGTTAAAAAACAGTGAAGCTTGTGAACGTCAGAAGAAGTTATGTTTTTAACAACGATTCAAGGAAGTTTAATGAGAAGGGAAATCACAAATTTCTCTTTTTTTCTTTCAGTTTCAGCTAGGTAATTATGTCAAATAAGTGATGATTTATCAATAAAAAAAGCGAAGAAAGGTTATATCCAGATAGCCCAGAGTGGTTACTGGTTGCTGCATCAAAGAATAAACATTTTGCCTATCGATTTGTATTGGGTTCATAAGGTTAAAGGGGGCTACTCAATGAGTATGATACTGATGGCATAAACCATGAAAATAAAAGTTGGAAATCCATCAAGGAAACTTGTACTGCTAAAATTGGCAGACAATGCGAATGACAAAGGTGAGTGTTTTCCCTCATACCAACATATAGCAGATCAATGTGAAATGAGTCGTCGAAGTGTGATCAATCATATTGAGACACTTTGTGAGTAAGGATTAATCAAAAAAATATATCGTAATGGTGAAAAAGGCAACTCCTCAAATTTTTATATTTTAAATTTAAGTGGTGAAAAATCTGCATTAGCTAGTGAAACTGTTTCACCAACCCCTGGTGAAAAATCTGCACCCAGAATCAGTCACTCTTTTGAACCAGTCATTGAACCTAAAGATCTTAACACCCAAAAGACCGTTCAACAAAACACGGTTGAAAAAATTTCTGGTTATGCGTTTGAAGGTAAAGTTATTCGCCTGAATCACAAAGACTTCGCTGACTGGCAAAAACTTTACCCCAATCTAGATTTGCCCAGTGAATTACTGAGGCTCGATATTGAGTATCAACATGACAAACCGAAAAAATGGTTTATCAGAACCAGCCAGAAACTGAATTATCAGAACAAGCAAGTTATCAAACAGATGGTAAGAAATTCTGCTCGAAAGGTTTCAGGTTTTGTGACTAATTTTTCTCATTTTGATTATGGCCAAACCGAAATTCCATCATGGGCGGAGGCATAATATGGGTTATCGAACAAAAATCGAATCATTGAAAACTCGGCTGGAGGAAACGCTTCAAAAACCGAAAGTTATCGAAAATAGCGAGTTACAGAAGATAACGGTTACTTGTGAAAAACACGGTGAATATCAGACCTACAAGCGAAAATTATTGGGCTTGAGAGGGATAGAAACACAAGGAGAATATCCTGAATGCCTGAGAGAAAAAATCATGGTGCTAGAGCAGGAGTATCAGGCGGTTGAGCTTAAGCGAATTCATCAAGAAAAACTTAATTTACTGAGATTTTTTTAATGTTCCTAAACGTTTTGATATGGCTTCACTGGATAATTATGAACCCGTTAATAGTCAAGCAAGACAGTGTTTAGCGGTTTGTAAGTCTTATGCTACGAAGTGGCCTGAACGATTGAAACAGGGGGAAGGATTGGTTATGTGCGGTGGGCTAGGGACAGGGAAAAACCATCTGGCGATTGGGATAGGAAAATCGATTATCAAAATATCAAGCCTTACAGGAAAACGCGCTCATTATCTCAAAATTCACTTTTTCACCTGTGGACAGGTGGGATAAGCGAATACTTGTGTGCTAATGGCGCTCACTTCACATCTGAGCAGCTTAAAGAGATGCTCAAGCACACTTTCCTGGACTCTGAGGTAATAGAGCGTATCGATGTGACAACTCAAGAGCCAGAAAGTGTAAGAGTGCTCAGGAAGACATCAAAGCTCGATACAGGAAAATATTATATCTTCATGCAAAGAGTCGAATGCTGGGCGGCTGGAGTGGGTTGTTTCGTGACAATACCGCAAAATTCTCAATACATGAAATTAAAACAGGAATAGGAAAATTAAATGGCACTTAGAAGAGACAGGCATGATGCTGTTTTCTCTGAATTAATCCGTGAAAGCACAAACTGGATATACGATTATTGCGGCCGATATTTTCAGAACGAATGCGCTAAACTAGACTGCTCACATTTCAAATCAAGACGATACAAATTCACCTGTTATCACCCCTGTAATAGTTTCTCACACTGCATAGGCTGTCATCGTCAATTAGGTGAAGACTCTTACGAATTTACCGCTCATGTAGAGATTACCTATGGTGAGATGACGATAGCCCAAAATAGCCATGCTGGTTAACACAGCTATCAGACTCAAACAAAGTGAAATGGAGGAACTGTACAGTCAGATGAAAGATGAGCTTAAGCGAATGAAAGTGATGAGTCTGGATGGCTATTCGCGTCGCATTGAGTTTTTCTTACCGGACTGGTACCAGGCACAGGCATTACCTTTCGAATGGGCGAACAAAATAGCCCACACACTAAACCACGATTAAACATTCAAAGCAGGGCTCATGGTTAACACCATGCCCCTAATCATACTGTATTGCTGGAGGGGAGATGAGGGAATTGGAATTAATAAAAGCACAATATGATTGGGTAAATCATTGGCTAGAATTATGGGGCGGATGGGTGTATTCGGGTGAACTGGATAGATGGCAATTTAATATCATCTGGCGGTATATGAAACAGGCGAGAGGTGAAATCATGCCATTAAGGCGGATGTGTAGTGATGATGAAGGTTTGCTTATCTCTCAGGTAGTTGACTCAGTGATGAGAATTGATGAGAGAGGCTATCAAATTCTATTGAGTTATTATGTTCATGGTAAATCAAAACTTAGCATAGCCAATTATTATCATAAAACGGCAAAGCCAAGAAGAATGATGACAAGGGCGGGAGGAAGATGTAAAAAACCATCACGAATAACATGCAGAAGAGAAATCGATGATATTTTAAATGCCAGCCTGTATCTTATCTACAATCGGTTGCTAAATGTGATGAAAAGTAGCAATAAAATACCTAATAGTAGTCAAATAAAGCAATAAAGGCATTGACTTTAATGAGCAAATGGGCAACAATTACAGGGTAATATGGTGCTTTTTTGATTAAATTTTTATTTATGAACTCTTATGGGACTTGTGAGACTTCCAAACAATAGGAAGCTAGGTGTGGGAAATGTTAATGACAAACCTACTGCACCTATGAATTAATAGCATAAACCTCGCTTTTGCGGGGTTTTTTCATTTACGCTACCACAATACTCTCAAGTTCAATAACCAAAACGAGTAAGGAGCTAACATTAATCCCTGTTTATCAAAGTCGCTTAGGCGGCTTTTTTATTTTCTGGGTTTTTTTATGTT
>JBDPYZ010000032.1:0-21910 GCA_047291315.1 Candidatus Phloeobacter fragariae | reverse complement strand
ACACAGAAGAGCCAGGCAAGCAGCCTATAATCGTAATAAAGAACTCAATCTAGCGTTGAAAGCTGCGTTAAATCCAGTAAAACCCTTTAAGCAACAAACAATATCCAAGCACTAAACGCCCTATCCTTTCACTGAAAAGAAAAGGAAAAGTATTACATCGTGTTAAGATAGCATTACTGTATAGCCGAGTTAAAGTTTATGACTCATTTGATAATTGCTGTCTACCTAAAACCGCTTTGTATTCAATCAAAACAAAACGTCACCGCCCTATTCTACTTTCTGGGGAAGTGACTGTAAATGTTTAATATTACAGTATGTATTATTTGATAGAAACTTTATATTAAAATATTATAGTCTGATATTAAATACAACGGATGCTTTAGGTAGAATAATATGTTAAAAATTGAATAATATATACGTTATAAAAGTACTGATAATATTGTGGATACTTTGAATAAAAATATTAATTTTGAGAATCAATATGAAAGCAATAATATGGGTATTTATCCATCATTAAAAGATGATGTATTTTTAACAAATCAAATTATATCCACCTTTGAATATATAAAAGAATTTTAAAAAAAATAGACCTGATGTTCTGATGCTCAGCGATAATACATCTCATATTAATAAAACTGAATCAATTCGAGAAAAGATAACTAAGCAAGCTAGTCAAACTGAACTTGACGAAGAAATAGACAAATCATCTTTGCAATATAAATATTCTGAAATAGTATCAGAGAGTTATAACGAAGATAAAAAAATCTCATAACTTATTGCAATGAAATTACTTATCTTTTTTATAATACATTATGCGAATATGGCATTAATAATTCATTAATACGGGTTATTGCTTTTAATAAAGATGATATAGAAGACATTAATAATCACGCTTTAATTTTATATTCATCCTGCCCTTTATTATTCACAAATATAGAGAATATATGTGGATATGGAGATAGCAATATCAATTCCTTTTCACACTTCATTGATTTATTAGTTGATATAAAAATCAAAAATAATAAAAAAAAGTTATTTATTATTGATCCTTGGAGTAAGGATAATAAAATTATAAACTTCATGTATCATGATAATGATTTGTATCAATTAATAAAGAAAAAAGAACAAACTTTAAATAATAAAATGATAGAAAAAATATACCACCATAATCATCCATAATCAATTAAATGAATCAGAAGTATCAAATAACATAGCACATATTAAATATACAGACTATCCCGCTTTAGGAATATCGGTTTTTGTTGATAAGCCGTTAATTCCCACAAGTTCCCCAAATGATAGTTATAACTCCTATGATGATTTTTCTAGCGGTAGCAACATATAACTATCTTCTTCTAAATAAGAGGATTTTATCATATCATTAAAATGATTTTTCGATCATTTTATGGATTTTTATTTAACTTCATTGCTCCTTTTTTATCGAATATTTTCTTATTAACGGAGCAATATCTTTTGTTATTTGTCATGTAATACTTACAGGCATAGTTAAATTCTCATTTCTGGTTGCTGGAGGGTAACAAATCTACTACACCCTGATGTGGTGAAAAGACAGGCAACCAATCAGTTTCAGGATGTGTGAATGCGGCTATGCACTCGCGAGACAGTCACCGCTATATAATCTAACTTTTAGCTAGATATAGTAGTTTGATTGTATTTACCCGTCCGTCATGACTGTAATCGGATACTGGGAGGCACCCAGCACACATCACTAAAATTTATTTGTATTTAGGGCGAATATACATCATGAAACTAGACAATCCACTCATTCTAACCGAAAAACACCCCAATATGGGTAACTTAGTTGGAGTTACTAATGGCAGTCATAATTTCTCTGATTCACGTTATCTGGTCAATCTTAAGATATGGGACGAAGAAGAGCAGGAAACTAAAACGTTAAAAAAATTAATTCAGTATTTAACAGCAGAAAAAAAATACCTGAAAACAGAAAATCGAAAACTCATGAAGATACATCAGGAAATTGGCGCACTGTGCAAGACCTGAACCTGCAATCGAGGGATTAGAAGAATTTTAGTATTGCTGTTGCAGCACTAATAGTTAAAACTATCACGCCCCCAAGTTTTAAAAACAGTCCTGTAGCGATATGCTCAACATCCTTACGAATTAAAGCTATCTGAGCATCGATTTTTTCAAAGCGTAACTCCATATCTTTCCTAACATCAGATATTTGTGTGCTTAAATATTTATGAACATCGTCTAAATCTCTTTTAGTCGCTACATCAACTGCTTCGTGCGATTCACGAACAGCCAGAGATATAGCTTTAAGCTGATCTTTAGGTAATAGATAATGAATAATAATTGGTGGGCTACGCAGAGTTTGAACCCGCAACCGATGGATTAAAAGCATACTGCTCTACCAGCTGAGCTACTACATCTTACTTTTAAACTATAACAATCCCTTTAATAAAAAGGATGGAAAGTAATTATCAAAACCTTCAGCGATACCGTAATCTCTCAGCTGTCTTCGTGAATGAATATCAATTTTGTTACCTATCTGTCGTATTATTTGCTCTACAACACAAAAATATGTACCTAACATCAATGCTATTTCCTTATTAATGAATAGCTTAATAGCGAAAAAAAGCACATTAAGTTCTTCAGTCGTAAATAAATCATTTGGTGGGTGATTAGTTAAAAAAGAAGAGGCAGTAGGATTTTTAAAGAAACATTTTGACAATAATACGGGAGGGATTTTTCTCGCGTGACAAATAGTCCCGGCAACTTTATTCTGATTGTAATGCGGAATTGTTTTAGTGAAAAGAGTTTGTAATGTTTTTTCTGTTCCTGTGATGTAAGTAATAATAGAAAATATTGACTTACCATATTGGTGAACAATTTGTTCGTGGCTATCAATTGTGTCAGCATATTCACTCCATGATATTGGGCACTCAGAGGCTAGTCTTCCTTCAATATCGAAATTCATTGGCAAACAAGAAATATCAAAGGCTACTTTATTAGCATAGACAAAACGTAATTCAGTACTTTTTATATCCCAATAATCTTTCTGTTTTTCCATACACGAGATAAAATGATTAGTTAGTACATCACTAGTTTTCATAGCCTTAACATGTGAATTGAGCTAATAACACACAATATTTGTTATAACGCAGGCATCAAAAAAGCTTTCACCACCAGAGAAAGGATACCCAAAATACCCGCTCCTGACATCTCAAGTTGCAGCTCTTTGCGGGTTATTTCCATGTCTTTGCGGACATCAGCAATTTGAGCTTCATTCTTTTCGAAACGTGTAACCATATCTTTACGTACGTCTTCTAAATCTCTTTAGTCGCTACATCAGCAACCTCATGTGACTTACGTACGATAAATCAAATAGCTCTAGCCTGTTCTCTCGAAATACCAGCACTTTCTAGTTTTTCTGATGCCTGTAGTGTATCAAATGCAACTTGAGCCATAAGGAATCCTCCTTTTGGGTAGGTATAACCTAACAATAACCATTGACGAAAGAAAAAATAATGCGCTATAGTTTCTATCAGGTACTCAACATACCCCTAGAAGCGGATACCGCGCCCGAAAGTAATGCGATTTTTTTTACGTCCATAGATAATGGTCGGGTAGCGAACAGAATATACAAAACCCTGAAAAGGGAAAAACTGTTGGCCGTCTATATCCGGTGTTCAAATGCCCGACCTCCCATCTGAACAATGGGTAATACTGAACAATTGATATAGGATGTAATAATGAATACTTCAACACAGGCCAATAGCGCCCTTACTCCAAATATATTTATTCACAATGGAAAAGCTGTAACAACGTCTCGTCAAGTAGCTGCTTATTTTGGCAAACAACATTTTCATGTAATTGAAAAATAAAAAATCTCAAATACTCTGCACAATTCTTAACCATCCACTTTTCGAGGGTTCCCTTTGAACATAACGGAAATGTATACGAAGAGTCCGAAATGACAAAAAATGGATTTATTTTCTTGGTTATGGGATTTACAGACAAGAAATCAGAAAAAGTGAATAAATATTCAAATCAACTAAATTTATCTTCTGAAAGCATCTTCTGAAGATATTCTGAAAGGTGATTTTTGTCACAAAAATTCGGCCTTAAGAGACTAACTTTTTACAGTCTAACTTATTAATAATAAAAGTATTTTCATGATGGTGCCCAGGGCGGGACTTGAACCCGCACAGCCTTAAAGCCGAGGGATTTTAAATCCCTTGTGTCTACCGATTTCACCACCTGGGCTAAATTTTGGAGGCGCGTCCCGGAGTCGAACCGAGGTAGACGGATTTGCAGTCCGCTGCATAGCCACTCTGCCAACGCGCCCGACTCAATCTAACTTATTTGGAGGGCTAATATTGGAGCGGAAAACGAGACTCGAACTCGCGACCCCGACCTTGGCAAGGTCGTGCTCTACCAACTGAGCTATTCCCGCATTTTCACTATGCTTAGTTAGTTTGTTAAACCTAGCATCGTTCGATGCGCTGCATTCTACTTGTTTCCTGTATTGAGTCAATACTATTATTTATTAATTCAGTTCGTTCGCTGATTTTTCAATCATTTCGATCAAGCTTCATTCAAATATCTCCAAGCCGCAGATAAATATTGGAACATAGACCAAAATGTTAAAATAGCCGCAAAATAAAGTAATATGATAGCAATTACCTCAATTTGGATATTAGGATGCCATAGCAATCCAACTAATGAGATCATCTGAGCTGTTGTTTTAAATTTTCCAATAGAAGACACAGCCACACAACTACGTTTGCCCACTTCGGCCATCCATTCCCGTAATGAAGAAATAATAATTTCACGCGCAATCATAGTCACTGTCGGTAATGTAACCCACCAGGTATGATAATATTCGCTCACCAATACTAATGCCGTTACTACCATAATCTTATCAGCGACCGGATCTAAAAATGCACCAAATCTAGTTGTTTGCTGCCAGAGTCTAGCAAGAAAACCATCAAACCAATCCGTTAACGCAGCAATAACAAAAAGAAACGCACAAACAAAAGGTGCCCAATGAAAAGGAAGATAAAAAAATGACACAAAAAACGGAATCAATATGATACGAAAAAGTGTTAACCAAGTTGGGATATTTAATTGCATCATGCTCTATAATTGTCTGGCCAAAATAAAATATATATATATATATACAATTCCACTACGCTTATTGCTTCAACACATTATAAATTTTTACTGCTAGTGCATATGAAATCGTTGGCACTTTTGCGATTTCATCAATACTCGCATTACGCAGAGCTTGTAAGCCCCCCATATATTTAAGTAGCGCCTGCCGACGTTTAGGACCTACACCTTCAATAGACTCTAAGGTACTGGTATTTCTAACTTTCGCCCTACGCTGACGATGTCCAATAATCGCGTGATTATGTGATTCATCACGAATATTTTGTATTAAGTGTAGCGCGGCTGAATCAGGCGGTAACGAAAGACCAACGCCATCTGGTTTAAAAAACAGTGTTTCTAAGCCTGCTTTACGATCATGTCCTTTAGCTACCCCTATCAATTTGGGGTGCGTAATGTTCCAATCGACATTTAATGCTTGGAATACACCGATTACTTGAGCAAGTTGTCCCTTGCCACCATCAATAAAAATAACATCCGGCACTTTACTTTCATCCACATGTTTACCATAACGTCTAGTTAAAACTTGATACATAGCAGCATAATCATCTCCAGGCGTAATATCAATTATATTATAACGACGATATTCAGAACGTAATGGCCCATTACTATCAAAAACAACACAAGATGCTACAGTTTGCTGTCCCGAAGTATGACTAATATCAAAACATTCCATTCGATAAATTTTTTCTAGTTCTAGCAAGTCAGCTAATGCCTCCATTCTTTTGTGAATGCTCGATTGTTGTGAAACTTTTGTTGCCAACGCTGTCGCTGCATTGGTACGAGCCAGTTTTAAATATTTAGCTTTTATTCCTCGTGGTTTCACTTGAATGTTAATTTTACGTCCCGCTATTTTAGTCAATAATTTAGCAAATAGCGCTTTTTCAGGTAATAAAAAATCCAATAATATTTCTGCGGGTAAAGAGCGAATTTCACTGCCCTGTAAATAAAATTGGCCCAAAAATGTTTGCACAACTTCACTTAATTGTGTATTTGCTGGGATCTTTGGATAATAACTACGGCTACCAAGTACTTTTCCTTGTCGAATAAAAAGCACCTGAACACATGCAATACCTAAGTGATAAGCAACGCTAATTACGTCGAGATCTTGCGTATTACCCGTAACAAATTGTTGCTCTGTCACCGCTCTAACGGCTTGTATTTGATCTCGATAACGCGCCGCACCTTCAAATTTAAGAGTTTGACTGGCCTGCTCCATATTTTGGATTAATTGATTAAGAACTTGCTGATCCTTACCTGATAAGAATAAACGAACATATTCTACTTGTTGATGATATTCTTCATCAGTAACTAGCCTCTTAACACAGGGTCCCAGACAGCGATTAATTTGATATTGGAGGCATGGTCTGGAGCGATTATGATAGACACTATCTTCACACTGACGCAATGGAAAGAGCTTTTGTAATAAAGCCAGCGTTTCTCTGACGGCATGAACACTTGGAAATGGGCCAAAATAGTCGCCCTTTGCCTTCATAGCACCACGATGCATAGCTAAACGTGGATGTTTATCTGCACTTAAAAAAATATAAGGATAGGATTTATCATCCCTTAATAGAACATTATAACGAGGCTGATAAAGTTTAATATAGTTATGTTCAAGTAATAAAGCCTCTGTTTCTGTATGTGTTACGGTAATATCAATTTGAGCAATATTTTTAACAAGTTGTTCCATTTTACGGCTCGTTACTTGTCCTCTAAAATAACTAGCTAAACGTTTTTTTAAATCTTTCGCTTTACCGACATAAATAACGTTCCCAGATGTATCATACATACGATATACACCTGGTTGATTAGTTACTGTTTGCAAAAATACTTTCGGTTCAAATAGTTTAAGCACTATAATAAAAACTCTCTGTTTGAATCAATCCATTCGTTATAGCTATATGCGTTAATTCTACATCACTACGAACTTTTAGTTCACTAAACATTCTATAGCTATTTATTGTTTTTGGGTTTAAGTTGAGCTGTTTTGCTATCTCACCAACCGTTACACCACGCGTTACCATAAGCATAATTTGTAATTCACGATCAGATAAAAGGTTTAAAGGATTGCCTATTTCTGTATCTAATTGATGCAATACAAGCCATTGCGCGATACCCGACAGCAAATATTTTTGCTTTAACTTAACGACACGAATGGCATACAGCAAATCACTCTCTTTTGCTTTCACACTCAGTATACCTCCTGTTTCGGCTTCTAGTGCCTTCATTAAATAGATATTTTTTTTAGTAGAATGCATCATTATGCCTATATCAGGGATCATTCTAATTAAAACTTTGTGATTTTTTAATTAATTCATAGTTACTTATTATCACATTCAATAAAATAATTTTCTCTGTGTGTTTTCGGCACCATTGTATGGCTTGATTCAAAGAGACAACATGTCCAGCTATTTACATACCTTTTGTTTTATCAAAAATAGACTGCATTCCCAATCGAATAAACGCATTATCTTCGACTAATAAAACACTGATCAAAGAAATCTCCCTCTTCTGATAAGTAATAAAATATCATTATCTTTAATAGATAAATTTATATATACTAGACAATCACTCTATTTTATAGCTAAAAATAGAAAGTTAATAAAATAGAAACATTATTAATTAGTTATGCTAGATACTATTTATAATAAATATAGAACAATTGAAAATATAGTCTTATATTATTGATCACGTTTTATTTTTTAGTATTTACAAAATATAAAGCTAAAACCAATAACAAGATTGCGACGCCATAAATAATAGCACCTTCAGCAGATTTATGATCAATAATAATCAAACGGACAATAGCCGTAATACCAATATAAATAAAATAACGTAAAGGAAAATGATAATTTGATTGAAAATATTTAATGATTAATGCAATAAATTCAAAATGAGCTGTAATAACTTAGATATATTGATATTATATTCATTGAATCCCCTCAATACCATCAACCAAAATTTTACCAAGATATTAATGATTATAGAATTATAGATCTAACAGCTGCTAGTTTAATTTATTTTTTAGTATTAAAGATATTTTGTTCTGTAAGCAATGCCGTTTCTACAACAGTGTTATAATACATAGGCTTACCATCAACATAAAACTGAGTAACTAGAAAACCCATTTTACTCTTTTCACATAAAGTTGTATTAACATAAGAACTTTCAATCTTATGCATCTTCAAAAAAAAGATGCATACCACATTTATTACAAAATTTTTGAATTGGCGATTCAGAATAGCGAAAATAACTAACACTAAACTTATTTTTTCAATGGATAAACTATTTTTAACAATAAAACTCATTAACAGATCACCATTCCATTTTTGGGATATAATACAATGGCTAGGTTGCTCTGTATTTTATATAACACGTCGACATAAACATTTACCCTCAGATTGCATAAACATGCTCTTTTTATTATTAATAAAAAATAGCATTTTTTAAAATAAATAACCATTTTTTAACCTAAAGGTTTGAATAATATATATATGTTCTGGATCGTTATTATGCTGATTTACTATCTTAAAAACTATAATTTTTTTAACAATAAATTGCTCAATCAAACAATATTGACTTTCCAAAACTTATGTTTAAATTGAGATGATAAAACAAAAGCACTTCATTACCTGAAATTATTATAATATAAAGCTATTAAACATATTTTCAATAGCTTTATATATAAAATATCTAATTTATACTTGTTTCATGCGATTAAGTAATGGTGCTGTAAATAACATAATTAATGCAATAACCGCTGCTACTATACCTATCTTCATGAAAACGTCACTATATACCTAATGATACTAAAGGGTTTAATGATTCTCCTTGGGGCGTTGCCGTCATAGAAGCAATAAAATCGGCAAAAAAAACAGCGGCTTAGCTGGTTAAAACCATGAACACATTAAATCCCATCAAGCGCTGAGGTACTAGCTGCGCTACCATTGCTAGCACAAAACCAGAAATCATTAATTCTCCAATACTTTGTAAGCCATAAGACAGTACTAACCAATTAACAGAAACAATACCGGCTTCATTAGTAAACTTAGCAACTAATGGTAATACAAGGAATGCAGTCGAACAGAATACTATTCCGATTGCAAATTTATGGGCCATAGGTAAATTATCACCCATCTTATTATATATCGCTGCAAGAGTGGATTAAAATCTTGATGTTATACTGGCTAAACTCTTATACCAAAAATATTATATTCTACATTGTATATAGCAAAGAAATTTAATGATATTGGCGTCTAACTATATAGTACAAAAAATGCAACCGCCTCTATCATTAAATAAATGCCACTATCATTTTTCGGCGATCTGTGCCTTTTAATACAATAATTTCCTTAACAAAAATAATTATAATAAATTTAGATAATTCTATCGATTGAAAATCAAGTTTAGAGCCATAGCCTTTAACTCAATTTTTACATAAATAAGAAATAAACTAAAGTAATAATCAGACCAATCACACTCAATGAAAACACAATATCCCAACCATAGTGTTTTGCCAACATAGAAAAGAATGAACCGATGTTGACAACCATGTAGTACATTGTAAATGCCCCGTCGAGACGTTGGCCATTTTTATCATAACAAGTGAAAAGTAACTAAGAAGGATTTGTTTTAAATAAACCATTACCAACAGCAATGGTTGCTAACCCAAAATATACTAAGAAAACATCGTGACTAGAATAAGCAATAAAAGCATAACCGATACTAAGTACGATAGCCCCTAGTATGATAACCCTTTTAGTACCTAAAGGGTTATCACCTAACCATCCACCAATAGCAACAAAACCAGAGACCAATGCAGTAAAATCAGAAAATAATATAAAAGATTGAGCTTCAAACATTCCTAACATTTGAGTTAAATAAATTGTCAAAATACCCTACAAACCACTGAAGCAAAATCTTTCCCATAGCTCAATTGAAAAAATGAGATAAAAAGATCAAAAACTTGGTTGTTTGAAAGCATTCAAACTGATATTCTTGGTATTATTAATTGAGGACACAAGTTACCATACAACCAATACGTTTATATGCACATGTATGAAATATCGCAGTGTACTTTATAAGTATAAGTTATGTAATAAAAATAAAATACTTATATATCAATTTGTTATAAGAATATAGATCATTTAATATACGTATTTATACGCGAAAACAAGCGATTCCACTCACTATAAATCAATTACTTACAGCTTCTAGTGAATCCTTATTTTACCTAATTTAGGCTGAAATCTGAGTTCAATTTACCCTATTTTTTAATTCCAAAACCACTTTAACCATTCGTTTAACTACGGAGAAATAGTTATGTCTAAATTAATCACAATTTAAAATACTCAATTACCTGTCATCGAATATAAATCTCAGCGAGTGATCACAACTGATATGCTTGCTCAGGGATATGGCACAGATGCAGAAAATATTCGTCATAATTTCAATAAAAACAAGTCAAAATTTATAGAAGGTAAACATTACTTCAAAATTAAGGGTGCTGAATTAGAGGATTTGCGCGAGTCATTTAGTCCCGCACAAATTTCGAACAAAGTAAGGTCATTAACTTTATGGACAGATCTCGGTGCTTCTCGTCATGCAAAAACGCTTGAAACTGATCAGACGTGGAATTGGTTCGAAGCTTTAGAAGATAATTACTTCAATCAAGCTATCTTACAGATAAAACCTCACAAAGACGAAGGCAGAGAATTACCTGAATTTTGTAAGGCAAAAGCAATAGAAATACAAGCCAAAGCGATACAAATCCAAATGGATAACGCAGAAAGGATGTTTGAATGGGCGACTCATCTTTCCGATAACGCAAGACAAGGGATCATGGCTGGATTAGTTAATCCTATTGCGGGTAGTGAAGTTATTCTTTTACCTGTTATTACTGATAAGCATTAAACAACAAAACAGATTGGTAAAATGTTTAATGTCTCAACAAATAAAATAGGTCGCATGGCTAATGATAACAACATGAAGGTTAAAGAGTATGGGGAAATGTATATTGATAAATCACCTTATAGCAATAAACAGGTAGAGTCATTTCGATATAATGAAAAGGCAATCAGGAAATTTGAGGTAATTCTGCTTGCCGAGATGGAAGCAGCAACAAGCAAACGGGTTTAATGTAAAAGTTTAAAAAGAGCAGTCATTGCACCTATTGCCAAAATTAGCATACTACCGAGTCTTAGTGTTAATTGTAAACCAAGTTTGTCAAAGCGATTTTCCATATCCTTACGAACATCAGCTATTTGAGCTTCGTTCTTTTCGAAACGTGTAACCATATCTTTACGAACATCGTCTAAATCTCTCTTGGGTGCTACATCAACCGCTTCGTGGGATTCACGCACAGCCAGAGATATAGCTTTAGCCTAATCTTTAGGTAAACCAGCGCCTTCAAGCATTTCAACAAATTTTGGTGTATCAAAAGCAATCTGGCCCATAACGAACCCTCCTTTTAAGGGAAGTATAACACAACCATTTTCATTGTGAACTCAATGACACAGTGAAAAAGCGTCGCTGACTGAAAGGAGAGTGAATCCCAACAGCCAGCTAACCCTAAACCTACCTAGAAGGAATAAGGCTAATGAAAAAGTTTAGCTTTCATGTGCTCATTTGTGAAGCTCAATTGTTAATACAACAACATGCTAACCTGTATAATGGAAGGTATCGCATGAGAATCTTTGACCCTATTGAATATCCAGAATCACGCAATCTTTTTCCAGAGTTAACACCCGTTCAGTTTGAAACATCATTGCTCTTTGCTTTTGGTCTTTCTCAAAAGAAAATTTC
This sequence comes from Candidatus Phloeobacter fragariae, assembly GCA_047291315.1. Lineage (GTDB taxonomy): Bacteria > Pseudomonadota > Gammaproteobacteria > Enterobacterales > Enterobacteriaceae > Arsenophonus > Arsenophonus fragariae. Next base: position 9,946 of record JBDPYZ010000032.1, on the reverse strand, counting down.
AGTTTTGCGATCTGTGAACTATCGATTAATTAAACGAAAAATATCGAAAGCAAAATCTAAATTTGAAACAAATTCATTAACCGGATTGTTAACGATATTTCATGTACGTTTGGTTCTTTTTGCATTATACGGTTGTCGAAAACAAACAAGGAATAACACCAATGGGCAATAAGTTATATATATCCAACACTAGGGGAAACCCAAACCAGCTTTTTCAATGGCTAGTTTTTTAATTCTAAATCACCATTGACGAAAGAAGAAATCATGCGCTATATTTTGCTTGCATCCGCAAAATCAGGTGTCGGGTTTGACCTTCCACTGTAACTAACAAGGCGCATAGCACGCCGAGGGCGTGTTTTTTTATACGTTAGTCTGCATATCAAAAAATCAATGGTGGGCTGGATGGGGGAGCCGAAAGGCTCGCCGGGATCCTTGTTAGCCGGTAAGGTCAACCTCGTTTAGTGCACCGCCCAAGATTGACCTCAAAGGTGGTGATTATCCTAATTTAACAAGGAAATCACTATGAATACTCTAGTCTTCCGTAATACTGTTCTTGAAACTATTTCCTACAATGGAGGAATCTGGTTTATTTCTGCTGAACTTGCTAAAGCGTTACAGTATGCAGACCCAAAAGCTGTAACAGGTTTATATAACAATAATAAAGATGAATTTTCTTATTGTATGTCTAACGTGGTTGATTCGACCACCGTTAAAAATACCCATATAAAACCCGCATTTTCTCTCTCCGAGGTGCACACTTAATTGCTATGTTCGCCCGTACACCTATCGCTAAAGAATTCAGAAAATGGGTATTAGATATTCTCGATAACCAAATTGCTAACCCACAACCCAAACCCGAAGCACCCGAACTCTTAAACGGTAATGATGTTCGCAATCTGACTCATCTTGTCTGGAGTATGACGAATGGATTCAGATTTGAAAAAGCATGGACACAGGGTATCTGGTATGCACTGCGTCATGCAACAGGAGTCGCATCACCTCAGCACTTCGAGGTTAATCAAATATCGATAATCTCAGAAGAATGTAGACGGATTTACGATATTACCAGTATACTCAAATCAGCTATCTTCGAAGTTGAAAAATAAGTTATCCGTCGTCTACTCCGCCATAAGGAAAGGAAAATGTCAAGACTGTACTTCGTGAAATGCAACAGCTGTTAGAAGCCAGTACTCATGAACACGATAGCGTCATAGCTCAATCACTTGAGAAATGGCATAAAGCGAACGTTAATCACTTCCTCCAATGTAACTAAATAATCTTAACGCCCCGTAGAAAGGGGCTATTTGTTTATCAATTTCATTATTGAAGAATACCTTTATGTCAAATTTAATAAACATCGAAACAAAAAACATTAACGGCGGATTAATCCAAACTGTTAATGCACGTGATTTACATGCATTTTTAGGGATAAAACACCATTTTAAAGATTGGATAAAAGACCGCATTGAAAATGAGAACTTCGTAGCTTTTGCGGAAAAAACTGCAAAAGATAGACCGTCTATAGAATACGCAATCTCTCTCGACATGGCAAAAGAGTTATCGATGGTCGAGCGTAATGAAAAAGGTAAACAGGCCCGACAATACTTTATTGAATGTGAAAGACAGATTTTACAACCACAAATTCAAGTGTCTCTATCAACAACAAAAGAACTTGCCTTGATGGTAGTTCGTGCTGAGGAAGAGAAAGAAAAATTATTACTGAAAAATAAGAACCTCGTAACAGAAATCGATAGTCTTAAAAACTTGTTCCAGGTTGGCATGTCACCTGTTTGGTTTTGCAAACAACTTAATGGCGTAAACATTAACCAGGTCAACCTTTTTCTACAGGAGCGTCATTTTCTCTACGATGCAGAAAAGGGTATCTACAAACCTCATGTCTGGCGTGTCCATGCTTATACACGAGATAAATATTTAACCAAATCGCCCTACATCACTACAACAGAAACAGTTCAACGCCAGTGTTACCGAATCGTTCTGTTAAAAAAAAGGAGCTTCATGGCTATATCATCAATATCTAAAAAACAAGCTACGGATGAAGAAAGACTGGAACGGTCAATTCACCCAAGACAAATATTATCAAGTTACATAAGAAACAATGATGAATAAGGACGTTATTATTGCCCGTATTATTGCGGCATCCAAAGATATTTTACCTGCGAAAAAGCCATCATGACGCTGAAAGATAAATATCTTTTAGCCATACGCCAATTCAAGCATACAAAGCCCTATTTTATGGCTTTAATAAAGAAAAAACTTGAACTGTATAACGCCTATCGTCGCCATCGTAGGGCAATACAGGCACTACTCAAATATCAATCAAAGAAAGCTGACGAATAAAGACAGTATCCTACAAATCAATCACATCTGAATATCAATAACTTAAGAGCTAACAATATGAACCAGCTCAAATAGCAAGAGCTTCGCTATCGTTTAAATAGTGAGGGCTTCTATCAGAAAGAATCCATAAAAATTATCCCCACCTTGCTAATCATCGCGTTGGCAAGCCTCGTTTTACTGTTAGCAAGATAGGAGGTCACATGAATCCTTACGCAATGCAAGATTATTGGTACGAACAACAACAAGAAGTTGCTTATTGGGAAGACAGACTGGATGAACAAATCAGCGAACTTGTCCAGCCTGTCTATGACTGCCTTCCTTCCTCAATCATGAGGAAACTCAATAATGAGGATTGGGACGATATCTGGAAGGCGCTGTTTAACCATTTGAAAAGTGAGCACATACATCTGTACGAAGCTCTTCAAGCACCTAAGAGGAAATATCTATGAGCAGCGCAGAGCACACCGAAAAAGAAAAAAGTTTTCAACAACAAGTTTGGGAAACGCTTTCTGCGATTAACGTTAACGAAAAGATAGAAAAGAAAAACGGCCTCTCTTATCTTTCATGGGCTTGGGCGTGGGGCGTATTAATGGCGCACTACCCAGAATCCTATTATGTCATTGATGACGTCAGCTATAACAATGATGGCAGTGCCATGGTGTCATTAACGCTCACAATCAAACAGAGTGATAACGAATTTTCCCGCAAAATGTGGCTGCCCATTATGGATTACAGAAATCAGGCCATTTCTAATCCTAACTCGGTTGACATCAATAAAACCCTCATGCGCTGTTTGACGAAAGCCATTTCGATGTTTGGACTAGGGTTTTACATCTATGCGGGTGAAGATTTGCCGGAACCCGAAAAAATTGTGATACAGAAAGAAAAAGCACAGCAAAAAGCCCGTTATGAACAGTTAATCAAGGAATTAAAAACGGCGGCACAAGACGGGGTTGAATCAATGAAATCGTATTGGCAACAGTTAACACCAGAGGAAACGGAAATCATTGGTGAAAAAAACAAGATGGATATTTATCACAACATCGCAATGAAAAATGAGGATAATCATGAAACAAAGAACAGACGAGTGGTTTCAGGTAAGACTGGGGAAGGTCACCGCCAGCAATTTACACAAAGTGTTATCCAAAGGCAAGGGAACAACACAACGAAACTACCTCATGCAGTTAGTCTGTGAAACCCTTACCGGACAAAGGGAAGAAATAAAAACCAATAATGCCATTGAACGGGGTATCGCTCTTGAGCCTAAAGCCAGAGAACGATACTGCCTCAATGAGTTTGATGTCTCTGTCACCAAAAACCGGTTTTGTTCCCCACCCTACTATCGAGCTATTTGGTGCCAATCCTGACGGTTTAGTTAATGATGATGGACTTATCGAAATAAAATGTCCCAACACCACCACCCATATCGAAACCATTATCACAGGTAAACCCAAATATCTGTTACAAATGCATGGGCAAATGATGTGTACAGGCAGAAACTGGTGCGATTTTGTCAGCTATGATGACAGACTCCCACCTAATCTTGCCTACTATAAAATCCGGATTATCAAGGATGACAAACTGGTTAACAAAATTGAACAGACCGTTCAAACATTTATTAACAAACTCAAAGCAGAAATCGAAAGAGTAAACTTTTGTCAACAAAAGGATAACAACACATGAACCACAACGTTATCTTTACCTATACAGAAGAATCCGCCCTTACCGCTTATCAGGGCGGTTTTATTAGTGAGACAGGCGCATATATCATCACTATCACCGAGGCTAAATTGACCCACAGTGATAATGGTGCTGAATTCATTGAATTCTCAGGTGAATCAGATGATGGCAGAAAAGTTAACTATCTGAGTATTTGCTGCAAGAAAAATGACGGTACAGTCAACCCTTTCGGTCAGAATATGGTTAATGCCATCATGGGATGTATCGGAATTCAGTTCGTAACCTCCGTGACACACAACAATCATCTGGTTGCCCCAGAATTTCATGGCAAGAAAGTAGGCCTTGTTTTACAGAAAGTCCTGAGAACCAAGAAAAACGGCAATGAAAGTTACAGTTTTGACATCCGTATGCCATTTGTTGCTAACACAGAACAAACACTTTTGGAGAAAGTTGAAAATAAACCCGCTCAGGCAGTTAAAAACCTATTAAACTATTTGAAAGACAAAGATGAACGTACGCCAATAAATACATCAATTAATACTCAGCAACAAAACCTTGAATTCAACCCTTTCTCATAACAGGAGAAACCATCATGTAGATACTAATCTTTGCCATACGCCAGTCCTTACACTTAAAGTAACGTGGCCAGCCTTCATACACAGGGATTCGACACTGAAACCCTATGTCAAATAGCCGCAAAACAATTTAAACAGGAATTCGAAACCTTCAAGGATATTAACGCCAAAGCGATTTGTGTTAAGAAGTAATTAATCCCGCCTGACCCATTCCACTTAATTAACTCATGCCGCAAGGTAACATTTTCATGGACAAAACAATTTTAGATATGTGCTGTGACAGTAGTATGTTTTCGCACGATGGAGCAAGATGGAACACCGTATGTGTTGAAGTGATGATATGTACGAAAAACATATTTTATGTACGGGCACGAACGACATGCTTGATAATTAAGTTATTTTTAAAATTTGCCGTTTTCAGATAACATCTTTCATCAAGTAGTATTTGATCAGTTTCATATTTAAGAAAATAAAAAAAAAAAAAAAAAAAAAAAAAAAAAAAAAAAAAAAAAAGCGGCAGGTAAAAAGTCTCCGGCTATTCAAAAATACGGTATTGAAATGTACTATAGAGAAAGAGGATTTATCACAAGCCTTCAACGAAGCGTTTAGAGTGTTGCAGGCAGGCGGCACTTTATTGTTCAAATGGAACAAAACACAAATACCAACACGACAAATATTGGCACTGACTAGCAATAAGCCGACCGTTGTTCAGCGAGTGGGTAAAAACGATAAGACTCATTGGATTATGTTTATTAAATCGAGGTTCAGCCATGAAACTTAACATCATTAAATTATTAATCACGACATTATTAGTTATCAGTACAGCATTTGTCTTTGAGTTGATATCTTTCCATATTTTCCATGCCGAGACAACATCACACGGAATATTCTCACAGATCAAATGGGGTCATGAGTAATTGAGTGAATTACATTTAGACGGGCAGGTGCTGGATGGCATCGTTGTACTTCTAAGTACTATGTCATTGATTAGTATTGTAGTACTTTGCATAAGCTAAAAAAGTAGTTAACACCGGAACGTGATTATCCCCCCCTGATCAATATCACTTAACAAACATCAATACTCATTCATCAATTAACTTTGAGGAATACCCTTATGCAAAATTTAATCAATATCAAAACAAAAAATATCAATGGGGAATTAATCCAAACTGTTAATGCCCGTGATTTACATTCATTTTTAGAAATTGGTAAAGATTTTACCACATGGATTAAAAACAGCATTAAACAATATGGATTTGTAGAGGGAGATGATTTCATTATTGTTGAAAATTTGAGCTCCCCCCGTTTTTGGGAGCGCAAAATTCCGCCAACAAGTGATCAAGGAATACGCAATCTCTCAATATGGCTAAAGAGCTATCAATGGTTGAGCGTAATGAAAAAGGCAAACAGGCAAGACAGTACTTTATTGAATGTGAAAGAAAGGAATTAGAAGCTGTCAGTCCGGTTGAGATACTAAATGACCCATCAGCGATGAGAGGATTACTACTCAATTACACAGAAAAGGTTATTGCACTTGAACACAAAGTCGATGAGATGAAACCGCACGTCGAAGCATTAAAACCAATCAGCTACTCGGAAAGGTCCTTTGCATTACCGATGCAGCTAAAGCGCTCCAAATAAAACCTAAAGCACTTTTCTCATGATTACAAGGTAATGACTGGATTTATCACCGTGTTGGTGAAAAAAGTTAGATTGGCTATCAGGATAGAATCAAACAGGATTTGATTGAGCATAAAGTTACCGTCGTTGCAAGAAATGATGGTTCAAAAAAGCTGACTGAGCAGGTAAGAATTACGCCTAAAGGACTTGGAAAATTATCCGTTCTTATTTAGTGAATAATGCTAAGTAAAAAAGACCAGCGTAAGGCTGGCCAACACCAGGGAAAAATTTTGCTGTTAACTAACACAACGGCAACAATGTTACCATAAATAACCTTATAAATCATAATGTTTTTATCAAAACTTACATTCATATAACCAATAACCGGAGAAATCCTATGAATAACATCCATGAATACAGAACAACGTTACATCATGTAAAAGCAGGGATGAAGATTATTTATCATGGTGAAATGATGAAAATAATCAGCTTACGGGAGAAAAAATTAACAAATAAAAGATTGATATATCAATTTGATACCGAAGGAGAAAGCGGAACACTAATCGGGAATGGTGGCAATAAAATCACTGGGTTAGAAAAAATAGATGACTTACATAAAAGTAAAAGCTGGTATGTTTAACTCTTAACAGGAGATGAAGTGAAGTATGACCTGATGCTCGCAGACCCACCCTGGCAATACCATAACAAAGCATCAAACGGCGCAACAGATAACTCCTAATACCCACCCCCACTAAATCATATTCCTAACCTAATAGAGAACGAATGTCTCCATTCGTGCTTCGTCATTAGTTTCTGTGGGGCAATGAAGCGCCTGAGAAGAGTGTAAATCTTTAATAGAGGATAAATAAATATAATTACTTTAGCGGAATGGAACGCTCGAAGGAACAGACCACGCAGTAATGGATACCGTAAGAAATTGGGCAAGAAATGGACTTATACAACCCCCCACCCATCAAGGACGGTAGAGAATACCTTGTCGAAGAATACGCCATCAAAATCAACAGTATTAGAGAAATTAGCAATAGTAATTTGTTACAAAGGATAGGTCATGCCCAGAATCAGAAGTCGCAAAAACAGAGATTTTCCCCCTAACCTCTACGAACGTAAAGGCTATTATACTTACAGAGACCCCCGTACTCGCAAAGAATATGGTTTAGGAAGAAATAAAACCTATTCTATCAATGAAGCAATTAATGCGAATCAGTTATTGCTCAGCAAAGAAAACACAAAATCGTTAACAGAAAGAATTGAGGGACATGGGTCTGTCTCTTTTCATGAATTTTTAGATAGATATGAAGAAATATTAAAAACTAGAGGGTTAAGAGAAAAAACATTAATAGATTACAAAAGTAAATTGTTAGGAATAAGAAAAGGAATTCTTGACGCACCAATCCAAAACATTTCCACTAAAATAATCACCGACTTTATCTATTCGTATATAACGAATGGGAAACCATCGGCTGCTAAGCAAGTAAGAGAAACTTTAAATGATATTTTTAAGAAAGCTCTTTACGCAGATGTTATAAAAATTAATCCCGTATCTCAAACAAAAATTCTAAAAATAAAAATACAAAGATCAAGGTTATCTATAGATGACTTCAATATAATTTTGAATTTGATTAATGAAGATAAAAAATGGCTGGCAGACGCAATGAAATTAGCCCTAGTAACGGATCAACGTATATCTGATATTATAAGAATGAAATGGGAAGATATTCATGATGGTAAGCTATGGATTATCCAGCAGAAAACAGGAGCAAAATAGCGATTCCCCTTAATACCGGAATTGAATCTATAACATTAACCGATATTTTAGAAAAATTCATCACGATACAGATTTTATTATTACAAAAAATAAAAAACATATTACAGTAACAAAAATATCAACCGAATTTACAAAATTAAGAGATAAAACAAAATTAGCATGAGAAGGTACTTCTCCATCATTTCATGAAATACGAAGCTTGTCAGCAAGACTTTACACTGAAAAAATGGGTAGTGAGTTTACTCGCAAATTACTTGGTCATAAGTCTGCTGAAAGGACAGCTAAATATCAGGATGATAGAAGTGATAACTGGATTGAGATTTAATATTTATAGTGAATGAATAGAGAATTATAGTGATAGATTAATAATAAGTAATTGATATATAATAAAAAATATCACAAGATCTTAACTGACATAAGAGAACCCTCCAATGGTACATAAGCTTTTTACATCAATAAATTCACAAAAAGCAAGATGTATTGCTAACCAATTTTATTTTCTGATTGGACTAACTTTGTTTTTTTTGCCCAAAGTGTGTAAGAGCCGGTGCTATTTGGCCGGATTCTGGAGCTATTTCATTTGTCATAAACCACATCGTATATTTTAAAAATTTTGGATGACTTAATATTTTCATGGTTACATCAGTATCTGGAGTTGTTCTTCCTGTTTCATAATAAGTTAGTGACGAATAGGGTATGTTAACCATTTCAGCAAGTTGTCTTCGATTTGACCTTTCAGATTCACGAATAATTTTAATTTTTCTGCTATTGACATTGACATATTATCAATTCCTCGATCAATTTATGTTTATATCGATAAATAACATTAAAAACTACAAATAAACATAAGTTATTGCAAATAATTGACGCATACTCAATAGGAGATTAGTAGATGTCAAAACAGGTGATAAGTCTTTCTAATGCTTTGCACTATCAAGAATTCGCAAAACACATTGGAAAAACACCAGAAACCCTGAAAGAAATGATTAACAAAGCAAGTTATCTGTAGTGCAAATGAAAAGCTCTCCTGATTCACCGCGTTCAGAATATTGGGTTTATTTACCTGCCTGGAATGAAGTAATGAAATTGGCTTATGAGTCATTACCTAAAGAAATCAAAGATGGCTGGTTAACATGGTTAGGACTGAAATAATGATGCTTAAGCAACTAAGTATTCACAGTTTTTGTTACCGTGATTTTAACATTATTAAATTACCTAGAAAAACAATGAATCCCATCACACGTTATCACTTCTGGTATGGCAAAGATTCTTTAGGCAAGTTTGATGCGATGGCACAGGCCATTCACTACATCGATAGACTTATACAAAGGGATAAATCATGAGAAATCCCAATTTAAGCATCAAAGCGACAAGACTGGCTTATGTAATGTGAATTGATGAACTTTCCGTTGTTCCCTCCTGTGAGGCTAAATTATTACGGTTATATCTTCATGACCATTTCCTGATACAGATTGAATTATCACCAGAAATTAAAAATTGGCGATTTAATCAAAAAAAAAAAATTTTAAACAATTAATCATTAAAAATATAAGTATTCGTTTTTTATTTAACACCAATGAAATTTTTTATACCACCAAGTTAGCATTATAACAAATGGGCTATCCATTATCAGGAGTCAACATGTGCAAAACGCTGTCGGATTACAATAAAGAATATCAAGAGTTGTATAACCAATACGACTCAATCGTTAAAAAACAGCTCTCACTTAGCATGGACAGTATATACGGGCGAAAAAATGTTGGCAGGTAATATTACCTTCAGCCGATCTTTCCGTTTTAGCCGATGTACTGGCAAATGCTTTGTATTACTCATCTCATGAAATATTGAGAGGAAAATAACAGCTTAGTGGTGGGGGTGAATTATGCCTAATTCACATTTTAAAGAAAAACTGGGCATAAAGAATACT
>JBDPYZ010000031.1:0-29249 GCA_047291315.1 Candidatus Phloeobacter fragariae | reverse complement strand
TAAAGCGGTCTTTTCATCTGCGTTGAACTTGATAGTATTCTTTTTATAATTCCCATTTTCCATCCTTGCTTTAATATTACCTTCACCCGATACTTTACTACGAACATAAATAACCGCTTTTCCTTGACTATCAGTAGTAACCGTTAAATTTTTAAGGTCTTTTTTATTACTAACAAATAATTCTGCACCAGAATGACCGTCTTGTTCAAACCCATCTATCTCAAAAACGATCTTCTGATTATTTAACGGAGAACCGTGTTCATCCCCAACTTTCGCTGTAACTGTATAATAATCGTTATTATTAGCAGTGATGATTTTTTCGGGCGTTACAACTAAATCACTAATGATATTTTTAGATGGAACAACTCGAATTATCGTTGTGGCTTTATTGGATTCATTTCCATTATTGTCAATCCCTACCGCATTAATATAGTATTCTTGAGGGGATTTATTTTTAGTATTAAATACATAAGCAGGTAGAGTAACTTCTAGATTTGTCTGTGAAGTTTCACGATATTGTCCTCCATTGGTTATGAAGTTAGGGGAAATAGACCAGTTAATCTTTTTCAGACCATACTTGGTTTTGTTTACTATGACAGGAACACTAACCACTTCTTTAGCTTGAGCGGTTACTTCTTCTGGTAAGGAAATATTTAATAAATCCTGTTTACGATATTGCATAACAATATCATAATTCCGATCGACAAAATCATACTTATTACCGACCAAACTACGCATAACATCAACTGCATCCGGATCTAACTGCTGAGATAGAGGCACCCCAAACCTATAAATAACATCTAAACCAACCATAGTATCATTACGATCACCGGCAGAATGCTCTCCCTTTAAAATTATTAGAGGTATTGGTGTGTAATTTACACCTAATGTTAATGCATAAGGATCGTCTTTTAACTTATCCGGATCGACACCGGCACCCAGGTGAACACCTTTGCCAAAATATTTCTCATATTTGATACTACCACCCAGTTTAGGATAAGTCGGTAAATAGGTTTCCGCGTGAATATCAAAACCTGATGCCGGCCGCTCATTATAATCATCCATTATCTCTATTTTTGATTGATGCCAATCGGTTAAGCCGAAATAACCATTCGCCGCCAATTTTAAATAATCTGTCCAAGCTTCACCGCCAAGACCTAATCGAGCATTACCGCCACTATAATCATAGTCATAGAAGGTATTAATACCATACATCCAGTCCTCCCAATATTGGCGATAACCGAAACCTATATTTGCTATATTTCTATCTGAGTTTCTTCTAAGACCTAACTGGGTGAACAAAAGACTATTAGGATTATCAATTAACGGCAATAAAAAATCACCAGAAATGGTTTTATTTGAACTCAGAGAAATACGGGAATTACCATACTGTCCTAGCCAATCATTAACTCTTTGATTAACTAAACCTTCACCAATGCTTTTTGCATAATTAATAAATGCATCAACGGAATTATCATTCGATAAAATTTGTCCAATTTGGGAAGCCCCTTGCGCGATTTGCTTCCCAAGCAACTCAGGAGTCTCATTTTTAATTTCTGGTATGCTTAATGTAGGTACCGCACTCAAAAGATCAGCTTGACGCACAGTGTTATCGTGCTCAGAGGAAACCTGATAAGACGATAATGGCAATAATGTTGTATTTGATTCAACTGACGAGGACAGCGTATTACTGTTGCCTGATAATGGAAAATTATCATTCGTTAGAGCATTAATACCATTCATGGTATTAATCATGTCATTATTGATAGCCTCTGATTGCTCCGCTTTCACCACCGATGAAAAAGATAACGATAATGGTAAGAATAGCTGAATGAATAGCAAAATATAAGCTGTTAATTGCCGACCTTTTGAATAGTAATTATGCTTATGTAGCGGCAGATTATATGACATTACTCTTTTCCCTGAGATAGATAGTTTGTCTATAAATTAGGAATAACTTATATTTAAATAGCCTTATTATAATTAATAAAACTTCAACTAGTAACTTAACTATAGGTATAATTTTTGCTATCTATTAGTTGGTTTGTTTATGTATTTTTTATGACCAACGCAACCAAACCCATCAGCAACAAATACTGACACAGGAAGAAATGCTAAGGCGATATATCAGCCATATTTCTGACCGCTATTTTAAGATAGTGCGTTACTATGGCTTTCTGGCGAATCGTAAGCGTAGCACATTACTACCCTTGGTCTACAAAGCATGGAGATGAATGCAAGAGATAAAACGCAAAAACCCCGCTTGCCACGTTGATAAAGGTATTTTTAGGTACCGACCCTTATAAGTGCATTCTTTGTGATAACAGACTGCAGGTTGATAGTGCACAAACAGGTACCAGAGCAACAGAATTATTGTCAGACAGAATGCATAAAATGGAGAAAAAACGATTGTTACAACCCGCAGCCTAGGATTCATCCTCCTAAAAACAGGATTTTTGATCAATAGAGTCTGGTGTATTGTTTAGTATACTCTGCCAATTGACTATATTGTTCATAGCCAAGCTTTTTGTAAAAGTTTACGGCCTGAAAATCAAAAGTATCAACATACGCCATATGGCATTTCCGTTTTATCGCTTCCTCCTCAATCATTTTCATTAATTTCTTTCCAATCCCTTTTTCCTTTCATTTTCAGTTATCCACAAAAATTGTATATCCAAAGTACTCCACAAAGTTCTAAAAATTACCCCCCCCAAAAAAATATTAGATCCTTCTTGCAGAAAGATTCTTAATGGACGAATATCAACAGGAGAAAATTTTTTTGTATTTGTAAAAATTAAAGCTGCTTCATTATTCGAAAATCGACAATACTTAAAATGCTCAACAATTTTTCTACATAGTCTCATACATGCACCAGATAGTTTATTGGTGCGTTTTTTATTCACAATGAGATGATTTTAGATTTTGCTGACAATAGGTTTATTGGTGGTAAATAAATTGTTCAATAATGATATAAAAATAATATTTTATTAGTACTAAAATTATACTTTTTATATATCATTTTCATCATAATATTTTAAAGCATATCGGATCATGTTTAACTTAGAGCGTTTAGTTTTTTTTGCAAAGTTTTTCCAATAATTCATACTCATACTGATTGAATGGAACACGAAGAGCCTTGTAATCACGACGAGCTTCACTATCAATGTCATTTTGTGGTTTAATTATTTGATCAGCAGCAGCCGCGAACTTCTCTATTTTTTTCTCTACTAGATTAGGAACTCTACGTTTCACCATGTTAAGAGCTCCTTTACTAAATATTGAATTTCATTCTTAGCTTTTAAGTTATCCATTTCAACAAGGCCTTTTCCTTCTCCCATACAATCCCTATAAACTTTTCGATCACGAACAACTGTATTCATTAGAAGGAGTTCTGGATAATCTTTTAAATATTCTTGAGCCTCCTGAATTTCGTTTATTACAGGGTTTGTTGGAGCTAATGTTAACATTGTGATAGCTTTTAACTCCGGATTAATATCTTTTGCTTCTGTGATTATTTCTACTAATCTAGGTAAAGTATCTAAATCAGGTTGTGAAGGTCTAAAAGGTACTAAAAGTATATTTCGGTCGTCATTCCAGTTCTAAGTTCCCTGCTGTCTCTACCAGCAGTATCAACTATTACAAATTCATATCTTTTATCTAAGTCGAGCAGAGTTTCTCTGACATTATCGAATTTTGGATGCAGTGTATCATTGGTATTTCTGTTTGCTTGTTTCTGTCAGAAATCCAATTAGCGGAAGTTCCCTGACGATCTGAATCTACTAAAATTACGTCCTTTTTTTTGTTTTACAAGTTCTGCTGCAATATTAACAGAAATTGTTGATTTTCCACATCCACCTTTTTGGCTACCAATTAGTACTATCATAATATCCTTTTGATGTATTAATGATAAATATACTATATATTAATAGTACCAATTTATTTTAAAATAACAAATATAAAAAATACGTTAATTTGGTACCAAAAAAGTATAATATTGATTCAAATTATAAAGAAAAAATAAGGGGTTAAAGTATTGGATTGTTACTATGGATTAGCCATGAGTCGATTTGATGATTATAACTAAAAAAGTTTTACCTCAATGTAATTATCCAATTTTTGCTGTTGGCTTTATTTTTGTCTTAAATTCGGTCTTGTTTCAGGATATATTTGTTAATAAATAAATTTGGCTCTATACCTAACCGCCTTGAAGTTTCAAAGCCTCATTTTACCCAATCAATAAGCAAAGTATGCTTATGAGTAGACCCGCGGACCGTGCATTTCATTTGCTAGATTGATGAAGACAGTTATACGTTACTGCCAAAATGAAATTAAAATATGCTTATCATTATATTCAATAAAGCCAAAAAACACGAAGGTACATAACTTATACTTACATACGTTTGCATTCATATATATTATCACTATTCCATCATTGTATGAGACTATGAGTGAATAATGACCATATATAAAAAAGTAACATTAACGGTTTTCTCTCTGGCTATTTTTACTTCATTTTTGTCTGGATGTTCATTAAAAAAAACAGAAAAATTAAATGAGATAGACAATAATGTTTTAAATGAAAAATTTAATAGTTTTTTGGTTGTCCCTGTTACCATTCATAATAAAACATATCATTTTTTAGTTGATACTGGATCTAGCATTACTGTAATTAATGAGAAAATAGCCAAAGAAATAACACAGGAGATCCCATTTTCAATGCTTCATCCATTACATAAAGAGGTGTTTTCTAACTTCAAAACTATTCATGGTAAAATAGAAGCTAAACATGTTAAGTTTTTTAAACCAATTACCTTATTCATAAATAATAAAGAAATCAGTAATAATGATATTATCATATCATTATCAATGGACTTTAATCTTTTAACTCAAGCGAATGGTATAAATATTGATGGTATTCTTGGTATTGATACCTTTAGAAGGTTTCATTGGCAAGTTGACAACGATAATAAAATTATAACGATATCGGGAACCTCATTTCCAATATCAAATTATTCATATTGCATAGGCTATTCAGATAAATACAATGGCTCCCCTATTCTTAATTTGGATTATGGCACCAATGATACTATCAAAATGGACATTGATACCGGTGCATTAATTACTTATATGGATAAGAAATTTATTGAATATATCAAAAAACAAAAAGAAAATTTAATGCCTATAAAAAACAGTGGTTCATCAATAGAGGCGACAGGTCATATTAAAAATAAAGATTATATCCTTACTGGTTTAACATTTAATAATCATCCTCTTGGCGAAATAAGAATTTCTGAAAACAATAATCATCAGTATGGTGTAGGCATGAATTTTTTATCGCGGTTTAATCGCTATGCTTTTATGCCAAGTAAAATGCTTTTCTGTTACGACACAACATCATTGTATAAAGAAAATCAATATCCAGTCAGAAACATTGGAGTTAGGTATTATGATAAACATATAGAGATTTCCTATAATAAACAGAATAACATAGATAAATATCATCTTAAAAAAGGCGATGTTATTATCAAAATTAATGATGTGGTTTATCCCCCACAAAAAATAGAAAAGGTACGTGAGATTTTATCGCAAACACCAAAAGGACAGTTAACCCTTATTATTAAACGTCTAGGGGTTAAGCAAAAAATTGTTATTTAATCGTTGATTATAACGCCCCAATTAGGGGGCATTATTGTTAAGCGACACGCTGTTCAAGCACGCGGTCTGATTCATTTTGAACGCTAATGGCAATTTTCTGCGGTTTTTCCTGCTCAGGAATATCATAAGTAAATTGCAGTATTAATAATCCTTTATCCAGATTCGCATGTTGGATCGTTATCCGATGCTCAAGGCGGAAACTAAAGGAAAACTCACTTTTCCTGATACCCTGATGCAACCATTTGATGCCGTCTTTTTCCTCAGCGGAGGCTGTTTCTTCAACTTTTGGCTTGCCACTAATGGTTAATTGGTTATTAAGCACGGAAATATTCAGTTCATCCTGTGAATAACCTGGCACGCTCACCGTCATTTCATAATGATCTTTATTTTTTTGCAAAAGATTATAGGCGGGTGTATCGGCCACAGGGTTTTCACCCGTTAAACGGCTAAATAGATTATCGATCTGGGAAAAGCGGTCAGAAAGCTTATGAGTGCTGAATTCCGGGATAAGAGAGAAAGAACGATAGGCCATAGAATATACTCCTTTAACATGCAGTTAATAAAAATAATGCCTACACACTGCATATTAGGGACAGTTGATATGTTTTCAAGTGCGAACCCAACATGAAAGAAAAACAATGTTGTCCTCATTAACGTCAACCGTTGTTGCCGTCAAACAGCATTTTAACTCCACGACGAGATGGATTTACCAAAAAACCTTTTCCACCAAAGATTACATTACCTTCTACGACATGCTGACCTTTTTGTTGGATAACAACAAATCGTTACAGAAATCCTTTCTGGATATGCGCAATGTGTTCACCTATTTTGGCTGTAAACATCATCTCTATGCCGTACTGTTGACCGATTGTATTGAGGAGTAAGGCGTTTAAAGGTATTACTCGAATGGTTTCCGGTTTAGGAAGTAACCTTGATTGTCTCAAGCATCCTATCCGGTAAGCTTGCCGATGCCCTGCGCTGTGACAGCTAGATTGTCGAAGGCAAAGAGACGATGGTCTCTGGTCTACCCCTTTTTTCTGTTCGGTATTGTGGAGGATTGATGCATATGGTGTGTAACAAATTTATCCTCAGGCTGAACATCCAGCGCCTTGCTGCAATAACGTGAATGTAAACGGATGGGTAACTGGTGGGGATGTGACTTAAGAGAATGTCGTTGCACCGTAGTTTTGTATGCTGCTGACCTCAAATTTGTAGGACACCAAAATCGAGAATCAGTTTACGTGATTGCTTGTTGTTATTAACATAAAATTCACATAAAAAAGCAGTAACTTTAAAATTATATCATCTTTGATAAATAGGTTATAATCTTTTTTTATTCTTTCCTGACAAAGAAAAATTTCTATGAAAAACACACTTTTCTTATCCGCAACCCTTGCTGCTATCGTTTACTCTTCATGTATTTTTGCCAATAGCTCTTTGAGTAAAGATAAAGATGATGGTGGAAACACCACGTTATCTATTCATTTCGACAATAAAGAAGCTAAAGAAATTTATAAACATCTGGAGTATGCTAGAGAATTAGGAGGATATGTAGTTTCTGACAGCGGAATGAGTAAAAATTATCTATCAAGTCCAGTAATTACTTGTTACAAAACCGATCCGACAGTATCAGGCCTAAAGCCAAATGATGATCCACCAGGTTTGTATATTTGTGATCTTACCATTGGGGTTAATGGTCTAAAACAAAATCCTTAGATCATATTGCCCCGTATCATTTTGTGTTAACTACATGGCGCGGTTGAAAAACTTTGTTGATCATTCCACTATTCATCGCTGGTTTTTACAATTAACCCCAAAACTCGCCAAGGTTATCAGAAAGAAACGAAAAATCTATGTCGAAACCTGGTATCTGGATGAGACCTATATCAGGATAAAAGGGCAGTGGCGTTTAAATGAGGTAATCTCATAGATAACGGCTTTTTTGCTTTATTTTTTTCCTGATGGCAAGTTGCTTCTAATGAAAATAGGCGTCCAGCAGGATATGTGGCAGGAGGTGAAGGAAAAGGTATTGCCGATAGCTAGAAAGCATTTAAGAGTGTGCTTATATATATCACCCTGATTATCGCTCAGTTATCCAGTTAGGGCAGGTTTCGTTATGACAAAGAGGGTCAGATAGTCGGAGAAGTAACCCAAGCCGATGTTGATGATAATTTGCAACGTTTAGCGCGATGAAATAAAAATTAATTATCAGTAATCTTCATTGGAAATAACTTCTGGTTGGCAATATGCCAGCCAGATAGAGAAGGATTGTTTTATGATGTATGCAATTATGGTGATAACGGTTATTTTTCTTTCGCGTGATTTTGACGATTTCGTCCTTGTGAAAAACGGACATCCCTGGCTGTAATTTTTGAAAAGTGGTTCTGGATTTATTTATGGTTATCATTAGGTGGCAAACTGAATGGGATGATCAATACCGCAGCATAAGAAACGGCAAGCCTTTCAGCTCACCCACCCAGCAAACCATAGAGAAGTGAGATTTAAATACCGGTACAAAAATCTATATCGGCTTATGCTTTGCGGGTTGATCATCCATATCTCTGATTTATCAGAGATGTTTTTACTTAACTGACATTTTAATTTTTCGTCAACAGTACGTTGCTCATAAAACTTCAATTGCCTGTATTTTAATTTGAGTCACTATTGTTGATATGAGGTTTAAATTTTGCATCCTATCTTTGAATTTTATTTTGGTGGCAGGACTGGCTTACTGGATTTTGATGAAGCTCAAGGCGCTCTGCTCTAATTAGAAAATCGATAATATTTAAAATACTCAATAATTTTTCTACGTGGCCTCAAATTTGCACCAGATTAATGACTGGTACTTTTTGCATGAAAAAATATACTGAATAGTAACTAAAGATATCTTATAATATAATTTGATATTTAAATATATATTTAAATATCAATAGTTATATATTAGTAACTTTAGATATCTGGAGTTATCTTATGCCTACTTACGTATTCATCAGTCCTAAAGGGGGTGTTGGAAAAACTACATCTTCTCTTATATTTTCTACACAAGTTGCTAAAAGAGGTGTTGATGTTTCTATTATCGACGCAGATCCTAATTACCCAATAAAGAAATGGGCTAGAGGTGGTTATTGTCCTAAAAATGTACATGTAATTTCTAATGTTACAGAGAATAATATAGCTTTAAAGATACGTGAAGCAGCAGCTATAGATCCCATTGTAATAGTTGATCTCGAAGGCACTGCAGCTAAAATTGTGATTCATGCTCTTCAAGAAGCAGATTTCGTTGTTATCCCAATGCAAGGATCACTGTTGGATGCAGAACAGGCTGGAAGAGCTATATCTTTAGTAAAAGATCAAGAGCAAGCTCTCAGAAGACACGTTAAAGATTATATACTTCCATTTTCCATACTATTAACGCGTACACCTCCTGCGTATCAAACTAGAAATATGACAAGTCTTAGAAAAAGTCTTTCAGACAAAAGTATCCCTGTTTTTGATACAGTGTTAACTGAAAGAGAAGCTTTTAGATCAATGTTTTTTTTCCAAAAGCCTTTAGATAAATTAAATTCTGCTGAAGTTCCAGGAATAAATAAAGCTATCGAAAATGCAGATGCATTTGCCGCAGAATTGATTTCAAGATTATCTCCGGGGAACTAAGAATGACGAATTTAACAAATAGAGTTGATGCGTTTGCAAATCTAAATAAATTTAAACCTAAGACAGAACCAAATCCTACAGCAAATAATGATGATATAGAAAAAATATCTAGAGATAATGGGTTTCCTTCACGAGAACCTCAAGAGAAAAAACAACAAAAACGCTCTAGATTTAATTCAGGAGAAAAGAAAAGACAGTTAAATATAAAAGTAAAGGAAAGCAGTTTTAATAAATTTTATGATTTGGCAGAAAAGCGAGGTATTCGCGTTCTTAGTGATCTTTTTGATCAGGCGCTAGCGGCGCTTGAAAAAGAAATGAGCGATGATATGAAAAACTAGGTTTAAAACCCCGAAGAAAATTAGGATTGATGGAAAAATATACATAATTTACCAACTTTTGCGGTTGGCTTTATTTTTGTCTGAAATTCTAAAATAAATACAATGCATTAAGTTTTATGGAAAAAGTCCGCCTGAATATCAACCCAAAAGTTTTTGGATATTTAAAATTACCTCATCTCGTTCGTATAAACTTCTGCACGGCTGACGTAAGATAGGTAGACTAACCTGTGAAAAAACTTCTTTGACAAATTTATCACGTTCAACACGCTTATTCTTTTGGTGGCTTTTGTCATCCAGTTCAATGGCAAGAACAGGCTTCAAAGTTAATGATTCACACAACAGATAGTCTATATGCTTTGACTTTATTTTTCCAAATAGAGCCATGTAGTTTTTAGTCCCTTTTTTTACAACAATGATATCCGCCATTCTTACTTTGGCCATGACGAGATACTTCCCATCCACAGCATCACATAGCACTTGGTAAAATGCTAGCTCAGCCTTAGTCATCAACGAAGGGACAAGGGCGTAGTTTAATGAAGTAACCTTTTTATTTTTATTTCCTATTAGCAAAGTAAAACTTAGAATTCCGATCACCAACATAATTAATACGGATATAGCAGTTAACATAAATTTTTACTCTTAATTGATGATCAATAAATGGAATTTACTTGTAACTTTCTCTCACCGCCTCTTTCAAAGTTTTACCCGCTTTAAAACTCGGTACGTTTGCAGCAGCAATTTCAAGCGTCTCGCCTGTTTGTGGATTTCGGCCTTCTCTAGCAGCTCGTTGTTTAACCTGAAAGCTACCAAAGCCAACTAGCTGTACGTCATTGCCTGATTTTAGCGCTTCTATCACAGTTTTAATTAATGTGTTAACTGCTTTCTCAGAATCTTTTTTGGTTAAGCCTGATTTTTCTGACATTTTGTTGATGAGTTCTGTTTTATTCATTTTGTGCCTGAATTAATGGAAAATCTAATACTTATGTATGCTAGCTGTATCTTCTGGCTAGTGCAATGTTTAGACGTTAATTAATTCAAAATTTTTTTAATTAAAATCCTGCCGCTCGCTGCAAGTTTGTTACCTAGTATAGTGAGTTAGTAGACGAGGAAGCGGAATGTCACTGTTAGTAACAAGGAATATGGTCACTCTATGGTTATATCACTTTTTTTTAAAAAAATTCATTAAGTGAGGGTATTATTTTTAATTTTTGATTTTTTAAATGCCTAGATTTTAAAGGTTAGTGTTTAAGAGGTTTTTAAATACGATGAGATTTAGTTATCCACAGGCAGGAGTTTTTGTGTACCTTAAAAAACTTATTTTTAACTTATTTAACTTTTAAAAACTTAGGGATTGTTAATTAATTTTTATTTTATTTAATATTATCAATTTGATGTATACAAAAAGGTTAGTGTTTAAGAGGGAAAAGGTTAGCGTTTAAGAGGGAAAAGGTTAGCGTTTAAGAGGGAAAAGGTTAGCGTTTAAGAGGGAAAGGTTAGCGTTTAAGAGGGAAAAGGTTAGCGTTTAAGAGGGAAAAGGTTAACATTAAAATTAAGTAATCAGATATCTTTTTTTATTTGATTTCATTTTAAATGATTGCTAGATTTGCTTTACTTACTGTTACCGAGGAATTTTATGATGTGCTTATTGTGACTAGAAAAACTAAAATTAGACACCGAAATGGTATAAACGAAACTTTTACACAAATGCCTCTCGCAGCAAGAAGAGTATTATTTCTTATGATGGCACAGATAGATCCAAAACATTTGATACCAGAAGGAAAAATATTTGAGATCAGTGCAAAAGACTATTCGACTTTGTGTAATGTTGATATTGATACAGCATATAATCAGCTAAAAATTGGGGCGGAGCAACTACATAATCAATCCCTAAAAATATCTCAGAGTGAATTACTTAAAGCATTTGCTCGTCGTCCCAGTGAATTTTATGAGAATGAGAAAAAATGGAAAGGAATGAGATTGTTACATATTACTGAATCATGTAGTTATGTTGATAAAGAAGCAATGGTACAAGTTAAGTTTAGTCGACAGGTTGAACCTTATATTTGCATGATAGAACGAGATTTCACAACTCAATTGCTTTTAAGTTCCGTTCGGTTAAGTGATTCCAATGCAAGTAATTTATATCAATATCTTAGAAAAAAAATTAGCATTGGTAAAAAGAAGTATTTTGAAATTGAGGTTGATAAATTAAGAGAAGAACTCTTTATAGATCATCTTGAAACATATAAAACCTACAAATTTTTTAAAAATCAATTTATCGATAGGTCTATAAAAAAAATATTGAAAATTACTGAATTCAAATCTATCCAGATAGAAATTCTTGAAAGAAAAGGAAGAAAAGCATATAAGTTAAGAATTTCATACGAGTATGAAGATGTTTAATTAACGATCGCCCTACGCCAGTGTACGACCACTGTCGCAGAGCTAATCCAAAACCTAACCAAACTAGGAGTCGGACTATGCAAAAGTCTACCTTCCGCGTGCTTGTCTGTGAAGCACAAAATAAAATAATCCAGTTATTCGCTCGAACCTCACACAATTTAACCCTTCACCAACGTGCCAGAATCCTTCAACGTGTTGGAGGTGCAGCATGAAATCCGAGATGATTAAATTCTTTTTGAACAGTGCTGTTCCCTGTGGTTTTGTAGACAACGAAGGTAAGGTTGCTACTAACGTCAAAATGAAAGATTTGCTTTATTTACTGATTCATTTGCCTGAAATGGGAACACTATTAGAGAAAATACATTCTGAAAAAGCGCCCAAAGTCTGGCAATTTCATTTTTTTACCACTTTTTTGTCACGGTAACGAGTACATTGGCACTTTCTTTCATGCTCACCAGTTTCTGTTTTTGTCACCGTTAGAATATGTGGATGGGATGAAACTTTATGCGGTTACCACAGAAAAAAAAATGATAAAGAATGGCAATTATTGTTTTTAAGATGCACTGCTTAAGCAGCAAGGAAATCGCTAGGCGGTTAAATCTTTCGCGGTTAACTGTCGATAACAAATTGCAAATCATCTACCAAAAAGCCGAGATGCATTCTGCTTTCCAGCTAAGGGCATTTGGGAAATACCAAGGCTTTGACCGCTATATTCCTGCGAATTTACTTTCTCATCAACGCGCCCAGGTTTTTCAACCTGCCGGAGGTGCGGTATGAAATACACCTATACCCTCAACGGATTTCGGCGAACCTATGAGGGTCGCCTCGATGTGCGTTTTGCTTGTTGTCACTGTGGACTGCTTTCATTATCCCTTGTGAGATTATTCTGGCGTGCCAGACTCGGTAACCGTCCCTACGTCAACCTTGAAGAGGCGTGTATTGAGTTTGTTGAAAAAATTAACCGCAAACAATTCAAACTGCTTTTTTACAAGCCTTCAACGATGAAAGCGTGTTCGGGTGCCTGTTGTCATTGTTCGGATAGTCAAATCGAACAGGTGTTACCCAGAGCCAGAGGCTTAATACTGCGGAGATTAGAACAACAAGCGAATAACAGCATTGAGGGGGAAAATAATGAAATATTTCAAAACAACGATAATCACGACGGTTGACCACGAAAACGGAAAAACAACCGCTCAAGTCTATCTTTCAGCAGAGACGAAAATCGCCGCTAAGAAATTGGCGTCTCAACATATCTTTGAAACTGACGGCACAAATTGCTGTTTTTACAAATCACCGGTGAGGAATATATCGCTAATAAGGAAAAACAGACGGATATTACCGAAGAACAGGAGATAGATTTGTTCTGTTCTTTGTTAACTATTTTTGGCATTCAGGAAGAATACGACGAAGGCGAAATCAGGGATGCTGATGAACTGTTGGCAAAACCGGCAGATGAACCTGAGCTTTTTGAAAAGTATGCCGAGCTACGTGAATGGGTATCCTTGCAAATGAGGGAAGCAGACAAAGCGATTTCCCTCAATGAAATCAAAAAAATGGCGATTACCTTTTTTGAATGTGGACAAGAAGACCAGTTATCAACGCAATCAACAGATTTATCCACAGAACCTGTAGTTATGTCTGTGGAAAAAAAGTGTAAAGAAACGTCAGCAAGTACAATAGATACCTCTGATGGCAAATCGGTTAATAATTGTACAAACAATTCTATTTTTTCTGATTTTTCTCCTGTTAACGGAAAAATCATGAGTGGGGAAAATATCACGCTTGAGATGTTGAACGAATGTGTTGATGCACTGAAACCAACAGAAAGTTTGGTTGTTCGTAATTTGGAGAACAGTCTCTATCACGCGGCAAGCGGCTATTCGAGTACGCAAATAAGGTTGGTTCAACAGGAAGACACAATAGCGGTATTGGACTGGCAGAAGGACTCACCCTACAAAGAGACTAAACACGGAGCGGTTTTAATCGGTACGGCTGTACATACAGCCATTCTTGAGCCGGAGCGCTTCGCTGAACAGTACACTTGTTCGCCTGAACTGAATTTGAGAACCAAAGACGGCAAACAGGCATTGGCGGAGTTTGAGGCGCAAGCAATTTACAGTAATCAAATCGCGCTCAAAAAAGATGAGTTTCAACAGGTTGAAATGATGCGTGATTCGGCGCTTGCGTATCCAATGGTAGAAGAGTTGCTGGAAAACGGCGAGCCGGAACCCTCAATTTTTTATCGCACGGAAAAAGGGACGTTATTAAAAATTCGCCCTGATTTGTTGGGAACATATTCTGATAAGCCGTTCATTCTAGATGTGAAAACGACTGACGTTTTTCAAGACTTTGGTAAATCCGTTGATGAGTTTGGTTATCACATACAGGCGGAATTTTACCGTCTAATTGCAAATTGGGTTTTTGGACGTGAAATGGCTTTTACTTTTTGTGTGATTGGAAAAAACATCCTGTGTGGGCGTTATCCGGTAAACCTTCGTGAACCTGACGATGAAGATAGTGAACAGGGCGTATACGAAGTGAACCGTGTGATTGATATGCTAGAAGACGTCATTGAAACGTATCCGATAGTCAAAGTATCCCGTCCTTTTTGGGCAAAACAGGCGGATAGACGACCCAGAGAAGCTTTTGTGGCAGAAGGAGGTGTGGCATGAATACCGAACTGGAAACCATGAACAACGTTTATACCAATTTGCAATCGGTCATTATGCAGCAGGGAATTGCTGACCTGTTACCTGCTCAGGTCACGCCTGAGCAGTTTACCCGAACCGCAGCAACCGCATTAATTGAAAATGAGGATTTGCAAAAAGCCGATAAACAATCACTGGTACTGGCCTTAACACGTTGTGCCAAAGATGGACTGATGCCAGACGGAAGAGAAGCGGCGCTGGTTGTTCGCAGTACCAAAATTAACAACCAGTTTGTGAAAAAAGCCGTCTACATGCCAATGGTTGATGATGTGATTAAACGTGCCCGTCAATCTGGGCAGGTGGCGAATATCATTGCAAAAGTGGTTTATTCCCAAGATGAATTTGAGTATGTGATTGACGAAAACGGCGAACACTTAACCCACCGTCCGGCGTTTATTGATGGTGATGAGGTTGTTAAAGTCTACGCTTTCGCAAAACTCAATAGCGGTGAAATCGTAATTGAAGTGATGTCAAAAACCGAAGTAGAACGAGTCCGTGATGTCACCACTAAAGGGAAATCCTCAACGGCGTGGGAACAGTGGTTTGACAGAATGGCGCTTAAAACTGTCATTCATCGCCTCGCTAGACGGCTTCTTTGTGCCTCTGAGTTGTTTTCGCTGCTTGAGGCACACGAAGGTATTAATTTAGCGGAAAATCCGCTTAGAATGGCTATGGTTGCTAATAAACGGTTGTCACTCAGGGATGTTCTACGTGAACGTACCGAGAAATTAAGACAAAAGAAGGAAGCGGTGATAGAAACACCCCCAGAAGTGCCACCGGCTACCTCGCCAAAACTGGAAGCGGTATTAATCGCCCTCGATGATGCAACAGATAAAGAAAGTCTTGAGGAAATTGTCGAGCATTGTAAAGTATTATCCGCCGAATTGTCTGATGCAGAAAAAAATACACTGCGAGAAAAAATGACGACTAGCAAAAAGCGGTTACATCCACCCAACAAAAATAGCGACGCTTGGATGGCAAGGCTTGTAAACGAAACAGGGGATGGTTGGCGATTTCCCGATGGCGAAATCATCTACGGTTTTTTTGAAGCGGATAGAAAGGCTAGAGAGACCGGCATAGTTCTTGAAAAACCTGACAAATGCAGGTTTAGTACCAGTCATTAATATAAACGCCTCTGAGTGAATAGGGGCGTTTATATTAAAGATGGATTATGTAATGGAATGAATGCATATTTAATATATCCTGTTTATTTGTGTTAAAGCAATGTTTTATTAACCATGATTGAAGATATCGGATGAGTAAAAAATTCACCCCAACACCACACGATGCGGTATTCCGGCAGTTTTTAAGTGAGAAAGAGACGGCTAAAGACTTCTTTGATATCTGGCTACCGGATGAGATTAAGTCACTGTGTGATTTTGACAGCCTAAAGGCAGAGTCCGGCTCTTTCATCGATGCGAATATGAAAATTTACCAGAGTGATATACTCTATTCAGTCAATACCAGACAAGGGCAAGGGTATCTCTATTTGCTAATTGAGCACCAATCAACGCCCGATAAATTGATGGCATGGCGACTCATGCGCTATAGTATGGCAGCGATGCAAAAACATTTAGAGGCTGGCCACAAGGAGTTGCCTCTGGTTTTTCCTATCCTGTTCTATTGTGGTGAGAAAAGTCCGCATCCGTATAGTACTGACTGGCTGGATTGCTTTAGTGGCAGAGATATTGCCGAAAAAATTTATACCAAACCGTTTAAGTTAGTTGATGTGACAACACTGGAAGACGGTGAGATTATGCAACACCGCAGAATGGCGCTATTGGAATTACTACAAAAGCACATTCGAAGACGGGATATGACGGAGTTACTGGATAGTATTGTTAAACTGTTGTCGTATAATTATTATACTGATAATCAGGTAATCACGTTGTTTAACTATCTCATACAGGAAGGTAATGCGGAGCAACCAGCGCAATTAATTAATGAGATAGCAAGGCAATCAGAAAAACACGAGGGGGCACTGATGAATATTGCTCAAGGTATACGTCAAGAAGGTATACAACAAGGAAAACTTGAAGGTGAAAAACAGGCTTCCATGAAGATAGCGCGTCAAATACTGGAAAGTGGTATGGACAGGCAATCAGTGATGAAATTTACGGGTTTAACTGATACTGAAATGAGTAACCTGTTTAAAGATTGATCTTATTCCCTCATAAAGGGGTTATTCTATATGTGGAAATGTGACTGAGAAAAATATGTTAGAAGTTGATAAATTAGTAACAAAAGTTATTAATTTGGGCGATAAAAAATTAAGTTATTCAGATGATGTATTTAATATTGCTTATGGAGTCGACAAAAATTTTTTACTTGGTACTGGAGTCTCCATAACTTCTATAATAGTTAATAACAAAGATATAGATTTTCATTTTCATGTTTTTACTGATTTTTTTGATGATGAACAAGAAAGTTTGTTCTCACAGTTAGCCAAACAGTATAATACCCAAATAACTATATATCTTCTTAAATGTGAAGAATTGAAAAAGCTACCAACAACCCAAATTTGGTCATATGCTATTTATTTTAGATTAATTATCATGGATTATTTATATGATAAAATAAAAAATATTTTATATTTAGACTCGGATATATTTTGTAAAGGGTGCTTATCCGATCTTAAAAAATTCAATTTTGATGATAATATAATCTTATACGCTGTTCATGATAACAAAGCTAAACATCGATCAAATTTAAAAATAAAAACTGACAATTATTTTAATTCAGGTTTTCTATACGTTAGTTTACTGAAATATTATAAAAATAATATAACAAAAAAAGTTTTAAACCAAATAAAAATAAATAATAAATTAGTTTACCCTGATCAAGATGCATTAAATATATGTTTAAATGAAAATGTTTTTTTAATAGATGTAAAATTTAATACTTTTTTTTGTATAGATGATTTGTTGAAAGTGAAGTTAAAAAATAAATATTTTATTCCTCAAAATTCGGTATTAATTCATTACTTAGGTTTAACCAAACCTTGGCATGATTGGGTTTGTAACTATCCAGAAATTAAACTATTTAATTTAACTAAATTAAATTCACCTTGGGCGAAACATGATTTAGTTAGACCAAAAACTTACAAAGAAATATCAATAAAAAGTAAGCACTTAAAATTTCAAGATAAATTATTTAAGAGTTTTATTTTTTTTATTAAATATCTTTTAGTTAAATTTAATATGAATTTTTTCAAAACTTAAATAACATATCAAAAAGAAGATCATAGCCTTATATTGAAACTCTTGTTATTAATATTTATTGTTAATATATTAATAACAAGACTATTTGAAGACATAAACATTGCTAATATTGCTTTAATTTTAGGGTTCTCTTTTTATTTGTTAAATAAAAATTAGTTGAATAACAACAATTATGCTGGTTATTCAGGCCAAACTATATTATCTGTAGTCGCTATATCCAAATCAACAGCATCTTGAAGAGGGTTTATAACTATATTAGCTTTATTCATTAATGAAAATTTATGCTGCTCAGCCTGCTGAATTAATTCCTCTTTTGTTAATTGATAACGCTCAATTTTACCATTGATATATACCCATTTTTCATTGATACCAAAATCATTAGGTAATTTTTCAATATCAATTATTGATAACCCGTTTGGATAAATTGCTGAAATATTTTCAGATATTGTTCTAATAATTCCAAAATTATCAAAGCCAATTTTATATTTCATCGTAAATAATTCAAACGACCCATAAAAATCAGTTTCATCTTTGGATATAAAATATTGAACATTAACGCCATCTGGAGGATTCTCAGACTCATATCGTCTAAAGTTATTTAATTGCATTATGCATCGCCCGATAAAGTTTTTCACTGATCATTAATAAATATTTGGAGTGGGCGATACCAATTCTGAACACCCTACTGTGTATCCACTTTATGTCTGACTAGAGTTAACACACAACCAGATGGACATTCATTTGGTCCGTATTCGCTAACGTTTGGCGATATAACAATAGCGCCACGGCGAATACTGCTAATAAAGTCGGAATTTAAAGCAAGGGTGCCAGACTTTTCCGGTACATTAATCGTAATGTTTTCATTGACATTACGAAATGTGAGCGTTTTTGTGTTTTTATTTGCTACAATGTCATATCCCTTTGATCCACCTATCGATAACACTGAATCAGCATTCGAACCCAAAATGTAGATTTTTCCTGTTTCAAATGAATTCTTTGAATTTTCCTTTACAAAATTATCCGTACAGGCTTTCTGACTCATGACATCGGTTGTTGAGTCGCCTGTTTCTTGTTTAATGGCGGAACTATTGAGTTTGGCATTAATTCCTTGGGTTACTTCTGTTTTGGTGGCATAGTCGCCTTGCGCCTGCTTGCCGTTTAACGCTTCTGTGACGGTTTTTTTGACTCATCACTTTGTCTATATTGGCAGCCAAAATTGCGTTTTTTAACGATTGCCATTGGGTCTCATGGGTTAAGGTATAGCCGGCGTTATTATCGGTTTTCGAAATGTAGATATTGCCCTTAGAAACACAAAGCGAGTCTTTGTTGTATATCTGTTTTTCGGTATATTCTGCAATTCCGTTCTGGTAGAGGTGGGTCACAAGAGAACTGATTGTGAATCCAACGGCATTAAAGTCCTGCATGGTGTGCAATTCTGAAACCGGCACAATGCCCCAACCCCGCTCAAAATCATTATTGAGATTTTTCTCCAGTGAGTCCGTAATCTCTTTTGAACCAAACGCGGTTCTTTCTTCCGTTTTGCTTGTACTTGCAAACGGCTTCACGTCAATATTGGGTCTTTAATCTTCAATGTTATATTCCCCTGTTAAAAAGGTTTTTTTGGCAAAATAGCCCACACGGGCATTGAGGTCAGGGTTAAATCGGCTGTACCATGAAGTTGCATTCTGATGTTCTTTAAATCCAAAGGTGCCTTTGGGTTCCTGAATGACATAATTGATACTCACGCCCTGTGGACGCGGTAATAAATCGAAGCGTAAGATAAACTCCCAGCCACTCTCTATCGGCTTTTGGCGTAATAACGATGGTTAAGGTCATGTTCTGTCGGTCAATCAGATAGCCATCCCCCTCCATCACAAAACTCACCGCCTGCTGGAGTGAGACAGGCTGACATCGCCTGTTTGCGTGGCGGTAGCGAGGGCGGTATTTTTGATGATTTTGAGCTTAATGAGCGAACGGTATTGATTGTCGGGCAGTTTCAATGGTAAAAAGTTCTGAGCAAATCGGGAGCGGAAACCGCCTTGTTTCTTTCCGGTTCTTTGACCAAACGGCAAAGCTTTGTTGTGATTTCTGAAGCCAAAGAAGCCTTTTCTTTCACCACTGGGCTGGAAACGACTGATGCCTATCCAGGAGCCGATGATGTCGAGTTGGTCACCTTGGGCTTTTTCAAGGTCAAAGGCTTTACGAAAGGTATTAATCGTGTCAAAACAATCGGCAAACAAATTAAAAAGGGCGGAGATTTCCGCCCTTGCATTGGGTTTGGTGTAGTACTGCTTAATCAGCAGTTTCTGATATGTTTCTTTGAGGTTCATGTGACTACCTCATTAACAGTGACATTGTCACCTATGATAGTGAACTTTTCGTCCACATCCGCTTTTAACCTTGACCCTGTCGACGTTTTACCGTCTTTCGCTATTTCAAGGTCTGAGACATAGTAGGAGCGGGCAATGCGGTTCAAAATGCAATAGAGTGCGGTGACCTTGGTATGCTCCCCTATCCGATAAAGTGATTTAACCAGTTCACCTTTGATCTCCTGTATCGGAACAGGTTCATTTGACTGTTCACGGGTTGCGGTCATTTTTATGTTAATCAGCGTGATTTTCGGTTGGTCAAATCGGTACTCATGCACCACCTCAAAAAAGGTGCTGTCACTTCTGGGTATTTTGTCGGTATATTTCCCCTTGATGTTGCCTTTCAGTCCGGTACCGCCTGTTTTGTTGTTGGCAATACAGTCGATAATATCCTGGGTCTCACCGCCTTCAACAATCAGCCAAAGCGAGTTCGGGGCAAGATTGAGAGCCTTGTTTTTCTCGCTGGTACTGTTCTCATACACCGCGGCATCACTGACGCCCTTAACCAGATTCAGGCGGGCAGCAATTCCTGCAATCGTGCTTTGGCTGGCGCTTTCAAAGGTTTTTAACCGTCTGCGCCGTAAATCACTGTCGCTTTCGTTTTCTTTTCTAAGCAGTCCGTTAATTCTGGCCAGATAATCAAGGTGAAGGCCTTCTGCCTGTTCCGGTTTCAGATTTTGATACAGCTTTTGATGAGTACAAGACACTTATGGGCAATCCGGCCGCACTATCACCAAACAGAATGGTTTTAGGTCTGTCCATCGCAACCGCTAATCTGTCTTGCGCCTTTGTCCAGATATCCGATACATTTGCAAGCGACAACTCTTTTTGCTCATACTGGCTTTCTGAATCCAACATCAATACGTTATGCTTTTTCTTGGCCTATAATGTTAGTCTTAACCATTCAATGATGTCTTTTCCCCTGCCGTTTGAGATATTAATATTTAAACTTTTAAGCAGAAAAATATCTGACTTCATCTCTCGCAACATGCCCAGCACTTTATCATTGACGTAGAGATAGCCTAGCAAATCAGAGATAAACGCCAGAATATCACTTTTACCGTCATTAGCTGTCTTGTCCGCCTTGACGGTGGCATTGGTAATTTGATTAACTACCGTTAAACAACAACGGGAATGATGAACGGGTATCTTTTCGTCGTTTTTTAACTAGAACAGCAACGGCCTGTTGAAATACGGGCTGAATATATCGGTGGCAATTTTTTGATGCTGTACTCGCCTTGCCGGACGACTAAAAAACCTTTTAACTGTTCTTTGTTAACGTTGAGGGGTTTTTCCAGATTTTCTTCATCGGTGACCGCAATTAACAGATTACCGCTGTAAAGTGAAGCTACCTTTAAGGCAAGTTCGGCCTGTTTTTCAATGCCAACTCGTTTTTCTTCGCCTGTAAACAAATCATTAAGCTGTTCCGTTCTCTCATCATCCTCACCTGTAAATCGCACGGTACGCCAATGCTTGATATAATCCCCTGACGTTTTGTTGATATATTTACGGACAATCGACACGTGCTCATAAAGCCACGCCAAGCCTTTATCGGTTTCAAAATAACCCGCGCCGGATATGCCGAGTGTTGAAAAACTGGCTGGCAACGTGGGAGTGGCTGCACCAATAGCATTTACATCACGCATCAGGTTATCTAATCCACCATCACCCATTTTTGGAGATGATTTTTTTCGAAATTTAGCAAACAAAATGCCCTCCTAAATATAGGAATTTTTCAAAATAAAGGAGAAATGCTGTGATAGAT
Organism: Candidatus Phloeobacter fragariae; assembly: GCA_047291315.1. Classification (GTDB taxonomy): domain Bacteria; phylum Pseudomonadota; class Gammaproteobacteria; order Enterobacterales; family Enterobacteriaceae; genus Arsenophonus; species Arsenophonus fragariae. The sequence goes on along the minus strand of JBDPYZ010000031.1, from coordinate 7,136 downwards.
GGGCGCTTAATTAATGCATTTATAAAAATCAATATTATTATTAAATTGAGTCAATCAATAAGAGGATAGAAAAATATGAAAAAATTAATTTCAATCGCTTTTTTAGTTTGTGTGTTTTCAGCTAACGCGATGAGTTGTTCTGAACATCCATCAAAACCAAATCAGAATATTCCATCAAAACATGAAAATAGATAATTTTTCATTATTTCTTACTGTACGAAATGGATGTACTTATTATACATAATGTACGAAACTAATTTACCCTATTTTTGTACAGGTGTTTTTAGGATGTACGAAACCGAACGGTTTTGTACATCACAGAACAAAAACGTTCTACAATGTATCTAAAAAAGATACCGAACCTTTAATAAATCCGTCGAGGGAATAACGTACTGCATCCCAGCAGTGATTATGTGCATCAACGATTAAAGGAAGAATATCACCTGTATTGCGGTCAACCTTGTAGGAGTACAACCGGGCTTCTTCCAGTGTATACTTGCAGCGTGGGTGAATGATGATTTTTTTAAAGCCTCTTAGGTGAGCAATACCATCTTCTACGCTACCATTCCACTTAGATGCCGGATCGATATTAAAGCCCTGCCGTTTTAAGTAGCTGATAGTCTCTGGTCTACTATTGTCTGCTTTGATTGGCCAGCGTTCCGATTCCGGGATCTCTTGATAAAAATTAGATAACGCATCCAACTCAACCCCAACCTTGTAGGCTTCGTATTCGATATACAAACAGTTGTTTAAAATGAAACTACGTATTAGTGTACTAGGATCGTTTGAAAATCCAAAGTCTGCGCCAAATAACAATCTGTCGGCATTTATCCACAAATCATCATCAAACTCACAGACTTCATATTTCCCGTTAAGCACTTGCTTATTAGAATTTTCCAGATAAGCGCCTTCCCAAATCCACGCATAGGTATTGTCATCAAGTCGTATCCTGTCGTTTTTCCTATCTTCCTTCAATACATGAGGAAACCATGGATTGTCATTGTAGTTAAGCTCAACAGAAAGACAGTTTTTCGGTTTTTTCTGTCAAAAACGCATATCGGTTGCGCTACCTTTTCTTTCAGGATTCCAAGTTATCCAAATTTCAGGGCCTTCTTCTCGCACCGTCGGGATTAATTTTTGCCAAGCGTATTCTGGTACGGTCTCTGCTTCATCTATCCAGCAAAAGAGAATTGATGACTTCGATTTCAAACTATCCAAATTGTGCCTTAATCCACAAAAAACAAAAGAAATCCGTTTATCTTTGGTGCGAATATATTTCTCACCAATATCAAAAAATGCATTTAGCCAGCGAATACTTTGTATTGCCTGTTTCACTTCCTGCATACTGGAGTCTTCAAGGGAGTTCATTAATTCTCTGGTACAAAGGATCACGCCTTTTTTTCCTCTACGGGCAGCGTGATACGCGTTAACCGCCAACATCAATGAAAACGTGCGAGTTTTACCGCTTCCTCGCCCACCGTAAGCACATCGATAACGGGCACAACCGTTAAAAACGGTGATTAACTTCGAGGGTATTTCAATCGTTGCGACTTTCGTCATTTTCGAAAATTCCTGTTTTCACATTAATGACTGATGGGAAAATATCTTGCGGCTCATCAAGTCCAGATGATTGTTTAATTTCAAGCAATAGCGTAGTGGGTACAGGAATACCTTCTATTTCCAAAAATTGGGCGGCCTCTAGTGAAGTAATTTCGCCAGATTTTTTGCGCTCAAGTATCGATCTTAAGTATTCTTTTTGTTGCTGCTTTTCATCGTTAAAAAAGACTTCATTGATCCCCATCTTTTTGTAAACAGCAATATCATTATGGTTTGGTAAAACTTCTTCTATCGTTGTGGTTTTGCCGTCTGGTGTTTGTTTGATAATTTTTCGTTTTCGGATTTTGGTATTTTGCCTTGCTGTTTCCGCAATTTCTTTTTTCAAAATATCCGCTGCATGATGAAAGGCATGATCAAACTCGTAATAATCCTTTCGCCAGTTTCTGATCGTTTTCTCATCCACATGCAGCCATTTTGCAATGAAATGATTTGATACTTTGCCTTTCACCAAAGACAGGTTGATCACGTCATCAATATACGCTTTTTTGTATTTCGCTTTCCCTGACATGACAACCTCTTTTTAACCTTTGTGCAACATTCGTAAAATTAGCCATTTTGGGTGCGGACTTATTTTGCGGAAGTATGCGAAAAAAATCCCTCTTCATGCGTTGTGATTATTAGGTTTTTCAATTTTTCAAAATGCGGAAGTATGACTGCGGAATTATGCGTTTTTGGCTATTCTGTGAATTACCTTACTCAAGCCCTTTGATATCAAGCAAGTAAGGTTTTAACCCCATTTACCTTAATGATTAAAAAATAAACTGAATTGTTAAAAATCTATCGACAAAACTGACCCTGAAAATCGCCCATACACATTTGAAGTCGTTTCAATATTTTTGTGACCCAATATCTTAGCTATCACATGAATATCATTCCGTTTTTTAATAAGACCTACCGCAGCAAAATGCCGTAAGTTATGGAACTTTCCAATCCTGAATTTTTCCAGAAACGTCTTAACTATTCCTGTCGTACTATAATTTAATGACAATCTTTTCCCTGATTGACTGGTGATTAACGGCTCATCTAAACCAAATTTGGTTTTGTCCAATAAAGACAACAATTCTTTTGGCATGGGTAACAATCGTTGAACGTCAGCTTTCAAACCTTCAACAACACCATGACGGGTTACATGTTTTGAAATATTAAAATACTCCCATTGCATATCGGCATAATCCAATGCCAATATTTCACTAATCCGCAAACCCAATTTTGAAGCCAGAATAAAGGTGATTTTTTCTCTCACTGGTGATTGACTGATCATCTCTTCTACATTGCCAAAAACCGGAATGAAAATGGGCTTTTCCATCTTCTTTTTCAGTTTAGGAATTGGACTCACGCCAACATTTCGCATCGCTTTTAACAACAAATAGGCAGAATGCAGATGTTTCAGTGTATTTTCCGGTAGTCCATTAAATTCACTCGGACGAATATTCAACGCCAATTTTGCCTGCAACGTTTCGTCAATCGAAAACAACGCATGTTTAATCGTATCAAGGGAACTCTGGCGCAGATGCCCCGTTTCACATTGTGAGACTTTTTTGCCAACATAAAACTGAATCAACTTGCGAAGATGCCAATCTCGGCATCGCTCTTTTTCTTTTGCTGTCATCGCCAAAAATCGCTCGGATTCGCTCAGAAAAAGAAAACGGCACGCCGCATCGAGCTCCTTAAAATTCTTATAGAAACGGCCTGTGGGAGTTTCATAATGCACACGGAAATCCTCGCTACCATGGCGATTTTTGACTAATTTAACTGAACTCATTTGAGATTATTGTCGCTGCGCTTTGATGTAACCCTGAAGACCCAATATTTGGGCGGTAACCGTAGCAATTTGCTCTCGTAAGGTGTAATAAGCCTGTTCAGCGTCTGGTGTAAGTCTGGGGGAGGCGCCATCATCCACGCCGCTGGAGGAAGGGGGACCGGACTCTTTTGGGCAGGTGGCATTGACCCGCAGCCGCTTAAAACCCCGAGCAACATCCAGCCTAAGTGCCTCAATCCTCTGTCTTGCATGGGTTAATTCCTGATAATGTTTTTTGTCCATCTCGACCAATTGGTCAAACTGAATACGTTGGGCCTGTATCTGATGTTCGGTTTTTTCCGCCTGTTGCCGGGCATGCTCCGCTTTCACCCGCCAAAGGGTGGACTCTGAGCGATAATGCATCAGGCCAATCGACAGGGTCGTTATCACGGCCAGCAGGACAAGCAGTGATCCGCGCATCATGACAAAAACCTCTCCCGTTCCGCCGCTCGCCGTCTGACCAGTCCAGTCAGTTTTTCCCCGTCAGCATAGACCCAGCGGTTAAATTCATCGGCCGCGCCCGCATAATCGCCCGTATTAAGTTTGTTTAACAGGGTCGAAGTAGTAAATTCTTCCTCACCGATGTTAAAGAGCAGTGATACCAGCGCATTAAACTGTGCCTGCGTCAACGTGACCGCCACAAGCTGGTTAATTATTTCCTCTGTCTGCCGGATTTCATCCTTTAAAAACCTTTCCGCCTGTGACTGACTGATAATCATCTCCGCTGTTACACCTTGCGTATGACCATAGCCAATCGTCCAGCGTCCTGCCGGACAGCGATAAGCCCGCAGGCGACACCCCTCAAACTGTTTAATCCGACTTATTCCCTCGTCGCTGGTTGTCATCTTTTTTAGTCCCTGTTTTCTGCTTTTTAATGGATAACCAGGTCCCTCTGAGCGGCAGTGAAGCCGTTAATGTCTCCCCCAGAAAATCGGTGCCAATGTAACCGATAAAAACACTGGTCAGATAGACAAGACGCGAACTTAATCCTAAAAACTCCAGCAGGTCACGCGCAAACCACGCAATAATCGCGCATATCGTGGCATCAATTAGTGTCTTGCGCCATTTTTTCTCCTGATATCTGCCGCGCAGCCACGCCATCAGAAACGCCAACATCGCACCTACACCCTGCTCTTTAATCGAAACAAGAAAAACGCAAACGCTCTCCCATGGCTCGGTTAGTTTGTCCATTAATGTTTTTCCCATGCCTTTTCACCCGTCACAAACGGATTGTGCACACCGGTAATTGCAGTAATACGCCGGTCGCGTTCCCGTTCGCGCGCATCCGGTGGATATTGCCTGTCCCACTGCATCAAAATCGCTTGCTGCTTAAGGGGTATCACAAAACCATACCGGTCTGACATATAAAACCAGACACGGGAGACGAGACCCTTGACTTCATCGCGCGGTTCAAAAACCCGCTGTTTAAAATCCGGACGGCTCTGACACTGCCCGTAAACAAAAGGAACAGGCCCTGCTTCCCCAAACAGCATATTTCCACGGTCGTTATTCACTTCACCTGACTCCGGTGCCAGATTGTGCAAATCGCCTTCCGCTTTTCGAAATTCGGGGTCTTCTTGACGGCAGACTTTTCGGCCGCCTTTTTCTTTACAGCCAAACGCCTGACCGAATACCGACGCCGGCACGATATGCTCCCACTCAATCCGCTGTGCACGATGACGGTGAACTTCCCGTCTGACCGCCTGACCACAACTTTCAAGGTCAATTCGACCCCCGTTTTTTCCTGTCCACTGCCAGTCACAGCCACAATAGAGGGTGCCACCTGCACCCTGATTGAGGTCGTTGTAAACGGCCTGACGGGAGACCCATTTCGCTTCACTGAAACTCTTCGGGGTATTAACCGACTTAGCCGCCTGAGCGGGTGTGCTTAACACACTCAACAAGCACAGGATACCGATTACCCAATGTTGTCTGATAATCATCGTATCTCCTTGAAGGTATTACATTGTTTTGGGTCACCGCTATCAAAACCCCGTTTAAACCAGTTATGACGCTGTGCCGATGTCCCGTGAGTGAACGTATCCGGTACTACCCGTCCAAGACCTTCCTTTTGGAGACGGTCATCACCAATCGCCTCGGCCGCACCCAACGCGTTATCCAAATCCCCCGGCTCCAGTATCCCTTCCTCCTGCATATAATGGCCCCATACCCCCGCATAGCAGTCCGCCTGCAATTCCAGCTTCACCGATAACTTATTGGCCGATTTCGTTGACATATTCGCCTGTGCCAAGTCCACTTTCTTCAGGACACCCAGCAGGTTCTGAACATGATGACCTACTTCATGGGCTATCACATAGCCAAAGGCAAATTCACCGTCTGCCCCCAGTCTGTCTTTCATCTCGTCATAAAATGACAGGTCAATATATATCGTGCTATCAGCAGGACAATAAAATGGCCCTATCAGGGTGTACCCCGTGCCACAGTCCGTCTGGGTCTCTCCGCGGTACATCACCAGTTTCGGTAGCAGGTAACCACCGTCAGACTCAAACTTAGAATCAGGCTTAGACTTATGCTCATAAAATATCTTGGTCCAGACATCTTCGGTTGACGCCAGTATCACCGAAGTAAACCGGCCCGCTTCCGATGCCTGAAGAGATGTGGCAAAAGCCCAGCGATAGCCCCCCAGTAACAGCAGGAGGATAACTACCACCCACCCCCACCAACGCCAGCGGGAAAACGCAAAACCTTCCGCTAATAGCGGTTTGTATTTTGGTTTCCTTTTCTTTGCCTTTTTCTTCCGTCGTCGCCGAACTTTTGTCAGGTTGTCATTCTCTTCCTGTGCTTCCGGACTATCGCGCCGGTCTTCCACCTGCTCACTTTCCCGTCTCTCTCTCCAGCGCATTTATGCCTCTTTTTAATCAATAAAAAAGGCCACCTGAGCGACCTCTTTAAAAAATAGAACGGTAGCCAGCCGCCTTCCTCGTTTTAGTTATTTAATTTGGGAGTATGGCGGTGGCGTAAATGAAAATATCTCTTTGAGAGACGCCATAAAACTTAAAATCATTAATACGACAGAGCGGATTAATTAACCAGTTATTTTACGGTTAATTAATTTCGAAAGAACACTGCGTTGCACCAGCTGTACAGTGAGGTAAAATTCGACCATCAGACTGTCTCTCATTTTCCCATACTGTTCCTACTGGTCGCACTGCTGACAAAGCGGTTAGTGACATTCTCATTCCAACATTTGGCGCATTCCTCTAATATGGGTCACAGCTAACCGTTTTTCAATTGTGTACGTACCTTCCCGATACCATCGCTCAAATCTTCTTCTTCATCGGCGATGGGGTTTTCAATCGCCCAAGTATAATTATTAGTGCTGCGCGTATAAACGGAAACCACCGATGCCCCTGCTGCTGAATATTTTTGAACCGCATCAGGAGATAGTGGGTACTCTTGTCATGGCAAATGATGATTTTTGTAAAAACATCTCTATTAGTAACATCAAAAAAATTGATTTTTTCATTTAGTAATCCTTTTTTGTTTGTATAACAAAAATAAATGCTCTGTCGTATTAAAAAATTTATCGCCGAAAAATAAACGTCATCCCTTCAACTACCGCCTCGGCGGTAGCTGGCCCAGTTGAAATTAACCACTGTTGGCTTTCCCAAAGCCGTATTTTTCTTTGATTTCTCTTATCCTATCGAGCGCTACAGCTTTGCTAACAGGTTTTGAAGCTCGCTTTTTCGTTAGTGACAAG
>JBDPYZ010000030.1:0-29766 GCA_047291315.1 Candidatus Phloeobacter fragariae | reverse complement strand
ATGGCAAAATAATCTTGCCGAAATCAGTATGCTTAAAATCGCCCCAGAGATCTTCAGCATTCTTCCAAATAAAATCAGCTTGCGATGCAGCCGAACCTGCGAATTCAGTCATTTTAATCTCCAACCATCTTTTGCACAAAACAAGATTGATTCCATTTTATTGCATATTTAACGTTCCAACCTCAGAATGCAAATAGCCAAAAAATCAAATCCAAATTAAGTCTAACAGAGTTACCCTATAGCCCCAAATATCGACATGCTAACTTGTTAGAGAATAATTTTATGATCCAATCTTCTTTAAAATATTTAATCAACATTAGACTAATACCTGCACTGGCATAAATAGCTAACAACAACTGTTCATTAAATTGCATAGCATGAAAAAGCAACGCTAACACAAGTAATGGATAGACTAATAAATCCGGCAAATAGCCTGTCTGATGATCAATAAAAGCGAGTAATACACACTAAACCATACGAAAAAAAGTAAAATCACCATATGGCTAAGGTCTGTGATCGGAAAAATATGATAGAGAAAGGAATAAAAAGAGTAATAAAAAGAAGCTATCTACAAGGTGAGCCATTCAATCTATAATTAATAGATAAAGGGGTAAATAACTAATTAATAAATGGCTTAATGGTAATAAAATAATCGTTATAATAAATGCTTGAACCCGCGGCCAATACGAAAAAGTGGTGAGATATGTAGCCATCTTCAAATTCCTTTTTGAAAAACCATCATTATTCACTCAGCACCCTTTTTCAACATCCATAGCGATAAAAGAACAATACCTTATAATAATTCAACAATAGATATTAACAATAATCTGGTTGTAAGCGAATTTTTGCGAATTAGTACGCAAAATAAAAAAGTAAAATCAATAGCTAACAAGACAACTTGCTAGTTTATTTTCCCATCTTTATTATAGGCACAATATTTTGTCAGCATTGAGTTTATTAAGGAAGCATGGTTATGCGCGTTTCTCGGATGTATCATCCTGAACCATTAGAATCAAGCACAATAATACGATTAAGCGATAATGCCACTAACCACGTTAGTCGAGTTCTACGTATGAGTTTAGAACAAAATATTGAATTATTTGATAGCAGTAATTCTATTTTCGTGGGGAAAATACTTGAGGCTAATAAAAAGTCAGTTAAAGTCCAGCTAGAGCTGGCGACAACCACAAACAGAACCCCCCCCCTTTTAGATCTCTATCTTGGACAAGTCATTTCCCGCAGAGAAAAAATGGAATTCACCATTCAAAAATCAGTTGAACTTGGCGTTAATATCATTACTCCACTTCTTTCTGAACACTGTAACTTTAAATTGAATCCTGTGCGACTCAGTAAAAAATAACAACAATGGCAGAGTATTGCTATTTCTGCTTGCGAATAATGTGGACGCAACAAAATCCCTTTAATTAGTCCAATAATGCCTTTTGAAGCTTGGTGTACGGAGAAAGATGATGCATTAAACATTAATCTTCATCCTAAAACCCAATCAAGTATCAATACACTGCCCGCATCTGTAAATAAAATTCGTTTACTCATTAGCCAAGAAGGCGGGCTTTCGCCGGATGAAATCATAATGACAACTAATTACCAATTTACTAATATCTTACTTGGACCTGGGATATTAAGAATAAAAACCACTGCATTAACTGCAATTACAGCATTACAAGTTCGTTTCGGCGATCTTGGTTAAGGAGACAAAATGATCAAATTAGGTATTGTGATGGATCCCATCTCAACCATAAAAATTAAAAAAGATAGTAGTTTCGCTATGCTACTAGAAGCACAACGCCGTGGATATGAAATTCACTATATGGAAATGGATGATCTCTATTTATTACAAGGCGAAGCATATGGGCATACCAGGCAACTGATCAAAATTAAACAGGATACTACACAATGGTACAAATTTGGTTCTGAGCAAGATATTGCTCTGAAAAATCTTGATGTTATTTTAATGCGCAAAGATCCCCCCTTTGATACTGAATATATTTATGCCACTTATATTCTTGAAAGGGCAGAACAAGCGGGTAGTTTAATTGTCAATAAACCTCAAAGCCTGCGGGATTGTAACGAAAAACTATTTACCGCCTGGTTTGCTAAGTTAACTCCTGATACGTTAGTAACCCGAAATAATAAAAAACTGCGTGAATTCCATCAAAAACATGGTGATGTCATCTTTAAACCCCTAGATGGAATGGGTGGCGCGTCTATTTTCCGGCTAACAAAAGATAGTCCTAATGTCAGTGTCATTATTGAAACATTAACCCAACATGGCCAGCGTTTTTGTATGGCTCAGGATTATTTACCTGCTATTAAAGAAGGTGATAAACGGGTATTAGTTGTCGATGGTGAACCAGTTCATTATTGCCTAGCCCGTATTCCAGCTCAAGGTGAAACGCGAGGAAATTTAGCTGCCGGAGGATATGGTGAAGCAAGACCATTGACAGAAAGTGATTGGAAAATTGCAAGAACAGTTGCACCTATATTAAAAGAAAAAGGATTAATTTTCGTTGGCTTAGATATTATTGGTGATCGCTTAACCGAAATTAACGTCACCAGTCCTACCTGTATACGTGAAATTGAAGCAGCATTTTCGGATATATCAATTACTGGTATGTTATTTGGTGCAATAGAAAAACGACTGACTGCTAAACAGTAAATTAACCACAGCTGCGGTGATAGTTAACTGAGTAATAAGATCGGATACTATAAATGTTTTTACTGCTATAAAGTATAAATATCGTACAGTCAGCCTACGATAAAATTTATACACCCTATCCCTAGTATGGTTAATTAATTATGTTTTAACCCTTAATTCAGGTATAATTTATTGATAATTCAGGAGAATAAGTTTAATAATATGAATTTACAAAACCACTTTCTCATCGCCATGCCAACGTTATTAGATACGTTTTTTCAAAAGTCGGTGGTTTATATCTGTGAGCATAATGAAAAAGGTGCTATGGGTCTGGTTATCAATAGGCCAATTGAACAAATTTCAATCAATAGCATATTAAAAAATTTAAATATTAAAACGGCAGAATACGATCATATAACTGAATTAAGTCAACCGGTTTTTTCTGGTGGCCCGATCGCAGAAGCTCATGGTTTTATTCTACACTCGCCACAAAATGGTTTTAGTTCTACCTTAAAGCTTTCTGATGAAATTATGATAACAACATCAAAAGATATTCTCGAAACCTTAGGCACGACAAAACAACCAGAAAAAACACTCATCATCTTAGGATATTCAAGCTGGGAACAAGGGCAACTGGAAAAAGAGATGATGGAAAATAATTGGCTAACCGCCAAAGCCAATAGCAATATCATTTTTCACACCCCCATTTCCGAACGTTGGCGTGAAGCTGCTGCTTTGATTGGGATTAATATTTTTAATATTTCAAATCAAGCTGGTCATGCATAATGGCAAATAGAACAATTATCGCTTTTGATTTCGGTACTCTGAGTATTGGCATCGCCATCGGGCAGGAAATTACAAAAACCGCCCGCCCTTTAACTGCAATAAAAGCAAAAGATGGAAAGCCCAACTGGTTAAAAGTTGAAAAAATATTACAAGAGTGGCAACCTAAACTGGCTATTGTTGGACTTCCTCTCAATATGGACGGAACAGAACAGCCAATAAGCAATAAAGCCCGTAAATTTGCTAATCGCCTGCATGGGCGCTTTGGTATCCAAGTTACATTACACGATGAGCTCCTAACAACGATAGAAGCACGAGCGCAACTATTTAATCAGGGGGGTTATCGGGCTTTGAATAAAAGTAAAATTGATTCCATTTCTGCTGTCATTATTTTAGAAAGTTGGTTTGAACAACATGCTTAGTCAGCATAATTACTATAAACTGTCGCTCATAACCGCGACAATGAAATTATGCTTTTATTATATTTCATTTTTATTTAGCATCTAAATTTTTATGAACACAATCCAACAAAATCTGGTTAATGTCAAAAATCGCATTATACAAGCGGCAAATAAATATCATCGATCCCCAGAAGATATTACCCTGCTTGCCGTCAGTAAAACCAAATCATGTGATGCAATTCAAGACGCTATCGATGCGGGTCAATACCAGTTTGGCGAAAATTATCTGCAAGAAGGGATAGAAAAAATCGCATATTTTAGTAACAGACAGGATTTAATATGGCACTTTATCGGTACTCTACAATCCAATAAAAGCCAATTGGTAGCTGAGCATTTCCATTGGTGTCATACTATTGACAGATTAAAAATAGCACAACGATTAAATAATCAGCGTCCAATAAATAAAGCTCCGCTAAACGTACTGATCCAAATTAATATTAGTGATGAAATAAGTAAGTCAGGCATCGCGCCAGAAGAGTTAGATAAATTAGCGCCTGAAATTGTATTATTACCAAACTTAAAATTACGTGGCTTAATGGCAATTCCAGCACCAAATAATGAACTGAGCCAACAGATGTCAATTTTTCGCAGTATGGAAAATTTATTCAATCAGTTAAAAAAACAATATCCAGATATCGATACACTTTCAATGGGCATGACAGCTGATCTTGATATTGCAATTGCTTGTGGTTCAACATTAGTAAGAATTGGCACTGCTATTTTTGGTTCCCGATAATTAATCAATTTGAAAATCAAGGCGATCAGTAAAAGGAGTAATATTATGCAACAGCGAAAAATTACCTTTATCGGCGCTGGGAATATGGCTCATGCGATTATTGCAGGATTAATTTCAGCTGGCTATCCGGCAAATCACATCACGGCATGTTCACCCACAGCCACAAATCGCGATCTACTAGTAAAAAAATATGGTATACACGGAAAAAGCGACAATAGTGATGCAAGCAAACATGCAGATATTATTATTCTTGCTGTAAAGCCCCAGATTATGGAAACTGTTTGTAAACCACTAAAAGAAAAGGTTAATTTTACCAGTAAACTGGTTTTGTCAATTGCCGCGGGAATTCCGGTGAAACGTTACCAACAATATCTCGCACCTAACATAAATTTAGTGCGTATTATGCCCAACACTCCATCTCTGGTTGGCCAAGGTGTTAGTGGTTTATATGCCATGGATTCAGTATCAGAAGATGATAAAACTTTTGCCACAGAACTAATGGCAAATGTCGGTAAGGTTTTCTGGCTGAGTAACGAATCCGCAATTAATGATATTATTGCCGTCACTGGTAGTGCACCCGCTTACTTTTTCCTATTTATGGAATCAATGCAACAGGAGGCCGAACGACTTGGTTTTGATAGTAAAACAGCAAGAGAGCTGATTTTATATACCGCCCAAGGTTCAGCTGCCTTGGCAGCAGCAAGCAAATCAGATCTTTCTTTCGCGACACTAAGAGAACAAGTAACCTCTAAAGGTGGGACTACGGCTAAAGCGTTAGAGCAGTTTTATCAAGCTAATTTACCTCGAATTGTCACCAACGCAATGCGTGCCGCAATCCGCCACGCTGAAGAAATGGAAAAACAATTTTGATCGATCAGGATAATTAAATGCAATTTTTAACTTTTATCGTACCAACCATTATTCAACTATACATTATTATTTTATTGCTACGAATTTGGATGCAATGGGTCAGAGCGGATTTCTACAATCCATTTTCCCAATTTGTGGTCAAAACCACTCAACCGATCGTAGGGCCATTGCGTCGCTTTATTCCTGCTATTGGTGCGATTGATTCAGCAACTTTATTAGTCGCCTATATTTTTACCGTAGGCAATATTCTTTTTGTCATGTGGGCCACAAATACGCTCACTTTAATCAGCATAACACTATTACCTATTAGCTTTATTCAATTATTAACCTATGCCGGCAAATTAGTTTTTTGGCTGATCTTAATTCGAGCTATTCTTAGTTGGATAAGCCAAGGCTGTAATCCTATTGATTATATGCTTATGCAATTAACCGAACCTTTGATGTCACCTATTCGTCGGATCATCCCTGCTATGGGTGGGTTGGACTTCTCGGCCATGATAGTCATGCTGATCTTGATCGCTTTAAATTATCTACGTTTGGATATTCTGCTATTTATTGATCCGACTATTTCCAGCATACTCTATTCAGTTGGCTATTTGATGTAAAGGTGAGCAAATTTCATGCAAAAAGTGATATTAGCAACGGGTAATGCCAGCAAGGTAAGTGAATTCTCTGAACTGCTAAAAGAATGTAACTTAAATATGATTACCCAAACTGAGTTAGCTATCAGTGCTGTTGAAGAAACTGGGTTAACTTTTATTGAAAACTCTATATTAAAAGCACGCCACGCGGCAAAAATCTCTGGTTTAGCTGCCATTGCCGATGACTCAGGCATCTCGGTTAATGCGCTAAAAGGTGAGCCTGGTATCTATTCTACTCGCTTTGCTGGTGAAAATGCATCTGACGAAGAGAATTTGCACAAACTATTATCCGTTATGAAAGATATCCCTGATAATCAACGCCAAGCTCAATTCAATTGTGTACTGGTTTATCTGCGCCATTTTACCGATCCAACCCCGATTATATGTCACGGTATATGGCAAGGTGTGCTAACCCATGAACCTAAAGGTAGCAACGGTTTTGGTTACGATCCGATTTTTTATGACACAAAACTGAAACTTACCGCAGCTCAATTAACCAAAGCACAAAAAAATGCGCTATCTCATCGTGGGCAAGCATTAAGGATGTTATTAGGATCTTTAACTAATGCTTAAATTACCTCCATTGAGCCTGTATGTTCATATCCCCTGGTGTGTGCAAAAATGCCCTTATTGTGATTTTAATTCACATGCACTAAAAGGTGAGCTCCCCCAACAAGAATATATCACACATCTACTAAACGATCTTCAAGCTGACGTTTCACTGATAAATGGTCGTCAAGTTAATAGTATCTTTATTGGTGGAGGTACGCCCAATTTACTTGACGCTAAGGCGATGCAATCTTTGTTTGATGGTATTCGTCAAAGGTTATCACTGGCACCCGATGCCGAAATCACTATGGAGGCAAATCCTGGCACCGTTGAGGCTGATCGCTTTAGCCAATATCAACAAGCTGGAATTAATCGGATATCTATTGGAGTACAAAGTTTTGCTGCCGATAAACTCACCAAATTAGGCAGAATACATGGCCCAGAAGAAGCTATTCAAGCAGCTTCTCTGGCGGAGGCATTAAATTTACGCAGTTTTAATCTTGATCTGATGCATGGTTTACCTGATCAGTCACTTGAACAAGCACTTTCTGATCTGCGGCAAGCGATTAATTTATCTCCACCCCATATTTCTTGGTATCAATTAACGATTGAACCGAATACCCATTTCGGCTCTTGCCCACCGGTGCTTCCTAATGATGATGCGCTATGGCAGATTTTCTCTCAAGGGCATCAGCTACTTAATAAAGCCGGATATCAACAATATGAAATATCTGGTTATGCCAAGCCGGGATATCAGTGTCAACACAATTTAAATTATTGGCGTTTTGGCGATTACTTAGGGATTGGCTGTGGGGCACACGGAAAAATCTCTTTTGCCGATGGTCGTATTTTACGAACAATAAAAACAAAACATCCCCGTGGTTATATGTCTAGTGACTATCTTTATCAGCGACAGAAAGTGAATCAACCAGATAGACCTTTTGAATTCTTTATGAATCGTTTTCGTTTACTTGAGGCAGTCCCAAGACAGGATTTTATTAATTACACTGGTTTGGAGGAAAGTAGCATTCGCCGTCAACTTGATAACGCGCTAGAACAAGGTTATATCACCGAAACAAATTCGAGTTGGCAAATCACCGAGCAAGGCAAATTATTTCTTAATTCCTTGTTAACTCTATTCCTATAAAGCTAGCTACATCCCTATAACATGGGATGTAAATGGCAACACAGAATTATGCTTCGCTAACTGATAATAAATAACCCTATCAATCACGGCTACACATCAATATTCAGTTAAGAAATACAAAATAATTTAGCCAATGTTGTATTACCAATAGTTCGTTCATGTAGGACTTGCACAATTTATGGATCCGACAAACTATAATTACTTGCAGCCAGCAACTCAGTCAGGTCATGTTTATATAGCGATGCCGCATAACGTAGCAACATATCTTGTTCTGTAAGATAACCATGTAAACGTAGCTCACGTAAATTGCCATAATTACCACTTTGGAATGCATTTTTTAAAATACCACTTCTAAATTCACCGTTGGTAGCACTCCTGTTAGAAAACGCTAAACTTCCCTCTTTAAAACATGCCATAAATATAGCTAGATCAGAAGTCGCTTCGTTTGAACAAAAATTTTCACTGCTATACCTGGAGTCATCTAAGCTTGTCTTAAGTTGGTTTTGTGTCGTCAGACTATCACCCATACATTGGATCTTTCCCTCAATATAGCTATCAAGATTAAAAATATTTGGGTTATCAACTATCGGGTTAGCTTGATATATATATTATGTTCTGCGATCTGTAGTCGATAATCCCATTTATCATGATTATTCAGTGGATTAACATTAACAGTAAAATCTTTTTGTCGTTCAGGTTTAGCCAGACGAAATAACTGTTCAAATTTCATCAATTGTCCATTCGGCGAAGCACCATGTTGTAGTGGCTGTTTAATTTAATTAAATAATATCTCTATTGCTTGACGCTTCTCTCCACCCTGAAAAAATCTTTAATCCGATCCCACAACCCCATATATTGAGCTTCAGACAATAACTTTGCATTCACAACACGGCTAAGCCGACTTTTATTTAAATTATAACTGTGACTATTATCTAATTTCAGTTCGATAGACATGGATTACAATCCTATTCAAGCTCTCAAGCCAAACCTTATTAGTAATTTATTTCATATAACAAGCCTATCATTTAAGTATTAATACTTAGTGCTGCCTTTCTTATTGAAATTAATCACTAGCAAAAACCTTCTATTTAACGATAAGTATTATTATCTTTAATAGATTATTTTATTTAATAGAATAGATATATCAGGCTATAACCTGTTTTTTATCAGCTGATTAATCTTTCATAGTAATAATTAACAAGCCTGCAGATTTTACTCTTTTCTGATTAAAGGACTTCATTGAAATCAAGCAGGAAAAATTTGCTGCAAATTTAACCTGCACTAATACCTGCAATAATAACAGGTAAATATCAGATTAAATTTTATTGATTTGTATAAGTCGCGATTAAATTAAGCTCTTAATCTAACAATGACTGAGTTAAATTGTGCGGTTAAATAAGATATCTAATAGTTTAAAAAACTATTTCAACTTATTTAATAGATCAATACGAAGCTGCTCCATATGGGCAATTTTGCGACAAACCTGTTGACCAAACTGGCGAAAATTATCTTCCTGTTTTTTCCCTTCTAATTCTAAATCCTGCTGTAATCCGCTCAACCCGTCTAGCAAATTTTGCAGTGATTTATTTGTATTACCACCGCTCAATAATTGTTTACCCCCCATTTCATTAATACTATCTTGCAACATTCCACCTAAACTTTCATTTAATAAAATACGGCTGTCAGCTTCAATAGTTTCTAACATCTTATGATGGAAGATAAGGCTATCGGCGCGTTGTTCGATAACCTTATCAATCTGCTTGTCCAAATTCTGTTTTAGAATATTTAAACGATTTCTTACTTGACTGTCCTGTCCCATCACCCAAACAACTAGGTTATCGAATATTTGTTTGGCTTCAGCTAATTTCTGCACTATATGCTGTTTTATCCACAGCAACTCCTTACGAACCTCTGTTTGATAACCAATAGCTCGTTCTCTCTGCATCCTGGTCAATGGCAATGCTTTACCATTAAAGGTAACATCACCATCAGGAGTGATCTGCAAATAACCATTCGCACCTATTACTTGTATATGCTGTTTAGTAAGAATAATATCATCTTTAAGATTTACAGAGCATTGATGCCCTTTCGCCACAGTAAAAGCCGTCATCAGTAATGTGCAAATCATTAGTAAAATACGTAACATATTTTCTCCTGTAACCCGCCACCTTATTGCCATCGATATTAAAAAACAGAGCGGCCTATTTCATTGCGATAATAATTCTAAGGCAGCACAACCAGCCAAAGAGTTCCCTGATTTGTTTAACTCAGGCGACCATACAGCGACTGTAAAAGTATTAATTACCACACAAATAATCCCACCGCCAACACCTGACTTACCCAGCATACCAATCGAAAAGCAAATTCACCAGAACCATCATAAATACCACAAGTCATCATAACGGCCTTAATTTGTCGGACTTGGATTAGTGTAATAATCTCATCATTATTTAATAATCCACCCATTATTTGGCTAAATAATTAAAACATTGGGCCAATTCCATACAATTCATGCTTAGTGAACAATAATGAAAATAAGTTTCTAATACTACTAAAACATCACTCTTGAAATTACCAAATTACCAAAAGATTTTATTAAATAGGCAATCGCTGCATTGCGACTCGCATACTCCATTTCCCAACACGCCACTTGGTTATCATAACTAATATCCGTTTAACCAGTAAGTAAACGAACAAACTTCAGCATTCGTTGTTTAGGTGTGCTAAACCGAAACTGCAACATATAGTGATAATAATAGCCACGGCCTTAATAAAAAGAGTCCTCGGTATGCCCTTTCCATTTCTAACTGTACCAATGAATTAAAAGGTAATCCTGACGATTCTTTGCCAACTCGACACCAAATTTCAGCTTCCCGGTAACGAGTCATGGCTAGTGTAAGGCCAAGTACTTTAGAAATTGACTGAATAGAAAAACGCTCATATGCATCACCTTCCGAAAATATATTTCCTTCTACAGTACAAACAGCCATAGCCAAATGGTGATTCGGCACTTCTGCTAACTTTTCCTTGTCCGATCAAGGCAGGAATCTGCTGCAAAATATTTATGAGTAATCTATCAAAAAGCGTTATGTTTAAAGTTTTCATATCTTAATACTATCCGATATTATTTTTATTTCCTATAATTTACCATAATAAAAATATAATCTATTTATTAGGTTAATTTTTATTATGCCTTTCTATTTATGCTTAAAATTCACCCAATTAATGATTAAAAAATTTAATTAATTTCAAAACTCATAATTATCAAGTATCCATTATACTCCAAAATATCACTTATTTAAATTAATGACAAAAAACAGCCTACACTTACTATAAGTATAAAAAAACATAATAAAATTTTAACTTATAATGTAAAATATAACCACTCAACATTCAGTATCGGCAAAATTATTTAATATAAATTTAACTTTTTCTTCATTTATTATGAAAATAAAAAATAAGATAAGATAAGATAAGATTTGCTAATTTACTGATTAACCATCTTCAATTTAAAGATATAAAAATTACATTTAAAACTTTAATATACCCATTTATTTATTATTTAATAATAAACGATTCTTTCTAAAATACAGTTCTTATAGTAAGATAATTTATTGATAAAATTATTTACTCCCAAAAAGTAACCATTAAATGTCGATTAAATAACCCCTTATATTAATTCTTTTCGTTTAGACAAATTAAATCAATCCAAAGGCAATTAGTAACAATAATCTGCCTAATAATATTTAAAACTGATTAATCCCACAAAATATCAAATAATTCAGAAGTAACCACCTTTTTTATACCTTAATTTTTTAATCATTCTTCTACTAATTTACGATACTCTTCTGTACATTTGCCAGTTTTCTCCATAGAAATCAAACCTTCCGAGTCTAGTCTAAAGAACCACTAGCGTCCATCGCTAAACCATTAGGTTGAATAAACTCTATAATAAAGGTATCAACCATGCTATCACTCTTATCAATAGCTGTTTTAGCAGAAAAAAATTAATTTACTGAGAAACCAACCTCTTGAAATTCGTCTATATGTAGTTTTTTACGTAAACGACGGCTACTCTGCTTAGACGTTATTTTATCCTCTCAAACATAAGATCAAATACCCCATAGCCTAACTGTTGGCCACGCTTTTCAAATTTAGTTACCGGTCGCGAAGCGGGTCGCTGTACATAATCTCCTGCTGCTGACAAATTTCGATAATCACTGATTTCACCCATTAAATTTAACATATGCTGAGCATAAGGCTGCCAGTCGGTTGCCATATGAAATATACCACCTAATTCCAATTTATGTAAAACAAGCTCAGCAAAGAACTGCTGCACAATTCGACGCTTATTATGCCTTGCTTTATGCCAGGGATCAGGGAAGAAAAGTTGCACCACATTTAACGAATCATCTGGCAACATTTTCTCCAATACTTCAATTGCGTCATGACACATAACCCGTAAATTATTTAGGTTAGCTTCTTTCGCCGCTGCCAAACAAGCACCAATTCCCGGTACATAGACTTCAATACCAAAAAAATTTTTAGTCGGATTTTGTTCTGCCATCGTAACTAACGATGTCCCCATACCAAAACCAATTTCCAGGATCACCGGCGCATTATTGCCAAATAGTGAATCAAATGATAGAGACTGGCCGATAAAATCTACCCCCATCTTAGACCATAACATTTGCAGCGCATTTTCCTGACGAGGGGTTAATCTCCCCTGACGACGGACAAAGCTACGAACTCGACGTATTACTTTGCCCTCTTCATTAACTTCTGGAGTAATAACATTTTTCATCATAAGTATTGAGATTATTTTTATTAATTAATACTATTCATAATAGAGACAATTATATTACGAGCAGTTGAATATGAAAATGGCTAGTAAAAAGCATTACTTTGATTGACAGAATAAAAAGCCTAACCAAAGCTAATATCTGACTAAAGAGTAAAATAAATATTCCCAGCGAAAAAGACAACTATCAGTGATACCACTGCTCATATCAAAACCTACTTTTTATAAAAACTGTTTAGGATAAAGACTTTTTTATGGATACACTGCAATTTTCTCATGCTGTACTTAACTGGTATCATCGTTATGGGCGCAAAATCCTCCCTTGGCAACGAGAAAAATCACCCTATCACGTCTGGTTATCTGAAATAATGTTGCAGCAAACACAAGTTGCTACCGTGATGCCCTATTTTGAGAAATTTATTAGCCATTTCCCTGACATCACTTCTTTAGCCAATGCCTCGCAAGATGAAATCTTACACCTATGGACTGGCCTCGGTTACTATGCCAGAGCCCGCAATTTACATAAAGCAGCACAACAAATTATTGCAAAATATGATGGCCATTTCCCTAATAAATTCGAACAAGTTATTTCACTTCCTGGCATTGGACGCTCCACCGCAGGCGCTATTTTATCGTTATCACAAAACCAACATTTTCCAATCCTGGATGGTAACGTAAAACGGGTTCTTACTCGTTACTATGGGATTGAAGGTTGGCCCGGTAAAAAAGAAGTTGAAAACAAACTGTGGGCTGTGAGTACCCTGTTAACCCCTGCTAATGATGCCCAATATTTTAATCAGGCGATGATGGATCTAGGCGCTATGATCTGTAGTCGTAGTAAACCTAAATGCGAACTCTGTCCGTTACAAAAAGGTTGCCATGCTTTTATAAACCATAGCTGGCAAAATTTTCCAGCAAAAAAGCCTAAACAACAAATTCCCGCCAAAAGTGGCTGGTTTTTGATTCTACAATATGAAAATTCAATTTGGTTAGAAAAGCGCCCTCCTTCTGGTATTTGGGGAGGATTATTTATTTTTCCACAATTTAATACGCTTAATGCACTAAATGAATGGCTTAATAATTCAGGTATTATATATGACGAAATAGAGCAACTAATTACATTTCGTCATACCTTTAGCCATTTTCATTTAGATGTTATACCTATTTATGTCACTATTAATCAATTTTCCGCTTGCATGGATGAAACAAAAGGACTTTGGTATAACTTACAGCAAGATATAAAAATTGGCTTAGCATCACCGGTTGAAAACTTACTTAAACAATTTAGAAATTAACTTTGCCGTTCTGAGGATCACTTAATGACTAGAGCTATTTTTTGTACTTTTTTACAACGCGAAGCTGAAGGTTTAGATTTTCAGCTTTATCCCGGTGAAATAGGTAAACAAATTTTTAATCAAATATCTAAAGAAGCCTGGAGGCAATGGATGAGCAAACAAACCATGCTGATCAATGAAAAAAAACTTAGTACGATGAATCTTGAAGACAGAAAGCTACTAGAGCAAGAGATGGTGAAATTTCTGTTTGAGGGGAAAGAAATTCATATAGAAGGCTATAATACCCCGTCTGAAAAATAACTGTTAACCCCATCAGAATCTTTACCATTCTGATAATTTTTTATCTGACAAACTGTGAATGATATGAAAAAGCTGCTGCTCCCTCTCATCATTGTCCAACTTTTGTTAGCTTGCTCCAGTAAAAAAAGTTTCATTTTATCCTGAATACGTCAAAGATACTAATGGGTTTGATATTTTAGTTCAGCAATTTGCTCACAATATCGAGAATATTTGGGAAATTCAGGAAGTCCTGATTGCTGGACCAAAAAGTTATGTCAAATATACTGACCAATACCAAACCCGTAGCCATATTAATTTTGATAGCGTCAGCATCACAATTGAAACTATCGCTGGCGTAGAGCCGAAGGAATACTTAAAAAACAATTATTACTACTATTAATAGGTGATGATCCAGGTCCATTAATCTCTTATTCTGATATTAATAATATCGCTATCAGTAAAGAGCCATTTTTATATGGACAAGTACTTGATCACACAAATCAACCGATCCGCTGAGAATGGCGAGCAACAGAATTCGACGACTATTATTAGAAAATAAATTACAGCGACGTCAGTCAGGGTTACACGTTATCTGGTCAATTATTCAATTAATGCCAAATCACCTGCATAAACGTGCTCATAAATATTTACCTTATATCCGTCAGACAGCGGCAAAATATGGCGTTGATGAATCGTTGATCCTAACAATTATGCAATAGAATCTAGTTTTAATCCTTACGCTGTTAGTCGTTCTGATGCCTTAGGTTTAATGCGGATGATGTCAAACACCACGGGCAGAGACTTTTTCGTGTCCAAGGAAAATCGGGCGCACCAAGCCGTAATTATTTATTTGATCCCGCCAATAGTATTGATCTGGGAACCGCCTATTTATCATTGTGACAAAACACTTATCTAAGTTAAATTACTAATGCTACCTCCCGTCGCTATGCAATCATTACCGCCTATAATGATAGATCCGGTAGTGATTAAGAATATTCCATAACGATAAAAAGCTGGCAGCTCAATCACGTAATGATTTGATTAAGGTAAATAATGCACAGAAAAATTATCGTTAATAATCTTTTTACTTCGTTAAGTTGATACCCTGATTATAAAGGATAGCATTTCTAATTGGTGAAAAAGCTTCGAACAATTTTTATATACCACTACTTAAATTGTTGAAAAAAAAGCATAAGAAAGCTTATTGCAATAATTTTAATTGACGAAAATATTATAATCAGGTTTAATACGCCCTATTGTCCGGATAGCTCAGTCGGTAGAGCAGAGGATTGAAAATCCTCGTGTCGGTGGTTCGATTCCGCCTCCGGGCACCATGATAACTTTCTATAATTCTTTACTTAATTACATTTTCAAATAATTTTTCAATCCATATTCCAGCTCTTAAAACACTAGTATAATTTCTTGAACTGATCTACTTACGAGTAAATGAAAATGACAACCGTGCTAATCTCAGCGTTGACAAGGTTTACCAAACATCGAATTTACGGCATTTAATGCCGTGAAATTTAACTTTATTAAACCAATAGTAATCAGGTTTGACAAAATAAAAGCTATATCACATGGACTTATTGGATCTATCATTCTCAAATTTTTGCAACAGTGCCTATCATTCCACTTATACCGCTATCATATTAAATTATCGTTTTATTCGGGTTGCAGCATCTTTTAGTTTTTCTTCATTTTGTACTAAAAAAATTGCAGATAATTTGAACCTGCACACCCAAACCCGCTACCGAGAGAAATTAACACCCCAGTTTTATCAAGTAATTCTTTGAAAAAAGTAAGATCAGACATTGTTTTTACTGTTTTTGGCAATGCTGTCCAAATAAAAAAGTACCTTTGGGTTTTTCAATATTCCAACCAGCTTTTGATAATTTATTTATGAAGTAATTTATACGTTGTTCATAAATAATACTATTTTGTTGTGCAATTTCTTCCAAAGAATCCAACATACCTGCCACAACAGCTTGGATCGGCAAAAATAGTCCAAAATTAGTATTAAAACGAATGGATTTAAGTTTATTAATAATTAACTCTGCGCCAACGATGAAACCAACCCTCCATCCAGCTATACCACAAGATTTACTTAAGCTATGCAATTTAAAGACTCGCTTAAGTGCTTTAGGACGAGATAAAATAGAACCTGATAAATTTTTTGCAAGCGGTGTGTTTGTAAACTATATTTCAGCATAAGCGCGATCAAGTATAATGGTCAGCTTATGTTGTTCAGCAAATGATTAATATTTTATCTAGCACGGTCTCTTCTATACTATCTGTCGTTGGGTTACCAGAGCATAACACCATCAATTTTATGTTTGATAATTATGCTGCAGTAATTGAACTAAAAACTGGCTGTCCTTTACTATTGCTGGAAAAAATTCAACTTTAGTGCCAATTTTTCAATACAGCTATGATAAACTGAATAGGAAAGATTAGGTATTAATACTGTATCGCCTGCCGTAAGTAAAAAATAAACTAAAAAAATCCCTTCCTTACTTCCTGCTAAGTCAATTACACGTTTTTCTGCGTCAATCGTATATAGATCATCAGAAATAAAACGACGATTAAAATAATGGCTAAAGCTAGCTCTTAGTTTTTGATTAATCCCAGGTTTGAAATCACCATAACCATGCATATCTTGTTGCTGAATTGCAGAACACAATTTTTTTTCATTTTTAATTTGGAGATAAATTTGGATTTCCTATAGATAAATCAATTAATGAAAGTTGTTTTTGATTTTTAATTACTTTATTTTGATATTCACGACACCATTTCTCAATATATATAAAAATATCTTCTTTTTGTTCTTCAATTATCATAATTTATTTTCTATATGAAGGTAAAAATCAAAATTAAAAAATCAATTATGCTAATAATAACGATTTTTTAACTTTTTTATTTTTTTGTTGAGTGAACAATATTAATTAACGAATTGATGCCTCAAGCGTTGTTGTTGTTTTGTGTGTATTTTGATTATCTTTTTGCGATTTATACTCAAATTCGTTTACCAATAGTTCTAGTTGCCCGAGAATATCTAACCATTCATCTTCAGATAACAGTTTCATAGGATAGAAAACCGGTAGTAACCTTATCTTTTTCGTTATTAATACGGTAATTAGGAACAATACTAAAAAAAGGAATGTCATAGTCTAACTTACTTATTTCCCAACAATAAATTATAAAATTTGTTTTATCCTTGCCACCAAATATATTAACAATATGGGTAGAAAAGTTCATATCAAAGACCATTTCCTATCCTAACGTTTTTTCATTTAGAATTGATAAATAGCTTATTGTTTGCATTTTTTTCTAGAGTGAAACGACTTTGATAAAATAAGGTATTATCCCATCCCCCTGTCTTCCTTTAGATTGACCCAACTTGAGAGTATCCCATGACTTCAACGTGTATTTTCTAATGTATATCTATAAACACCTAAATTAACATACTGAAAATCTTGTTCAGAATACTGATAGGTCTCATTTCCTAGCTCATCCATAAATCTACGATCTTTACTGATGAAAAAATTACTGGAACAAGGACATAAACCATTTTTACGAAAATCAACACCGAAAAAATCAAATTTAGATAGACCTTGAAATCTTTTTAATACCATCTGAACTTTATTAGCAATCGTATCATTGTTAATTTTAATCTTTAGTTGATCTTCATATTGATTCATCAGAGAAAAGAATAACCAACCAATAACACTATCTAGATGCAGAGAAGGACTGTAATTAAGTTTATTATCAACAACGAATTGATCAACCACAGTATTAATCATAACGGTATCTTCACAATTAAAGTTGATTGTAGTACCGCCACAACAGATGATTCCTGCTATTTGTTTACCTTTATTTAATGCAGCTTTTAATTTTAATTTTAAGGATTTAGCGGTAATTTTTGCCTCATTGTCAGATTTTAATCGCCACCAGTTAGTTGCTACTATGCCTATCATACTGGTAACATGTTCTACGCAATAGTGCACCCCTTAATATATAGGATAATTAAATTATTCTGCAAACCATCACGAATTGAAGCAGGACAAAGTCTAGAGATAGCAGATTTAAGTGCATACAAAATTGTTATTTTTCCACCACTACATGAAATTTCCATCGCCTCATTCCAACCTAGCCAATGACCAATGGTACGGCTTACTTGTTGTTCCACTAACAGACTTTTTCCACCAAATATGCCCATAAGACTGTTAACATTAAAATATGTTGAAGCCCAAGCTGCTACTGTTGCTTCTGGGCTTGGTTAAGGGATCATATTAAATAAAGATTTCTTTGATCCAACTTGGATTGGACCTTCAAAAGGTTTAGCAGCTTCAGTTATTAACTGTTGTTTTGAATACGGACTATCGTGAATTGATTTTAGTTTGTCAATATAATTAAACGCTGTACCTGGAAATTTTGCGCCTAAGTTATTTTAAAAATTTTTTATTTCTGATAATTTTTGTTGTTTTAGTTCAGCATCTTTTAATATTTAATTATGTATTTCATTAAAAAAGAATATTACTTGGTTAAAATAATTTGGCATATAAACACCTTTTTAATTTGTGAAATTTTTATTAATAATCAGTCCAGAAAGACCTATGCAAAAAATACATAGACACTAAAGTTAGTGTTAGCCTCTTGGATCATTACAGAATAAATAGTTTCTGCCAGCACTTAGACTAAGGCGAATAAAGATGCGATTAACGTTCCTGAAATATGTATTTCTTTAACATAAAATAAATCAGCAATTATCGTAGGTATAAAAATTAATAAAGCGATCCAAAACATAAGATTTAAACTGAGATGCTGATTATTAATAAATCTGCTTGTAATGGAAGTAAGAAAAATGCGGCAAATCGACAGCTATAGTTAACGATAATTAAAGAGGCCCCCTCTAAGTAACGAACGAGAATAGGAAAATAACCGTAACAAAAACCAGAAATAATACCAAAAATTAAGCCAAGCCAAATGTTCCCTAAGTTTTATAGGTTGGTGGGATATGATTGGCAGTCACTAAAAATATCAGATCCAAAATGGTAACTATGACTAATAACACATTTTTTATTTGTAGGACTTCAGCAAATAGGATACGATTCAAAAGTAAAGATTGGTCCTGTACACATTAATGCAATTGTAATATTTCCACCAATATTACTTACTGACTCGGAAAGTGCATAGCTACTTAATGCCTGACAAATTAATCCAACCAATAATAAGAAAAAAACTGTCGCATATTAATTAATTTAAACTTCTGCCTATACAAACTAACTAATAAACAGATTAAAAAAACCTTCCATTCTGATAAAACTCATTTGAAAAAAGTTTAAATTTAAATTAATCAATCCAACAGTAATTAAACCCAGCGTTCTTAACATAAAACCAGCAGAGATGGCTAATCCTCCCCCGAGGAGTAATTTATTTTTCAATAACATATTTGTTTTTTAATAATATATTTATTTTCTGTTAGAGTAAAAATATGATAGTGTAATATTATTTATTTGTAATAATTTTTTAGTCAAAAAAATAAATTAAAAATATATAAACTAAACATATTATTATATGTTATTTTTGAATTTTAATACTCATATATATCAATTGAATTATCATTATAACTAGTTATGTCGCATTAATAGTGAGTGATTATTTTAGTTGAATAGCAAGGTTTCCAAGCAGATAAAGCTTAAAATTAATCGATAAGATTAATAAATTTACCCTGTAGAGGAATTTTGCGTTTATATAACATCAACAAGACTTCTATTCATTCTAGTAAAAATTTTACGGTTCGATAAATCTTATATTGGAACTGTTGCAAAAATTACTAAGATGTAAACTCCTAACTTACTAACTTTTGCGGACAATTCAATACAGGAAACCTATTCCTTCTTTTTAGCCTTTTTTCTGAGAGACTAAAATCTTTTAAATTAAATTTGTTATGGTTGGTTATTTACCCCAAGGCCAATACCTGTACCTGCATCAACCAAGTCTTACACATATTGATTTAGGTAGTCATTATCCTCACCTTTACAGATAAATTCTTTGTCCACCCAAGTATGTAGATGAAAATCAGCTCTTAACCAACAACTACTATATTCGAAAACATTATAATCCATCAATATCCCTCTTCTGCTTAGATATAGTTATTGCCAGGGATCCTGCCGATATTCAACATGTGATGCACGAACGATAATCCTTTTGTCGATTTTGTAAACCTTGTCATATTGCTGCTTTTGAAAGAAGTTTTGGACATGCAGATGCTATGCCATTAAAAATATAGCATGCACATGCGCATAAAGGGAAATGGTAATATTATTTCTTACTTGATTTATTGTCATTTACTAATTAAAAAACATAATATTAATACGGTACTTATTACCAATTTCAGAACATATAGATGTTTTTTAGTTATTCAAAACATGTAAAAATAACTTCTTCAAATGCTTTTACGTCCTGATTAATCAGTTTCAATGCCGCGCTAGTCCGCTGTTACATTCGTAACATTAAGGATAGTAGATTGATAAAAACGCAGTATGGAGTTTTTAAAAGCAGCTAAAGCCTAAACTAGAAACATTAATATTTAATCCTCCTTGTATTGCTGTATTGATAAACATAATTGCTTGATTATTCATAGCTAATCTATTTCCAATAATTTTCATCAAACGATGAATTTCTTCTGGAGTATTTAGATTCATATTTTTAAATACAGACTTATTAACATACTGAGTCGTTTTTTCCATCATCACTAAAATCTTACTAGCAATTTATTCTAACTTTTTAGTAATTTCATTAATTATTTTTTTACTAACGTAGAAGTTTGACTACTAATATTCTTTACTGCGTTAAGAATAATTTTCTTTATTGCTTACTTAGCGACTTGCATAATTGAGTTGATGAAAGTTTGTGACACTTTTTCAAAAAGAAATTTTGCCACATAAGCTAAAGCAATAACTGCAGCAACCGCTATTGCAATGCCTTTTGTTATTCCCAATAAAAATCAGTGCCAGCTGCCTTATCGATCTCTTTTAATAAACTACCAAGTGCTATATATTCCAATATCGTATCAACAACTTTACCTATAATCTCCATTAATGGTATAAAAACATCCTCCATCAACGGACTCATGATCTTATCAGTTAATGATCGAGCTGTCGCTTTTTCAGCTATAAAAACGACCGATAATAATGCTATTAAAACAGCCATTAAAGCGATTCCAGCTCCGCCAAATAGAACACCGACGGCACCAATAGCCATAACCCTACACATTTGGCTACTTTTTGAGTTTCTTCGGCTTTTTGTACCTGTTATTCATATTATTCTTCAGATTTGCGTTTCAGTTCTATTTGATTAGCCATCGCTCGTTTACGATTGATCTCAAGATCATCCTTTAATTTATTAACTGTACTATTGCTAATATTAATAATCAGTGTTGTTAAAATTTCTAACAATTTGGCTATATTTGAGAAAATTTCTTCAATATGAAGCTCGATAAGTATATTACTTTCTATCCTGTTTGCATTAAATTTACACAATTTATTTAGAGCATCATCTATTAATTCAGCATATTAAGCTATGTAATTAATAGCAATTTCACACTCATTTGACTTAATAGGATCAAACATGTTATTTAATCCTATTAAGTCAGTTTCTTTTTTGGATTAAATCAAATAGTGTATCCATTTCATCTCTTAACTTTTTTTCTAATACCAAATCATTATCAGCAAAGTATAACCACCAATTAAAAAACTTTTATTTTTAGGGTCCCAGAAAAAAAAAAAAAAAAAAAAAAAAAAAAAAAAAAAAAAAAAAAAAAAAAAAAAAAAAAAAAAAAAAAAAAAAAAAAAAAAAAAAAAAAAAAAAAAAAAAAAAAAAAAAAAAAAAAAAAAAAAAAAAAAAAAAAAAAAAAAAAAAAAAAAAAAAAAAAAAAAAAAAAAAAAAAAAAAAAAAAAAAAAAAAAAAAAAAAAAAAAAAAAAAAAAAAAAAAAAAAAAAAAAAAAAAAAAAAAAAAAAAAAAAAAAAAAAAAAAAAAAAAAAAAAAAAAAAAAAAAAAAAAAAAAAAAAAAAAAAAAAAAAAAAAAAAAAAAAAAAAAAAAAAAAAAAAAAAAAAAAAAAAAAAAAAAAAAAAAAAAAAAAAAAAAAAAAAAAAAAAAAAAAAAAAAAAAAAAAAAAAAAAAAAAAAAAAAAAAAAAAAAAAAAAAAAAAAAAAAAAAAAAAAAAAAAAAAAAAAAAAAAAAAAAAAAAAAAAAAAAAAAAAAAAAAAAAAAAAAAAATAGTACTAATATCTGTTCGTCCTATTTTTGGTAAATGATCGGTTATTTGCTCTCTGCCGCTACCATCTTCAACAGTAATCATTATTTCTATTTTATTATCAATAGTGAACCTGGGTAATACACTAATGTCGGTACCATAAGTAACATTTTTAAAATCTGTCACTCTTTCACCAATCAATTTGGTATAAAAAGTTAGATTATTATCAAATATTGCAGGAATATTTTTTTTGTGTTAGCCCCATTGGCCTAAAAAAAATATTTGCTTTCTTATTTCTTGTTAATGCAAATATATCTACCCCATCAATAGTGCTTGTTCCTGCGTTTATCGATATATCTAACTTTTGTCCAATATTTGCACCACCACTCCATTTTATACCTAGCTGATCAAGTGTTTTTTTCTATATCAATAATCCATACTGATAGCTCTATATGCCTTTTTATTATATCTAACTGTTCTATAATCTTCTGTAAATAATTTACTTATTTTTTATTATCTTTTATTAATAAACTATTATTACTAGGATTAGATATAATAGAAACTGGACCTTTATTTAACGATAAATCTTATATTAGAGATGAATTGTTATTCCGATTAACTAACCCATCTTGACTTTTTTTTAGCTTATTATTTTTTAATTTTAAAGTACTGTTACTTAAATCATCCATCAATTTATTTATTATTAATGCCATTCTTAGAATATCATTAAACCTATATTGATAATGACGATCTTCTACAAATGTATTATAATAATGGCACAATTGCTATTTTTTCTAGGTCATCAAAGCCTGTAGTAACTTCATCTAAAAACTGTGTAGTATTAATTATTGTCTCAATATAAACTGCTGTTTCAGATATATAAAATAAACTATTGTTACAACCTGAACGTAGTGGGTAACGCTCATCATACAGACCAAAATCTTTTAAAAAGTTTTTTATCTATTGAATTGTCGTATTATGTAAGGTAATAACGGTATTACGCATTTCAAGTGTATCACAAATATATATTATTACTTGGCCATTATCGTACCACATCAAATTAAGCTGCTGAGGAATATCTTTTAAAGTATCAACTGGATATTTAAGATCAAAATCGTCAATTATTTTCTTTTTAACAACAAGCGGACTAACTACAATTGGTTTATTAATAACCGAAGATAAAGCATCAAAAACACCAAGTATGGTTTCATTTTTAGAGATAGAACCTGATTCGATACTTTTCCCTGATACTACTTTAGAACTTGATAATAATATGAAATTTAAAAACACAAAAAAGATTAATATACTGCTATCTTTTCTTATCTGTAATCTCTTCATCGGTAACACTAGATCCTTTCTTTTGATAGTATTTTTTTAACCGGCTCGGACTTATCACAAAAAAACTCTTCACTTCATCAGAAAAATGAGACAAATTGGAATAACCATATTTAAAAGTTATTTGTGTAACATTTTAATTTTTATCATTTAAATTTAATAACGCATTAACTAACCGCCATTTTTTTAATTCAGTTTTAGGAGAATTACCTAATGCATTTCCTGCTAGCTTTCTAAAGTAAGAAATAGATAATTTATATTTTACACTCATTTTATGTAATTTTTGGTTTCCTTCCAACATCGATCCTTCAAGTAGAAAACTGACAATACGATATTCTTCATTTTGGCGTAATAAAAAAAACCTTTCTGCATCTTTCTCTTTATTAATTTGTTAACTCAAAAACCAATATTCAAGATTTTTTTGTTTTTTATAAGTATAAAAATTAAAATTAATAAAAGCAGAAAGATGATTATTCTTAAAATTATGGATTTGATTATTTGCTTTATCAATAGAAGCCTGCATTTTAGCTAAATGTAAGATATTTCCTTTCTTTAACCTGATTTCATCCGATAGAACATCTATTTTAGAAGGTAAAATCATCATGATTCCAATCTCTTCAATATCAAAATAGCAAA
This sequence comes from Candidatus Phloeobacter fragariae, assembly GCA_047291315.1. Lineage (GTDB taxonomy): Bacteria > Pseudomonadota > Gammaproteobacteria > Enterobacterales > Enterobacteriaceae > Arsenophonus > Arsenophonus fragariae. The sequence goes on along the minus strand of JBDPYZ010000030.1, from coordinate 5,318 downwards.
TTTCTTGATTTTCTTTTGAGCTAATGCTAAGTCCTGTTTTACTTACTGCAATAACATAATAAAGAACTGGATTTCCTAATAAAATTTCGTCATATTTTATCCACATAGATTTACCCTGCCACAAAACTTGCTTCTTAACATGAAACCAGCTTCTAGCAAAAAACACGATCCCATTAAACCTTAAAATTAAACAAAAATCACAACCAAGTCATGACTATTTACATTTAATGTTCAATGTTAAGCGCTGAAAACTATCCTTTATTGAATTTGAAGAACAAATACCCTATTTAAATACAGGTAATATTCTGCCAATACTTTGCATATAATGTCCACTTTGCCTCTTATCATGATTAGGAGTTCCATATAGATAATCATTCTTTGAGTTTAAATCAATAAGTCTTACATCATCATTAAAGCAATACCCTCTACCATAAATGGCTATAATCAAATAACCGATTCATCTTTTACTTCTTCTCCTTGCCAAACATAAGCAACGATATCATCTTTCTTTATAATCTTTTTACTATTAGCCTCTAAACAACTTAATGCCCTTAATTCTTTAGGTGGTATTGCAATAATTTTTCCATTTTTTATCAGCATTTCATCACAATGTAATCGATAAACTAAAAATTTAAATACTAAATCTCGATGTATAATAATAAGCATCCTCTCTGCGACTCTATTTTAATAGTCTAATTAATAGCCATCCTTGAAAAGGATATACATAATAAAATTGCACTACACTATCTGTTATTATACAAATTTTTTATTAATTACATTAAATAAAATAATTGAAGATTAAACAACTCTTACCACTAATATAAATAAATTTAAATTTTTTAATTCCATTACTTAACTCCGCTAATGAAACAAGCATCAGTATGATGCTTTAAATAATAAAACATATAAAAAGTATAATAGTTCTCTATTACAAGAAAAGATTAAAGTCATATTACCTCAATTGTGCAATCTTTTTTTATCGATCCGTTTGTGCATTATTGATAGCCTAAAAATAAAAATATTTATTATCTAATAATAAATATTTTTTAACCTTTACAATAAAACATTATTTTTTAATATTTTATTTGATAATAATTTTTTATTCTAAATATATTAATCAAATAAAATCTACCATTATAAATTTATTATTACTTACACTCAATATTAATTTATTGCCTAACACAGTATTTTATTAAATATTTTTAATGATATTATCTCTTTTTAAGTTTGTTTTTTTACACAAAATAGACATAAGATACTTTTATCTCTTCCAATACAAAATTATACCAATAAGTATATATTTAATGTTTGCTGCAATTTTTTGTTTGCGACTAGTTAATTCAATATCTTTTAATGATCCAATTCTCGTTATCATTCAATTTTTCCTATGCAAAAAACTAAACTTAAATTTTAATAATTAATATTTCGACCACTTTATATGGATTAGGCATTCCTTATCACTTTAAACTATCAATCAAATGACTACTTTCCTATTAGTGGAACTGATAATTTTACTTTTAAGATAATTTAAAAATTTCTTTAATTTATTATTAATTATTATTAATGTATTTTAATACTAAAAAATTGAAATTTTACTATTTTATCTAATATAATGAATGAAAAATAATTTTATATTATTATCCTAGCCACATAAATATTAATCTAACAATATTTTATTTTCGTCAAAAAATATGAATAAGTTATACAAACCTTATTAAAAATATATTTTCTTTAATTTATAATATTTTTATTTTCTATTATAATTATCATCAATCCCATTTTTTAGTAAGTTAATAATGTAAAATATTAAAATAAACATTATAACCTGTGTCGATAATACCTTTGACACTGCCTGAAATCAGAAACCCCTTGAATTAGATGCTGATATAGTTATGTTGTCAACAAAATACATTGGCGGCCACTCAGACTTAATCGGTTGCGCCGTCATCACTAATTAAATAATAAAATTGATATTCTTAAAATAACCATCGGTGCTATTGCTTCTCCTTTCAATGCTTACAATGCTTATCTAGCATTAAGGGGATTAAAAACTTTAGATCTTAGAATGACAAGACAATGTGCTAATGCACAGACAATAGCCGAATTTTTAAATAACCATCATAATATCACAAAAGTATACTATCCAAGGCTGCTAGATAATCCGCAGCATCATATTTTTCAGACGCAAATGAAAACCGGTAGAGCTGTTGTTATAATTAAAATTAAGGGCAACTTAGATAACGTAAAAAATATTACCAGCAAATTGCAATATTTTGTTCTGACCGAATCATTATGTGGGTTTGAAAGCATGGTAAATCATTCGGCAACCATGTACCATGCCGCTATGACAGAAGATGAAAAGTCAAAATGGGCATTTATGATACAACATTACGTTTATCCATAGGGATAGAAGATATTAATGATCTACTTAACGATTTAGAGCAAGCACTTAATTTTGAATACTCAGCTAGAGACAGGGTATAGCAATGAATGACTACAGAATTTGGACAGTAATTACGCCTCTTATCACTATTATACTCGCAATAATGACACGTCAAGTGATTTTATCGTTACTGATAGGTATTTTAGTTGGTTATACCGTTATTAACGATAACAATATTTTGTTAGGCATTCAAGCAACACTTACTGGAATTATTGATACTTTTGCCTCCGCCGGCAATACACAAACCATTATTTTTATTTTATTGATTGGCGGAATTATACGGTTAATTAGCGTCATCGGCGGTATTAGAAGTTTAGTGTATTTACTAACCAATAAAACACGTTTAATAAAAAATAAAAAAGCAATCCAACTACTAGCCATGTTTATTTCAATAATCATTTTTATTAAAAATTCTATTAATCAATTAATCGCTGGCGCTTCCACTAAAAATATTGCCCGATATTATGGTGTTTCCGCAGAGAAAATGGCTTATATTATTCAAATATCTGGTGTCTCTGTATGTTCTTCGGTCATTCTCAATGGTTGGGAAGCTGCCATGATGGGTGTTATTGGCGTACAAATCTCTAAAGGTTTTATTTCAGGAGAACCTTTCGAAATCCTCGCTACGACTATGCCATATAATATTATGGCTTGGTTATCATTGGCCTCAGTACTATTTTATATCCTTACCGATTATTCATGGGGACCAATGAAAATTACTGAACAAAAGACCATTGCCAATCAACATGGATCTCATCAACCATCTTCCATTTCTGATGAAGAAGTCATCAATCATCCAGCAACTCACACTGTATTGAACTTTTTTATTCCTATTCTAGCAACTGTTTTAATGGTACCTATCGCTCTTTATATCACTGGTCATGGTCAGTTCACTAAAGGCAGTGGCTCAACTTCTGTTTACTGGGCTGTTATGTTTGGTACTTTAGTCTCCTTTATCTGGTTTTTAGCCTACCGAGTTAATGATTGGAACAGCGATTACCGGTTCGATTTTTGGTGATATGACTTCACCAATTTCTAGCGACGCCATCGTTGCTTCAATGGCAACCCATTGTGATCATATTGAACATATCAGAACGCAAATACTTTACGCTATTGTCACCGCAATAATCGTATTAATTATTTACCTTTATTTAGGATTCAGCCAATAAGACAAAATGGCGTCTATAAAAAAATAGCACTATCAATAAAGATGTAAGATCAGTTAATAACATTTATAATATGCAGCAAACATTATTAGGCAAAAAATAATACGATTAATTATAATTTATGTGGCAATAGCAAGGAGAAGGTGTGCAACATCAGCAAACTATTCGTCGTTTAAGACGATTACGTCAAACAGAAATGGTTCGCGCTTTATTTAAAGAAACAACTTTAACGCTGAATGATCTTATATTGCCCATTTTTGTTGAAGAAGAAATTAAAGATTATCAGCCTATTCCAAGTATGCCTGAAGTGTTTCGTATTCCAGAACAAAAGCTACCTTATGAAATCGAACGGATTGCTAAAGCCGGCCTCAAATCAGTAATGTTATTTGGTATTTCCCATCATCTTGACGAAAAAGGCAGCGATACCTGGCAAGAGCAAGGTTTAGTTGCTCGTATGTCAAAGGCCTGTAAGGATACCGTACCCGATATGATAGTCATGTCAGATACCTGCTTCTGTGAATATACCTCTCACGGCCATTGCGGAGTTCTAGGTAGTAATGGCGTAGATAATGATGCAACATTACTAAATCTCGGCCGACAAGCAGTCACTGCTGCAAATGCCGGCGCTGATTTTATTGCGCCTTCTGCAGCGATGGATGGGCAAGTCATGGAAATCCGTCATGCCCTTGATAAAGCTGGTTTTACTGATACCGGCATTATGTCCTATTCAACCAAATTTGCATCTAACCTTTATGGGCCTTTTCGTGAAGCCGCAGGTTCGTGCTTAACCGGTGATCGTAAAAGTTACCAAATGGATCCAATGAACCGCCATGAAGCAATTAGAGAATCATTGATAGACGAACAAGAAGGCGCTGATGTTTTAATGATAAAACCAGCTGGTGCTTATCTAGATATTATTCGTGATATTCGTGAGCGAACTGAACTACCATTAGCTGCTTACCAGGTCAGTGGTGAATTTGCCCAGATTAAATTTGCTGCTCAAGCAGGCGCAATTAATGAAATCGATGTTGCCTTGGAAACATTAGGTGCCATTAAACGGGCCGGCGCTAATCTAATTTTGAGCTATTTTGCGTTAGATTTAGCAGAAAAAAAGTGCCTTTAAGCAATTTATATGGGCGAAAATTGTCAGATGCTAGCGGATTCTGAATCACTTGGTAAAACCAGTATCCCAAGGTAAGTTACGAGTAGTGTACTAACCACAGAATTAAGATTTCCCAAAATCCATTATAGTAGCGCTGTTGCTGAAAGGAGAGCATAACCTCCAATGAAAAAGTAGAAAAAGTTGATAAACCAACACAAAAACCGGTCATTACCATCAATCTCCACTCAGGCGATAGAGTATAATGGTTAGCAAAATAAGCAAAAGCAATACCTAATACAAAACTAGCAATGACATTTGAGAAATCAGTCCCTAATGGTAAAAAAGCAATTAATGGATTTAATTTCGTCGACAAAAGCTAGCGTGAGATACCGCCAAGCACAGAACCTATGGAGATAGCCCAAAAGATTTTAATCATGAATTATTTTCAACCAATAGAACATATTATCATTAATATTTTGTGCCAATTTTGCTACAGTTCAAACCGCATTTATCGTTGCCACAACTATTCAAATCACATAACACATAACACATAACACATAACACATAACACATAACACATAACACATAACACATAACACATAACACA
>JBDPYZ010000029.1:0-30559 GCA_047291315.1 Candidatus Phloeobacter fragariae | reverse complement strand
TTATATAAAAATATTTAATATTATTTAGGATCATTATTAATAATTTAATAAGTCATTAATACAATATGAATATTACATTCTTTTGCTGATTAGCTAAGTGATTTTTTGCATAGCCAAACAAATAATTTTAACTCATTAAGAAAAAAATGAAGCCATAATTGACCCGATGGCGGTTATTTTGTATAGTTTTTAACTATAGTGGTTTTATAGAAAACAATAAGTTATATAAAAAATTGTTATTTTAAAATAAATAAAAATGCTAGCGTGTGCTAGTTTTTTTGTAAAATGTAAAGTTAGGTAGATTTTTTTATATCTGCACAATAAAAGGGCTTGAAAAATAGTAAAAAAGCATTATTTATGTTACTAATTTAATGTTAATCGTTGTTAATTAATAAAGGAAAGCAATTTTTATGATGCGAATAGCCTTGTTTTTACTTACAAACTTGGCAGTAATGTTTGTATTTGGGATTATTTTGAGTTTGACTGGTATTCAGGGACAAAGCGTTCCAGGGTTAATGATTATGGCTGGTCTTTTTGGTTTTGGTGGCTCATTTGTCTCATTATTAATTTCAAAATGGATGGCATTGCGTTCTGTTGGGGGACAAGTAATTGAAAGTCCGACAACAGAAACGGAACATTGGTTGTTAAATACTGTCAAAAGTCAGGCTGATCAAGTTGGCATTAAAATGCCAGAAGTTGCTATTTATCATGCACCAGATATTAACGCTTTTGCTACCGGAGCTCGTCGTGATGCGTCACTGGTTGCTGTTAGTACAGGTTTGCTAGAAAGTATGGATCGTGATAAAGCCGAAGCGGTTATCGCTCATGAGATCAGTCATATTGCTAATGGTGATATGGTGACAATGACTTTGCTGCAAGGAGTAGTAAATACTTTTGTCATTTTTATTTCGCGTATCATCGCTCAGCTGGCGTCTGGATTTTTGTCAAATAACAATAATGATAGCGAAAGTAGCGAGGGTAATCCAATGATTTACTTTGCGGTATCAATGGTGTTAGAAATCGTATTTGGTATTTTGGCCAGTATTATTACTATGTGGTTCTCGCGTTATCGTGAATTCCGCGCAGATGCTGGTTCGGCTCATTTAGTGGGTAGAGAAAAAATGATTGCGGCGCTACAGTGTTTGAAAACTAGTTATGAACCGCAGAAAACGGGCAGTATGATGGCTTTTTGTATTAACGGCCGTTCTAAATCTTTTAGTGAGTTGTTTTTATCTCATCCCCCCCTTGATAAACGCATTGAAGCTTTACGTATGGGGACTTATCTTAATCGATAAAATAACCAATCCCACCTAATGAGGTGGGATTTTTTATTAACTTCGATAGGCAGTTTTGATTTGTTCCATTATTCGTTTAAAAAACTTCTGCTTGTTTAGAGTCTTGCGTGGTAAGAATTTCTTTTTCTATATTGAGTATCACTCTTCCCGCATCAGCTTGATTTAGTGCTTTTAATATATAGGTTAGGAAAATTTTCAAGCAGCCAATTTCAGTCGCAATGGTTTCCGTATCAGGAGTACTGGAACAATCATTTGTCATTTTTTTGCATCAATGAATTAAAGAATAAAACAATAATTAATTAGCAGCATTTTACACAGTTGTGGAATTTAATATAAGTCTTTATACAAGTTTTTTAATTTAAATAATATGTTTAATCTAATATTAACTATTTGATTTTAATTTTTATAATATCACTCTATCGCTATTGTGTTGAACATTTAAATGGCAAGAGTGGTAATACGAAACAGGGGTGCTGATAAGTGGAACTGTTATTATCGTTTAGATAAAAATATTAAAGATATTCACAATTATTATATTACTTTTATCTTATACTTTAAACGTTGAAATAAAAACTTTTAGATGGAGATTGGTATGTATAAAGTCATTTTAGTGGCTGTTGATATTGCCAAGAAGAACTAACTAATAAAGCTATACTACAGGCAGTACAGTTTGCTAAAGTTTCAAGAGCTAAACTAAATTTTATCCATGTATTGCCTATTTCATCAGCAATCATAAATGCTTATGCATTGGGATATATGGAAATAAAAGATCGTTCCACACTAAAAGAAGAAGATGATATGCAAAATCTACCTGAACCGATGATTTGCCTACAGATCGCCTAAGTCTACCATTGCTTTTGGCTCTCCGCGTGATGAAATTGTAAGTCGAGCCGAAGAAATTAATGCTGATATCAGCATTCTTGGTTCAAAAGGCTCCAAGATAACAACTAATCTATTAGGTTCGACGGCAGCGGGTGGTGTACGTTATGCAAAAAATTCTGTACTAGTGGCAAGATAACGATGAATGATCAAAATTAAAAGGTAAATTATTTATGATTTTAGCTGCTAATTTTATGAATTTTATGGTTTTAATACAGTATCTTATATTTGATAAAATTTTTTATTAATGATGAAGGAAACTAAGATTTAGTTATTATCGTTTGAAGTAGTAAATATGTATAAAATAATTCTCGTTCCAATTGATATATCTGAAAAAGAACTAATAAAAAAGCACTTAAACATGCGCTTTATATTGCTAAATTATCCGATGCTAAATTGCATTTCTTCCATGTTGTCCCTGATATCTCTGTTATTCAATAAGTTATCATTATGATTTATTAGCTAATTTTACTAATAAAACCATCGAAAGTTCAAAAAATAATTAGAAAAAAATAGGAACTGATTTGATAATAGTTGGCCCCGCTGAACCAATATTGTCATGCATTTGCTTGGTTATAATGCTGCGATTTCGATATTGATAGTGCGTTAGCTAATATTATTGTCATATAAAAAAATTAGTTAATTTTGCGATTAAATTAATCATATAATTTTTTAATTTTAATTATATTGAATGAAAGAAATAGCAGTAGTTATTAGTCGTTGTAAATTAGATTTTTTGTGAAAAAGTATTGCTAATTTTGAGCTAAAGTGAGCGCTATTAATTATGTTGTCTGATATGGGCAACAACTTGATTCGCTATTATTACTCTTACTATTAATAAAATTCTGTAGGTATAGGCCACAAAATAGAATATGTTGAATCTAATTATCATACTGAAACTGAAAGGCAAAGAAAAATTATTCGGGTTTGTATTCAATGTGTTCAGCTGTTTTTTCAACACGGTGCTGAAAGTATGTTAGTGGAGCAATTATCAACTCGATTAGGCATTGCCTTAGGAGCGGATCAAGTTGATATGCAATATCTTCTAATGCGATTATCTTAACAAGAGTAATTGGCGGTCGTTATATGGCGTCTAACCGTAAAATATTGATGATGGCATAAATATGCATGTGGTGACTAAGGTTCAACACACGGTGATATTTGCTGAATATAAATTATTAGATCGCGGTAAGGGTCAACAGCGTTTAGCAGAGATAAAACCATTATGTTATCCTCGTTGGTTACTGCTTTTCATGATCGGATTATCTTGTGGCTGTTTTTGTAAGTTGAATGAAGGGCTGAGATGGTTACGTTGTCACTTTTATTGCTAGCAGCGATTCAATGTACATTCGACAAATTCTTACTGCCCAATATATGAATCCATTGATTAATTTTGGTATTAGCGCCTTTGTGGCTACCATAGTATCTGGTTTTGTATTAAATATTCCTTATTTTTCAAATGCATCGACAATTTTTATGGCAGCCAGTGTTTTACTGTTAGTTCCTGGATTTCCATTAATAAATTTTCTGTGGCAGATATGTTTAAAGGGTCATATTATACTGGATTAGCGTGTTGGGCAATGGCAAGTTTGTTGACATATTAGCGGCTTGTATTGGTATAACCATGGCTATGGCTGTTTGGGGATTAATAAATTGGGCATAATATTTTACTAACCTTAATTGCAAAAATGTTATTAGATGCAATACCTGCCGCCGGCTTCGCCATGGTCTTTAATGTAGCAGTATGGGCGTTAAAATATTGTGCTTTGCTTCGGTGCTATAGGTTATGGTTTTCGTATGATACTGATGGGAATGAGTTTTAGCATTTAGTTGGTAAGTTTTTGTGCGGGAATTTTAATTGGCATCATTGGTATACAATGCTCTCGTTGGTGGCTGGCATATCCAAAAGTGTTTACTGTTGCGGCGATTATTCCTATGTTTCCAGGCATAAGTGCTTATATAGCGATGATATCGTTAGTAAAAATTGCTCATTTTGGTTATAACGCTGAGTTACTTGAGATATTAGTAACACATCTTATTAAAACCTTATTTATGGTTGGCGCTTTATCTGCTAGTTTATCTATTCCTCGGTTATGGCTATATAGTAAGCGTCCACGGGTTTAATTTTTAAGGTAATATTAAATTGTTGTTCACCGGATATTATGATTTGAATATTAAGCTCATATTCTGAAAATTTAGCAATAATGACTTTAACATTATTTTCTTGAGCATGTTTTCTAGCCACATTAATTAATTTTTCTTTTAAGGTTTTTATTAATGTATTCATTTTATTTCCAAATGAAAATTTTTATCTAATTTATTTTAAATAGTTCATTATCTTCTTATACAAAAAAAGATCAGGTTTTTATAGATATTCATCATATAAAATAAGATAAAAAAATTATTTTTTTCATACAGTTGTCGATAATAATGAAAAAATAATATGATTAAAATGATCTATTTATATATTAATTTTAACCAGGACGTTAATTTTGAAATTAATTCATTTTTCAACGGTAATAATTACCGTGATGGTAGTTTTTTATGCACCATTCAATATATCGGCTATTCCTAACTAATTTTAATGAAGCAAAAAATTGCCCGTAATAAAATTTACTTTGACCAAACTGCCGGAAATCAAAAAACACTCTATTGCGGATGGCTATGGATGGGAAAAAGTGGTGGTTGGGTAGAACTTAAGTAGTGATGGTTACCGAGTCGGAAAACAAATAAACAGAGCTCAGGAGATAGAGTGGGAACATGTTGTGCCGGCGTAGGTATTTGGTCATCAGCGCCAATGTTGGCAAAATGGCAGTCAAAAGAATTGTATTATGACAGATTCTGTTTTTCGCGTGATGGAAGCTAATCTATATAACATTGCGCTTTCTATTGGTGAAGTGAATGGTTATAGGAGTAACTTTAATTATGCCAACTGTCATCCTCAGTTTATATTTCCTTATGGCCAATGTCAAAGCCGGGTGGATTTTAAAAATCGTATTTTTGAGCCTAAAATGAAGTAAAAGGTTAGGTTGCCCGTGTTATGTTTTATATGTATGACCGATATAATCTTAATATGTTAAAGTAACAACAACTGCTACTAATTGCCTAGGATCGACAATTTCCGGTTAATAGTTTGGAAAAGTTGCAAAATGAGCGAATTGAAAAAATTACCGGGCATCATAACCCTTTTGTGACTAGTGAATTAACCTAGCAATTAGGACATAGAAATAAGGCAGCCGGGTTGTCAGTTGTAACTGCTGAAATAGACAAAAAATAATCAAAACAAAAAGTAATACTTCTGATATGGTGAACAATTATTTTACAGCAGTGATTAAGGGTAACCAAATTAGTCAGATATACCACTTTTCACATTGTCAGGGATATAAGATTTTATCAGCAAAAAATAGTGTTGTTTTTTAACATAAGCAGGCAGTTATTGCGGCAGGTTATCGATTAGCAAAAAATTGCCAGCGACCATAAAAAAACATTTATTATCAAACAAATAGCATATTATCAAGCTGATCTTATTAACTGCTGCTATTTATAAACAATCAAGTGACTTAAGGTATTTGTTTGCACAATAAAGTTGACAGGTAAGCAATAATCGACAATATTTTTTGTATCGCAGATGTTAAAATACTTTTTATAGTTAATTAATGGATATAAAATAATATTAGGTTCTTGAGGATGTTTTGTAGTCGTAGTTCTGTGTTTGATGATGTTTAACATAGGGGTTATAGATGATAAAATGCTTAAAATATACTCTTCAATCGTTAACCGGTTATAAATTATCCATAAAATGCAAGATGGAGAAATTTGTATCAGGTTTTTTCATGCAAATAATAAGATTGGAGTCAACTCTCTGTTTTAGATAGCTTTTTTGTGTAGATATTCAAATATTATTACCATCGAAATATAGACTACCGAAAGGTAAAACTATGAGTAGACAGAAAACTGCAACTAGAGAACGCCGAGAATTAAGAAGATCTTTAAGAAAAAAAAGCCGTTCGTCTCGTTTAAAAGAGATCAATAATGTGGCATCTTTTGTTGATTTTACAGGTATTGAAACCATTGGTATGGCTTGTGAAACTCATGATTTTTCTCCCATCATTCCTCGAAGTGAAGCACAAAAAAAATATATCGAAGCTATTAAATGGCAAAAATTGATTTTGGCAAATGGTGAAGCTGGATGTGGTAAAACATTTATTAGTTCTGCAATGGCTGCTGATGCCCTCATTAATAAAGAAATAAATAAAATTATCGTAACTCGCCCGGTCCTGCAAGCAGAAGAGGATTTAGGTTTTTTACCGGGTGATATGACAGAGAAATTCGCGCCTTTCTTTCGGCCGGTATATGATTTTTTAGCCAAAAGATTGGGTCATTCTTTTTTACAGTACTGTCTACGGCCTGAGATAGGTAAAGTAGAAATTGCGCCTTTTGCTTACATGCGTGGCCGAACATTTGAAAACGCGTTTGTAATACTGGATGAAGCTCAGAATGTAACAGCCAATCAAATGAAAATGTTTTTAACTCGCTTAGGAGAAAATGTAACTGCAGTTGTCAATGGTGACATTTCCCAATGTGATTTACCGTTAGGGATCATTTCTGGTCTGGAAGATGCGTTACGACGTTTTGATTGCGATGATTTGGTTTCCCTCGTGACATTTACCATTGGCGATTGTGTTCGCTCTGAGCTCTGCCATAAGGCCTTATTAGCCTATGAGCTTTAATAATTAAAAATAGAATTTTTATTTGAATTGCGCTCAGAGGATCTGGGCGCTATTTATTTGGCTAGCAAACAGAAACTATTTAATCTATTTTATATTTATCTATGAGTATGTAATGGTGGTATCGTCAGCAAACATTAAAGTAGGTTTTTTGCTTTATGATGTGATTAATAGCAGCAAAAAATTGAATGGTAAACGCATAGAATACGGCCATAAAATTAAGAAAAAATCTCAGAAAACCAGTCAAATTTATCAGTGATAGAGTGTGTATCAGGCTTCTGGTAAGGTCGGTGAATATATCAAAAAGGCGATAGATTTTATTTAAATGGTAGCCATAAAAATTATTTTAAAGTGCTTGATAGCAAGGGAAAAATTAAGGTAGTTGTTAAATCATAATGGTTCATATAGCCAATAAAAAACATAATCGGCTTTATAAGAAGGTCGGAGATTGAAATGAGGCAAGATGAATTCTTGGATGATATAAAGGAAAACTTCATATTCATATTTGAAGAAACATCCACTGAACCAGTGGATTATGATAATTTATTTATCGATCATAAAGATTCACTTGAACATAGCTTAAAAGATATTTAGAACTCCTTAAATCTACAGGTAATTAATTAGTTAGGTGAATCCCGAGTGCATATCGTCTTGATTTTATAGTCAGTTCTTTTGTCGTCTGGGGTTTGTTTTACTTTATAATCGCTTTAGCTATCGTGACTACTCCTATTAGTTGCGTGGTTAGCAGTGATGGCAGATAGCCGCCTGTCATCACTGCATTGATCCGTTACTTATCTTTTTTATCCACATACCTCGCGTTTTGACTGATTCTCACTACAGTCTGCCTGACTTGGCTCTCCACTATCATGGCTTTAATTACCGCTTCAGCAACCGCTTGTCAGCTGTTGACATAGAGGCCAGGGTTCAAAGTACAGCTTCATATCTCCTGCCAGTTCACGCTTGTCTGGCTGAGAGAATTGTTACTTAACTAAAGTGTAAAAGGCCGGCAATGGTTAGCGGTTTTTTTCGTAATAGTTCTATTTATCCGATAAAGTCACTCAATTTTTGGGAGTTGGATGTATAAAACTAGTGGTAAAAAATGAAAAATAAGCTGGTAGAAAATAGCCACAGTTCAGTCAGTAGTTATTACCATTAACGATCAATATTTTATTTAATCTACGAAACCATTTAATTACACTAAAATGAGAGAGAAAAGGAATGCAACCCACACGCTTTCGTAATGTTATTGTTTTCGGCGACAGCTTATCTGACACAGGTCTGATGGTCAGTTCCATTATTGGTAAGCTAGCGAGCGCATTCGGTGCCATGACGGTGAATTAGATAGGTCGACAGTGATTACCGTAACTGGGCAGATCATATGTTTGAGACGACTACCTATGGAGAATCACTTGTGATAGCTAATGCCTAGCATTTCGAAAAAATTAACAAACAAGCATCAATCATTTTCTCAAAAGTCTGGGTGGGGATAAAGTTTTGACCTGCGGTTTCTATATGTCAATTATGCCGTTGGGGGGAGCTACAGGTGGTATGCCGCACTCTATTGCTCACAAATGCTCACTTACTACCATGAAAGATGAGGTAAATGCTTTTAAGAAAGACTTTTTATCACTAAGGGTAAAGATGAAAACTTTCTTTTTATTGTTTGGTTCGGCGCTAACGACTTTTACACGGCAGGTCTGCCTGCCACCAGGGTGCACGAAGTAGCAATTAAAATTGCCGATAAACGTAGAAAAGAACTGGCTAATATCGTAGGTTTAAGTAATGCACACTTTATTTATATAAATATGGTGCTTCCATTATCGGCAGCGCGTTATCAGGAGATGGTTAATTCTGCAAAGGAGGAATATCAAACGTCCATCAAGGAGAATAAAGCGAAGAGTATTTTTGATAACGTCAGGAGACAGATTAGTAACTTTGAAAGTGGTGCTATATTATTTAACCACACGCTAAGAGGGATAACTGAATGTAATAGCTATAATGTATGTGGATATGGCATCATTACTGAAATCAAAATCGATGTCAAACTTGTATTAAAAGTTACATTTATTAGAAGGGGTGCAAACATGTAGAACCAGTAATCAATTTATTGATAGCTGTAATTACGATATTATTATGGGAAATAAAACTAAAGTGTCTACTTCAGATAAAGCCTATCCGACAGATTGTGTATATCGCGTGGTATGACAGAAAATCTGCGAGGTGTTTTGGGAAAGAGGTTATACCTTCGGTACCTAAAGGTTGTAATTATACTCGCTTCTGTACTCTACTTTGATTGAGAGCTATCATAAAAAATTAAGCCCAATGAATAAAAAAGCCCATGCAAATTATCTGGGCTTTAATTGGTATTACGGTCTTTATAGATTATGTTGAGATGTCATAAAATCAGGTAAGATGAATCAAACATTAAACAAAAAGTTCATTACATCGCCATTTTGCACAATATAATCTTTGCCCTCGGCGCGCATTTTGCCCGCTTCTTTGGCGCCTTGCTCGCCGTTATAGTGAATAAAATCGGCAAATGAAATTGTTTGAGCGCGGATAAAACCTTTTTCAAAATCGGTGTGAATTTTACCGGCCGCTTGCGGTGCTGTGGCGCCAACGGGGATGGTCCAGGCTCGAACTTCTTTGACGCCGGCAGTGAAATAAGTTTGTAAATTGAGTAATTTATAACCGGCGCAGATCACACGATTTAATCCGGCTTCTTCAATACCCAGCTCAGCCATAAATTCGTCGCGTTCGTCTTCATCTAGTTCTGCAATATCAGCTTCAACGACCGCGCATACTGGCACGACAACGGAGCTCTCTTTTTCAGCAATGGCACGTACCACATCTAGGTGAGGATTGTTGTTAAAACCATTCTCACTAACATTTGCAATATACATAGTTGGCTTAAGAGTTAAAAAGCTGAGATAGCGGATTGTGGCTTTTTCTTCTTTACTTAACGCTAAAGTACGTAGCATATCTACGTTTTCAAGATGAGGTAAACATTTTGTCAAAGTGTCTAATTCAATTTTTGCGTCTTTGTCACCACCTTTAGCTTTTTTCTGAACGCGATGAATAGCGCGTTCACAGGTGTCTAAGTCAACTAATGCCAGTTCAGTATTGATGGTGTCAATGTCCGCTAGTGGATCGACCTGGTCGGCAACATGGACGATGTTATCATTATCGAAACAGCGAACAACGTGGCCGATAGCTTCAGTTTCACGGATGTTGGTTAAAAATTGATTGCCTAAACCTTCCCCTTTAGATGCGCCTTTTACCAGTCCTGCAATGTCGACAAATTCCGTTGTGGTAGGCACTACTCGCTGTGGTTTGACAATTTGCGCTAATTGATCAAGGCGAGGATCGGGCATCGGTACTATACCGGTATTAGGCTCAATAGTACAGAAAGGGAAGTTTGCTGCCTCGATACCGGCTTTGGTCAGGGCATTAAAAAGCGTTGATTTTCCTACATTAGGCAGGCCAACGATACCACATTTAAATCCCATAAATATGTTACCTTAGTTTTTATCTGTTCAATCGCGGATCGCTAATTGATAAATATGAATGAATTTGTCGATGATTATACACGTAAAAATGATCTTGCCGAAGGCATGATATAATTAATTATATTAATTCGATTCTTTAAAAGCGTGTAACCGGTTTATAGCTTTATTAACCCCTTCATTAAGCAGGATCGGTGTGCAACGTACTGCTTTATCAATGGTGTCATCGATTAATTTTTGTTCCTGTAAGGTAGGTTTGCTCAATACAAATCCGACAACTTTATTTTTATCACCTGGATGACCAATGCCAATACGTAAACGGTAAAAATTAGGGTTGTTTCCCAGCTTATTTTGGATATCTTTAAGACCATTGTGTCCGCTATTGCTGCCGCCCAATTTTATTTTGGCTATTCCTGGCATTAAATCTAATTCATCATGGGCAACAAGAATTTCAGTCGGCTTTATGCGATAAAAACTGGCTAATGCTAACACTGATTTTCCACTGAGATTCATATATGTTGTCGGTATTAGTAAGCGAACATCATTATCTGCCAAATTGATCCTGGCGGTATAACCAAAGAATTTACTTTCTTTTTTTAGTAATTGATTATGTTGTTTGGCTAATAATTCGACGTACCAAGCGCCTGCATTATGCCGGGTTGGCACATATTCAGAACCTGGGTTAGCCAGACCGACGATCAGTTTTATATTACTTACCATATTCTTTCACTATTCAGTGGCTTTTATTAAAGAACATAGTTTACCTTTTTTGACAACGCAGTACAAAAAGTTAAATTTAATGACAGTAGAATAGGTGAATTGCATGACGGTTACTATTTTTTCAATAAATTTACTTTAGGTAACAAGATATCAGGTCAAAATAAATTTGATCGTATTTAATTAACTTATATAGTGTTAGGGTTATGCTGTCATTATCTTGCAGCAAATAAAAACCCCGTGATAAGTATCAAAGGGTTTTTGGTGATATTAAGTTAATAAATACGGTTAACTAAGCGTAATTTATTATTTAGTGTTCAAACATCGCTGAGATCGACTCTTCGTTGCTGATCCTACGAATGGCTTCAGCCAACATGCCTGACAGGGTTAAAGAGCGAACCTTGTTGAGCTGTTTGATTTCAGCTGATAAGGGGATAGTATCACAAACAACCACCTCATCGATTACTGAATCCTTAATATTAGCGACGGCATTACCGGAAAATATAGGATGAGTAGCATAAGCAAATACCCGTTTAGCGCCTCGTTCCTTAAGTGCTTCAGCAGCTTTACACAAGGTACCACCGGTATCGATCATATCATCAACCAGTACACAGTCTCGATTAGCGACATCACCAATGATATGCATAATTTGGGAAACGTTTGCACGTGGGCGACGTTTATCAATAATGGCCATATCGGTATCATTTAATAATTTGGCAATGGCACGGGCGCGTACCACTCCGCCTATATCGGGTGAAACTACAATCGGATTGTCTAGATTTTGTTGTAGCATATCTTCTAACAAGATCGGACTCCCAAAAACGTTATCTACTGGAACATCAAAGAATCCCTGGATTTGTTCAGCATGGAGATCGACGGTTAAGACACGGTCAACACCGACACTGGAAAGAAAATCAGCAACTACTTTAGCGGTAATAGGCACACGAGCTGAACGTACGCGGCGATCTTGACGTGCATAACCAAAATAGGGAATGACAGCGGTGATCCGACCAGCAGATGCACGGCGTAGTGCATCAACCATGACAACAAGCTCCATTAAATTGTCGTTTGTTGGAGCACACGTTGATTGTATGATGAAAATATCGCCCCCACGGACATTTTCATTAATTTGTACACTAACTTCACCATCACTAAAACGACCAACCGCAGCGTCACCAAGACTCGTATACAGACGATTGGCAACACGTTGAGTAAGTTCCGGTGTAGCATTACCAGCAAAAAGCTTCATATCAGGCACGTAAAAAACCTCAGGCTTGCGTCTATAAAGATATTATCGACCAAAAATATTATTATATTGATGGTTCAATATCTGGAAATCCCAGAGCGGAATGTATGCAAAGGAGACTGGTTAACGCCTTGCGCAACGAAACCCTGCACCCACTCTGGGGCTTTATTTAACACCTTACTGGCAGCTACTTCAGTTTCAAATTCAGCAAAAACGCAAGCACCTGAGCCTGTAAGACGTGATGATGTATATTCTAGCAGCCATGAAATAAGCTCTTCAACCTCAGGGAAACGTTTTCTTGCGATTGGTTCACAATCATTTGCGTATGGCTCTTGTAATAATGCGCTTACCGAGCGTTTTGCTGAATTTCGTTTTAATTCTGGATCAGCAAAAATTTGTTGGGTGGCAATATTTATTCCAGGGTGGGCCACTAAATACCATTTTTCTACTGGATTGACCGGCAAAAGCTGATCACCTATGCCTTGTGCAAAAGCGGCATGACCTTTTACGAATACGGAAACATCGGCACCGAGCTGATGGGAAAGCTCGGCTAGCGTATTATCATCAATATTAGTTTGCCAATGGTGATTTAAGGCAATCAATGTGGTCGCTGCGTTAGAGGAGCCACCACCTAAACCGCCACCAGTGGGTAATCTTTTATTAACATAAATATCCGCCCCTTGATGACTATAAGCGCGGTCTATTTCAATACAATAACGCTGTAATAAACGCGCTGCTCTAACAATAAGGTTATTTTCTGTAGGTAGATTAATAAAGGGCGTAAGCAGCCGAATTTGATTATCTTTACGTGGTTTGATCGTGATTTTATCACCATAATTAAGGAATTGGAACAGGGTTTGAAGTTGATGGTAACCATCAGCGCGACGGCCGGTAATATAGAGAAATAAGTTAAGCTTTGCTGGTGAAGGCCAGGTTAAAGTCATTCGTTTAGCGTCCAACTGTCCATTTCTAACTTGATACGTTGTTTACCTTGCATTAATTCAATACGGCTAGGTAGTTTAGGCTGGCTATCTTGATGATAAGCAAGGTAGTTTAAATGCCAGGTTTCTTCATTTTGCCTATATTCGATGGTTTTTAACAGCCCATTTTCGTCTAATGTGAATGATGAGGCATTAGTTGGTAAGCCGATTAACCAATAGGGTAGGTTTTTAATCGGGATTTCCATACCAGTCAATTGATAAATTATCTGTGCTGGATGATTGTTGACATATTTTTTACCTTCTCTATCAATTAGCTGACTAACGCTTGGCGTTACGTTGAGCTCTAATTCTGTTGTTCCTAGCGGATTGTTGAGCAACAGGCGGTAATTAGACAGCGTATATTGTTGCCAAAAGAATTTGGCATAGGTTTTATTATCCGAGCCAATATAGGCAAAAGAGCCACGGGTTTGAAATTTTGTCAGCTTGGCCAGTTGCTGCTGATGATTTATCCATAATGGATTGGTTATTGAGCCATTTTTCTCAGTTGTTAATTGTTGATTGAAAGTGCAAGCGGTCAAAAAAATAGTAAGTAGCGGAATAAATTTCCAACTATAGTGACGTAAACTGGAAAACTGCTTGGCAATGAGTATCATTAAATATTTCCTATTTAAACAGTTGATATTAATTTTTGCTATCGATCAGAATGTTACTAAGGTAAATGTAACTAAAATTGGGCAAAAATGCCCGATTTATTCATTTGCTTAGCTTAACATCTTTAATTGCCTAGTTGCATAAAGTAGAATACTACCTCAAAATTTCATTATTAAAGTTATTGGTTTTATTTTTGTGTGCTTAACAGATGTTTACAAACCATTTAGTTACTTAATTTAGTGAATATGACATTACTTGCACTCGGTATAAACTATAAAACTGCGCCTATAACGTTACGTGAACGGTTAACCTTTGGGCCGGAAAGAATTGAACATGCACTGGATAATTTACTCCAGCAGCCGCTTGTTCATAGTGGTGTGGTGCTTTCTACATGTAATCGTACTGAGCTTTATCTATGTGTCGACTCACAAGAATCCCTGCAAGATCAATTAATTGATTGGTTATGCAGCTATCATTGTTTAAATTTAAATGAAGTTAGAGCGAGTGTTTATTGGCACCAGGATAATGCTGCTGTTAGCCACTTGATGCGGGTTGCTAGTGGATTAGATTCATTAGTCTTAGGTGAACCGCAAATTTTAGGTCAAGTTAAACAAGCGTTTTCTAAATCTCAGCACTATAAAAAGTTATCCAGTGAGCTGGAGCGTTTATTTCAACGCTCATTTTCAGTTGCTAAACGTATTCATACGGAAACAGAAATTGGCTCTAATGCGGTTTCGGTTGCTTTTGTAGCATGTAGGCTAGCTCGTCAAATTTTTGAATCATTGTCTGAATTACATATTTTACTAGTAGGCGCAGGTGAAACGATCGAACTGGCAGCGCGCCATCTTCGTGAACATCGTGCTAAGTGTTTGATTATCGCTAACCGAACTCGTGAACGCGCTTCACATTTTGCTAATCAAGTTGGTGCAGAGATTATAACTTTAGCTGAAATTGACACCCGTTTAGCGGAAGCGGATATTGTTATTAGTTCTACTGCCAGCCCTTTACCGATCATTGGTAAAGGGATGGTTGAACGGGCAATGAAAGCCCGACGGAATAAACCTATGTTGCTAATTGATATTGCTGTTCCGCGAGATATTGAACCGGATGTTGAGAAACTGAATAATATTTATCTCTATAGCGTTGATGATTTGCACGCTATTGTGCAACACAATGTGGAACAGCGTAAAATGGCAGCAGTTCAGGCAGAGCTTATTGTTGAGCAAGAAAGTGCTTATTTTATGGATTGGTTGCGTTCTCAGTTATCAGTCAATACAATTCGTGATTATCGTAGTCAGGCTGAGCAAATTAGGGCTGAAATGGCAGAAAAAGCGCTTGCTTCGCTGCGAAATGGTGCAGATAGCGAGCAAGTGATCAACCAATTGACTAATCAGTTAATGAATCGCCTGATCCACTCACCAACCAAATCACTCCAGCAAGCAGCGACAGATGGTGATATTCACCGTCTTAATATTTTAAAAGATAGCTTAGGACTGGAGCAAAATTAAACTACCTTTAGTAAGGTCTAATATAACGAATGAAGTCTTCAATAATTGCTAAGTTAGAAGCATTGCAGGAACGCTATGAAGAAATTCAAGCTCATCTGGTTGATGCTGAAGTTATCGCAGATCAAGAGCGTTTCCGTGGATTGTCTAAGGAGTATGCGCAGTTAACTGATGTAACTAAATGTTTTCAGTCATGGCACGTTGTTCAGCAAGATATTGAGACGGCTGAAATATTACTGAATGATCCTGAAATGCGCGAGATGGCTCAGGAAGAATTGAAAGAAGCGAAAAAGCGTAATGAGGAATTTGAACAACAGTTACAGATTTTGCTGTTACCAAAAGATCCCGATGATGAAAAAAATTGCTTTTTAGAAATTCGGGCCGGTACTGGTGGTGATGAAGCGGCAATATTTGCCGGTGATCTTTTTAGAATGTATAATCGCTATGCCGAATCCCGCCGCTGGCGTATTGAAGTTATGAATGCTAGTGAGGGAGAACATGGAGGTTACAAAGAAATTATTGTCAAAATTTCTGGTGATAATGTATATGGCCGTCTAAAGTTTGAGTCTGGTGGACATCGCGTCCAGCGGGTTCCGGAAACAGAATCTCAAGGGCGTATTCATACCTCTGCTTGTACAGTAGCCATTCTGGCTGAAATTCCAGCAACAGAACTGCCGGATATTAACCCTAGTGACTTAAGAATTGATACTTTTCGTTCGTCAGGAGCTGGAGGGCAACACGTTAATACCACTGACTCAGCTATCCGTATTACCCATATTCCAACCGGAATTGTGGTTGAGTGCCAGGATGAGCGTTCTCAACATAAAAATAAAGCCAAAGCGCTGTCGGTTTTAGCTGCCCGAATTCGCGCAATGGAAGTGCAGAAACGCCGTCAAGCAGAAGCATCAGAGCGCCGAAATCTACTCGGCTCAGGTGATCGTTCCGATAGGATCAGAACCTATAATTTCCCACAAGGCCGCATTACTGATCATCGCATCAATTTAACACTCTATCGTTTAGATGAAGTGATAGAGGGAAAATTAGATATGCTGATCCAACCTATTATTAACGAATATCAAGCAGATCAACTCTTTGCTTTATCAGAGCAGGATTAATGAATTATCAGTATTGGTTAGCTTATGCGGCTAATAAGCTTTGCCATAGTGAAAGTGCCAAACGTGATGCTGAAATTTTGTTGCAATATATAACAGGAAAAACACGGACTTTCCTTATTGCATTTAGCGAAACAGAATTAACCGTTAAGCAACAACAACAGCTTGAATATCTATTAGCTCGTCGTGCTAAAGGTGAACCTATCGCCTACATAGTAGAAGAAAAAGAGTTTTGGTCATTACCAATGAAAGTTTCACCTGTTACGTTAATACCTCGTGCGGATACAGAGTGCTTAGTTGAGCGAGCGTTACAGTTATTATCAGATAAGCGAGCAGTAAAAATATTAGATTTAGGGACGGGTACCGGTGCTGTGGCGTTAGCTTTAGCATCAGAGTGCCCGGAAGCTCAGATAGTCGGTGTTGATATTAGTGATGCCGCAATTACTCTAGCCCAACTTAATGCAGATAATTTAGCGATTAATAATGCCAAGTTTTGCAAAAGTAATTGGTTTACTTCACTACCTATTCAGCAATTTGATATGATTGTCAGTAATCCACCTTACATTGATGAATGTGATCCACATTTACAACAAGGTGATGTGCGTTTTGAACCTAAAACAGCATTAATATCTGCTAATCATGTATTGGCTGATATTCAGTTGATAATTGAAGAATCTTCGAACTATTTAGCTAATAAGGGATGGCTTTTACTCGAACACGGGTGGTTGCAGGGAAGGCAAGTAAGGCAGTTATTTTTCTGTCATCATTATCAACAGGTAGTAACTTTTCAGGATTATGGTGGTAATGATCGTATTACAGTAGGTCAATGGAAATGTGATGAAAACCATAGCTGATTTTGAATTTAATAAAGCACCACTGAGAGAAAGTATTATACGTGTTTCACGGATTATTCGGCCAGATTTTCCCGTTGAACAAGTCCATGCACAACTTAGGCTTCTGGTTGTAAAAGCAAGGAAAACAATACAAGCTGATGATGATATAGAAACGCAAGTATCTATATTACTAAAATTATTTTATCGAGACTGGCTTTTTAGCGGTGTAATAGGGGTTTATTCGCTTTTTGAGGCACTTTGGCTAGAAATAGCAAGAAAATGGGCGTCTGTTTCATTGGGGACGATGTCGCCAATCAATTACAGCTGCCGGTGATGCCAATTATTTTTCTGACTCAACTTATTCTATGTGTTCGTTGAGATGATGGCACTTATTGGTATATTAACCCAATAAATGGTGAAACGCTGACCGAGCAGATGCTTGATTTATGGGTCAAAGGAACAATTAGTCCTTTTGCTCATCTTGAATGTAACCATGCAGCCATTTCTGATTTAAATTATTTTGTTGAGCAATGCCCAGAAGATCCTGTTTCTTAAATAATAAAGATGCAAATTTATTTAATAGAAGGGCAGCAGATTATATTGCATTGATCATCAAAAATTGTAACTAATTTGCTGTCATAGAAAGGGTAAAGGGTAAAAGTATGCAATATAAATTAGTCTCCATTGATGATATTAAAGTGGGAAATAATCTACCATTTGTTTTATTTGGTGGTATAAATGTGCTTGAATCGCGCGATCTGGCAATGAAAACTTGTGAACATTATGTCACCGTGACAGACAAGCTTAACATTCCTTATGTTTTTAAAGCTTCTTTTGACAAAGCGAACCGCTCTTCGATTCATTCTTATCGTGGCCCAGGATTTGAAGAAGGAATGAAAATTTTTCAAGAAATAAAACAAACATTTGGTGTTAAGGTAATTACTGATGTTCACGAGCCAGAGCAAGCAGCACTGGTTGCTGAGGTGGTAGACGTTATTCAATTACCCGCTTTTTTAGCCCGGCAAACTGACCTGGTTGAAGCGATGGCCAAAACCAGTGCGGTTATTAATGTTAAAAAACCACAATTTGTTAGCCCCAGTCAAATGGGAAATATTGTTGAAAAATTTAAAGAAGCAGGTAATGAAAAGGTTATTCTCTGTGATCGTGGAGTAAATTTTGGTTATGATAACTTGGTCGTCGATATGTTAGGTTTCAATGTTATGATGAATGTATCGGCGGGTTCTCCAGTTATTTTTGATGTTACTCATGCATTGCAATGCCGCGATCCTTTTGGTTCTGCTTCCGGCGGTCGTCGTGCACAGGTTGTTGAGTTAGCAAGAGCGGGTATGGCAGTGGGTTTAGCGGGATTATTTTTGGAAACGCATCCTGATCCGGCTAACGCAAAATGTGATGGGCCATCGGCACTGCCATTAGCAAAATTAGCGCCTTTTCTTGAACAGGTTAAAGCCATCGATGATTTGGTGAAAAGTTTTGCTCAGTTAGATACCGCCAATTAATTGTTATTTTATGTAGTTAAATGATGTTGTTACTATGTTTGGTGCTGATCTTCAGCGCCGCTATGGTGAAAAAATTCATAAGATCAGTTTGCATGGTGGTTTTAATTGCCCCAATCGTTAGGGCGTGGCTGGGCTGTACCTTTTGTAATTTTGCCTCTTTTTCTAATGAGCAACAGCAGGAATTTTACATCCAGAAACAGATTGTGCAAAAAATAAAAAATTCATAGTGCTAAACCTTATCTGGCTTATTTCCAAGCTTATACCAATACTTATGCTGAACTTTCTATTTTAAAAGTCGTTATATCAACAGGCATTAAATCAGGCTAATATTGTTGGACTTTGTGTGGATACTAGGCCGGATTGTGTTTCGCAACCGGTATTGGATTTATTAATGGAGTATCAGTAGCAAGGATAAGAAATCTGGTTAGAACTAGGTTTACAAACATCCCATGATAAAAACCTGAAAAAGATCAATCGCAGCCACGATTTTGCCAGCTATCAAAAAATTGCTAGAATTGAGTGCAAAAAGGGTTAAATGTTTGCACTTAATTGTTGTGCTGCCAGGGGAAGCAACTAAGAAAAATTTGCAAACAATATCTCGTATTATTGATACTGGTTGGTGTTAATGGTATTAAATTACATCCATTACATATTGTTGATGGTAGTATAATGGCGAAAGCTTGGAGAGCGGGACTTTGTTATTACTTGAATTAACTGAGTACGTTGAAATTACCCATCATACACCAAAAAATATTATTTATCATCCTATTTGTGCAATGCTCGTGGGTGGACTTTACTCGCGCGAGATTGGTGTCCAAATCGTTGGTTAGGCCATCAATGCCTTATATCAATATCTTTGTCAGTATGGCGGTTAGGGCTCTATGGTTTAAATTTTGCAGAGGGAACTAAAATATTCGTTGAAGATATTTTATATGGCGGTGAAGGAGGGATTCGAACCCTCGATACGTTTTCACGTATACACACTTTCCAGGCGTGCTCCTTCAGCCACTCGGACACCTCACCGGTCATCATGCTAATATAGTGGATACTAGAATAATGCGGCGCTACTATAGGAAAAAGGAGACTAATCGTCAATAATATATTGCAACTTTTATTTCTTTTGCAGTTAATAAGATAAATAAAGAACAATCTGTTGAAAATATATTCGATATTACTGTTAATGTCTTATCGTTCTTACTAATAAGTAAAATTATTAAATATGTAGTATAAGTTGGAAATAATAATGAATGAATTTTCCGTGATTTGCCGAATACTAGGAACATTATTTAATCGTTCGCCAGAGAATCACGTTACTAAATCTCTATTTGAATTGATTATTCAAGATCAATTGAAAAATTGTCTTGGCCTTTAGAGCAAGATGAATTATTAACGCAATTAGCTACTAGTAGTCAGGATTTAGTGTTAGTAGTTAAAGATTTTAAGCAACTATTTCTTGATCCTACTCTGCTATTGCTAACTGTATCAGTCAATATAATGAAATATCAGCAACTTCAGTTGATGAATTTTTAGTGTCGAATGGAATATCGCTATCAGCGGAAAAAGTTAATCGTTTTGGTGCTTTGTTATTGGCAGCATCTTGGTTGGAAGATAATGTGGTGCAGGATCCCCTATTAACTCAAATCCAGTTATTTGATCAGTTTATTTTACCTGCGAGTGAATTATTTTTAAACCAAGTGGAAACTCATGCTGTGAGTGATTTTTATGCTATTTTAGCCATAACAACGTGTGAAGCTTTAGTTGCATTGCGCGAGGAGCTAACTGACGGTTAGTGACATTGTAATTTACGAATAAAATCTAACGGGTTGCTAATTTGCTCATTCTATAATGGTAGAACTGATTTACCCGGTTTAACTTCAAGTCCTTTAGCAATTTTTTGGCTAATGCTTCCGCTTTACTTTTTTCCGATTGTAATAAATAGACAGGATTTTTTCAAAATAGGATTTTAGGGAGTTATTAAGAATAGGTAGTATTGGAACTATGGTTGAAGCCATTTTTTCCGGTGTAATTTTGTGATCAGAAATTGCCAACTCTTTTAAATAAATGGCACCGGTAGTAACGTCAAAATAGGGTAGTGATAGATAAAGACACTTCTGGATGGGTTGAGTCTAATAGTATTTTAAGCTTAATTTTGGCTACTCCCATTAAGGTAATTTTATTCGGTTTAGTTTGTCCTATTCGAGCAAAAAGATTAGCTAGATCGATACTGGCATTAGCAAGTCCAGCAATACCTATTTTTTACTATAGTTGGTATGTTTGGCTAGATAGTGATTAATGGTGTCTTCACTAATACTGAATTCGGTTAATTGATCGCATCCAGTAATCACTCCACATAGTAACAATAGTGCTCCTGCAAGAAAGTGCTTCATATTTTTTTCCACTGTAATTTTAATAGCAAAATTGTACGCAACTATTCATCGTTACAGATGATAGTTTGGCTTTTTTGCTGATTAAATTGTTGGTACAAGGCCCATAAGGTTAATAATCCTATTATGGTTAACAGAGATATGCCAAGGTAGTGTCGGTAAATCCCACCAATATCCGATATAATATAGCCTATTGCTCCCCTAAAGTATGGGCTAATCGGCTAAAATCCATATAACTGCTGCGAGCATGGGGATGCCAGTGAAGCGCTTAATTTTTCACGAGCTGACTCAGCAGTTATGGTAGCTAAATAAAACAGGCTTATTAGGGCAAAAAGTAGCGTCAGTGAATGGGTAAAGCCAATCGGAAGCATGGCCAGGCTCATAAGCAGTAAACCACTCATTAACTACGTTGCTCGAGGCAAAAATATTTTTCACTCCAACGAGCGATTGGATAAAGTAAGGTTAAAGAGATTATTGCTTCAATGGCATACATCCATTTGATGGCAGTCGGTGAGCTGGCTATTTCATTAACTACAATTGGAAACATTAACATAACTTGCACGTATAAAATAAAATAGCCAGTCAGAGTAAGAACGTATTTTAAAAAGCGTTGATTGCGAAAAACTTTACTCATACCGCACGAACAAGTGTCCGGCAAGTCGAGATACGATATATAGGTAAAAGCCAGGTATTTAAAATGACCGCGACAATAAAAATTGTTGTGCCCGCCCAACAAACAAACTGAAAATTATATAGTAAAGCCAGCCACCTAGTAGAGCACCAATAACAGCGCCGGTACTATCTGCATTAATAATAATGAATAAAAACGACCTCGTTCATGAGGTTTGGTCAATTTAATGACTAAGGCAGTATGGGGATGATAAAATAAATTACCACCTAAAGCTGACAGAATGCAGGATAACCACAAAATCCAGGGAACGGTAGCCCATTGTCATTAAGGCAAAATCGAAAGCACGTAACAACATGCCTAGCACTATCATTGGCTTAGCACCGAAACGATCCGCTATGAATCGATATCAGGGGGGAAATACGACAAAAAAAATATATTTATATTCAGCACAAATATCCTAGAGTTGGCCGCGATGCTTAGATCTCGAACTAGAGAGCCTAAATATTATTTTATTACTGAAAGTTTGTTCCTACGGTTAGCTTGTGGAACCGATGCTTTTTGTCTGGCCGATACTATTGCCGGAACGAAAATTTTTTAAAGCCTTGGGAGCCCATTAGTGATAGGAGTTATTATCAACCTGGTGCCTGGTGTAAATGTTTACATGTTATGGAAAAAATGCATTGTCGCAAAAGTGTTTTTCATTTTCTGTTGTTAGATAAACAGGAAACTGAAGTTATCGGTGTAATTAATTTTAGTAATATTATTAGAGGAGGGATTTTCCAGCTTGTTATCTTGGTTACTCAATGAGTGAAATGTGGCAAGGAAAGTGTTTGATGTATGAAGCATTGTTAGAAGGTATCGGTTTTTGCAACATCAACAGCAAATGCATAGAATTATGGCAAAATATATGCCATATAACGATCATAGCGGTAGTTTTTTGAAAAAATAGGTTTTAAACCGGAGGGATATGCTAAAGCTTATTTACAAATTAATGGTAAATGCCAGGATCATATTTTAATGTCGTTGATTACGAAAGATAATCCGGAAAAATTTTGTAAAATAAAACCAGAATAATAATGACCGATTTTTACCCGCTAGTTTAGCAAAAATAGTTTTTCTAATTCATGGTCATGCTTACGGGTCACTGATATACTTTATCAATCTTAATATGATCACTTTTAATAAAGATATTGCATGAATTTACTAAAATCGTTAGCAGCGATAAGCTCTATAACTATGTTTTCCCGAGTATTGGGATTTATTCGTGATGCTATTATTGCGCGTTTTTTTGGTGCTGGGGTAGCGACAGACGCTTTTTTTGTTGCTTTTAGATTACCGAATCTATTGCGCCGAATTTTTGCCGAAGGTGCATTTTCCCAAGCTTTCGTTCCTATCTTAGCAGAATATAAAAATCAGCAGGGTGATGAGGCTACTCGCACTTTTATTGCTTATGTTACCGGTTTATTGACCCTGGTTTTGGCCATCGTTACATTGGCCGGGATATTAGCAGCACCTTGGATTATTTATATTACTGCGCCTGGTTTTACTGATACACAGGATAAATTCGATTTAACCGTTCGTTTATTAAGAATAACTTTTCCTTATATTTTGTTGATCTCTTTAGTATCGTTGGCTGGTGCTATTTTAAATACTTGGAATCGTTTTTCTGTTCCTGCTTTTGCGCCTACTTTACTTAATATCAGTATGATTATTTCAGTACTGTTGTTGGCGCCATATTGTGAACCTCCTATTATAGCGTTAGCCTGGGGGGTTTTTACTGGCGGTATATTACAGTTGCTGTATCAATTACCTTATTTACAAAAAATTAGTATGTTAGTTTTACCGCGTATATCTTTTTGTAATAGAGGTGAGTGGCGAGTAATGAAATTAATGGGGCCGGCGATTATTGGTGTTTCAGTAAGCCAGATTTCTTTAATTATTAATACTATTTTTGCATCATTTTTACAATCAGGGTCTGTCTCATGGATGTATTATGCCGACCGATTAATGGAACTTCCTACCGGTGTTTTAGGGGTGGCACTTGGCACTATCTTATTACCTTCTTTGGCGAAAAGTTTCTCAGCCGGTGATCACAAAGAATATCAGCGTTTAATGGACTGGGGATTACGGCTTTGCTTTTTATTAGCGCTACCTTGCGCTATTGCGCTGGCTATTTTAGCTCAACCGCTGACGGTATCACTTTTTCAGTATGGTAATTTTACCTCCTACGATGTGGTAATGACTCAGCGGGCATTAATTGCCTACTGTGTTGGTTTAATGGGGGTAATTGTTGTGAAGGTATTAGCGCCTGGATTCTATTCGAGACAAGATATTAAAACACCGGTCAAAATAGCGATTATTACTTTAATTTTGACACAATTAATGAATCTTGCCTTTATTGGTCCGCTAAAACATGCTGGATTGGCCTTATCAATTGGCTTAGCGGCATGCTTTAATGCTTTGATGCTTTATTGGCAATTACGTCGTCAAGCAATTTTTATCCCATTAGCTGGCTGGGGTAAATTCTTGTTAAAATTAATTGCCGCTTTAATTGTTATGGTAGGGTTATTATTGCTGGTATTAAAGTTTATGCCAGCGTGGGAGCAGGGAAATATGCTGATGCGGATCATGCGATTATTATTGGTGGTTTTTGCAGGTGCAATTAGCTATTTTGCTGCATTATTTGTTTTTGGTTTTCGTTTGCGAGACTTTTCACAGCGTGCTATTAGTTAGCTAAGAGACAAATAAATCTAGTTAAGTGATTATAGGTAGGAGAGAAAAGCGTTAATGCGCTTTTTCATTGCAGATCGGAACCGGTAGGCTGATTGACTTTATAATCTGAAAATAGCATTGGAAATAGATAGACTTGGTGCATCCGAGTGGACTTGAACCACCGACCCCCACCATGTCAAGGTGGTGCTCTAACCAACTGAGCTACGGACGCAATAAAATTGCTATGGCGACAATGTGTAAACGAATATTAACGGGCAGTTTCCATTCTGGCAAGGAAAAAAATACAATTTCATGTCTAACTGCTCGTATTTAATGCTATTTAGCATAAAAGAGCAATTTTTTATTTTTATACCTTGTGCCCGTTTGACAAAAGAGTTATCGAGTTGAATGTTGTAATACAAACTCGTCTGGCTGACGTTGCAGCCATAATATGCGAGAAAGTACCATGATAGCGGATGCCGTTAAACCAATAATAAAACCGATCCAAAAACCCTTAGGTCCCAGATGTGGTACAATAAAGTCAGTTAAACCAAGCAGGTAACCTGTTGGTAGGCCGAGCAGCCAGTAAGCAATTAAAGTGATAAAGAAAATCGGACGGGTATCTTTATAACCGCGTAAGATACCGGCGCCAATGACTTGAATGGCATCGGAAATTTGATAGATAGCAGCGAATAACATTAATTGTGAAGCCAATAGGACGACTTCTGAATTGCGATTATACATTAATGCAATCTGCTCTCTAAGTGACACTATCACAATTGCAGTACAGCAAGCTACGGATAAACCTACCATAATGCTAGCATAGGTGGAAACTTTTGCGTTTTCAGTTGAAGCTATGCCTAAATTATAACCGACTCGAATCGTTGCTGCGATACCAAGAGAAATAGGAAACATGAACATTAACGAACTAAAATTCAAGGCTACTTGGTGTCCTGCGACAGCGATAATGCCTAATGGCGCGACCAGTAAGGCGACAATAGCAAAAAGAGTTACTTCGAAGAAATAGGCTAGACCAATAGGTAAACCTAACGCGAACAGATGTTTTAATAAAGAGAAGTCAGGTAAAGCAAATTGTTTGTTAGCACAGATGTCACGTTGCGAAGGGGTATGGCGTATATACCAACGCATAAAAAAGAACATAGCCCAATATACCGAGGCAGTAGCTACACCACAACCGACACCACCAAGAGCAGGCGCACCTAAATGACCATAGACAAAAATATAGTTGATCGGTATGTTAATAAATAAGCCAAGGAAACTAATAAACATGCCGGGTTTTGTTTTGGATAATCCATCACATTGACTTCGCAGAACTTGATAAAAAAGATAGCCTGGAGCTCCCCACATAATGGCATGCAGAAACCGCACAGCCTTATTGGCCAGTTCATGATCAATATTAGGCATATTATGTATAATATGGTGAGCATTATAAATAACACCTATGACCAATAGTGATAAAAAGAAAGCTAGCCATAAGCCTTGTTGTATATGGTTGCCTATAACTTGACGTCGGCCTGAACCGTTTAATTGCGCTACCACGGGTGTTAAAGCCATCAATAACCCGTGGCCAAACAAAATGGCAGGTAACCAGATAGACGTTCCTACCGCAACTGCCGACATATCTGTTTCACTGACTTTGCCTGCCATTACTGTATCGACAAAACCCATTGCGGTTTGTGAGAATTGTGCAAGAATAATCGGAATACCTAATGCCAATAGACTTTGTGCCTCTTTAAAATATTTATTCACCCATTATATACCTTATTGAAAATGAGAATAGAAGCCGGAAAAGGAATTAAACCCTTAAAAATTTACTTATTGTATCGACTTGGTAAAGTTATAGCTATAAATACGATAGAAAGCTGCCATATTTATTGTTTCTAGAGTGTTTATCTAGCATAACTGGCGTAGAATGATGGCTAATCTTTTATTAAAGTTGGGAAGTCAATATATGTTTACAGGTATTGTGAAAGGAAAAGGAACATTAGTTCTGGTGGAAGATAGCGTTAATTTTCGTACTTATACCGTCCAATTCCCTAGTGAATTACTAGCTGGTTTAGAAACAGGCGCCTCTGTTGCTAATAATGGATGCTGTTTAACTGTTACCCATATTAATGGTGAGGATAAGGTGAGTTTTGATTTAATGAAGGAGACTTTACGGCTGACAAATTTAGGTAGTTTAAAACTAGGAGATACTATTAATTTAGAAAGATCAGTAAAATATGGTGATGAAATTTGTGGCCATGTTATGTCGGGTCACATCATTACTACAGCCGAAATAGCTAAGATTTTCAAAGCCGAAAATAATCTCCAAATTTGGTTTTATGTGCATGATAAACAATTAATGAAATATATTCTGCATAAGGGTTTTATCGGAGTTGATGGAATTAGCTTAACTGTAGGGGATGTGGTCAATAATCGTTTTTGTGTCTATCTTATCCCGGAAACAATTGCGCGTACCACGATTGCAGAAAAGCGTCTTGGTGAAAAAGTTAATATTGAAATTGATGCCCATACTCAAGCGGTAGTTGATACTGTTGAGCGGGTGATGGCACAAAAAATATAATAATAAAGCGAGTGTTAAGCGTGTCGTCACTCTATTTTAATTAGGTTAAGTTATTGCTAAAAGAAGAAACGGTATCTGATAAATAATAGCAGGCGAAGGTTTCTTCTTGGGTGAAGTAATTACAATATAAAAATATTATATGTCAATTACTTATGTTTATGTTGTTACTATAAATCACTATTCATTCACTGTAAATTACAACTCAATCCAGCTATTATTTCTGTCATCTTCATACTTATCTGTCATTTCAGTAGACTTGTGACCTAATAATTTTCAGAGTCTAGCTGATAAGCTTTTAATTTCATGAAAAGACGGCGGTGCTCCTTCGTATGTTAAATTTAATTTATCTCTAAGTTTTGCAAATTTTGATGATGTTTTTTTGTATTAATATTTTTGTTATTTATTGTAATGACAAAACCATTAACACAATCAATTGATTCTAATATTTTTCTTAATTTAAAACTTTTAATTTCAATATTAAGTGGAATAGCTATTTTTGTCCCTGTCTTTTGCTGAATAATCCATAGCTTTCGTCATGTATATCTTCCCATTTCATTTTTGCAATATCAGAAACATGTTGATCTGTTACTAAAGCCAGTTTCATTGTATGACTTAACCAATTATTTTCATCATTAATCAAGTTTAAAATAGCATTAAAGTAATTGAAAGATAGTTTAGTTCTTTGTATTTTTATTTTTGGCGTTTTTGTTGGTAAAACTGGATTATTTACTATAATTCTTGATGAATAAGGTTTAGGGTTAAAACGTTTAGAACTGAACAAAACGGCTTTAAGTAGACAGCAATTGTCAAATGAATCATAAACTTTAACTGTGCTATACAGTAATGCTATCTCAACACGATGTAATACTTTTCCTTTTCAATGAAAGGATAGGGCGTTTAGTGTTTGGTGTTGTTTGTTGCTTAGAGTGTTTGACTGGATTTAACGCGGCTTTCTTTTCAATGCCATATTTAAGTTCTTTATTACGATTGCTTGGCTTTTTTATGCTCATTTCTGCGATTACGAGCATTATTATAACCATGAAAGTTATACATATTTACCTCCTGATAATGGTTTTTGGTGGTGTGTGCCGGAGTTTCCTGTTTATAGCCACAGTCCTATTGTGAGAGTTCCCTGGTGTTGGAATGAACAATCTGACTGTGTTTTGTGTTTTTCACACACCCCAAAACCTAATGTTGTAGGTTGTTCGCTTTTTCAGCGAGATGGTCTTAAAGAGCGGTATACTGTTTAACTGTCGTCACTTGCCTTCATGTTCATACGCCTCAGGTTGGCTACTTGGCAACGTTTCGGATAACTCGAAGTATTGTATTGGTTTTTGCTTGTTACAGTGGGTTGATGGAATTAATATTATCTCAGATAATTTAATTTATAAATATTTCAGATAATATTTTTTGTGCAGGTATGATATTAGAAAATAACATTAATGAAAAAATATGATTTAATCAACTGTAATGAATTGATTTATAATTAATTTTAAATATATATGTGTTATTTTGATTTAAAGATTGGCCAGGTATATAGGAGGAATGTGCATTCGATTTTAACAAGCATGTTTATTTGCTTTTTTAGATGCTAATTCTTTCATGATTTTTTCTGCTTCAATATCTGGTAAATCATTATATAAATCAAGTAGTAATCTTTCTTTTTTAGAGAGAAGTTTTTTTCTACATAACAAGTGTTCATATCTTGATCGGGAAAATTTCTTATAGAAGAGAAAAGATCTGCCATATCCGGACGAATTTCTTCCGGTCTTACTTTTAGTAATGACGCAAATCTCAAAACAGCTTCAACACCTAATGCTAGTTTACCCGTAAGGTAGTGACTAACTGTAGCTTGAGTTGAAAAGCAAAGTAACTTTGCTCCTTTATCTTGAGTAAGGACAAGTTCTTTTTTATTTTTATACTAAATTTGCTTGAGTCTTTTTGCTGCTAGCAAATCTTTATCTGTAATTGTTCTATTTTTTTCATATTAATAGTTTATTAAACAAGTTAATAAAATGTAAAGCCCTGAGATATTGAAATAAAAAATATCTATGATAATATTTTATGTGTTAGAAAGGAGAGTGTATGAAATTAAATGTTTACCTATCTAAAAATTCAATAAATCAGCAAAAATTTTCTGTTTTGGTTGGCTCTACACAAGGATTTGTGAGTCATGTCATAACCGGTCGCAGTTTTTCTAGCGGAAGAAATACTTTGTTATGGAGTAAAGCTACACATTGGTGTGTAACTCCACATGAATTAAACCCTGATATTTATCCAAACCCAACAGATGGTATACCTACTAAAAACCAAAATACTATTCGAGTAACACCATTCTTTAACAACCTAGCCTCCCTGAAATCGGGAGATTTTTAAATTCCCAGCCCATCGAGGGATAACTATTATCTAAAATTTATCGAATTAATTATAAACATGGGAAGTCCAATTACCCGCAAATCAAATGTAAGAGTAACTGTTTTCATTATTATTTCCGATATTTTAATGAGATGATATTTAATGCTGATTATTTTTCTCATAAGCGAATAGTAAAATATGGTGTATATATTTGATGTTTTGTTGTTTTTTTTGTAAAATTTTTAATGATATATTAACTAATAGTAGTGCTGGTATGTGAAAATATTTCATCTTGGAGGTAATTAATGTCTATTTCTTTTGGTTCAGGATTCCTTGGAACAAAAATCACTACTCATCAGATAAATAAGATGATGGATTCTGATTATAGAGGAGAAGGATTATTTATTGAAATATGGGAAAAAATAAAAGACTTCTTTTTTTCTACAGGGAGGGATGAAGCAATTGATAATCTAAAAAAACTGTGTAATCCACAAAAACCACTTAGTCTAGATGAAGTCGAAAGCATATTTTTTAAGCTAAAAGAATTAGCATCTACTACATATAAAAGTAGATTTTGTAATTCACATCTTTATAGCAGTAAAGATAATCACATGCACATACAAGGCAATAATGGAAATGTTATTATTGGCATTAGTGAAAAGGATGGTCAATGCTTTTATAGCGTATTAAATAAGATTTTTGTTTGTAATGAAGGTGATATTTCATAATGTTATAGGATTATTGCAAAGACTATCAAATCATTTCGTCTGTATGAAATTTTATTTGCGTGTTTTGGCGTATTTTATTACAGAATAGAGATATAAGTATTAGGCAAGCAACAGTTATCAAATGATGGTCGAGCATTTTTGTCTTTTATATTGAAAGCTAGTTATGGGATGATATTAACGGTATTATCTTGCTTGTTGAATATGGAATCAAGTATTTGTTCTGTAGAACGGGG
>JBDPYZ010000028.1:0-31690 GCA_047291315.1 Candidatus Phloeobacter fragariae | reverse complement strand
AGGGAATAGGGTTGACAATTAAAAATATGTTTTAACAGGAAAAATTTTATATAGGTGAGCAAGCATAAAATCCATTATTTTATTGAAGTGCATAATATTATTAGGAGTTGACATGTGTAAAAACCTTTCTAATATCGATAAAAAACAAGAATTGTATAACAAATGCGAGAGGATCGTGAAAATGCAACTTTCACTTTGCATAGATAGTATACAGGCCAGAAAACACTGGCAGGCATTTTTACCGTATGCTGATCTCTCGGTTTTAGCTGATGTGTTGGCAATGGCTTTGGGTAGTGCGGGTCATCAGGTATGAAAGTATCATCACCGTGTATTGCATAAACGCATTTAAGAGATAATAAGAAGATGCCACCACTTAGGAATCCCACCGCAGATGAAAGCAACCATTTTTTTCCCAGCGAGTAACCGGATGTTCAGCTTCTCTATCAATACCATACAACGCAATACTTGCCCTTTTTCTGGCTGGATTGTAAAGCACGATCAGAGTTCGTGTGTCGGTCTCTTCGATTTCTCGCATCCTCGCTTTAATCCGATTTTCATCAAGTTGTGGCAATTAATCAGCCAGTCTTCGGTATCTTCTGACCTGGAATTTTGCGCTACCCGCTTTTTAACCAAATTTCACAACAAACTGAACAGCGGAAATCAGTGCAATCAAAAAACCCAACAACCATACGTGTTGAATACCACCAAAAATAGCTGCACCGAAAAGTATTTGCCAAAAAGAACAAAACTGTTCAATCCAGCGATTAAAGATCTCTATCATTTCGGCAAGGTAAATCGAGTAGTTAACTTCAAATTTAATTTGTTCGGATGGCCGTTCCATTTTGGAACTCCTTATTTTTTATCGTCATCCCCTGTCTTTTGTTCTTCTTGCTGTGACGGGGCGTGTTTATGTAATCGGGTATAGGTTTTTCTTTCTTGGGACATGGACTTAACTCCTTGTTATTGGATTTTATGCCCAACTCTCCCTGCAAAGAAAAAGTGGGCATAAATACTCTAATAAATACTCTACCACAACCCCGCGGTTTTCGGTCAGAGCAACAAAACTGATAACTTATAGAAATGTAAATATATTTTTTAACGGAAGAGTAAAATGAGAGAACAAACTACAAATAAGAAGAAAAACGATAGAACTATGACCGTCCATCGTCGTTCTTATAAATTTGGTTACATTACGTCAATTAATGACAATCGTTATCAATTTGAGTACTACCCCTATCGATTAACCGGCGCATCGGTTAAAAACTGTCATATTAATAACAAGAAAAAAAACTGACATCAATGGATAAAAATATTGTTATTTAGCGGGTTATTTATTTTTTATTTTTTATTTTTTGACCATGGTTATTAAATAAATAATAATGACGAATAAAACCCAATTAACGAATACGTTAATTCACCCGATTAAAACACTACAAAATAATGTCCGATATTTTAATAGACGAAAAACTGGTATTTATCGAAATGAAGGATTATCAATTAATGTGCGAGTCAATGGTTTAATTAAAGCGGCGAAATGCCAAACTGTTTATTTTAATGAAAATAAAGAAAATCCTGATAATCAGTGTTTGTCATGCTTCATTGAATATTTACGGGAACAGGATAAACGATTCGTTAATTTAATTTTTTATTTAGCCAATATTGATAATAAACATCATCATTTAAAATTTAATGAATTTCAAAAAAAAAGAAAAACAGGCAAATTATTAAAGCAATATTTCAATTAAGCGTCCTGGGGGATTTAATCCACAATCCCAAAAATATTGCACTGCCACTTTAAATTATGAATAAAATTAAGGGTGCTAACAACACCAAGGTATTATTTTACCTAAAAGTAAGGAGAAATTAATAGATGAATACCCATCACGTATTTTGTCCATCACAGAAATGATAAAAGAAAATCGTGAGGATGAAAGAAAACAGCTCATGATACGATTTTCCGCCCATTTAACGTCGCTGGCCTACCAAATCCTTCATCAAAAAATGGCTTATCAGGAAGCCCACGAATATTTAATCAAGGTGAATGAGATGATTAAACATCAGGCAAAGAAGTTAAGCCACGTCTGACACTATTGATAATGCGAATGAACTCGCCCAGCAACAATTAATTTACCAAATTAAACAGGTTACCCAACGTAACAAAGGCGTCTCGGCTTTTCATTGTGAGGATTGTGGAAAACCGATACCAGAAACTAGCCGTATCGCTTACCAGGGCTGCGTCGACTGCCAGTCTCTTTGGGAATCAGCACAAAAACATTTCAAAAAGAGCAGAAAATGAACGTCTGTTACAACGAAAGCAATCCATATGCGGCTCAATAACTGCTTGTTCAAATTAAGGCCAGTCACATTCACATTGTAATGTAAATGAAGTCGCAAACGCGTTTATAAATGCCTCTCAGGAGAAATAACATACACCAGTCAGATTTTATCATCAGCCGATTAATTCAAGACTTGCTTTTTAAAGAACAAAACGGCTATCTGCGTCAGCGTGTCTGTCCCCAATGCAATAAAAAAGATTATTTACCGCAATGGAAAAGCTCTTTGTACTCAAGTGTGGGCGTGAAAATAAATATGGTGCTGAATTTTCATTGTCAGGGAACTCTATCCTGACCTGTTTTATGACTGGTCAACACGTTACCTAAAAACTGGGAAAGCCTCGTATGCCGATTTACAACAGGCCAGAGGGTTAGATATTACGCAGTAAAAAGGGTTGTATATCAAATCCAGTTATCACGCTAAAGGTCTGGGTTCTGCAACAGTAAAATTTACGCTACCCAATGACGCTTACTGGAAGTGTATTATTTTATAACCTCAACGCTTTGACCGAAAAGCGAATTTTTTGGCAGTTATAAGGGGTATTTGGTGGAGTCTGCCGCAACAGGATTTGACAAAGGCAACTGAAATTTGGATAACCGAAGGGATTTTTGATGCGATTAGCCTTGCTCAAAATGGCCTGTACGCCGTGTCCCTGATGAGTTGCCATAATTCCCAGAGCACGCTAGCAACATTTAAAACGGCATTAGGTGAGGATAAAAAGCCCCTGTTAGTCTGGGCGCTGGATAATGGCAGTGCGGGTAAAAAGCGATAAGAAAACACATTGCCCGCAATCAGCAAGAAGGCTGGAAGTCCTGTGCAGCATTGCCTTCGCAAATAAAAAATGAAGACTGGAATGATTTACATCTAAAAGGCCGGCTAGGGCTTTATGATTTGATACGTTATCGTTATTATGGCGATTTATTACTGGCGAAAAGTGCGACCGATAAAGCGATCCGGATATTTAGTTATACCCACCGCAATAACTTTTATTTTCAATTCGATAGCCGTTTTTATTGGTTTAAATTGGATATTGAAAGGCACTTAAAAGCGGTTGAGCGAATTTTAGACTCAGAAAAGCTCATTAAAGAGGAAGCCACCACAAAAGCGCTGAAAGAATCCGGCGCTGTCAACGAAATTGCCAACTGTTACCCGACCCCCCTTTATTTCCAGAAATCCGAAGAAACCGATAAATTCTGGTATTATTTAAACTGAATTTTCCTCAACAGAAACCCAACGTTAAAGCCACTTTTACCACCAGTCAGTTGACCAGTGCTTCTGAATTCAAAAAATGTCTTTTACATGTGATTAAAGGGGCAGGGGCTACACTGGGGACACCCATAAGCTAGACCGCTTTTGCAAAAACGAATTACCGCATATCAAGACACAGAATTTCATCGGTTACAAAAAAGCTCTGGGCGTGTATGTCTTTAATGATATTGCCGTGCAAAACGGTAAATTATATCTCCTTAATGAAGAGGATTATTTTTCACTGGAACAGCTTGATATTAAAACATTAAGCACCAGTCCGCGACTGGAAATTAATCATAAACTAAGGGACTTTGATGTTCGTTGGCTGGATGATTTGTGGCTTGTTTTTGGGGTTAAGGGGTATACCGTGCTTGCGTTCTGACTGTGTTCACTCTTTGCTGAACAGATACAGAAATTAAGCAAAAGTTACCCTTTTCTTGAAATCATGGGCTAACCCTGCTCAGGAAAAAGTACCCTGATAGAGTTCTTCTGACGGTTAACCGGACGAACCGATTACGAAGGCTTTGACCCGTCAAAATCGACGTTGGTGGGTCGGACCCGCAATTTCACCCAGGTGAGTAAACTTCCCGTCTGTCTGATAGAAAGTGACCGAATGCAGGATAATGTAAAACGGGCTTTCGATTGTAAAGAAATGAAATCACTTTACAATGGACGTGCAACACGCTCAACAAGCATAAAAACCAATCAAAATGAAACATATAAACTGCTTTTTAGGGCAGTATCATTATCGCACAAATTATAGCAGTGTCGAAGCCTCCAGAGGGGTATTAAAGCGGATTGTTCACCTCCAGCGAACAGACCCGCCAGGCGGCCACTCGCCTGGAAAGCTATCCCATTGAACAATTGTCTGATTTTCTACCCAAAGCACTATTAAGTGAAAATGCCCCACATGGGGTCAATCACAGCAATGAAGATAATATTTATGCGGTCAACTTTAATCATCTGGCACAAGTGGCCAGTGAATACCGCCAGAATATTCCCAATTTGTCAGAAATCAAATCACTGCTTAAAATAGGTAAAACGCGCCGCTTTATGGGAATTAAAACTATGGGAAGACACGTTAATAGCCCATATAATCAGGCAGTACCGACCATGAGTACGCTAAAAAACCTGACGTAGTTAAATCTTGGGTGTTTGAAATAAATTATTAGAAAGTAAACAATATCCCCATCTTATCTTTATCTTTATCTTTATCTTTATTTTTATCAGGATTAACACAGAGTGGAGTTTTATACATAAATTATTTTCTTTGAACAAAATAATGGTTAATATTATTTCGGCTTTAACATATTTTTAAAATTTATTATTCTAACTAAATTCTATTTTACTCTGTTTCCCGTTTATATTTAACTGTTATTTAGATTTATCTTGCTAGCCTTAAACTTTTTTTCAGCAGATAATTCATGTTATTCTAGAACTTTTTACTATCACTGAATCAGGATTAATATTAACGGTTTTATCGCTGATTGATATTATGTTTTGATTGGTTAGCTATAGTGGATAGTTACATTTAACTTTCTATCAAGTAATATAGAAACCTATTTCTCTCCTGACAGGACATAAATATGTTAACAGTTATCCCAATCCTTATTATTGTCGCGCTGATCGTTGTATTTTCTTCTGTTAAAATTGTGCCACAAGGTTATCAGTGGACGGTAGAACGTTTTGGTCGTTATACGAAAACTTTGATGCCAGGTCTAAACATCGTTGTACCGTTTATGGATCGTGTTGGCCGAAAAATTAATATGATGGAGCAAGTACTGGATATTCCTTCTCAAGAAATTATTTCCCGTGATAATGCTAATGTTACTATTGATGCTGTCTGCTTTATTCAGGTTATCAGCCCAGTGAAAGCCGCTTATGAAGTCAGTAATATGCAATTAGCCATTGTCAATTTAACTATGACTAACTTCCGTACAGTATTAGGTTCGATGGAATTGGATGAAATGTTATCGCAACGTGATAGTATCAACAGTCGATTACTGCATATTGTCGATGAAGCAACTAATCCTTGGGGAGTCAAAATCACTCGTATAGAGATCCGTGATGTTCGTCCTCCTACTGAGCTTATTTCTGCTATGAATGCTCAAATGAAAGCTGAGCGAACTAAACGTGCAGATATTCTTGAGGCAGAGGGTGTACGTCAAGCAGCTATTTTACGTGCAGAAGGTGAAAAACAATCCCAGATCTTAAAAGCTGAAGGGGAACGCCAATCTGCATTTTTACAAGCTGAAGCGCGTGAACGAGCAGCAGAGGCTGAAGCCCAGGCGACTAAAATGGTATCCGATGCCATTGCAACCGGCGATATTCAAGCTATTAACTATTTTGTCGCTCAAAAATATACCGATGCGTTGCAGCAAATTGGTTCAGCGACTAACAATAAAGTGATTATGATGCCACTGGAAGCCAGCAATTTAATGGGTGCTATTGGTGGGATTGCAGAACTTATCAGCGAGAGTAAAAGCACCAAAGGGAAATAACCATGCTTAAACAGATTGCAGCAAATCCATACGGATTTTGGCTATCACTCGGTGGCCTGCTGTTGGTCGCTGAAATGTTAGGTATAGGCGGTTATCTGT
Organism: Candidatus Phloeobacter fragariae; assembly: GCA_047291315.1. Lineage (GTDB taxonomy): Bacteria > Pseudomonadota > Gammaproteobacteria > Enterobacterales > Enterobacteriaceae > Arsenophonus > Arsenophonus fragariae. Next base: position 25,508 of record JBDPYZ010000028.1, on the reverse strand, counting down.
TATGGAGCGGTATTGCTGCTGTTATCGTTGGGTTTTTTGTCTGGTTAATCCCCTTCAGTTGGGCATTTCAAGGCATGCTTTTCTCAGTTTTAACGGTTATTGCTGCATTTATTTGGTGGTATTTGTTAAGTCAAATGAGTAAACCACAGCAAGGGATGTTAAACCAACGAGATCAACAAATGATAGGCTTACGAGCAACACTAACAGAACCGACTAATAATGGTTATAGTCGTGTGAGAGTTGCAGATGGCAGTTGGCGTATTTATTGTAGCATTGACCTGAGTGCGGGCACTGAAGTGGAAGTCATTTCCATTAATGGTAATACTCTGAACGTCAAGCCAGGCATTAAGTAGTAGCTTACAATTCTCTTTCACTATAAATAAAATTAACTATCAATAAGGTAAATTCATGACCAAAGATAAAAAAGAAATTTCATTAGTTGATATTCAAAAAGATATTGAAGAAATAAAAAGTAATATAAAACACAGAAACTTATTATCAGGGTTAATTCTTATCAGCGTGATAATCTTTATCATATCAATTATAAGTCTAGGATTATCTTTCAAAAAGAATATTGAAGATAAATTTAACCTGATTACAACAGAATACAATAAAGTAAAATTTTTAGAGAATAAACTTAAAAAATTTCTTTCTTAGTTACATATCATCAATATTTATTTGAATTCGCTAAGCGACTTAAAAAATGTCGTTTAGCGATATTTTCCAGACCTCACCCTGAGCCATTAACTGACAGCCAAAATATCAAGATATTCATTATACATAAAATTAATATTTATTTAACATAAATGTTCATTATTTGATCACTATTATATATTTTCAAAATTTGGGGGTATGCGTCGGAAAACGGTTACAACAGAGTTACATGTAACGGTTGCAAAACGTTTAAAACTGAAAACATAACTTATTTATTTATAACAATTTAATTTTTTTATTCTGTTTTGTAACCCGCTGTAACCGCTTAAAGGTTACAAAAAATAGTAGTTTAATTAAGGTGCTAAGTGCTTTTTTTCTCATTGTAACCGTTTCCCGACGCATACCCACCTTTTTTGGGTAAATTTAAGTTAATGATTTATTAATATGTTAAATTCTAACAGGGCTTTTTTTATTCTTAGGGTCTTTATTTTTTATAAAAAATAAGTACATGGAATTTGCACAAGTTTTTATCCCTCTAAAATGCCAGAAAAGGCTAGACGGTGCTTGCTTTAAGCAAGGTGTGCAGGTGCACAAAAAACGACACCTCGAGCGGGCTGGCGCGGCGTCTCTACCACTGCGATTTTTCATGTTTTTTTGATACAATCATAAAAAAATGGAGATCTCAACGGTAACTAAAAAATTCACACCCACTCCACACGACGCGGTGTTCAAGCAGTTTTTAAGAGCAAAAGAGACAGCGAAAGATTTCTTTAATATCTGGCTGCCTGATGAGATTAAGTCGCTTTGCTAGGTAGTACGATTGCCACTGGCGGTGGTCGCGCACCGGATGGTCATAAATGCCCATATAATATCGTGCGCACCCGCATCGTATTCCAGCCTATGATGACTGATAACATCATAGGCTTTTAATACTAAGGCATTTTTAATACGCCGGGTTATAAATAAATTCTTTTACCTGCGGGAAAAATCGCGCACAGTATTGCAATACGCCGTAGCTGATGCCGGTCGCATCCAGCCCGATGTATTCGGCCTGATAACGGGTAGTCAGTTTCTGAATGGCGGCGGCCTGGGCACGAAAGTCCAGCCCGCGCCACTGAAAGTGTTCCAGTATGCGAAATTTCCCGCCGTGTGTTTTTGGTAGGGCATCACCACACAACCGGCGCTGTCACCGTGCTGTGAGCCTTTAGCGAGGTCATACCTATCCAGACACCCTGAGCACCATAGGGTCGCGGCGGACTGACATCTTAGGCTTCCCAGTTATCGACCTGACAGGCCTGCATCAGCGAAAAGGAAAACAGAGAAGCGATATCGTCAACAACTTCACACATCAACAAATTTTAATATTTATCCGGCTGTAGCGTTTTTCCAATAATTTCCGCTCAAACAGGTTACAGCCACCGTGAATCGCATCGTCTAACGTGACAATCTGTCGCCAGTGGTCATCCCCGGAATGCTAACCTTAAAGCGACCAGAAGCTCCTTTCGGCTAAAAAGTATATGTCACAAGCGGTGAAGTCAGTAACACTTTTAGTTATAGATTTAATGATAATTAAGCTATATTAGGAGCTGTAGATAAGGTTAATAAAAACTTAATGCGTATCATCATTATGACTATTGTTGACGAGGCCGATATAGACATGTCGGCTCTAGATACTTTGGCAATTGTAATTGTATTATCGGCATATTCAGCAGTTTTAGGTGAAAATAAAATTGCCACAGAAGAAGCACACAAAATAGTGACTAAATTGTTTAGAAAAAGGAATAAAAGTTATAAATACAAAACAAGAGTTTCAACATTTTATAATGGTATAGAGTTTAGCTTAAAAAAGCATAATGATAATATTTTCTATGTATTCACCGTTGAACCATTTTGAATTTAAAAGAATGAACAACGTCTTTTAGTACTAAAGACTGACTGTGAGAGCAAGTAGAAAATTATGGACAGGAGATGAATAGTTTAAAAATCAAAGTAATTCAGTTAAACAGAATTTTGTGAGGATAATTAGTAAAATATAATATTCATCTTAATAAAGATTAGGCTTTCATAGATATATTAACAATTTAATGTGTATGTTATTTGGTATAAGACTGTTAAATATTTTGCTGTTTAAAATACCTCTTCAATTAAGGAGGTATTTTAAAGTGTGGTCAATATGTGGACATCGATATAAATAAATCTTTTTATTTCATAAAGTTAAATAAATTAATATTAACCAGCGCAAGCTGAGGTTTTTATATAGTATATTTAGTTTATAAAAGAGAGCTTTATATTATTGATGTTTTATACATCCCATGTTTTTCACAGAAAAAACTACGCCCTTATTTGGATATTTACATCTCACTTTTAATATTTTTGCCTATTTTTAATCAAGAAGTAAGCCGTTTACGGTTTAAAAATACATCATAAGTCATTCTTACTGGCTTATTCGTGTGGTACTTAAGAAAAGCTCTCCTAAAGGGCCATTATTAAAAATATTAAGACATTTCAACCTTTGAGTTAGTTAAACTAATTATATTGGTCAGTAACGATTTAAGTAAGATTAAATTCTCGGCTTTCTCTGATATCAGGTATTTATTAATCTATCGATAATAATTATTACTACTATTGGTAGCAAAATAGGCAATATTCTAGTCTATTCCTTCGATGATAAAAATAACAGCACAAACAATTATGACAAGACCGTATCACCTCTAATAAGAGATCATCGATAACCAAACTGATGATTGATAGGTGTCTAGCCGATTATATAGAAAACAGCCGACCTAAATAATTTATCATATGTTTAATCGATAAAGAGAAAAGTGACTACTAGGCGTATCATAGGTATTACAACGACTGGAAATACAGACTGAGTGCTGAAGAATGCGATGAACGATATGAATAAAGCTAAAATTTTAATTAATGCTTCAATAGCCAATATCTTTGTTGATTTCATATTAAAATAAATTAAAAATTTGTCGTAAATATAATAAATAATCTTTTGAGGAACTTATCGAATATTAATAATTATCAAAAAAAGAAAATTTTTATTATTTATGAAGTTTGAGCCATATATCCATATAAGTTTCCTTTGAATAAAAACATCATTTAAACGGTCGAGAATCACTATTTTTTTGGATAATAAATAAACATCTAAAATTATCACTAAAATGAGGTAATCAGTGACTTTAAAATTATTACCATAATTATTCAAACCGTTAACAGAAGGGTAAAGAATAACAAATAAAGTCATTCAATTTTCTTATTATAATAAACTTAATCATACCATCGAATTATCTTACTTTCATACTACCAATGTAACCTTTCACTACTATCGATTCAAACTTAATAACAAATATTTTGTAATATTTATATTAAAAAAATAATCATATACCATTATGTGCAGTAAAAAATAGTAGATAGTAAATTACAAATAAGTAATTTTTTTGTTAAAATTATTTTAATATTCAAAGTTATTAACTTTTATGCAACTTCGAGTTTTTATTATTTTTCAAATTTGCTGAAAATTTTTAAAATAAAAGCTATTTATAACGCCAGAATAGGTAATCCTTTAGATTATTCTTGTAGAATTAACTATCTTAAATTTGTTGAATTTATAGTAATAACATTGGTCAAAAATCGGATAAACTTATAAACAAACAATTCAAGAGTGACTGTAGCAAGTGGATAAACAATTTAAAAAAATTCTGATCATCAAAATGCGATTTAATGGAGATATGTTGCTGACAACACCTGTCATTAGCACTCTCAAAAAAAATTATCCAGACGCTAAAATTGATATTCTTCTCTATCAAGATACAATCCCAATCTTATCTGAAAATAGAGAAATTCATGCACTTTATGGCATTAAAAACAAAAAAAATAATAATTTAGCCAAATTAGTTAATTTTATTATATTAATTAATAAATTACGAAAAAATCATTATGATTTAATTATAAACTTAACTGATCAATGGATTGTGCCTTTTTTGGTAAGATGTATTCCTGCCAAGATAAAAATTTCTCATAAATTCAACCATAGAAATACAAACTATTGGTCTGGAAGTTTTACACATATTGTTAAACCAACAGGAAAACATGTAGTTGAACAAAATCTCTCTATATTAAAACCACTTAAACTTAATACTTTGTATTCCAGTACAACAATGACTTACCAACCAACAGATTGGAAAAAAATTAATCACCAATTAATTTCTCTAGGTGTACATAGTAGTTATGTTGTTATCCAACCAACAGCTAGACAAAAATTTAAATTCTGGGATAATGAAAAATTTGCTGAGGTGATTGATAATCTACAATCCAGAGGATATCGAGTCATACTAACAGCAGGCCCCAGTAAAGATGATCTCGACTGCGTAGCTAATATTGCACAACAGTGTCGTCAATCACCCGTTACAGAATTTGCAGGAAAAACAACATTTCCAGAATTAGGTGCTCTAATTAGTCATGCCGCCTTATTCATCAGTGTAGATTCGGCACCAATGCATATCGCGGCAGCATTAGAAACGCCTATTATCTGCTTGTTCGGTGCTACAGACCATCAATATTGGAAACCATGGAGTAAGAATGTTATTCAAATTTGGGCTGGTAATTACGAAAAAATGCCTGAACGACATGAACGTGATCGCAATAAAAAATATTTATCAATAATTCCTGCTAAAGATATTATCGCGGCTACAAAAAAAATGTTACCAATGGACATACAAACAATTAAATCCAAGATAGAGATATAATCAATCCTATGGAGATTGCATTTTGTTTATACAAATATTTCCCTTTTGGCGGGCTACAAAGAGACTTTATGCAAATTCTCACCACTTGCCAAAAAAGAGGACATAAAATACGTGTTTACACAATGGCATGGGATGGTGAAACTCCTGCTCATATTAACGTTATCATAATCCCAGTTAAATCACACACAAATCATGGGCGTAATGAAGCATTTTATCATCAGGTCAAAACACATTTAACCCAACATCCTGCTGATATTATTGTTGGTTTTAATAAAATGCCAGGATTGGATATTTATTACGCAGCAGATGTTTGTTATGCAGAAAAAGTTGAAAAAGAAAAAGGTTCTTTTTATAAACTGACCAAACGATACAAACATTATATTGCTTATGAAAAAGCGGTTTTTAATGCAAATAGTCACACTAAATTATTAATGTTAACCCAACCTCAAGTTGATGATTTTAAAAAACATTACAAAACACCTGACGCACGTTTTTATCTGTTACCACCTGGCATTGATCCTAGTAGAAAATATGACCAGCAAATTATTGACGCAAAACCGATTTATCGAAAAAAAAATGCTATATCCGAAGACCAATTTCTTTTATTACAAGTCGGTTCAGATTTTAAACGTAAAGGTATAGACAGAACACTCAAATCAATCGCTGTTTTACCTCATATCATAAGAAATAAGACTATGTTAATGGTGGTAGGACAGGATGATCCTACTCGTTATCAACATCTAGCCAAAAAACTGGATATACATAAGCAAGTTTCATTTTTTCAGGGGCGGAATGATATAGCTGAACTGATGGCTGCTGCCAACATGCTAATACATCCCGCCTATCAAGAAGCTGCTGGCATAGTATTAGTCGAAGCAATTGCGGCGGGTTTACCTATCATCACAACAGAAGTTTGTGGATATGCAACCTATGTCAAACGAGCAAATTGTGGCATAGTAATAGATGAGCCTTATAGACAAGAAAACCTTAATAATTATTTAACAACAAGTTTAGCTAATAAGTCTCTATTAAATCAATGGGCTAAATCTGCACGCCACTTTGCTGATACACAAGACTTATATAGTTTGCCTGAAAAAGCTGCGGATATTATTTTGGAACGCCAGTATGCTTGAACTCAAACAACCCTTTAAAAATTTATGGCAAGGCAAAGATCCTTTTATCGAACTAGAAAAGTTAGATGGTGAAACTTTTCGTCAATTAGAGACACGCAAGACATTATGCTTTACACTTAATATAAGAAGCTATTTTCTCAAAATTCATTATGGCACCACGTTAAAAGAAATACTAAAAAACTTATTTTCTTTACAATTACCAATATTAGGCGCCGATAGAGAATGGAAAGCAATCCATCGTCTAACTGAGCCAGGCATTCATACTATGCATGGTAAAGCTTTCGGCCAAAAAGGAATTAACCCTTTACGCCGTAAGTCATTCATTATTACTGAAGCACTTACTCCCACTATTAGCTTAGAAGAGTACTGCGCAAATTGGAAAAATTCAGCTCCCAAATTTAGTACTAAAAAAATATTAATTTGTCGAATGGCTGAAATAGTGCGTAAAATGCATGCATGTGGTGTCAATCATCGCGATTGCTATATTTGCCATTTTTTATTACATTTGCCCTTTGATGGCGATGAAAAAAAATTAAAGATTTCAATCATTGACTTACATCGTGCCCAAATACGACAGCATGTACCAAAGCGTTGGAAAAATAAGGATTTGATTGGATTATATTTTTCTTCACTTAACATTGGGCTAACCAAACGAGATATTTTTCGTTTTATGCAGATTTATTTTTCTGACAGTTTAAGAAATATTCTTAATAATGAACAAAAATTGATATTGAATGCTAATATTAAAGCAGAAAAAATAAAAGAAAGAACCGTTAGGAGAGGATTATAACTCTAACCATTTTATTTTTATAAAAGATTTTATAAAGATGAGTATAGTACATGTATTTTGACAAGCACAAACTTATTGCACAAAAACTCTGCTTAACGCAAAATATGCATGCTGATTGCCACACTAAATTGCATATGGAGTAGGCAGAAATTTTTTATACGGTTATCGAATTTCAATAACATCAATTGTGCTATATAATCCTAATATAAATTACTGCTTCCATATATTTACAGACTATTTTGATCATGAGCAGCAAACGCTTTTCGATATCCTTGCGCAACAATATAAAAATGAAATAAATATTTATTTGGTTGACGATCAGAATTTCAAATCATTACCCAGTACTAAAAACTGCTCCTATGCTATCTACTTTAGATTCATCATTGCTAACTATTTTACAAATAAAATAGACAAAATTTTATACTTAGATGCAGATATCATATGTAATAATAATTTAGATACATTACAAAAAATTCAATTTAATGATAATGAAATTGCCGCAGTTGTAACAGAAAAAGATGAAAAATGGTGGCAAAAAAGAGCATCCGAATTGGAAGTAGCAAATATCTCACAAGGATATTTTAATGCTAGATTTTTACTCATTAATCTTAATCGTTGGGCAGAAGAAGATATTTCAATGCAAGCAATACAATTACTTAAAAATAATACGTTAAAAAAAATTATCTTTTCTAGATCAAGATGTTTTAAATATGCTGCTAACTAATAAAGTAATCTATTTGGCGAAAAAATATAATACTCAATATAGTATAAATTATGGCCTGCAAAGTATTAAACATGATGTATTTACTATTGATACTATTTTTATTCAATATATTGACCCGACCAAGACATGGCATGAGTGGGCAATATCTCCCTTTTCACAACCATTAATAAAAGCAAAAATGCTTCCCCCTTGGCAAGATAAATCACTATTAAAAGCAGAAAGCTTAAATCTTTTAAGGTATTGTGCCAAACATAAATTTAAACAAAGAAAATACCACGAAGGTTTAAAGAATTATATACACTATTATTTAGCAAAATTTAAAATTCTCTTTAAAAAAGTTTAAGGGCTATGTTTATCATGAGGCATTTTATAAAACAAAAATTTAGTATCGTGGGGACAAAAAATCTTATTGAAAATAATAAAAATTTTAACATTGCTTATGGCGTTGATAAAAATTTTCTACTTGGCGCAGCGATATCAATAAATTCCGTATTAATAAATAATACTGATACAGATTTCAATTTTCACCTATTTACAGATTATATTGATGACGAATATATCCCACGTTTTCAAAAAATGATGTCAAAGTATAATTCTAATATAATTATCTATCTGTTAGATGCTGAAGAATTAAAACAACTATCAACCTCAGACTTCTGGTCTTATGCCACCTATTTTAGGTTAATTGCTTTTGAATATTTGAGTACTAACATAAACTCTATTTTATATCTAGATGCTGATGTTATTTGTAAAGGCAGCCTAAAAGGACTATTTCAGCTAAATTTAACTGATTTTTTTGCCGCTTTTGTACTCGATGTTGACAGCATGCAGAAATCAAGTGCTACTCGACTAAATTTAGCCTATTTAAATGGCAAATATTTTAATGCCGGTGTAATCTATGTGAATTTACATAAATGGATTGAAAATGATTTATCCCAAAAATCATTAGAACTGGTAAGAGGAAAAACAAATTTTGGTAAATTAAAATATCTTGATCAAGATGCACTAAATATATTATTTCAGACGCAAAATATCTATTTATCTCGCGATTATAACTGTATATATACGTTGAAAAATGAATTGGCTTATCACGATTCATCCAAATACAAAAATACAATAACAGATAGCACCATTCTTATCCATTATACTGGCATCACAAAACCTTGGCATACATGGGGTGTTAATTATCCTGCCAGCCAATTTTTTTTGAATTCATACATTCACTCACCGTGGAAAGATCAGCCACTAAAAATCGCAGAAAAGATAACGGAACTGCAAGAAAAATACAAGCACCTATTTCTACAACATAAACATGTGCAAGCTTTCTTATGCTTAATTAAATACAAACTATTAAAAAAATAATCTTAAAGCACCTCACGGATCGGTGCTTTAGCTTAGCTAATTAATTTTTATCACCATTCAGTGCTAATGCTATCCCTATTATAATAACCATATTTGAAACATTCACAGTTTCAAATAAACTTCTAACAATCATGTCACCAATGAATATTAACATCAAGATCAAAAAACCATCTTTCACCGTATTATTACGATATCCATTAAATAAATGCATAAAAATTGAAACAAAAAGATAGAGGATAGCAATTAGACCAAATATTCCTGCTGCAAACCAAACTGATAAAACCGTATTATGAGGACCAATCGATATTTTAAACACCCATTCAGGATAATCGATCACTTTTTCATTATAAATTTTATAAAATAACTGTTCGCCATAGCCATATCCTGTTATTGGCGCCTCCTTAATAAGATCCAATGCTGCGCCCTGAGTACCATTACCATATCGATGACTACTATTCGTCTGTTCTAATTTATAAAATAAATTATCAAACTGACTTTGGTTAATTATTGCTAAACAAAACAATAAAACACTTAGCCCAATAACAACAATACAGGGCAATTTAATTTCTTTTTTTACCAAGCACCAGATAATAAATATTATTGCAATAGATAACCACGTACCTCGCTGCAATGTTCCCATTATGATAGCGACAAAAATAACATAAAGAGAGAAAAATAATATCTTATTTTTCAAACCCTTATATAACCAAAAAGAAAGTAAAGCAGGTACAATAAAGATTAACCAATCGGAAATATATCGATGTTCAAACGCTGATAACGGCAGGATACCATGGTGATATTCATCAATATATTGCAGAATTTCCTTAAATATTAACGGTAAAATAGAAAAAATTAAAGAAAAAATCAATAAATTAGTTATATGTTCTTTTTTTTCTTGATAGAGCACGATGGCAATAGCCACTGTTGTAATAAACAATTTTTCCAAAATACCTTTATTAATAGCCTTCAATGAAATGCCAATATCTTTGGAAATAATTAATGAATAAAGCATTGCTATAACAAAAAACACTAAAGATAAAAATAAATTATTCTTAAATATACTGAAAACACGCTTTCTATCTTTAATTAAAGAGACAATAGCTGTAAGGTAAATTAATCCTGCTAAAGCATGCTTATAACGAGTAACACCATCAAGAAAATAAATAACAATAAAAAAAAATACTATACCTAAATTCCAATATGACCGCCAATTAAATTGTTCATTAATTATGGGTATAACTTTCATTTTTGCTCCGGTTCCAGATAGCAATTTAACTTAATCCTTCTATCGACTAACATAGCATAAAGTAGTATATATTAACATTAACTACTAGTTATATAATCAAGGAATATATGCCAGAACTACCTGAAGTTGAAACAAGCCGACGTGGAATTGAACCCTACTTGGTTGGTAATAAAATACAATATAGCATCGTACGTAATGGTAAATTACGCTGGCCGGTAGCAACAGAAATTCTACATATCGCCAACGAATCAGTATTAAAAGTTAAGCGCCGCGCTAAATATTTACTCATTCAGCTCCAGCATGGCTGGATAATCATTCACTTAGGTATGTCAGGTAGTATACGCATCTTAACAAAAGAACAATTAGCCGAAAAACACGATCATATTGACTTGGTTCTAGCCGATGGCAAAACATTGCGTTATACCGATCCCAGACGTTTTGGCGCCTGGTTATGGACTAATGACCTGGATAATTGCTCCGTACTTTCCCATTTAGGGCCAGAGCCCCTTTCTATCGACTTTAATGCAAATTATCTTTACCAACGAGCAAAAAATAAAAAAACCGCCATCAAAGCTTGGTTAATGGACAATAAAATTGTAGTTGGAGTCGGCAATATTTATGCTAATGAAGCGCTATTCGCTGCCAAAATTCTGCCCACCAGAGCCGCTCATTCACTGACAAAAAAAGAGGTCAGCTATTTAATTATTCAGATTAAGCGAGTCCTTCAACATTCAATAGAACAGGGTGGAACAACATTAAAAGATTTTTTACATTCAGACGGAAAACCAGGTTATTTTGCTCAACAACTCTTTATTTATGGTAAAAAAGGTGAACCCTGTTTTCATTGTGGTCAACTAATTGAATCAATAAAACTAGGACAACGCAGTACTTTTTTCTGTCATAACTGCCAAAAATAAACTTAAGTATAAATCGTTTTTATTGTTCAATTTTTTGCAACATAGCTTTAGCTATTGGTTCTGGTAAAAAAGATGAAACATCACCGCCATATCGGGCAACATCTTTAATCAAAGAAGAAGAAACAAATGATAACTTTGGAGAAGGTAATAAAAAGATGGTTTCTAGATTAGCCATCAGATGATGATTCATATTCGCCAACTGACATTCATATTCAAAATCTGACACAGATCGCACACCTCTAATCAAAATATTAGCTTGGTGTTTTTGCGCAAAATTTATCGTGAGCTCACAAAACCCGCTTACTTCAACATTAATGAAATGTTGCGTCTGTTGTTTAGCAAACAAAATACGTTCATCAAGGGTAAACATTGGATTTTTACGCGAACTATCAGCGATAGCCAATATTACCTGGTCAAAGATTAAGGTGGCGCGCTTTATAATATCTAAATGACCATAAGTTATAGGATCAAAAGTACCAGGGTAAATCGCTTTTTTTTTCATAAAGTTATTTTTCACTACTAACATTCAATTGAACACATATTATCGTACTATTTAAGCATATTGAACAATTACGCAGACAAAATAAATCCTTCTTATTTAGTAATAATAGCTAGAATTTATTAGCTTGAAAATAAATGATAACTACTATCATATTTTTAGTTAATCACTAGTTTAAATTAATGAACAAAATATTAAGAAATTTTTATTTTTAATTATGAATAAAAACGCTATTTAAATAGATATTCATTGCACTTTCTTATGTGCAATATGCTACTATAGTGCTAATCTTAACCAGTCAATGTGATAGAATGTTATTACCTCTATATCAAATACTTATTTACCTTATTCAACCTATTATTTGGTTACGTTTATTGTGGCGTAGTCGCAAATCCCCAGCTTATCGAAAACGTTGGAATGAACGGTATGGTTTTTGTAATGGTAAAATAATTCCCGGCAGTATATTATTACATTCTGTTTCAGTAGGTGAAACATTAGCAGCTGTTCCGTTAGTTAGAGCATTACGCCATCATTACCCAACACTACCTATTACCGTCACTACCATGACCCCAACTGGCTCAGAACGAGTTTTATCAGCATTTGGTAATGATGTTCAACATGTATATTTACCCTATGATTTAGCGGGTTCTGTACGACGTTTTCTTAATCATGTTGATCCTAAATTAACCATTATTATGGAAACAGAACTTTGGCCAAATCTAATTCTTCAATTAAGACAACGTAAAATTCCATTAGTTATTGCTAACGCTCGTCTGTCTGAACGATCAGCCGCACGTTATCAAAAATTGGGTTATTTTATCCAAAAGCTATTACAAAAAATCACCTTAATCGCAGCACAAAACCAAGAAGATGGTGAACGTTTTATTAAACTAGGTTTAGCAAGAAAAAAATTGTATGTTACAGGTAGTCTAAAATTTGATATTTCCGTCACCCCAGAATTGGCCGTAAAAGCCATAACATTACGACGGCAATGGACTCCGCACCGCCCAGTTTGGATTGCTAGTAGCACCCATGAAAGTGAAGAATCAATTATTTTACAGGCTCATACTAAACTATTAAAACAATTTCCCGACTTATTGCTGATTCTTGTTCCTCGTCACCCGGAACGCTTTGCAAAAGCAAAAGAGTTAACTCTAAAAGCTAAATTACGCTATATTTGCCGTAGTGAAAACCTAGTCCCTAGTACGGATACCCAAGTTATCATTGGCGATACCATGGGTGAACTCATGTTACTCTATGGTATTGCTGATCTCGCCTTTGTCGGCGGTAGTTTAGTCGAAAAAGGTGGACATAATCCTTTGGAAGCAGCCGCACATGCCCTTCCTGTTTTAATGGGGCCTTATACTTTCAATTTCAAAGATATTTGTACCAAACTAAAGCAAGCTGATGGCCTTATTACGGTTAATGATTGTAAATCCTTAATTATTACTGTTTCACATTTGCTTAAAGATGAAGATTATCGTCTTTACCATGGTCGTCAAGCAGCAGAAGTTTTACATGAGAATCAAGGGGCATTGCAAAAATTACTAAAGCTACTGGAACCCTACCTTCCACCAGTAACTTAAATACGAGTATTATTAATATATTAAATATCGCTAAGCCCCATATCGATATAGCGCTTAAGATAATTAAATAAACAGTAATAACTTAACAAATACTACATATTTTATTTTTTCTTCATTATAGTGTTACTGGTTTAATTCAAATAAATGGAATTTTTAACCCACCAATTTTATAACTGACGATGAAAAATAATATGCCTTTATTTAGCACAAGCTCAAAAATATTGATTTACCTGTGGGTGTCGGTTTATGCAATTTTATGGATTTTTGGAAGTTATTCTTTAGATCCAACCGTACCTTACGATGCTGTTGAAGCTGTTAATTGGGGAATGAATGGCGAATGGGGTTCACCCAAAGACCCTTGGTTTGTTGGTGTAATTATGTGGCCCGCCATCTACTTAAATCTCTCCTACAGTTTTTATTGGTATTTTATTCACTTTGTTGGTATAGCCATTGGTATGATAGGCGTATGGCAGCTGGCTTACCGCCTCAGCCACAAAATTGAATTAGCTTGGTTTGCATTATTGATGCTAAATTTATCAGGCATCATTAATTTTGATATCATCCCTTATAATGATAACTACATTCTTATCACACTATGGCCTTGGATGCTGCTCTTCTTCATACGTGCTGTTTATGATCATCCCAAATGGTGGCTTGCCTTTGCACTCGTGTCTGGTTTAGCCACCATGGGTAAATATTCAACATTGGCTCTTGTTGGCGCCGTTTTTTTATTAACCCTTTTCGTGCCTAAGGTGCGAAAAAGTTACCAACAACCACTTTTTTATATTGCAATTGCACTTTGGTTTACATTGATCTTACCTAATCTGTTCTGGTTAATAGAAAATGATTTTTCCGCCTTTAAATGGGTTGATTCACAGATCGAGCAAGGTTTTAACCTCCATATTCTCAACTCAACATTATCTGTTTTCTATCCGCTAATTATTGCTACTATTATTCTCTATCTATTAGGCGGTAAAATAGGCTGGCCTAAAGAACAACTTAATCAATTAGTTAACTTTATTTTGCTACTTCCCTTAGCCGTAATTTTCGGTTGGTTTTTGTTTCATGATGGAGGGAGGATCACAGAATGGCAGCAACCATTTATGATGATTGCTGCGCCATTGTTTATTGGTTCTATCACTGTTCAACCTAAGAAATCATTACGAAAGACATTTTTTTGCTTGATTATCATCGGCGGCCTGATATTTTTAGGTTACTGCCTGGTGTTAAATTATAATATCCGGGGCGCAGGCCAGAAAATGATTGGTATTAAAGCACTCACTGCAGAAGGACAACAACGCTGGCAGCAGAAGTATCACCAACCATTAAAATATGTTGGTGGCGAAGATAATCTTTATCAATGGTTTATTATCTATGCTTCTGATAGGCTGCACACTATCCAACCTTGGGATACCAGTGAAGATCAACCACCAAATGTTTATTATCGCGATATTACAGCAGAAAAAATCAAAAAACACGGGGCTTTACTATTAGGTCGAAAAGGTAAAGATTGCGGCCAAGAAAATTTTACTCGGATGTCAAAACATTGGCCACAATTTACTATTGAAAAAGAAGCTATTATTTACCAATCAGAACCAGACGCTGCTCCTCAATCAATGTGTCTAGGATTTATTGCGCCAGAAAAAAACTATCATTAAAAATAAAGTGACAATGAAATATGGAAAAACATTTTCATTGTCATATAATTGCTACCTATATTTTTCAATATCTGATAGTTTTACTAAAGCTTAACCGAACAAATTACATTGTTCGATTAAGTCCCATGTTTCACCAGAAAAATAGATAAAAGTTTTCACTATTTATTATCTATTTTTAAAACTAAACGTTGATAGATTTCATCCGGTTTAATTGTCGCCATATTGCCATCAGCTGAAACAATTGCTTGTTGTACTTCACCATAACCGCCAATTAATCCCGGCTCTGTCGGACCATAAAGGGTAATATTAGGTTTGCCTAGTGCAGCCGTTAAATGGCTTAATCCTGTATCAACGGAAACAACCACTTTGGCTGTAACAATTTGCTGAGCTATCTTATCTAATGAAAGCTTAGGCAATACTTCAACATGCTTAAAACCTGTGGCAAGCCTCAGCGCTCGTTGATGTTCCAGGTTAGTTGCCCAAGGTAATTTAACAATTAATCCTTTAGCTTGTACAGCCATGATCAATTGTCGCCAATGAGATTCAGGCCAATGTTTCTCGTCACGTGTAGTTGCATGGAAAAAAATAATATAGGGTGCTATTTCATTAGCCAACGCTGGTGACGAAAAATATTGTACAATACCATAATCACCAGCAATGCTCGGTTTACTATAATGTAAACTATCAGCAAATAATTGTCGGATGCGCTCAACCGCGTGCAGCTGTTTATTGACACTATAGCGACAATCATAAAATAGACTAGCTAAAGACTCGCGAGCACTTTTCCAATCATAACCATGGCTTACACCACTAGCTAAACGTGTGATCAAAAAGGCACTCTTCAATAATCCTTGTGCATCGATCACTGCATCATATTTTTGCTGTTGTAATTGAGCTCGAAAAACCGCTCTTTGTTGCCTGACAGATTTTGCCAACCAGTTTTTTCGCCATCGACGAATAGCTACCGGAATAATCCGCTTAACGGCACAATGCCAACTTGGAATTTGGGCAAAATTCTCTTCAACAACCCAATCAAACTGGATATCACGATAGTGTATGACAGCATCAGTCAGTGCGGGTAAAGTATGTAATACATCACCCATCGATGAAGTTTTAACGATCAACACTTTCATTGCTATTGACTCTCCGCCAATAACTTAGTTAATGTGGTGATCACACATTCAGGTTTTATATCAATTAAACTTTGATGATAACCACTCCCTGCGCTTCCTTTCCTAACCTGATGGTAACCGGTTATCAAACGAATAATTTCTACCCAATTTGACAAGGGCGGCGTAAAATCAGGACTACTTGGCCCGTAAAGTGCAACCATAGGCCGATTTAATGCTGCCGCAATATGCATCAAACCTGAATCATTGGTCACCACAGCCCGGCAAGATGCTAGTAGATTAACTGCCTGCTCAAGAGTCGTTTTACCGGCCAGATTAAAACAATATTGTCGATAATTTGCAAAAAGCGATTGTCGAATATCTTCACCAATACGATGATCTTTTTGCGAGCCAAATATTAAAATTTGATAGCCATGAGCGGCAAACAATAATTGTGCTAACTTAGCATAGTGGTAAGATGGCCAGCGTTTAGCTGGACCAAATTCTGCACCTGGACAAAAGCCGATAATAGGTAACTGTTCTGGAATATGAAAAATATGTTTACTCTGAACAATTTCCATTTCTGTTACGGAAAGTTGTGGCCATAAAATAGGTTTAGGAATATCATCAACCTTTTTCACAGTGCCTTTTTCATAAGCTAAAGCAACATAACGCTGAACCATTTGCGGAAAAGCAGCTTTATCTAGTAAGCGAAGATCATTCAGCAACCAATAACGCATTTCACCACGCCACCCTGTCCGTATCGGAATTTGGGCAAAAAAAGGCACCAGCACAGATTTAAAAGAGTTGGGTAAGATATAAGCTCGATTATAACGTTGAGTACGTAATTTAATACCAAGCTGACGACGTACACTGATAGCTAAACGACCATGACCCAAAGGCATCGATATGGCGTATCTTACTTCAGGCATTTTGTTTAATAGTGGCCGGCACCAATCAGGTGCCATAACATCAATTTCTACGCCTGGATGTAAGGTCTTCAAAGTACGGTAAAGACTCTGCGACATCATCATATCACCCACCCATGAAGGACCAACGACCAGTATCTTCATTCTATTTCCATTTAATTATTGCAATTTAACCATTGCATATAGTCAGCAACCCCTTCCGCCACGGTTTTGAACTGTTTATCGTAACCCGCAGCGCGTAATTTAGTGAGATCTGCTTCGGTAAATGCCTGATAACAGCCTTTTAATTTATCTGGAAAGGCAATATATTCCGCGACAAGGTTTTTTTCTTGATGAAAAGCAATTACTGCATCGGCTACCGCCTGAAAAGAATAAGCCTTACCTGTACCACAGTTAAATATGCCGGAGATTTTATTTTGCCAACACCATAAATTAACAGCTGCTACATCACTCACATGAATAAAATCACGTTTAAATTTTTCACTACCAGTAAAAAGTTTTGGTCTTTGCTCTTGATTGATTTGACTATTTAAATGGAAAGCAACGCTGGCCATACTCCCCTTATGACCTTCACGCGGACCATAAACATTAAAATAACGAAATCCACATACTTGTGAAGTGATTTGCGATAAAATCCTGCGAACATATTGATCAAATAAAAATTTGGAATAACCATATATATTTAATGGTTTTTCATACTGACGATCTTCAATAAAATGATCACTGCGGCCACCATATGTAGCAGCCGAAGAAGCATACAAAAACACAATATCCCGTTCAATACAGTAATGAAGTAACTCTTTCGAATATTCATAGTTATTATTCATCATATACTGACCATTCCACTCATTAGTTGATGAACAAGCACCTTCATGGAAAACCGCATCAACATCACCCATATTATCACCGGCCATAATACTGGCAATAAAATCTTCTTTGTCGATATAATCCGCAATATATAAATCGACTAAATTGACAAATTTAGCGCCATTTTTAAGATTATCGACCACCAAAATGTCGCTACGTCCTATATCATTCAGTGCTTTAACAATATTGCTGCCAATAAAACCAGCACCACCCGTGACTATGATCATTGGATTTACCTCTATTCAATCGAGATCATTGTTGCTTATGTTAATCTGATAATAACATTTATCCCACGTCAACCACAGTAACTCATATGATTTATCCAAATAGAATAATAACTAATCAAAGATTTTATCTTCGCAACGAAACGGTTTAAATCCTCAATAAGTTCCTCAATTAGCTACTTTATTAAAATAAATCAGAGCAGAAAGAATCAGCGCAATTTTCACTTATTTATTAAAGGAATAGCATAGAAAAGAATTATGACTAGTTTTTTCATGCAAATAAAATAATATGGCTTAGTGATCAGTTGTTGTCATATTATTATGATAAGATATTTTTGCCAAACAGTGGCTTTCTCTGTTCAGTAAATAATTTTTTTAAGTTAGGATCATGATATATAGCATCTACAATATATATCATTAAATCAATACCAGATAATGCTTTTGTTGCCGGTGATATTTCGCAGTAACCGATGATGATTTTCGGTAATTCCAATAGTTGCTCTGGAACTTTCTCTAGATTTTGTTTAATCGTTTGACTAGCCAATTTTCCTTTTATAAGGTATTTTTTCAAGTAGTTGCAGGCTAATCGGCTTCATGGGTATGTGAATTAAAATTTCTCGCCCTTGTTAATAGGTTTTTTCAGCCATTTATCTCCATAAGGAGAGTCGGGTAAAATAGCAATAGAAATTGCTACCGACAAAGCTAATACCTGATTGTCTTCTTTTTTACGATAGCCAACATCTATCAATCACAATGGCCAATTTGCCAGCATTGACTTGTCCACTGACAAGTAAAAATAGACCAATATCATCAAAACAATCCGTTTTAGCACTGTTATCTCCCTAACCAAGGCTGAGGATTAACGGTTTTACCTTGACGACGGATCTCAAAATAAAGCGAGGAGCGCTGCTGTCCACCACTACTACCCACTAAAGCAACAGACTGTCCCGAACGAACCTGTTGACCAACATTCACCAGTGCACTCTGATTATAACCATATAGACTCATATCTCCCTGACCATGATCAATAACCACCACCAAACCATAGCCCTGTAGCCAATCAGCAAGTAAAACACGCCCGGCTGAAATGACTTTAACCTCTGTTCCTTCAGCAGCATTGATCACCATACCCTTCCAGCGTAATTCATCAGAAATACTGTCACCATAATGATGAAGGATCTGGCCGTGAACCGGCCACAGAGCCTGACCAACAGGACGGCCTAAACCGCCAGTACGCGCCATCAAAGCCCGCTCATCTTCGGTTGGACGATAAGTAGTTCCTTTTTGTTGTGCCTGTCGTTGTTTTGCTCGAATACGTGCTGCCTCTTTAGCTTCCCTTTCAGCCCTAACTTTTGCTTCTCGTTCAGCCTTAACAATTTTACTACGCAACAATGTTTCGTTACGTTTCATCACTGCCAGACTTTTTTGATGCTCTTTTAACGTAGATTCCAACGATAACAAGGTTTTCTTTCTAGCATCCTGCGCCGAATTTAACTTTTTCTTTTCTTGATCTTGTTTGGCTAAGTTTTTTTTCTGCGCCAATTGCTTTTGCTGTTTATGTTGTTTCTGCTCAGCTAGTGCGGTTGTTGTTTGTTGTAATTTAATAATCGTTTGCTGTCTGGCTTCATTTAAGTAGCTATAATAGGCTAGAATATGTTCTTCTCGTTGCCCTTGTTCACCTTTAAATAACAATTCAATCCCTCCTTGCTGACCTAATCGAAATGCAGCATCAAGCTGCTTAGCTAACAATGATTCATGGATCTGTTTTTGATGTTGCAAACGGCTAATATTTTCATTTAACTGAGTGAGTTCTTTTGCTAACTGGGAAAGTTTTTTACGTGTTTCATGTAATGCTCGGCCAGCCGCAGCGATATTTTTTTCCTGACTTTTCAATTGGTCAAGTAAATGGCTTCTCTCAGCTTGCTGCTGTTTAACACTTCTCTCTTTTTCTGCAATATTTGATAACAGATCTTTCAGTTTTACTTTATTGTCACTGATGGGATTGGCAATAGTAATCGATACCCAGATAAAAAATAGAGAAACAAAGAGTAACGACTTAACCACTACTCTCTTTAATAGAGCCAAAAGGATTAGGATTAAACCACATCGGCTGGCATTGTTCATCTTAGTTCAGCATCCTGAAACAATATCACTTAAAATTATTAATAATTACTATAATTAGTAAACATTTCTGCTGCTTTTAGGATAATACTGAAAAAACTTAATTTCTTCATTTATACAACAAATTACAAAATAACTATAGGTTATTATTAATATTGCTTTCATTAAGCTACTTTTTAGATGGTATTAATTAACTGATATCATTAACAAATATCACCGGTATGAACACTAATTTGCAAAAAAAGCTCTGGTTATTTATGCAAATTGGCTGTAATTGCGTAGCGACAAAGGTATACTTTACAATCTAGATCTATCTATTATTAACTACGGGAGTAATTACCCCACATGATGCAAGAAATCATGCAATTTATTGGCCGACATCCAATACTCAGTCTGGCCTGGATCGCTTTGTTGATCGCTGTGATTATTTTAGCCTTTAAGGGCTTGTTCGCCAAAACAAAAAACATCACCTGCGCCCAAGCGATACAATTGATTAATAAAGAAGAAGCAATCACTATTGATTTACGTTCCCGTGACAATTTTCGTAAAGGACACATTATTGATTCAATTAACCTGACTCCATCAGAAATTAAAGACAATAATATAGGAGAATTGGAAAAACATAAGCAAAAACCCATTATTGTTGTCTCAGCAAATGGAATGGTAGCATCTAAACCTGCTGAACAACTGGTGCAATATGGTTTTGAACGTGTCTTTATTCTAAAAGAAGGAATTACAGGCTGGTCCAGCGAAAATTTACCACTGGCACGCGATAAAAAGTAATTCATCGGACACATCAGCAATTATGTTTATACAATTCAATATTATAAGGACATTTAAAAGGTAATTAATATTATGTCAGAACAAAGTCATGAAGAGATGGTATTCCAGATCCGGCGAATTTATACTAAAGATATCTCATTTGAAACACCGAATGCCCCCAATATTTTTCAGCAAGAGTGGCAACCCGAAGTCAAATTAGATTTAGACACCTCGTCTAGTGAATTAGCCGAACATGTTTACGAAGTTATCTTACGCGTCACCGTTACAGCAAGCATAATCGAAGAAACCGCTTTCCTGTGCGAAGTGCAACAAGCAGGCATATTCTCTATCGATGGTATCGAAGAAAGCCAAATGCCTCATTGTTTAGGCGCTTATTGCCCAAATATTTTATTTCCATATGCGCGTGAATGTATTACCAATTTAGTTAGTCGTGGAACTTTTCCTCAAATAAACTTAGCGCCTGTTAATTTTGATGCATTGTTTATGAACTATCTACAACAACAGCATACCGCCCAAACTGAAAATTCGGCAAATCATCAGGAAGCTTAATGAACACTGTTTCAATGACAATTATCGGTGCCGGCTCTTATGGCACAGCATTAGCCATTACGCTTGCCCGTAACGGCCACCACGTTTTGCTTTGGGGACATGACCCTCAGCACATTAAAAAATTACAACAAGACCGCTGCAACCAAGCATTTTTACCTGACGTTTCATTCCCAGACAATTTGTTACCTGAAACTTCCCTGAAGACGGCAATAACCGCAAGTCGCAATATATTAATCGTCGTTCCAAGCAATATATTTAATAAAGTCTTGCAAAATATCCAACCTTACTTAACACAACACTCACGCATTATTTGGGCAACCAAAGGGCTAGAAAACGGTACTGGACGCCTATTACAAGACGTTGCACGCGAAACTCTTGGAGATAAAATTTCGCTAGCTGTTCTCTCTGGCCCAACCTTTGCCAAAGAACTTGCTGCCGACTTACCTACAGCAATTGCGGTAGCAGCTTCTAATGCTGAATTTAGTGAAGAACTACAGCAACTTTTCCATTGCGGTAAAAGTTTTAGAGTTTATAAAAATTCAGATATGATCGGTGTTCAGTTAGGTGGGGCGGTCAAAAACGTCATTGCAATTGGAGCAGGCATGTCCGATGGTATGGGATTTGGCGCCAATGCTCGCACAGCATTGATCACACGAGGATTAGCCGAAATTAGCCGCTTAGGCGTCGCTATAGGTGCCAAACACTCTACATTTATGGGAATGGCTGGCTTAGGGGATCTGGTTTTAACATGTACCGACAATCAATCACGTAATCGTCGCTTTGGCATACTACTCGGCCAAGGCATAAAGACTGAAGAAGCGGAAAAACAGATTGGCCAGGTGGTTGAAGGTTACTTAAATACCAAAGAAGTCCATGCATTAGCCCAACGTGTTGACGTAGAAATGCCAATTACCGAGCAAATCTATCAAGTTCTATACTGTAATAAAAACGTACTCGAAGCAGCAAATACATTACTTAGCCGCGCACCCAAAGACGAAACTAATGATACACACACTTTTTAATTATTTAAAATATCAGAGTGTGAATATGTCAAAACAGAAACTTGAACAGATTTCGACGGCAATTAAACAAGAAGGTAAAACTTTAGCCAATTGTGAGCCAATATTAGCTACTTTTTTTTCATGCGACACTTCTTAAACATGACAATCTTGGTAATTCGCTTAGTCCTGGCAAATAAGTTCGCTGCCACGATTACCAGCTATTGCCGTTCGATAGATCATCCAAGATGCCTATAAAAACGATAAACAAATAATCACTTATGCAGCTCCTGATCCGGCAGTCAACAAATATTCAATCCCTTTAGGCCTATCGCATTGGCCTCTGGTTATAGAAGGTAGATCGTAAGACATTAGCAACATACCTGCAAAGTCAAATGTCTGTCTCTTTTGGTGTTGATATCCATCCTGCTGCTCGTATTGGTTACAGTATTATGCTTGATCACGCAACAGGTATCGTTATAGATGAAACTGCTGTAGTTGAAAATGACGTTTCGATATTGCAATCGGTTACTCTTGGTGGAACCGGCAAAAAAGAAGTAGATCGACATCCTAAAGTTCGTGAGGGTTTGATAATCGTAGCAGGAACAAAAATTTTAGGCAATACTACAACAATTAGCAAAGGTGCCAAAATCGGCGTTGGTTCGGTAGTGCTTCACAGAGTCCCCCATACTACTTTGACGGGAGTACCGGCGCGTAAAGTAGGAACCACCGAATAGCAAAAAATCTTCGCTGGATATGGATCAAAATTTTAGCAACTCAATCCATGGTTTTGGTGAGGGTATCTAATCGTCCCATCAGCCTGTCAAGAATAAAACTAGTCGCGCAACAGTGCACCCGAGTAATCCAACTGGCGCCATGCTTCAAATACCACCACTGCAACGGAATTGGACAAATTCATACTGCGGCTATCCGCTAACATTGGGATACGGATCTTTTGACTGGTTGGCAGTCCTTCAAGAACATAAGCAGGTAAACCTCGCGTCTCCGGCCCAAACATTAAATAATCTCCCGGCCGATATGCCACGCTACTGTGGCTCAGCGTTCCTTTGGTTGTCAAAGCAAATAAACGATTACCGGATGGTGTCTTGAAATGCCCTTCAGACAAAACGACACTGGTTAAAAAAGCAAAATAATTATGGTGTCTCTTAATATCGGCAAATTCATGATAATCTAATCCAGCACGACGTAGACGTTTGTCGTCGCAAGTAAAACCTAACGGTTCAATTAAATGTAACTGACAACCAGTATTAGCACACAACCGAATAATGTTGCCCGTATTTGGTGGAATTTCAGGTTCAAATAAAACAATGTTTAACATACAACCCTCAATAATAAGTGCTGTATTCTAACATAATCATTGTCACTGTTAACGCTTTCAATTGCGCCCAATCAATCAAACAGAATTTATATTAATCTAATAACTTTTTAAACTCAAACTGAACGTTATTTTCTATCCCTTTTGCCAAGGTTACAGGTGGTTCAAATCCAGTTTTAGCAATGGTATTAGATTTAAATTTTGTGCACGCACAAAATTTTCTAACCCGAATACTGCTAATAGGAAAATTTTTACCGCTTATTTTGGCAAACAGGTCAAAACAATAACCCGCCAAAATACCTAGCGAATAAGGAACTCGAAGATTAGATTTCTGTTTTTGTAATGCCTGACAAATAATATCCGTTAACTGATTCATGGTAAAATCAGGTTTATCAACATAATTAAAAATATGACGACCAGCTTTTAATTTAGTAACAAAATATAAAAAGGCAGCAACATTTTCCACATATGCCATCGATTTCTGATTATTACCTGAACCAATCATCAAAAAACAACCTGCGGCAATCTGTTTAAATAAATTATAAACATTACCGCGATTGTGCTCGCCAAAAACTACTGTCGGCCGAATAGTCACTAATATCCGTTGGCTATCTTTAGCTTGCCAACCATCATAGACATATTCCGCCGCCAACTTAGATTTACCATAATCATCAAAAGGCTGAAATTTACCTTCTTCGTCAGTTTCTTGTGCTACAAAACCGTAAACCGCCACCGAAGAAGTAAAAATAATATGCTTAATATCTAGCTTTTCGGCTACCTGACAAACATTTTTCGCGCCTTCCACATTAACTTCATAATAGAGACTGATAGGACGAACATTGTCTTGATGTTGTGCCGCCAGATTAATAATAATGGAAGCATCTTTTAATGGTGCTAAAAGGGTTTCTGCTTTAGTCACATCACCAAATATCCATTTGTCTGGGTGCACCAAACTTTTATTAATATCAATGATTTTAAAGTCAATTTGTTGTGATGTTAATTGATTGGCAAGACGAGTACCGATAAACCCGGAACCACCAAGGATTGTTAGCATTTTTTATTCTCATCTATAACATCAATATAAGTATTTAAAGTTTTATTATACATTTTATCAAAATTAAAATGACTCAAAAACCTATTATAACCATTTATTCCAAAGGTGGTTCTTAATGTTTTTGATTCAATTAATTTATTAATAGCACAACTCATACCATCTATATCTTTCCGCTCAATTAAATAACCTATTTTATTATGGATAATTAACTCACC
>JBDPYZ010000027.1:0-31774 GCA_047291315.1 Candidatus Phloeobacter fragariae | reverse complement strand
ACATGGGCCAAAACCCTTTTAGTGAGAGCTGCAGACGCGTCTATGGCCTAGATGCTAAATATTATATCGACACTTATCCGCTGCAAAAAACCAATTCGCCACAGGTTGATGACGAGATGATTCAGCACGTCAGAACCTATATCGATACCATCTGGCAACTTGCAGAGGGAAAAACACTAATGGTTGAAGAGCGCGTGGATTTCTCTGATGTAATTGGTGTAAAAAATTCATTTGGTACTGCCGATGCGATCATTTTAAGTGATAATGAGACAAAAAGCCATGACCTGAAATACGACAGAGGGGGTAAAAGTTAATGCAGAGGAAACCGAGCAGCTAATGCTCTATGCACTGGGCGCATTAAACCAATTTGACTTTATTTATGATTTTAAAACGGTGCAGCTTTTTATTCATCAATCCAGACTTAACCATGTGTCTGAGTGGGTGTTGTCGGTTGATGAATTAAATACTTTTGGTGAACCGGCTAAATTAGGCACTCAAAAAGCTATAAATATGACTAACCTTGCCAAGCGTGACGGAATCAATAATCTACCCGATAGTGCCTTTTCACCTGGCACCAAGCAATGCCGTTTTTGTAAAGCAAAAGGCAGTTTCTGTTTTGCCCAGGCGCAACTTATTCATAATGAAGTCAAGAGTGATTTTGTCGATTTAACAAAACCTCTGGCCCCACAATTAAGCGATATGCCGAAACGCATTACGGCACTTACTCCTTAACAACTGGCAAAGTTATACCAACATATTGATTTGGTAAAATTTCTTTAAAACACAGCGAAATCGGGTAGCCGAGGAGTTACATACCAGGCACTTAGTACCTAGCTTTAAAATTGTTACGGGTAAACAGGGTAATCGTACCTGAGGTGATGAAAGTAAAGCAGAAGCCCTGTTAAAACGCTTCAAACTTAAGCAAGAGCAAATATACAACTGGAAAATTATTAGTCCCCCGCAGGCTAAGAAATTACTTAAAAAAAACAAGCCCAGTCGGGGCCAAAACTAGAAGCTCTCATTCAACAGGCAGAAGCTAAACCGGTGATTGGCCTGAATCTGACCCACCTCCTGCACTAACTATCAATCCTGAAACCGACTTCGACGATGTGACCTAAGCGTCACTCGTTGATAAATCCAATTTAATCAAAAGGGTAATTTTATGAAAATCAAATTAAACAACGTGCGATTAACAGTCCATGATTTATTCGAACCCACTCCGGTCAATGGTCAGGGCGATTTCATATACCGCGCCACTTTCCTTTTTGCTAAAAACCGTACTGAGTTGATTGAGGAAATTTAAACGGGGATCAAATACGTGATTGGCAAAATGAGGCGCAAAAGATGTAAAAAAACTTATAACAGCATTTGCAATAACCCAACCGTTTTTGTTTACGCGATGGTGACAATAAGGAATATGGCGGTTATGTCGGAAACATGTACATCAGTGCCAATAACAAATCCCACCCGTTAGTTATTGACCCTAATACTTCGCCTCTAACCGAGCAGGATGGTCGCCTCTACTCATGCTGCTACGTTAAACGCCGTCATTGAATTTTACTCTTAATAATAACGCTAAAGAGGTTTCAGCTTCATTAAGAGGCATTCAGTTCTTCCGTAATGGGGATGGAGGCAGCGGCGCTTCTGTTGAAGAATTTGACGACCTGAGCATGGCTGACGAAGAAGAATTAGCTGGGTGACACCAGGGAACCACTACCGCCTGAGGTGGTTAAAAATCAGGCCATAATTAAAAATTAGGTTAATATTTAATCTACTTAGCTTAAGGGAATTTTGATATACAGAAAGTAAATCACCCAAGGAAACTTAAAAATGAAAACAAATAATCACCCTCTTACTATTGAAAATCATCAGTTTATTGGTGAGGTGATTGCGCTCACTACCCCCCATAATAACAGCCATTATCTGCTTAACCTAGCGCCACCTGTTTATGCGGATGAGGAAACAAAGACATTAATTAATATGATTCAAATACTGGCTGAAGAGAACAAGTATTTGAGAAAAGAAAATAAGAGACTGGCAAAGACACATCGGTAAGGTGGCGTGCTGTGCAGGGTTAGAACCTGAGGCCGATGGATTAAAAGTCCACTGCTCTACCGACTGAGCTACTACATCTTACTTTTAAATTAGAGTAATCCTTTTAATAAAATGGTAGGAAGTAATTATCAAATCCTTCAGCTATACCGTAATCTCTCAGCTATTTTCGTAAATGAATATCAATCTTGTTACCTATCTGTCGGATTATTTGCTCTACGATACAAAAATATGTACCTCACCTCAATGCTATCTCTTGATTAGTGAATAGCTTCATCGCCAAAAATAGTACATTAAGTTCTTCAGTCGTAAATAAATTATTCGGGGGATGATTTGTTAAAAAAGAAAGAGAGGTCGGTTGTTTGAAAAAATATTTTGACAATAATACGGGAGGGATTTTTCTTCCATAGCAGATAATACCAGCTATTTTATTCTGATTGTAATAGGGCATTTTTCTAACGAAAAAAGGTTGTGATAATCTTTTTTTATGTGTTGTGGTTAATAACATAAAATATCGGTTTATCTGACTTCTGAATAATTGTGTCATAGGTGTCACATATAACAGCAACTTCAATCCATGACACAGGACATTCATAGCTTCATTTTCCTTCTATATTGAAGTTAATTGGTAAACAAGAACAAAGAAGCTTAGCTTTATTAGCGTAAATAAAACGAGAGTCAATATCTTTCATACTCCAAATGCTATTTTCTTGTTTCTCCATAAACGAGATGAGGTAATTTGTTAGTACATCAATAGTTTTCATAAGATATAACTTACTTAATCAGTCGTATTTATTTAAAAATTAAGCAATAACATAATTTAATAAAAAATTAAGTAATATTCGACACTTAAATAATCTAATAAAGCATATAAATTGTTTCCTAAAAAGGATTTGTATGGATAGATTTACCAACTTACTTGTTACAACCCAGGCATCAAAAAGACTTTTACTTCCCGCTGGTTTAACCGCATTCAATTTCCAGAAAAACAGTGGAGTAAGTTTGAACCTTTGCTTTTCTCACTCCAACAAATTCAGTCAGTACTCTCCGTGAGGCCACCCTGTCCCTTAATGCAGCTGACTAGTTCAACATCTACGAATCCATACACAATCTCATCAATGTTGTAGTGCCCGCTAAAGCCTGAAAACACTATCAGGAAATGGAAAAAGAGCTGTTTCTCGAACTGGGCGATAGTGTTGTCGGGGGCATTAAATGCCGCGGCCAAAACAATAAAAACCTTACAAATTGCATCGGTGCTATTTATAGCGATAAAAGCCACGACTGAACAGAGATACACAATGCCAAAATTCAGGCATTGGACAGTATTGTTAATGAATGAGGGGGGATGCCGGTACTGGTTTGCGTACCACTGGAAACATGACCTTGCACGACTGCTAAAAACCTGTCCCAAAGGGAAAAGTTAGACTCTAACCCGCAAACACTCACAGACTGGAATGGTGAAAAAAGCCCGCTATTTTTTACTCATCCCCCAAGCTGCGGCCACAGTTTAAATTTACAGGATGGGGGTAATATTCTGGTCTTTTTCTCTTACTAGTGGGATTTAGAGCAATACCAGCAAATCATTGAACATATTGGCCCAACCCGTCAAGCACAGGCCAGACACAATCGTCCTGTCTTTATCCACCATATATTGTCAAAGATACGCTCAATGAAGTTGTAATGGAGCGACGCAATTCGAAACGGGAAAGACAGGATTTATTACTGGAAGCGATGAAGAGAAAGTAAAAAAAAGCCAGCCCAAAGCTGGCCAACACCAGGGTAAATTACGTTGTGAATAGCAAACACACAACAACGAAATTTTAACATAAAAAACTAACAACTGTATATATAAACAGCCGTAAAGGTGTAACAAAGGAGAAAAATCCTATGAATGAAAACAAGTCCCCTTTCGTTAAAAAAAGTGAACTGGCGAAAAGATACGAAGCTAAAACACACACCATCAGACAGTGGGCAGGTAATGGAAAACAAAGGCGTGAAGGCTTTCCACTCCCTAAATTTAAATCGGATGAGATTAATCTTGCATGGCGTGATATTCTGGATTGGGAGAATGGTAAATAATTTGAGTAACTTTACTCCACCAGCTTTGATAAGCTTTTCAGCGACGGGAATGATTGGGAGGATAATGCACTTTTTACTTTTTCTTCCTGTTTTATGATTTTCCGACAGTACTATCCATAGCCCTTTGGAGAAATCAAAATCATTAACTTTCGCTTTTAACAACTCACCTACCCGGTAGCCAAATAATAACGATAATTTTATAATCAGGGCGTTTCTGAAGTTATAGTCTGTGACATCAATTAACTCAAATAATAACCCTGAGCTCATCTTAACTTAATACCCGTTCGCACTGTTACGTTTTTACACTTAAATCCAGTGATGTAATATCGCTGCTGCGTTTACCTATACATTTTTAAGAACGTATCCCACCAGTCAAGAATAACGGACTCAACCGTTTTGGCGCCAATCGATTGTTGTTTCTTAATGCGCTTAACCGCTGTAGGATTTCTGTACTATTCCAGTTCGTCATGGTAAAAAAGCGCACTATCCCTCGCATCTTGTTAAGCTTATCGCCGGGTAAGTCCCAATATCTATCGTGTCAACTTTCCCTCGCCAGCAATAACGGTATTGGAAAATTACTTTACCTTTCGGTGTAACCCGAAGACGAACCGATAAACCATCCCGTCTGATTTAGTCACCATTTTATCTTGCAGCTTACATTTACTGCACTTAACCATGAATTAGCCACCGACATTTTATTTCTCCCCGCGTATTTATTTTTATGATATTTAATGTACACCAATATGTACATAAATTTTATGTACACAAGAATTATATGAAATAAATAAAAATAGCTATAAAACAGCAAATTAATGGAAAAATATCTACTATTGGTAAATATCAACGACTATTGTGTGCAGTTCATTTTATTTTGACTGAAAATGCTATTATTTTACAATACATCTCCGATCAAGCCGCTGGAACAAATGATAAATTAATCGCACCAATGAGCACACTGCAACGTTATCATCAACTAGAACTGGTTAACTATATTGCAACAAAACTTTATAAAGGTTTTGATCTTCTATTTTCACCTTTAACGCCAGATAATTACCGGAAGATTGTGATAAAATCATTGATTACTAAATTCAGTTATATGGAAAACTTGTTAATTAAACGTAAAGTATTCACCGGTGAATACTTTACTATTGCTGATGCTTGTCTATTTACTATCTATCGTTGGACTACGGTAGTTAATGTTCACCTTAGCCAATATCAACATCTAAAACAGTATATTGAAGAAAAAATAAGACAACGTAAAAGTGTACAAGAAGTATTAATGACCAAAGGTTTAATCTGATATTGACTTTGCTTTTTGCACTTCAAGTTTGAATCCGCTTGAAATGCAACGTTGTTTGATAAAATGGTTAATCAAGCTGTACAGCTTTAAAGTGATGAGCAAGATTTACCATTTTATCCTGGACAGCAACCAGTTGTAATTCATATTGTTCCATTGCTTTCGTTTTTAACATCACTTCATAAACCGCTGATGCCACATGTTCTAATGCACTAGGTAGCAATTTACCGTTTAATAAATTGACTAGCAATAAGCCGCTAGTTAGATCGCCAACGCCTACCGGTTGCTGTTTACCAAAATTAATTAGTGGCCGACTTATATGCCAGCAATACGCTTGGGTTACTACTAGTATTTCAAAACAGTCGGCATGATAAGATAACTGGCGCGCGACTGAGATGTTTTACCAAAATCGTTAGGCCCTTTATGCCACAATTCTCTCGCCGCTGATAGAGCTTGTTCAACATTAATAATCGATTCTTCAATTAATGTTTCCAACTCTAACAGGTTAGGCGCCATTATGTAACAAATGAGTAAAGTTTCATGGCATAAACATTCAGCTACACCCGGGGCAGCAAATACAGACTTTTCAGTATGTCTCATCACCGGATCACAAAAGTAATAAACAGCGAGATTACTGATTTTTATCTATTGTTTAACAATATCAACAATGGCTTTCCCTTGTTCAGCAGAACCAATATAACTCGTCAGAACCGGGCTACAATGTTTTAATTGATTGATCTTGGCATATCTCTACAATATCCGTTAAATGTTCAAACGACATGACACTACTTGTCCATTGTCGATATTGTGTATGATTAGAAAATTGAAAAGTATTCAGCGGCCAGACATCAATTCCCATCCGTTGCATGGGAAAAACCGTGACACTATTTTACCTCCATGGCCAAAAACAACATGCGACTGAATTGAGAGAACGCTTTTCATATACCACTCATTTTATTTTTAATAATAGTTTCTGTTATAGAACAAAATCATTGCTTGCTAATCAAGCAATTAACACGTCAGTAATTAATCTAATAAATACCAATAAGTTTATCGCTATGTTATATAAACCTTATGATAATTAAATTTACGCTGTTGCGAACTGATTATTCCCAATTAATTAAACAGTAATGTTTTTTACCACGCCTGATCAAAGAGTAACGACCAAATAGACAATCATCAGCAGTAAAAATATATTCAGGATCAACATATTTCTCGCCATTAATCACTACCGCATTTGAGCTTATCATCATTCTAGCCTGGCCGCGCGAAGGAACCAATTTTGCCTCGACTAATGCCTGCTGTAAATCTGCCCCTGAATTTAATTTGATCATAGGCACGCCATCTTGCGCTAACTGAGCGAAATCTGCTGCTGTTAATGCAGCAATTGTATCGGAAAATAAACTTTCGGTGATCCGCTTAGCAGCCTTTAAGCCCTCATCCCCATGCACTAACTGGGTAACTTTTTCCGCTAATACATACTGCGCTCGCGGCACTTTACCACTGTTTTGATCCTCTTCTTGTAATACGTTAATTTCATCAATTGGCATAAAGGTAAAAAATTTAAGAAAACGGTAAACATCCGCATCAGCCGTATTAACCCAAAATTGATAAAACTTATATGGACTGGTTTTTTGCTGATCTAACCAAACCGCTCCCGTTTCAGTCTTGCCGAATTTAGTTCCATCAAATTTAGTAATTAGGGGCACCGTTAGCCCAAAAACTTGTTTTTGATGTAAACGACGAGTTAGATCAATACCTGAAGTAATATTTCCCCATTGATCAGAGCCGCCTATCTGTAATTCAACATTATGTTGATGACAAAGGTTGGCAAAATCATAAGATTGGAGCAAATTATAGGAGAACTCAGTAAAAGAGATGCCAACATCATCGCGCTCAAGTCGTTGTTTAACTGCTTCTTTATTGCTCATTTGATTAACAGAAAAATGTTTGCCAATATCACGCAAAAAGGTCAAGACATCCATTTGACCAAACCAGTCATAATTATTAACTACCTTAGCGCTATTTTTACCACAATCAAAATCAAGAAATGGCGAAACCTGTTGACGAATTTTTTCTACCCATTGCTGTACCGTTTCACTAGTATTTAATTTACGCTCAGTGGCTTTAAAACTGGGATCGCCAATTAAACCTGTCGCACCGCCAACTAAAGCTATCGGTTGATGTCCCATCTGCTGGAAGCGCTTTAAACATAGTAAAGGAACCAAATGTCCTAAGTGCAAGCTATCAGCGGTTGGATCAAATCCACAATAGAGCGTCACTGGTCCCTGGGATAGCTTCTCTATTAATGCCTTTTCATCCGTCAACTGGGCAATTAAACCCCGCTCTTGCAATTGTTCAATTAGGTTCTTTCTAAACATCAATAACTCCATTAATTTTTTATTTCGTCGATTTTGTGAATAAATATAATATGAATAAGCGCAATAGAATAAAATGCAAGTCAAATAGCGCCAGTTAAAAATCATTTTGCCTTTTAAGGCGCCAAGCGATTAATTTGCCAATAATTATATTGCCACTGATACAAAAATCGATCATGTAGCCGTTTAGTGCCACCTTGCCAAAATTCAACACTGTCAAATCTGACGCGATATCCGCCCCAAAAACTAGGTAAAGGAATTTCACCATTTTTAACTTTTTGTTTTAATTCAAAAAATTTATTTTCTAATATACTTCTAGCAGAAATTTTTGCTGATTGCTGTGAAACCCAGGCCGCTATTTGACTATCTTTTGGGCGACTATGAAAATATTTTATTACTTCAAGTGGAGAGAGTTTTTCTGCTTTACCTAGGAAGCAAACCTGACGCTCTAACTGATACCAGGGAAATAGTAAACTGACCTTATTATTATCGGCGATATGTTGCGCCTTACGACTAGATAAATTGGTATAAAATATGAGTCCATCTTTATCATAATGTTTTAGTAATACAATTCGTTGATAGGGTTGCCCCTCACTATCTACCGTTGCAACACACATGGCAGTTGGATCGGCTAATTTTCCTTCATAAGCCTGTTTTAACCAACGCTCAAATAAAACCAATGGCTCGTCGGTTAAATCTTTACGCCTTAAGCCCCCTTGAGTATATTCCCGTCTTATCTTCGCAATATCCAACTGAATTTTTTTTGCCATTTTTCTGCCTTTACCTAGTTATGATGGATATCATGTTATACACCATTGGCCAGGTAAATTGCGCTTAATACTGTTTCCTGGCTAACACCAATAACAAATGGTAAATTGCCTGGCAAACACAATGAGGTACGAGCGGCTAGCCACGCAAAGCCAATGCTTCCATATTATCACCACTCAAACCATATTTATCTGTAGATGCCTCCACAATATTGGCTAACAATTCCCTCAAGCGTGCCATAAGGTAGTTATTTTTAGTGCCTCCACCGCA
Organism: Candidatus Phloeobacter fragariae; assembly: GCA_047291315.1. Lineage (GTDB taxonomy): Bacteria > Pseudomonadota > Gammaproteobacteria > Enterobacterales > Enterobacteriaceae > Arsenophonus > Arsenophonus fragariae. Next base: position 22,930 of record JBDPYZ010000027.1, on the reverse strand, counting down.
AACCAATAGACAATCTACCTCGTCATAAAGTAAAACCTGATCAACGATTGAACGGATGGTTAATCTGCCAATGTCGCCTGTAAACCCTGTGCCGATAAATTTAAGTATGATGTTAGATATTTTTGTAACTAAGCAGAATTAAAATATTCTCTGCCGGTACTTTTTGGCGCTGGCAGCTTAAAATAAGGATCCGCTAGCATTTCAGTCAGAAACGACTCATTGACCTGCCCTGATTGCGCTCAATCGCTATTATTATCATAAGGTTTATTCAAATGTTGATTGGCCCAGATATCCAACAGCATATTTCCTGGTCCGGTATCATAGCCTTTAATTATTGAATTTCCAAATAAAGTAGTAAGATTAGCAATTCAGCCAATATTTAAAATAATACGATTTTCATCAGGATGACTAAGTACCTTAATGATGAAAAGCAGGTACTAAAGGTGCTCCTTGCCCACCATACGCCATATCTCTACGACAAAAATCGCCTACTACGGTGATGTTGGTTAACACCACAATTCTATTATTATCCCCTAATTGCAATTGCAGAGTAAAAGGCCTTTGGCCCGTAGGCTGGTGCCAAGCAGTTTGCCCATGACACCCTACTATCGCGGTAGTACCGGTAGTACCTGTGGCCGACAATGATTGCTGTTTCAATATCTTATTGATCGCATTAGCATATAACGAACCGAACTGATAATCAATTTTACCTATTGTTGCTAAGGTAACCGCTTGACCTTAACATATAGACAGGGCTTTATTTTTTAGTTCAGTAGGAAAAAAATAGAAAATCTCACCTAACTGAACTACATTTTTGTCATCAATCTCAGCCAAAACAATATCAAGCCCATCGAGTCTTGTACCCAACATAACACCTATATAACGACCTTGCTTTCGTATTTTTTCTTTGATTATTTTTCTCTATACTTCGTTTCCGTTATTCAATATACTTACTGTTGTATTTTTACTTTAAATATTTAATTCATTGAAATAAAATATAAAAATAACATTGCAAAAATCTTTCAAATAAAAATTAATTAAGCTGAATTTATTACTTTAAGAAAAAATCATTAATGTTTAAACTATACTTAGATTGTAGAAAATAAATTAATTTTGCCATTTGTTTGATTATCCAGTTCGTTTATATACAATAAATTATGATATCTGTGTATTCATGATTATTATTACACTGTAAATCAGATTTCCAAAAGGAGTAATCATGTTAAAGCAAGTTCTCGTCAGTATTTTTACAGTTACAACTTTATCCGGCTGTATAAATACAGATAGTCTTTCTGGGGACACTTATACCGCTTCTCAAGCTAAACAAGTACAAAGCGTAGCCTATGGTACAGTTATTCGCATAACCCCAGTTAATATTCAAACTGGTGGTGACGAAAACATCATAGGTGCACTGGGTGGTGCTGTTCTTGGTGGGCTATTAGGTAATACAATTGGCGGGGGCACAGGAAAAACCCTTACAACGGCAGCAGGTGCGATCGCTGGTGGCGTTGCCGGTCAAAATGTTCAAGGGGCAATTAACAAAACAAAAGGTGTTCAACTGGAAATTAGGCTGGATAATGGCCGCGTTATCTCTGTGGTGCAAAAAGATGATCTAAACAGTTTCCGTAATGGCCAACGTGTATCTATCATAGGTAGTGGAAATAACATTACTATTTCACCTCGTTAACTCAATTTAAATAGCATACCGTGGCTAGATTTAAATAATTAGCCGCGTATGCATTAAACTATAACGCCGTTTGATCTTTTTTATTACTCTATGATTTATTATGAATGATTATGTAACCGAATAATATTTTGCTCAAGTTTTAATATCAATGAATAAAGTATATTTAACTCGTCATGTGTAATGCCTCCTAATATCTCCTTTCATTTTTTTTCAATTACACACCATCAACCTGTTTAATAAATGTCATTGATTCTTTTGTTAATTTAATTTTTTTTCGCTCGGCTGTCGTCAACCCAAGTATGACGCATAATCAATTCCTTTTCTTCTAATTTATCTAGAGTTTTAACTAGCGATGGTTATTCAATACCTATTGCTTTGGCCAATTGAATTTGTGATTGATCAGGCGGTAACTGGCTAATGTTATATAAGGTTACCCAACGAGTTTTGGAAAGCTTTAATGGTTTGAGACGATGATCAATTAATGCCCGCCAGACTCGAACTAAACGCGCAAGATCAGTTCCTATTTTCCAATTGTTTCTCCTTAAAAATAGAATACCATCTATATCTATAATTATTAAATTACTAATTAATATTCTAGAATATATATATCCATTTCTATTCACTAAGATATTAATATAGAAATGAGTAAAGATTTAAATTCATATTTAGCATAATAATATATAAGTTTATCTTTTATAATCAATATATTATGTTGATATAATTAGCATTCTACTAATTATCAACTTATTTATTATATAAAAAAAAAGCTATTAGTTAAATATCCTTATAAGAATAGCCTGTATCTAAATTCTATTCTATATGTTTTTATATTAATATAATTTTTTAATTTACAAAAATAAAAAAAATAAAAATTATTATAAAACAAGTTATTATAAATATTCTTAAAAGAATTTATTCAGCTATACTTAAATACTAAGTCTATATTGATTTTTAATAAATTACCTGAAAGTTGAAAAAAATAATAAAAACATATTATATTTTAAATAAATAATACCAAATAAAATAAGCTAATAAGTCAACAAATAATTTGAAAATAAAAATTATATCTAAGTAATAGATTAATACATTATCCGCTAGGAATAATAAAAAATAAATTTTTTAGCATTACTAATTCATAACTTGTAAATAAAAATAATTGCTCATATCACAATATTATGATAACAAATAACTTATAATCACATTATCGATTAGTTATAATTGAATAGCTATTATAAAGTTAGCATGACGACATTCTTAGACAGTCAATATTCAAAACTAAAGCAACATAATCTATTATATTGTGAATTTTAATTAATCAACCGACTATATAAATTGAAATAATAGTAAAATTCACGTTATATTATTATCATGAATGACTGGTTTTTAAACTTTAAAAGAGGCTTATATGCGCTTACTTCATACCATGTTACGTGTTGGTGATCTTCAACGCTCGATTCACTTTTATACTGAAATATTAGGTATGCGTCTATTACGCACAAGTGAAAATCCTGAATACCAATACTCGCTTGCCTTCGTTGGCTATGATGATGAAAGTACAAGCACCGTGATCGAATTAACCTATAATTGGGATGTCGAGCAATACGAGATGGGCACCGCCTATGGTCACATTGCATTAGGGGTTGATAATGTTGCAAATACATGTAATAGCATACGTCGGGCAGGCGTCAAGGTAACCCGCCAAGCAGGACCAGTTAAAGGCGGTTCTACTGTTATTGCATTTGTGGAGGATCCTGATGGCTATAAAATTGAACTAATTGAAAATAAAAGTGCCACTAATGCTTTAGGTAACTGACCTTTTACGTCGCCGATTGAACATCTATCCATGCATTTTAGCTAAAATTTGGCATAATATCTTTTATTCTCAAGTATAAAGTCTTAAGCAAATGTCTAATAAAAAAAATGGGGTTAACACGCTGGCAGAGCGTTTTCGAGGTTATTATCCGGTGGTTATCGATGTAGAAACTGGCGGGTTTAATGCGCAAGAAGATGCGCTATTAGAAGTTGCGGCTATGACGCTAAAAATGGATCAAGAGGGTTGGTTAGAGATTGATGAAAAACTGCATTTTCACGTTGCGCCTTTTTACGGTGCAAATATAGAAGCAACTGCACTAGCTTTCACTGGTATCGATCCAACTAATCCTTTGCGTAACGCTGTCGATGAATATACTGCTCTACATGCGATTTTTAAGATGGTTAGAAAAGGCATTAAAAATAACGATTGCAATCGGGCAATTATAGTCGCCCATAATGCTAATTTTGATCACAGTTTTATCATGGCTACCGCTCAACGAGCAAATCTAAAACGTAATCCATTTCACCCTTTTGCCACTTTTGATACAGCGGCACTCAGCGGGCTGGTTTTTGGTCAAACAATTTTAGCTAAAGCCTGTTATACTGCCGGGATTCCCTTTGATGGCAAACAGGCGCATGGTGCACTTTACGATACCGATAGGACGGCATTACTGTTTTGTGAAATCGTCAATAAATGGAAAAAATTTGGAGGCTGGCCGCTAACAACCGATTAATAACCAAAGGCAATGGTAAACCATAATTTCACTGCCTTCTAACTAAGAGTTATTTTATAAAAATTGTTTAGCTACTCAGTGCCAGGCAGTTCTGAAGTGCGATATTTATCGGCAGTTGCGGTGATCAATTTTTGCAATTCACCCTGCTGATGCATTTCAATAATAATATCACAGCCCCCAATTAGCTCACCATCAATCCATAGCTGAGGAAATGTTGGCCAGTTTGCATACTTAGGTAATTCACTGCGAATATCAAGATTTTGCAAAATATCTACATAAGCAAAACGTTCACCACAAGCAGAAAGGGCTTGAGACGCCTGGGCAGAGAAACCACAGCTTGGAAATTTAGGTGAGCCTTTCATGTATAAAAGTATTGGATTTTCTTTTATCTGGCGTTCAATTTTTTCTATTGTTATCATTGTCACTTCCTTAAAAACTAAATCTACTATTTTTTACTACGCGAACATAACATTGATAAAGAATACCATTTTCTATCAATACTTGATAACCCTTTGCTGCTATCTTTATTATACTCCACTTGTATTTAATAAAAACTAATTAACATAATTAGTAAATTATTTATATAAAAATGATAATTTCAATATGGTTATGTTTTGTATTTATCAATTGGTTGCGCAATACGGATAAAAAAGGAGTCTACAATATCGCTCTAATTACCGCCATTACCTTATGCTAAAAATGCCTTAGAACCCCATATTTCTCAAGAAACGTTAGAATACCATTATGGCAAACACCATAATACTTATGTCAATAATCTAAATAATTTAATTAAAGACACTAACTTTGAGGGTAAATCATTAGAAGAAATTATAAAAACCTCGCAATGAGGAATTTTCAATAATGCTGCCCAGGTTTGGAATCATACCTTTTATTGGCATTGTTTAGCTCCTAATGCCTCTGGCGAACCAACGGGTAAAATAGCTGAGGCCATTAATCAACATTTTGCTGGTTTTGAAAAATTTAAGCAGCAGTTTACCGATGCGGCAATTAAAAATTTTGGTTCAGGTTGGACATGGTTATTCAAACAGAAAAACGAAAAGCTTTCCATTGTCAATACCTCAAATGCAGCAACACCAATTAGTGGTAATGATAAACCATTGCTGACTGTCGATATATGGGAGCATGCTTACTATATTGATTATCGTAATGTACGGGCAGAATATTTGACAAATTTTTGGTCACTAGTTAATTGGCAATTTGTCGAACAAAATTTTTTGCAATAATGCCTATTATTTGAGGCAACAAAGCATTAAAGATTAAACAGCCATGACAGACAGCTGGCCATGGCTGTTATTAAATACTTTCACTAACAATTATTTTAATAACGAATATCAAATTACAGCATAAATTACACTATATAAGTATTTTTTTAATTAGACGCCTGACAAAATTGTCAGTTTCACTATTATTTGTTTAGTATTCAGTTAATTGATGGATCATCATCTTCAATGGGTACTCAGCTAGGAGAAATATTTTCAACTCTATTTTGATTTAACCTTTCAAACAATCCAACCGTTGATGTTGATGCTCCAATGATATTTACATTAGAAAATTGATGGGATGATATTGAATAAGAGAAATTCGAATAAAGCATTTCCATCTCTATCTCCTCAGCAGCTGCTGCTGCTGTGGCTCGGTTTGCTATTAATTATTCTTCACCTTCAACAGCTCGATGTTCAGCGGCTCTTATATTATAAAATTAGCTTCTTCAAAGTCTTCTTGCTTTTTTTGGCGAAATATTCTACTAATATTTCCAGATTCGAAAGGAGAAAATAGAGAAGACCCAGCTGTACTTAATGGCGAAGCGCCGTTTCTAGCTGCTTGTTGGGCAGTCCAGTCATATTCTAATTCATTAATATATTCGCCAAGCTCTCTAAATCCCTCCATAAAGGTCTCGTTTTCATCAATTAAATCATAACTGCCTTATCTAACCGATGGCTGCCGATTATAAAACATACTTTCTCTAAAGCATCAAAATACCTTTTCTTTGGATACAAATAGTATATCAAGCAATATTAATAACATCTTCATCACCAGATACTACTTGATCATCTCCTGAAAATGTTATACGGCTGCATTGGCTGAAATACCATTTTGCTATTTGAACTAGTCCCAAACTTCTTCATTATGGATTGTTGCCACCTGCCATTGAGTATAATTATTACCAACCATTAGGATCTGCTGTGCTAGTTGGGAAGCCATTTGCTGACTTGGAGAAATAGAAATATCGTTTATCTAACCAATCTGAATAGTTGTTATACTGCTACTCGACTGAGTATGAATACTTTATCGAAACATAAATATCCTCCTTGATATTTTATGATTATTCATATAAACTCAATTTAATGAATAATAAAATTAAATAGTAAATTTTTATTTGCTATAAAATAATATTAATGCCCATCTGGTATATAAATAAACTGTCCGTATGACGGAATGTTTTCTGATAAATATTACCATCTCAAATAAAATATCATGGTAAATGATTTGTTTTTCCGATGATAACATAAATAGTGTTAACCTCAATATCATAATCTACGAAAAATAAAATGATCCTACCGAAAAATTAGCGGTCAGTTGCAATAACAACCCCTGATACTTATACTTATGCCACTTGCTTTATCTTTATTCAATACCAGCGGATTTTTAGCTATTTGTTACGGCGTATAACCTATATCAAATTAAAACCTGATATAAGCCCCGAAATTAATTAATAAAATACTGTTATAAAACCTGTAGATTAATTGTCATGAAAAAAACTAAAATTGTTTGTACTATCGGTCCCAAAACTGAATCTGAAGAAAAACTGTCACAATTACTTAATGCTGGCATGAATGTCATGCGGCTAAATTTCTCACATGGTGATCATAAAGAACATGGTCAACGCATTAAAATTCTTCGTGCTGTTTGTAGCAAAAAAAATCAACAAGCAGCCATATTATTAGATACTAAAGGACCAGAGATCCGCACAATGCGGCTTGAATGTAGCAACGATGTATCGCTAATCGCTGGACAAAATTTTACCTTTACCACCGATACTTCAGTAATTGGTAATCAAGATCGGGTTGCTGTGACCTACGCGGGTTTACCTAGTGATCTTAAGCAAGGTAATACTATTTTAGTTGATGATGGCTTAATCGGTATGGAAGTTTTATCCGTTACCGCTAATGATGTCATCTGCCGGGTACTTAATAATGGCGATTTAGGTGAAAATAAAGGTGTTAATCTACCTGGCGTATCAATCGGCTTGCCTGCACTGGCGGAAAAAGATAAACAAGATCTGATTTTTGGTTGTCAACAATGTGTTGATTTTGTTGCTGCTTCCTTTATCCGTAAACGCACAGATGTAGAAGAAATCCGCGCCCACCTAGCGCAACATGGTGGTAAAAATATACAAATAATCTCTAAAATCGAGAACCAAGAAGGGTTAAACAACTTCGATGAAATTTTAGAGGCCTCTGATGGTATAATGGTGGCACGAGGTGATCTTGGTGTCGAAATCCCGATCGAAGAAGTTATCTTTGCACAAAAAATGATGATCGAAAAATGCGTCGCTGCGCGTAAAATTGTCATTACTGCTACCCAAATGTTAGATTCGATGATCAAAAACCCACGGCCTACTCGTGCTGAAGCCGGTGATGTTGCCAATGCTATTTTGGATGGTACTGATGCGGTTATGCTATCTGGCGAAAGCGCAAAAGGAAAATATCCTATCGAAGCGGTAAAAATTATGGCGACCATTTGCGATCGTACCGATCGGGTTATGCAAAGCCGCATTGATGATAGTAAAATAAGCCAAAAATTACGCATTACTGAAGCAGTCTGCCGTGGCGCGGTTGAAATGGCAGAAAAGTTAAACTCTCAATTGATCATAGTAGCAACCTATGGTGGCAAATCAGTAAAATCAGTACGCAAATATTTTCCAACAGCACCGATCCTTGCTTTAACAACCAATGAAGAAACTGCACGTCAATTATTATTAGTTAAAGGCGTTGTTCCGCAATTAGTCAAAGAAATTGCGTCTACAGACGATTTCTATCGTATTGGTAAACAAGTCGCTTTAACAAATAATATGGCTGAAAAAGGTGATGTTGTCGTTATGGTTTCAGGTGCATTAGTACCAAGCGGCACAACAAATACATCATCTGTCCATATCTTATAATTCTGTTAACTAAAATAAATTTCTCTGAATAAAATAGAGGGGAATTTATTTTTTCTTTTTTTAATTAACAAAAATTAAATCGCAAATATCTAATATTGGTAATTTATAATCAAAAAAGCTCATTAACCGCTTTTACCGTTGATAATTTATTTAAAATCTATTTTATTAGCCAACACTAATATTTCCATCGGAAAATATCATAATCGTCATTTTATTTTAAAAGTAATAGTTAAAGCATTAATTTTATTTCATACCTGCGTCTAGAAATAACTGACAAAATAAAGCAGTCGAGTAATTAAAAATTACAGAACAGGAGGCCTAAATGGACAAAAAATAATCAAATTTATTCTCTTTTCTTAATTTTCTTCATTTTCTTAAACAACATGTGATATTTTAAGTAGAAAATATTCTAATTAAGTACTAGCATAAGAATAAGTAAGTATTCTGCCTAGATTTGAAAAAGATCTAATAATTCAAAGTTAGAGACAGAAATTTATTCTCTGTTTTGCTAGGAATGTGTAATACTTACCTTGCTACTTGGAGATAAACTAAATCTAGAGGTAATATAATGAATCGTACTAAAGCTGTACTGAGCTCTATCGTTCTGGCTTCTGCTTTACTAGCAGGCTGTTCAAACAGTGGTCAAATTAACAAACTGTCCTCTGATGTTCAAACGTTAAACGGTAAAGTCGATCAACTATCAAATAACGTTCAATCATTACGTATTGATGTTCAGACTGCTAAAGATGAAGCCGCTCGTGCTAATCAACGTTTGGATAATCAAGTTCATAAATATAAAAAGTAATCCAATTGCATTTAACGGATTACTCGATATAATAATAAGGTACCCAATGGGTGCCTTATTATTTACTACATACAACTAATTTTAATAGCGCCGTTATCTAATTATTAATAAATTCACTATTTTTTATAAAAATATAGCAAATCTACTCATCATCCATCCCCATCTAGTATTAATTTATATATCTTGTTTACCTTTACCAGCATTCCTGAGCGACGTGCTACGGCTTGAGCAACTAATTTCTGATCAATACCAGGTTGTTGCAAAAACGCCTTAAACTCATTGCTATATATTAATGGCATCGTTTGCGGATCATCATGCTCCCTTTTAGATAGCGGTTGGTGAACTTCTATGTAATAGCTTCCATCAGGTTCTTTAGAGTACTTAATGGGTTCATTAATTACCTGTACACGCGTTCCTACCGGTACAGAGTAAAATAATACTTCTATATCCTCTGGCCTTAAACGAATACAACCTGAACTAACACGTAAACCAATACCAAAATTAGTATTAGTACCATGGATCAGATATTGTCCCTTACCATAAGATAATCGCAAAGCATAAAGACCCATAGGATTATCAGGCCCGGATGGAAATACTGCCGGCAAAATAACACCATCGGCAGCATAACGTTTACGAATATTCGGTGTCGGTATCCAAGTTGGATTTTTAATTAATTGACTAACAGTCGTCACCATTTTAGGCGTATTAGCGTCTAATTGGCCAATCCCAATAGGGTAGACAATGACTTTATTGCTTCCTTTAGGAAAATAATACAATCGTAATTCTGCTAAATTAATAATGATCCCATCACGCTTAGTCGCAGGTAATAACATTTGCGATGGAATAATCAACGTCATACCAGCTTTAGGTAAATAAGGGTCGGTACCTGGGTTAGCTTCCAACATACCAAGCAGACCTATCTGAAATTCACTTGCAATAGCTTCCAGTGGCCGCCCATCATTAGGCACAACATAATGACTATTTTCTCCAATTAAGCGTGCTGTAGTAGATGGCAAGGAGTATTCAGCAGCACTGACATTGAAAGTCAGTCCGCTTAAAAACAGCAAGCCGATAAAAAATAGAATTCTCTTCATACTTTTTCCTCCTAAGGAACGTACAAAGTTTATCGGATGAATAAGCGTCACTTTAATAATATCAATAGTTAACTAAACGTTTAAGCTCTTGATTGGATAATTTTTTCAGCACGCTGATGGATTGTTCTGATCATAGCGTGTAATCCCTGGCTTCTTGATGGAGTTAAATGCCGCTCCAATGACAGCTTTTTAAAGAATATTTTACTATCTGTCGTCAAAATTTGTTGCCAAGTTTTATTTTGGAAAATAATTATTACTAATGCAATCAGACCCTTAACAATAGCTGCAGCACTATCACCAGCAAACTGGATCCTGCCGTCACTATCCGGCTCCATAACAATCCAAACCTGACTTTGACAACCTGAAACCTGATTTTTTGGCTGTTTTTGACTATCGCTTAAGGGTAATAATTTTTCCCCTAATTCAATTAAATAAAGATATCGCTCTTCCCAGTTTTGACAACGTGAAAAATTACGCAACAATTTATTCTCATCAGGTAAGACTGACATCATTCTACCCTTATATGTATTTTAAAACAGATTAACCTAATAATTTTTCAATATGTTGTAGTTTTTCAACCAAAATATCAATTTCTTCTTTAGTAGTATAAATCGCTAGAGAAGCTCGGCACATGGCTGGTACTTGATAAAAATCCATCAATGGCAACGCACAATGGTGGCCTGTTCGTATTGCAATAGCATAATTATCTAAAAAACTACCAACATCATAAGCATGATGATCACCTAAATTAAAGGCAATAACACCTTGGCGTTGATCTGAACCATAAAGCCGTAAAGAATTTACGCCGGTTAAACGATGATTAGCATACTGCATTAATGCGTTTTCATGGGTATATATTTGTTGATAACCAATATTATTAATATAATATAATGCCGCTCCCAAGCCAATAATGCCAACAATATTTGGCGTGCCTGCTTCAAATCGCCATGGCGCCTTTTCGTAAGTAATATTTATTATTGATGGCTCAGCTAACGTCATACTAACTTTGTCAATCATGGCTCCACCACCTTGCCAAGGTGGTAAAGCATTTAGTAATGCCTTTTTGCCATATAAAATACCAATACCAGTAGGACCATAGAGTTTGTGGCCAGAAAAAATATAAAAATCACAATCTAAATCTTGGACATCGATCATTTGATGCATAATACTCTGGGCACCATCAACCAAAATATGCAATTGAGCTGCTTTTTTCTCTGCACATTGGCGAGCATAGGCAATAATTTTTTTTACTGGGTTAACGGTTCCTAAAACATTAGACATATGAGTAAAAGAGAGTAATCGAGTCTGGCCATCGATTAACTTATCTAATTGTTCAACAATTAATTTTCCATCATTATCAATGGGTAATATACGAATATCAAAACCAATCTGGCCAGCAAGCAGATGCCAAGGAACTATGTTGGCGTGATGTTCCATTTGACTAATGATAATATTATCGCCTGGTTCGATAAAAGCACGTCCATAACTATTAGCGATTAAATTTATGCCTTCCGTTGTCCCTTTAACAAAAACAATTTCTTCAGAATTAGCAGAATGAATAAAATCAGCGACTTGCTGACGAACATTTTCCACCATCTCCGTTGCTTCACTGCTCAAGCTATGAATGCCACGGTGTACCGCCGCATAGTGATGACAAAGAAATTGTCTTTCCTTTTCTATCACTTGCACCGGTTTTTGCGCACTGGCAGCACTATCCAAATAAACCAATGGTTGATCTTTAATTTTTTCTGCCAACATAGGAAAATCTTTGCGAATAGATGCAACTGAAAATGTCATATTAAATCCCTGCTAAGCGCTGCTGAATAATATCCATTACCTTATCACTTACACCTTCACTATCAATAGATTCGATTACTTCAGCCGCAAAGGCAACCATGATCATATGCTTCGCATCATTGAGATGAATACCCCGTGAGCGTAAATAAAACAGCTGCTCATCATCAATACAACCTACGGTCGCGCCATGACTACACTTAACATCATCAGCATAAATTTCTAACTGCGGTTTGGTATCAATTTCTGCTTGTTTGCCAAATAACAAATTATTATTTGTCATTTGGCCATCGGTTTTAAGTGCCTCTGGCGCTACTTTTATCATGCCATTAAAAACAGCTTTACTTTCATCCAGTGCGATGGTTTTATGCAACTGACGACTTTCACAAAATGGCGCATTATGTTCGAGATAAATTCTAGTATCGGCAGTTTCCTTACTTTGTGGCAATAATAAGCTATTGAGCTCTAATCTGCTACCGGCCCCATTTAACTTCACGCTGGTATGATGTCGAAGTAATGCTGAGCCTATAAAAATACCGCTACTTTTTATTTGACTTTCTCGCCCTGACAGGATGTCATTATGGGAAAAATGGTTACTTTGGTTGTTTTCAACACTGAGTTTAATATGACTAAAATGACTATTATCACCAATATTAGCCGTCAACCGGCTGCCTGTCAGATGCGGTTTATCATCAACGGAAACAAAATGTTCAATAACTTGCGATTTGCAATTAGCACCAATCTCTAAATGATAGCGATAGTGACTGGTATTAACATAATCACGGTGGTTTGAACCAGAAGTAATATTCAATATATAAAGTGGTTTTTCTACCCGCTGATTAGCGGCCAGTTTAATCAATAAAGGTTGAACGGCTAAACTCTCAGTCAAATACAGAAATATATCATCTTTCACGATAGGAGCTGGAAGCTGTGCCAACGGATCCATCATTTGAATTTGATAAGGAGCAAAGTTATCGCTACTTAGCGTAGGAATAATACACCCATCAAACAAAACAATCTGCCACCCATCAATGGAGATAGCAAGCTGTTTTAATTCCGCTGTAGTAATTGTGTTAACTTTACCACTGTTTAATTGGTATTGGGCGCTAAGTACTTTTGCCAACGGCGTATAATGCCACTCCTCATGGCGAAATGGCGGAAAACCGATTTTTTCTACCTGCTGCCAATAGGTCTGAGCTTGTTTTTCACTCGCTCTTTTACTAGCATAAAAAAGTGTCGCCAAACCTTTTAGCGCCTGTTGATTTAACATTGTGACTTGGAGCTGTTTTTCTGCTCTTTCACTGTTGGTCAATAAGCCAGCCATAACCTTGTACCTCCAGTTTTTTGGCCAAAGTAAAATCACCGGATTGAATAATTTTGCCTTGATGGAGAACATGAACAAAATCAGGCTGCACATAATCCAAAATGCGCTGATAGTGAGTAATAATAATAAAAGCCCTTTCAGCGGTACGTAGTGAGTTAACGCCATTGGCCACTACTTTCAAAGCATCAATATCAAGACCCGAGTCCGTTTCATCTAAAATGCATAATTCAGGCTCTAACGCGGCCATCTGTAAAATATCATTGCGCTTTTTCTCTCCACCAGAAAAACCGACATTAACAGATCGAGTAAGTAAATCTTTCGGCATATCAAGAAGTTCAATTTTATCTTCAATAAATTCCTGAAAATCAAATCTATCTAGTAGTGGCTGCTTACGATACTCTCTCACTGCATTAACGGAAGTTTGTAAGAAAAATTGATTACTTACGCCAGGAATTTCCACCGGATACTGAAAGGCTAAAAATATACCTTCACCTGCACGCTCCTCCGGCGACAACTCAAGCAAATTTTTATTTTTGAATAGAATTTCGCCCTGCTCTATTTGATATTCTTCACGTCCTGCCAGTGTTGCTGATAATGTACTCTTGCCTGATCCATTAGGCCCCATAATTGCATGTACTTCACCCGCTTTTACTTCTAGGTTTAATCCGTTAAGAATTTGATTACCTTCAATACTGACATTTAAATTTTTAACCCTTAACATTTCATTGGCCTTTGAATAATTTAGTATTCTTTTAATAGGAACCATCAACCCACACTATGTTCCAAGCTGATTGCTAACAATTTCTGTGCCTCAACGGCAAACTCTAGTGGCAATTCAGAAAAGACATCTTTACAGAAACCATTTACAATCATAGAAATGGCGTCATCCTCACTAATCCCACGTTGTAAACAATAAAAGAGTTGATCTTCACCAATACGAGATGTCGTGGCTTCATGCTCTAACTGTGCGCTACTATTTTGAACTTCAATATAAGGAAAGGTATGCGCGCCACACTCGGTGCCAATTAACATAGAGTCACATTGAGTATAATTTCTGGCGTTTTCTGCAGTCGGTAAAATTTTTACTAAACCTCGGTAACTATTTTGACTGCGGCCAGCTGAAATACCTTTGGAAATGATAGTGGAATACGTATTCTTACCAATATGGATCATTTTTGTACCGGTATCAGCCTGTTGATTACCATTAGTTAATGCAACTGAAAAAAATTCCCCTACCGAATTATCCCCTTTCAGAATAACACTGGGATATTTCCAAGTAATAGCAGAGCCTGTTTCAGACTGCGTCCAGGACATTTTGGCATTTTCACCCTCACATAAGGCGCGTTTGGTAACGAAATTTAAAATTCCACCGGTTTCACTTTCACCACCAGAGAACCAGTTTTGTACGGTAGAATATTTTACTTCAGCATCCTTATGAATAATAACTTCAACTACAGCAGCATGTAATTGATAACTATCTCGAACCGGAGCAGAACATCCCTCAATATAACTAACGTAGCTACCTTCATCAGCAATCAAGATAGTGCGCTCAAACTGACCTGTCTTAGCTGAATTAATACGAAAATAGGTTGATAATTCCATCGGGCAACCAACACCTTTTGGCACATAAACAAATGTGCCATCAGAAGCTACAGCAGAATTCAATGCAGCAAAAAAATTATCCCGATTAGAAACAACCGTACCAATATATTTTTTTACTAAATCAGGATACTGTTGGATCGCTTCACCGAAAGAGCAGAAAATAATACCCAATTTCGCTAATTCGCTACGATAAGTTGTCGAAACAGAAACAGAGTCAAAAATAGCATCTACCGCAACCGATTTGCCCTCACGTACTGGTACGCCAAGTTTATTGAATGCTTCTTCAACTTCTGCGGTCAAATAATCATTGTTATGCGCATCACCCACGTCTGCTGTTGAATCAGCTTCAGCGCGACAATTATCATCGCAACTACTGCAAGATGGTGCCGCATAATAACTATATTCCTGATAATTTAAATCAGGATAATAGCCTTTAAGCCAGTGTGGTTCTTCCATACCCAACCAATGTTGATAAGCTTCTAAACGAAACTGCAACATCCAATCAGGTTCATTACGTTTTGCTGAAATGGCTTTGATGATCTCTTTATTGAGACCTTTAGCTAATTCATCCGTTGCAACCTGAGTGAAAAAACCCTCTTTATAACGATGCTCCGCTAACCATTGTTGAACATCATCACCAATTTCTATATTACGCTGTGACATAATTTAATTCACTTAAATACCAAAGCTTTCACCACAACCACAAGCGTGTTGAGCCTTAGGATTATTAAATTTGAATACTTGATTAAGTCCCTCACGAACATAATCAACCTCAGTACCATCAATAAATGGCATTGCTTTTAGAGGAACAAAAAGTTTTGCACCATTATTTTCAAACAGCAAATATTCTTTGGTTGGATTATCTATCAATGCAATAATATAACCAAATCCTGCACAACCTGATTGCTTGATATTAAGAGATAATCCCTGACTAGCAGGATTTTTTTCCATTAATTTACGAATTTGAGCAGCCGCTTCATCGGTCATGCTAAGGCCCTGCCAAGTTGTTTCATTTAAAGAAAAAGTATCAACATGCTCTGCCATTATTGACCTCACTAAACTAATATTTTCACCAAATTACCATAGTAAGTATAGTTAGACTTATTTTGATTAATATTATATATGTTAATGATAACATTTCTCACTTCAACCATTTATTTTCAGCGAATATTTTTATTAGAGTATTTTTCTAGCCAAAAGTGGAGTTTATTTTACTATTATTTCACAATTTTAATTTATTAATCATGGTAAATTACTGATAAATCTCTAAAAAAATAAATTAACTAGAAATTTATATATTTCAGGTGAAAAACAAAATATTGTTGAATAATCGACTTTTGTTCTTAATCTCGAGGAATTAAATTACTGCTGTTGTTAAACGGCAAATACAGCTCAGTTTTAATTGTTCATCAAAAACTTTTATCGACCAGACTTGTTGCCGACGGCCCAGATGGATCGCACCACAACACCACGTACATTTCCTGAAGATGCTGATCTGATATGTTTTGATCACCTTGAGTACAAAGATAACCGGCTATCGAGCAACGATTCAGCTAATACCAGCGAAGCACCACCATGTAATAATCCAAATGGTTGCATGGTACGTTGATCAACTGACATTGTTGCTTCAATTGTATCATCACTGATAATTAGCATAACAATCCCCAAATGGGATAACATGCTTTTATTACTCCAACTATTAATTTCTTCAAGTGTATAAGAACGTTGCCAAATCATTTAATGATCTCCAATAACGACTGTAATAAATGTTTTATTATTTCATTTTCAATTCGTTTTACTTGACTACGATACGATTAACCCATTGTTAAAAAAAAGAATTTTTGGTAATTTTTAGAATAGCCGCCCCCAAGATAAAGCATAAATTCCCTTTGAATTTGACAAATATTTAACCTAATGACCATAAATTCCTGTCATGCCGCAACAGCCGACATTCACATTAATCAGTTGACAGCCAAACTGAGCAAAAATTTTAATCCATTGCTGAGCACTATCAGCTAGCAATGAAATTTCTGTACAGTGACCTAATAAATACTATTTTTCAGTCATTAACTTTAATGCTGGCTTTGGTGTTAATACCGTTATCAACCATTCATTAACTAATTTAACCTCGAAATCACCACGTTTATTACCGAGGATCTACCTATATTCATCGCGGTAACAGAACACACTAAGACTGGATCAATACCGACCATAGGAATTGATAATTTAGCTAAACGATTAAAAAAATACGCTGTCTTTTATGCTGTTTTAGCAAAACGGGTTAAATATCCCTTATATGTAACGCTTTTCCATTAACAGAAAATGGTAATAATATCGGCCGATAACCCAATATTTTAATTAAATGGACAAAATCAGCAACTACCTTAGCATCATAATAGCTGGTAAATGGATCTTGCACGACAAAAAAATTAGCTGCGCGTCTCATCTGTTAAGCTCTCTAATTGTGGCAATGACAAAAGTAATGCTGTATGATTGACTAATTGTTGTTGTAAGCTGTGCGTAAAAAGTTGGGGAAATCCGTTAATCCAATCACCTTGTGACCCAGAGTTTGTATCCACTTTTGATGCAACAGAAAATTAATCCAGCGTGATTATTTTGGCATTAACGGCAAAGTCAATTCAGTATTGGCAACAACATAGTCACTATTTTGGTCGCAAATAACGGCTATAATAGAGTGTTAGAAATTTTGCCCTAAAAAAGAGAACATCAATTTTAACTGGGCATTGGGTTGAACACGCTTTATAAGCTAAACAACCTACCATTACCTGTTTTACTTCATGATAAAAATCATACTGTCCATACTTAGCTCGCAAAGTATGGTATATGCGTGTTATTTTTTGCGGCTAAGAAAGTTTATAATTATTCATGTCTTCTGCAAATACCCTCAGTTTGTTTATGCCTTGCTTAACCTGTAATCTTAACCACTCTCGCATTAAAGTTGCTCTTCCTTTAGGTGAATGAATACGTTGTTGAGAAATTTTCATCGAAGGGCACATTGTACTATTAACGTCAAAATCAAAACATAAACCATTGCCATTACGCTCAAAAGTTTGCCTTACATTAATTGAGATGATGCGATCATAAGTTCTTCTTTTCATGGCACATCGATAGGCATTAAGGAGAGTTCTACATTAATAGATGAACATATTTTCCCTGGATTTAATTGATTAACCGAATCAAATGCGGTTTTAATTTGACAAAGTATTTGATAAAGCTGGTCACCAAAAAATTGAGGGCCGTAGGTGGAGCTAAACCCCTTGCCATACTCTCCCATAATAAGCCGCCACATTTAGCAGTAAGTTGAGCAATTTGATCAAAAATTTGCTTCATTGATACTTCTTGCTGAGGATCACGCATATCCATCACCGGGCGAACATGTAATACGCCAGCATAAACATGACCAAATATGCCATAAGCCAAATTATTGAGGTCAAGTAACACACGAAATTCAGCAATATAATCGGCTAAATGCTCCGGCGGCAAGCAAGTATCTTCTACAAACGGTATCGGTTTCACTAATCCTTTAGTATTACCCAAAACAGACCAACCGTTTTTTTTCATCGTATAAATACGTTCAATATCTGCTAATTGATGATAGATATGATAACCAAGGATGCCAGAATTACCTGCTCGGATTAACTTATCCAATGGTGAGCATAAGCTAGTTAATTGCTAATTAATTTTTCCCACTAAATTCAACAATATTTAATACTGATAGTTTTTTATCATCGACATCGTTAATCAATTTACTCACTGAATATCATATAATATCTTGGCGAGCTAAAGATAGGATCTTAGCATCCACGGTTTACACTGATAATACTTTAGCTGCCACCATAAACGGTGCATTACGTAACTCTGAATCAAATGAATCATACTTTATATTAACTAATCGCCATTACTTTAGGTAATGGAGTAATATTGAACTTAGCTTCGGTAATAAAAACCAACGTTCCTTCAGAGCCGGTTAAAAAACGATTCAATCGAGGTAATTTAGCCAAAATTAGCTGTCGCTGCTGACAACAATGTTGATAAACAGTAAGATATATGCGGCCAATAGTTGACTGCTGCTGTGAAATACACTCCGCCAACTCGACTGGCATAAGATAGGTTTCTAATACCTCTCCACCAACTAAAATCGCTTTAACACTAAGTACATGATCCGATATTTTACCATAAACTAATGGGCCTTGACCTGATGCCTCAGTATTGATCATCCCACCCAAAGTGGCCCGGTTACTAGTTGATAATTCTGATGAAAAAATAACCGTAAGGTGCCAAAAATTGATTAAGCTGATCTTTTATCACGCCAGCTTCGACTCTAACCCATTTTTTACAACATTAATTTGCAACATTTTCTGCATATAGCGCGACATATCAACCACAATGCCCTGAGTCAAAGGCTGACCATTGCTCCTTGTCCCGCCTACTCGAGTGTAAAGGTTAATGACTGAAATTGTTTATCGTTGGCAAGTTTTGCCAATAATTGAATATCTAAAGTTGAACGTGGATAGACAACAGTTTGAGGTATAAGCTGATAGATATTATTCTGTTTACATTTTACATTGATAGACGTTCAGTATAACTTGTGGTTAAATCACCGCTAAAGCCTTGGTCTTTTAGTGTATTTAAATACTTCGTTATTTACTAACTGATTTAATGAGAGTGTCCTATACGTCGGATCATTATTACTAGTAACTCTTTTTAATTAGTGTTCACTTTGCACTTTATGTACTATCTTTGATTGAGAGTACATATCAGATAAAAATTTAGCTATTAACATTTTGTAAACAATACAGTTTCCATTATCACCCTACTTTTATTAGTTACAAAAGACATAACTAATTATGTAATAAACAATCGATAATATCCACCCTTCATTTTTTATAATCAGGCTAATATATGGAAAAAACGCAATCCCCTAATGATCTACCCAAATTTATTTTTAGCATAATTGCTATTTTATTGATGATCGCAGCATGTTTTTGGGTATTAAAACCGTTCATACTTGGTTTTCTATGGGCAGGCATGGTGGTTATTGCAACCTGGCCATTATTTAAAAAAATTGAAAACAAACTATGGCATAAAAAATGGCTAGCAAGTATAGCGATTACAATATTAGTAATCTTATTATTCGTTATTCCTTTTGCAATACTAATAGGTAGCATTATACAAAATAGTGGTCCATTAATTGAATGGGCAAAATCGCCCACTGAAATTAGATTACCTGAGTTACTGTGGCTAAAAGACCTACCACTCATAGGTAATAAACTCTTTTATGGTTGGCATACATTGGTAGCTAATGGTGGTAATACATTAATTGCTAAACTACAACCTTATGTTGGAGAAGCAACCAGCTGGTTCTTAGCACAAGCCATTAATGCCGGGCGTTTTATGTTTCATCTTATTGTAATGTTACTATTTAGCGCATTACTCTATCTAAAAGGGGAAAAGGTTATATTAAGAATTCGACATTTTGCCATTCGCCTGGCAGGAACACGAGGTGATACCGCTGTTCTACTTGCTGGCCAATCAATTCGTGCAGTTGCGTTAGGTATCGTTGTAACCGCATTAATACAAGCGATTACCAGTGGTATTGGTTTAGCTTTAGCAAATATCCCTTATGCAGCTATATTAACAATTCTTATCTTTGTATGTTGTGTTGCTCAACTCGGCCCATTATTGATTATGATACCCTCCATAATATGGTTATTTTGGTCAGGCGATACCAGCTGGGCCATTATTATGATTATATGGAGTATAATTATCACAACAATGGATGGTATACTACGCCCTATTTTAATAAAGATGAGTGCGAATTTATCAATGATACTTATTTTAATTGGCGTTATTGGTGGAATTTTATCATTTGGTGTAATTGGCCTTTTTATTGGCCCGGTAGTTTTAGCTGTCTCGCATAATTTACTAACCGCCTGGATGAATGAGGTCTCGAAACCAGCTAAATTATCAAACAATTTAACCAAAATTAATTTATATAAAAAAGGTCCTTAAATTAAAATGATTGACTTCATTAATATTCTTGTTAATCATTATACTTAAATTATATGAAAATTTTTAAGAGAACAATTTTCATATAATATCGACTAATACAGTACAATTAAATTTCATTAAATTTAACATTAATATGATTAAATAATAATCTTATATAATTATACTAGTAAGTAAAATTTTTATTGAGATAATTCTTAGTGATAAAACCTTAGAGTTATCTTAATATAATGTTTATAGATTAATCTCTTTATGAATTATTGGTTTCATTTTTTTCAGACATCATTCTTCAATAAAAGAAATGATGAAACCTATGGAATATTGCTGTGTGTAGTCTTTGCCTGTCAGCCCATGATAGGCTTTTTTTTCTGTTTTAGTCAATACTATTCATGGTAATAAATTGATTTATAATCATATTATTAATTCATATTTATAAAATCTAAAGTGCAACTTCTATAAAGTTAGATACTAACTTACAAATATTAATATTTCTTTAAGCCTGACAAATATTGATTAATAATAGAACATACATAAACTTTACCTGTTATTCATTTACCGCTCAATTGACCATCTAATACCATATATTATTATTTGTTTTCTATTATATATAACAGCAAATAAACTTTATTCTATATCATAATCTGGTCTGTCATCTGTCCAGATATAATTAAACATATAATTTACAAAAATAAACTATGCATATTTTTTAACATCACTAAATATAAATAAAATAGTAAAATAACCTAAATTTAACAATAAATAAGCGAATAAAAAATAATGAAAATCTAATAAAAGCTTTGAACAATATCTACTGACTATAATATAAGCAAATATAATTTGCTTATAAAAAATAAAATTTTTTTATATAATTGAATTTAGATTAAAAAACGCATTTATTATCTATTTTATTATTTAAAATTTTAATAAAAAACCATAAAAATAGATAAAGATAACTTATTATTCTAATGATATCTAAAACAATAATTTTGCTTTATAATAATATTTATATTCTTTCAAGCATCCTTTATAAGGATAATTTATTTTACTGTTTTTAAAGTAAATTTAATAAGTATTTATCATTATTTCACTTTATCACTGTTTAGCTGAAGATGAAAACACTTGATTAACAACAAAATAGTAATGATAATTATTATTATTACTATTTTTTTATTTATACATCTTAGATCTGAACAAATTCAAACAAAGTAATCAACTTAATTCAAATGTAAAACAAATATCAACTCAGATAATTAATACCATCAATAGCAAACATCTATTGAATCAAAAAGAAGTTGCGAATATCTACCATCAAGGTGAAATCTATCAATTACGCCAGACACAAGCAGGAAAATTAATATTAACCAAATAAAATAATCAAAACCAAGCCAGCTAACTAACATCAGGCAGCCAACTTTAGATCTACTACAAATATAGAAAAAGATACCTATGGGCCTCAAGAAATAATCTTATTTAAAATCAATTAACTACATTAATTATTCACTATATAGTCTGCCTTGTATCATCGAATTGATTATTTCGCAACAATCCGAGTCAAAAACAAACAATGAAGCCATTATCGTATACACTCATAAAGCTACGCCAAATATATCCACTACCGCTAAAACATATACTGTAATTGATACTAGTGAGCCAAAATATCAATATTCATCTAATACCTTAGATTTATTAAAAAATTCCAGGATTAAGCCTTTCAGGCATTGGTAGTGCAAATGGGCAAACTTTAAATATGCGTGGCTATAAACGTACTGGTGTTCTAACTTCCATTGATGGTGTTCGACAAAATATCGATGCCGGAACCATGACCGGTACATTTATTGATCCGATGTTTATAAAAAAATCCTTGT
>JBDPYZ010000026.1:0-32862 GCA_047291315.1 Candidatus Phloeobacter fragariae | reverse complement strand
TTTATCATACCAAGATATATCAACAAGTTAACACGTGGCCACTCAGATATTTTTTAACCTATTCCCTATAAAATACCGCCTCAATTAAGTCAGTATTTTATATTAATATGGTTGATCTGTGGACATCGATAGAAATAAATCTCTTCATTTTAATTTTATTATATTAATTATGTTAATTATATTTTAACAAGGAGTATTAACTACTTTATTAATGTCTCTGGATGCTATTTAAGATTTATTACCTATAGGTAATATCGTACGGCCAAATTGTTCATTAATGACTTCTGCCATAGTCAGGTAAAAGCGTTTGTGCCACAGATAATATCTTCGAAACCAGCAATAGTAATCACGGTTTGGTTTTCATACATATTACCGATCGCTAACAGAGCAAAAAGTACTGTAAGACTTGCAAAAACGAATTGTAGTGCGCGATTAGCTTTTAACGTGCCAACAAACATAAATAAGGTAAAAAATACCCCAAAGTGCTAAGTAAACCGCGAGGAAATTTGCTTATTTTGCTTGTGAGGATGCTATATTAAGCAGCATCAGTAAGCTAACTAAGCTTAGCCAAAATCAAAATAGGCCAATAAGATGAGAATACAGTTGCGGGAAAGGTATTTCCTTTTTTATATTCAAAAATACCGGCAATAATCTGGGCAAGACCACTATAGAAGATACCCACACTCAGTATCACTGAAGTTAATGGGAAAAATCCTGTGTATTGTGAATATTTAATAAAATTGTTGTTATACCAAATTCCATTAAACTTAATGAGCCTGGATTGGCAATATTATTTGAACTCACACATTTCTCTAGATGTCATTAAATATATAATATTCAATAGGATATCAATTAATGTATGCTATTATGGCTTAGACAAAGCAAGTATAATAGGTAGTGTTTTGTTCAAAACAAAGATTAAAATGACTTTCATATAAAAATAATTTTTTTTGTTTTCCTCTTGATGAATATTTTTATGTCCCCATTTTAATGAAAAGCGTAGTTACCAAATGGTCAATCTATCAACCTGTCACAAGGTGTCTAGTTAGGTAGATTTTTTGAGGTCAGGGAAAAAAGCCCTTGAAAAAAAGTTCATTAAGCCTCATATAGGTTGGTAACTAGATTGGTTAAGAATTCCCTTTGGAGGCTGTTTAGATGGGTAAAATTATCGGGATTGACCTGGGTACAACTAACTCTTGTGTAGCTATTATGGATGGCGCAAGTGCACGGGTGTTGGAAAACAGTGAGGGTGACCGTACCACACCTTCTATTATTGCTTATGCTCAAGATGGTGAAATTCTTGTGGGTCAGCCTGCAAAACGGCAAGCAGTGACAAACCCACAAAATACACTTTTTGCAATTAAGCGTTTGATTGGACGTCGCTTTGAAGATGAAGAAGTTCAACGTGACATTTCTATTATGCCTTATAAAATCATTGCCGCAGATAATGGTGATGCTTGGTTGGATGTTAAGGGGCAGAAAATGGCTCCTCCTCAGGTTTCCGCTGAGGTGCTGAAAAAAATGAAAAAAACGGCGGAAGATTATCTGGGTGAACCCGTTACTGAGGTTGTTATTACTGTACCTGCTTATTTTAATGATGCTCAGCGTCAAGCAACTAAAGATGCGGGTCGCATTGCTGGTTTAGATGTAAAACGTATTATTAACGAACCAACGGCAGCAGCGCTTGCTTATGGTTTAGATCGTGAAGTGGGTAACCGTACTATTGCGGTATATGATTTAGGTGGTGGTACCTTTGATATTTCCATTATCGAAATTGATGAAGTCGATGGTGAAAAAACTTATGAAGTGCTGGCAACTAATGGTGATACTCACTTAGGTGGTGAAGACTTTGATAATCGTCTGATCAATTATCTGGTTGATGAATTTAAGAAAGAGCAAGGTTTTGACCTGCGCAATGATCCACTAGCAATGCAACGCTTAAAAGAAGCGGCAGAGAAAGCCAAAATTGAACTCTCTTCTGCTCAGCAGACTGATGTTAATCTGCCCTATATTACCGCAGATGCAAGTGGTCCGAAGCATATGAATATTAAGGTGACTCGAGCAAAACTTGAATCACTGGTTGAAGATTTGGTTAAACGTTCGATGGAGCCGCTAAAAGTTGCACTGCAAGATGCGGGCTTAAATGTTAATGATATAAACGACGTCATTCTGGTTGGTGGTCAGACGCGCATGCCAATGGTGCAAAAAGTGGTTGCTGACTTCTTCGGTAAAGAGCCTCGTAAAGACGTAAACCCTGATGAAGCAGTTGCTATTGGTGCGGCGGTACAAGGTGGTGTATTAGCCGGTGACGTGAAAGATGTCTTGTTACTTGATGTAACTCCACTATCTTTAGGTATTGAAACCATGGGTGGTGTAATGACAACGTTGATTGCCAAGAATACTACTATTCCGACTAAACATAGTCAGGTGTTTTCAACGGCGGAAGATAACCAGTCGGCAGTAACCATTCATGTGTTGCAAGGTGAACGTAAACGCTCAAGTAATAACAAATCATTAGGACAGTTCAATTTGGATGGTATTCAATCGGCACCGCGTGGTATGCCACAAATTGAAGTTACCTTTGATATTGATGCTGATGGTATTTTACATGTATCAGCCAAAGATAAGAATACTGGCCGCGAGCAAAAGATTACCATTAAGGCATCTTCTGGTCTGAAAGAGGATGAAATCCAAAGAATGGTAAGCGATGCAGAAGCAAATGCGGAAGCAGACTTTAAGTTTGAACAGTTAATTCAGGTACGTAATCAGGCAGATCAATTGGTTCATGGTACGAGTAGGCAAATTGAAGAGGCCGCTGATAAGTTACCTGCTGATGATAAAATTAACATAGATAAAGCTATTTCTGAGCTGGAAACAGCAGTGAAAGGTGAAGATAAAGCCGTAATTGAAGAGAAAATTCAAGCTTTAGTTCAAGCTTCGGCAAAATTACTCGAGTTAGCTCAACAGCAGGCTCAAGCAGGTACAGCTGATGCAGGCGCCCAGCCTAATCAGGATGATAATGTTGTTGATGCTGAATTTGAAGAAGTCAACGACAAGGATAAGGATAAAGATAAAAAATAGTGGCCCTTAGCGGGCACAGTAACGGTATTAAGGATTATTACCTTTGTTACTGAAAACCGAGTACGGGCGTTGGGGGGAACTCTACGCCCGTTTGAGTGTGTTAAGGGTAAAATAAATATGGCAAAAAGAGATTATTATCAAGTTTTAGGCGTTACTAAAACGGCTGACGAGAAAGAGATCAAAAAAGCATATAAACGTCTGGCAATGAAGTATCATCCAGATCGTAATCAGGGTGATAAGAAAGCAGAAAGTAAGTTTAAAGAAATTAAAGAGGCTTATGAAATTTTAACTGATGAGCAAAAACGCGCTGCTTATGATCAATATGGACATGCAGTTTTTGAACAAGGTGGTATGGATGGCGGATTTAGTGGAGGCTTTGCTTCTGGTGCTGATTTTAGTGATATTTTTGGTGATGTATTTGGTGATATTTTTGGCGGAGGCAGGCGCCAGCGATCGGCACGCGGTTCTGATCTTCAGTATGAAATCACATTAACTTTAGAAGAAGCAGTTCGTGGCGTAAGCAAAGAGATCCGTATTCCCACTTTGGAAAAATGTGATGTTTGTAACGGAAGTGGCGCTAAACCAGGCATGAGAGCAGAAACTTGCTCAACTTGTCATGGGGTAGGTCAGGTTCAGATCCGACAAGGATTTTTTGCAGTTCAACAAACTTGCCCAACTTGCCATGGTCGTGGCCAAATCATAAAAGAACCTTGTATTAAATGTCATGGTCATGGCCGAGTAGAGAAATACAAAACTTTATCAGTAAAAATTCCACAGGGGGTTAATACTGGCGATCGTATCCGCTTAAATGGTGAAGGTGAGGCCGGTGAAAATGGCGCACTAGCCGGTGATCTATATGTTCAGGTCAATGTAGCAAGGCATGCTATTTTTGAGCGCGATGGCAATAACTTATATTGCGAAGTACCAATTAATTTTGCGATTGCGGCATTGGGTGGTGAAATTGATGTACCAACACTTGATGGTCGGGTGAGTCTCAAAGTTCCAGCAGAAACACAAACGGGAAAAATTTTTCGCATGAAGGTAAAAGGTGTTAAGCCCGTTAGTGGTGGTATGACGGGTGATTTAATGTGCCGGATCATGGTGGAAACCCCGGTTAAACTAAATGAAAAACAAAAGGCATTGTTGAAGGAATTTGGTGAATCCTTGAATGATGAAAGTGGTGGTAAGAACAGCCCTCGTTCAAAGAGTTTCTTAGATAGTGTAAAAAAATTTTTTGATGATCTGACCAAGTAATCGTATTTAGTTAAATTAACAGAGCATCGATAGTGAGTGATCGATGCTTTTTTTGTTAATTGAGAAATAGAAATAAGGTTATTTAATTTGATTTATGCAAATTATATTAAAAAATTTTAATTTTCAAGATTAATTTTGTCTGTTTTATACAAATTTCCTGGTTAAATTTTTTGTAAAAAAATAAATTAATCTTAATTCCAGTAAGTTAAATGTGAGCTTAAAAAAATTTTCTATACAATCTAGTTTTATTTTTAATTAATTTATCGGATAGGAAATAGTTAGGGCAGAATCGTTATTTATGAGAATAAAAAATTTATTTTCTTTTAACAAGCCAGTTATAACTGAACAAAATTGCCAGCAATATTTAAAAAATAATTGCTTAACTATATAAAATATATAGAAAATAATAGTGAAAAGCGTATTAAAATTAGTGAGGCATTTGAGCTATCAGCTGAAAAGTATTGTTCTCTGTTTGCTGAGGAATTGGAGGTATTGTTGGCTAATCATTGTAGCCAGCGAGTGCTCCAAGTATTTGGCAAAAATTAAGCCAAAAAACTACGCAATTTTTGCCACATCGTGGAGTTTTATCAAAAGTAAACTCATCGGGTTTTTATTACCTACTTTTTTTAGTACCAAGATTAACTAACCGTTTTTCAATGTTAACCGAATTTTAAACATCTTACCGGCTAAATAGAGTCTATATTGTTAGTAACTGCTCGGTATATGTGAATTATTTACGCTAAAAAAATGATTTTCCGAATTGTATGTATTAGCGTAAAATTAACTGAGATAATTAACACCGAGGTTATAGTAATGACAGCAATTGTACGACAATTTTTAAAGTTAGAGGCAGCAAGTGGGGTGCTGTTAATTATTGCTGCCATCTTAGCTTTGATTATGGCGAATACTCCATTGCAAGGTATTTACCAGCAATTTCTTAATATTCCCGTTGCGGTTAAGATCAGTGCATTAAATATTGATAAACCTTTTTTATTGTGGATCAACGATGGCTTAATGGCTATTTTCTTTTTGGTTGTTGGTCTGGAAGTTAAACGAGAATTGATAGAGGGCTCGTTAGCCGGTCGTGATAAAGCGATATTCCCTGCTGTTGCTGCGGTAGGTGGTATGCTGTTACCAGCTCTGGTATATCTATTTTTTAATGCTAATGATGAAATTGCCCGGCAGGGTTGGGCGATCCCAGCTGCGACAGATATTGCATTTGCACTTGGCATCATGGCGCTATTGGGTAAGCGTGTACCAACAGAGTTAAAAGTATTTTTACTTGCGTTAGCGATTATTGATGATCTTGGTGTGATTATCATTATTGCTTTATTTTATACCAAGTCTGTTTCTATTATGTCATTAGGGTTAGCTACGCTTTCTCTACTGGTATTAATACGGATGAATTGGCGTAAAGTTGAAAATACATTTGCTTACTTGGTTGTCGGTATAATCTTATGGGTTTGTATTTTAAAATCCGGTATTCATGCAACATTAGCTGGAGTCATTGTGGGTTTTTTGATACCACTTAAAGGGGAACAAAATAATTCACCTTCTGAGCAATTAGAGCATCTTTTACATCCTTGGGTTGCTTATTTAATTTTACCATTATTTGCTTTTGCTAATGCCGGTTTACAACTAAGTGGTGTTACTCTAGCCGATCTTGCCAGTTCTATACCGGTTGGTGTCGCATTAGGTTTATTAATTGGGAAACCAACCGGTATTTTTCTGTTTAGTTGGCTAGCGTTAAAATTAGGCGTTGTAAAATTGCCGGCTAAAATTAATCTTAAGCAGATATTTGCAGTTTCAGTTCTCTGTGGTATTGGTTTTACCATGTCAATTTTTATTGCCAGTTTAGCATTTGAAGATTTGAATAATTTTAGTACTTATGCACGACTGGGGATCCTAATTGGTTCGACGCTAGCGGCGATCTTAGGGATATTATTATTGAATAGTGTATTACCGAAGAAGTCAATTAGCGCTAAAACTTCTAATCAGGCAAGATAAAGTTAGTTTTACGTTATAGTTCCGTGAAATAAATAGTATTTTTATGCTCGCGATACAATATTTTTTATTTTTAGTGCGAGAATAAAATAAAATGGATCGCTTATTTTCTGACGTTCAGAAAATAACGTATAAAAACAGTTATCGATGGTACAAAAAGGAGTCGATATGAGAATGTAGCACTTCAATTTTAATCATCTCTATTACTTCTGGCATGTGTAAAGAAGGATCCGTTGTTGGAGCCGCTGAAGAACTTTATTTAACGCTTCAGACAATAACAGGGCAGATAAAAGCGTTAGAAGAGTGTTTGAGTGGTAAATTATTTAAAAGGCAAGGAAGAAGACTGGTTCCTTCAGAACTGGGACAACTGGTTTTTCGTTATGCTGATAAAATATTTGGGCTAACTCAGGAAATATTAGATATTGTTAATTATAGTTGTCAGTCGAATTTGCTATTTGCTATTTGCTATTTGATGTTGGTGTCGCTGATGCTTTTTCTAAATGGCTGGTAAGTCGCATCCTTGAAACAACTATCGTTGATTCATGAGTGGATCCATTTACGTTGTTTTGAAACGACACATGAGCTTTTATTGGAACAGTTGAGCCAACATAAGTTAGACATGATCTTATCTGATTGCCCGGTTTATTCATCACAATAATAAGGGTTATTTTCCGCTAAGCTTGGTGAATGTGAAGTTAGTTTTTTCTATCGCAACCCAATACCGGAGAAACCTTTTCCACTTTGTTTAGAAGAGCGGCGATTATTGATCCCTTATCGGAGTTCTATGTTGGGTCATCAACTGTTTTCTTGAATCCAAAATAATAATTTGCAGGTAGAAATCCTTGGTAAGTTTGATGATGCTGCCTTGATGAAAGCATTTGGCATTTATCATAACGCAATATTTATCGCACCATCATTATACGCTAATGAAATTTTCATAGATAATGAAGTTGTTGAAATTGGTCACATGGATAAAGTAAAAGAAGAATACTATGTTATTTTTGCAGAACGTATGATCAAGTATCTAGCAGTACAACGTGTCTGTAATAAAGATTTTTCTGGTTTATTTGATCAAACCTGTTATAAACCACAATAGCAATTTCCAATAGTAATAAAAAACCGGCTTTAGCCGGTTTTTTAGAAAAATCAAAATAAATTACATTGATTTGATTTGTGCCACTAAATTTGTTTTATGACGTGCAGCTTTGTTTTTGTGGATCAAGCCTTTGCTAGCATAGCGATCAACAATAGGTTGCATGTCGTTAAATGCTTTTTGTGCTGCTTCTTTATCGCCGGTAGCGATAGCAGCATAAACTTTTTTGATAAAAGTACGCCCCATAGAACGACGGCTAGCATTATGCTGACGGCGTTTTTCTGATTGTATGGCACGTTTCTTAGCTGATTTGATATTAGCCAAGGTTCAACTCCCAAATATTTATTCTATCGAGGACAATCTAAAGGCCAACGAATATGCCTTTTTAGCCTTGATTTGTCAATGAATTTGTGTAAACAAGCATCGTGTTCAGTAATGTAATCTGTTGTGATGACTTAAAATTTTATCAGTTTACTGAGTGAGAATACAGTTTTAAATGTGAAAAACAGGATAAAATTGTAGGAAAGTGGATTTTTCTCACTGATAAATAACAATTTATTCCTTGATAATAAATATTAGTCAAATGGTGACTTAACCTTCAAAGTAGTAAGCGGTATAATCCAGCAATTTTTATTATATTGAGCCGATTATGAAGTTAGTACGTGGTATACATAATATTCGCGCATATCATCATGGTTGTGTGTTGACTATTGGCAATTTTGATGCTGTTCATCGAGGACATCAAGCGTTGTTGAAACATTTAAAACAACAGAGTCAGCGTTTCGGACTGCCAACGATGGTCATGATTTTTGAACCTCAACCATTGGAGTTTTTTTTGGGCGAAAATGCGCCAGCACGTTTAACGCGTTTACGTGATAAGATAAAATACTTTACCGAATATGGTGTTGATTATTTACTCTGTGTTAAATTTAATCCCACATTTGCTTCATTAACACCGCAAGATTTTGTTTCGCAATTGCTGGTGGAAAAATTGGGGGTTAAGTTTTTGGCGATCGGTGATGATTTTCGCTTTGGCAAAGGTAGACAGGGTGATTTTAAATATCTCCTTGAAGCTGGGGGACAATATAGTTTTGAAGTGGCCAATACCGAAAGTTTTTGTGACGCCGGACAGCGAGTTAGTAGTACGGCTGTCAGGCAAGCACTACTAAGTGATAATCTTACCCTTGCTGAGAATCTTATGGGGCACCCCTACCGATTAAGTGGTCGAGTGGTGCATGGTAGCCAGCTTGGTAGTGCGATTGGTTTTCCAACAGCAAATATACCATTTAAATATTTAGTTATGCCTGTTAAAGGCGTTTATGTAGTAGAAGTATATGGTTTAGCCGATCACCCATTGCATGCCGTGGCAAATATTGGTACACGGCCAACAGTGAATGGGGTTGATCAGCAAATTGAAATTCATTTGATAGATGTGCGCATGAATATATATGGATGTTATATTGATGTTGTATTGCGTAAAAAATTGCGAAACGAGCAGCGATTTGCTTCTATTGATGAATTAAGAAAGCAAATCGGTAAGGATATAATGGCTGCAAGACAATTCTTCCAGTCGTCATAATTAAGATATTTAGCAGAAAATTGGAACTGAGAATCTAAATGAGTGCTTATAAAAATACCCTGAATTTACCGGAAACAGGGTTCCCAATGCGTGGTGATCTAGCTAAACGAGAACCACAAATGTTAGCCCGTTGGTATAAAGAAGGTTTGTACCAAGCTATTCGCCAGGCCAAAACAGGCAAACAGATGTTTATACTGCATGATGGCCCCCCTTATGCTAACGGTAGTCTTCATATTGGTCACTCAGTTAATAAAATTCTCAAAGATATTATCGTTAAATCTAAAGGACTGGCCGGGTTTGATTCGCCATATATTCCTGGTTGGGATTGCCACGGTTTGCCGATTGAACATAAGGTTGAACAAATTATCGGTAAACCCGGCACCAAGATTTCTGCTGCTGAATTTCGTCAAGAATGTCGCAAATATGCTAAAGAACAAATTAAAGGCCAGAAAGCTGATTTTATCAGAATGGGAGTGCTTGGTGATTGGGAACAACCTTATTTAACCATGGATTTTAATACCGAAGCCAATATTATTCGTGCGTTAGGTAAAGTGATTGAAAATGGCCATTTAGTAAAAGGCGCTAAACCGGTTCATTGGTGTACAGCTTGTGGATCTTCCTTAGCGGAAGCGGAAGTTGAATATTATAATAAATCATCACCTTCCATTGATGTACGCTTTAGTGCGGTGGACACTAAAGCCGTTTATGGTAAATTTGGTGTAAAATCGATAAATTTGCCTGTTTCTGCGGTTATCTGGACAACGACACCTTGGACGTTGCCTGCCAACCGTGCGATTGCGGTTAACCCTGATTTTGAATATCAATTAGTCAAAGTCAATAATGATGAATGTTTGATTTTGGCAAAATCGCTGGTTGAAGAGGTAATGCAGCGTATTGCAGCACCAGAGTGGCAAATTTTAGCACAATGTAATGGTTCTGAATTGGAATTACTGCGCTTTCATCACCCATTCATGAATTTCGATGTGCCTGTTATTTTAGGTGATCACGTTACTTTAGATGCGGGTACCGGGCTTGTACATACTGCACCAGGCCATGGTCCTGAAGATTATATTGTTGGGCAGAAGTATAAACTCGAAATAGCTAATCCCGTCGGACCAAATGGTTGTTATTTACCTAATACTTATCCTGGTTTGGATGGCGTTTTTGTATTTAAAGCAAATGCGTTAATTATTGAACTTTTAGCGGCAAAAGGCGCACCGCTACACAAAGAAATATTACAGCATAGTTATCCTTGTTGCTGGCGGCATAAGACACCGGTTATTTTTCGTGCAACACCTCAGTGGTTTGTGAGTATGGAAAAAAATGATTTACGTGAACAATCACTAAAAGAGATCAAAGATGTTAAATGGTTACCTGATTGGGGGCAGAGCCGGATTCAATCTATGGTTGCAAATCGTCCAGATTGGTGTATTTCTCGTCAGCGCACCTGGGGTATGCCGATGGCATTATTTGTGCATAAACAGACAGAAGAATTACATCCGCGTACGTTAGAATTAATTGAAGAAGTTGCTAAACATGTTGAGAAATTAGGCATTCAGGCGTGGTGGGACCTTGATCCTGTTGCCCTATTAGGGAGTGATGCAGCTGATTATGTTAAAGTCCCTGATACGCTTGATGTCTGGTTTGATTCTGGTTCTACCCATTATGCTGTTGTAGATATACGGCCGGAATTAAAAGGCCATTCTGCTGATTTATATTTGGAGGGCTCCGATCAGCATCGTGGTTGGTTTATGTCGTCTCTAATGCTGTCAACTGCGATGAAAGGAAAAGCGTCTTATCGAGAAGTATTAACGCATGGTTTTACGGTTGATGGACAAGGTCGTAAAATGTCAAAATCCTTGGGGAATACTATTAGTCCGCAAGATGTCATGAATGATTTAGGCGCTGATATTCTACGATTATGGGTTGCTTCAACCGATTACACCAGTGAAATTGCTGTTTCAAATGAGATTTTAAAACGTTCTGCCGATAGCTATCGGCGTATTCGTAATACAGCACGTTTTTTATTAGCCAATTTGAAAGGTTTTGATCCTGTTTTGCATCAAATTAAACCAGAACAAATGGTGGTATTAGATCGCTGGGCTGTAGGGCGAGCTAAAGCCGCTCAAGCGGAAATCGTTATACATTATGCTAATTATGATTTTCATGCGGTCGTTCAACGTTTGATGCAGTTTTGTTCAGTTGAAATGGGTTCTTTCTATTTAGATATTATTAAAGATCGTCAATATACGGCAAAAAGTGATAGTTTGGTTCGACGTAGTTGCCAGACGGCTCTATTTCATATAATAGAGGCATTGGTACGCTGGATTTCGCCGATCCTTTCTTTCTCGGCCGATGAAATTTGGCAGGAATTGCCAGGTAAACATGCCAAATATGTCTTTACCGAGGAATACTATATTGGCTTGTTTGGTTTGGATGATAATGAAACGCTTAATGATGAATTTTGGAATGAACTATTAATTATCCGTAGTGAGGTTAATAAAGTTCTTGAACAAGCGCGTGCAAACAAGCTTATTCGTAGCTCGTTAGAAGCCGCAGTGACTTTATATGTGGATACAGAATTGGCTGAAATACTTAATCGTTTAGGGGATGAGTTACGTTTTGTATTATTAACTTCACAGGCTAGAGTAATTGATATTACCCAAGCCCCAGTTCAAGTACACAATAGTGAGCTGAGTGGATTAAAAATTGCTTTTCAGCGAGCCGAAGGTGATAAATGTCCTCGTTGTTGGCATTATGCAACGGATATTGGTCGGGAGGCGGAGTATACAGAGTTATGCGGCCGCTGTGTTATTAATGTAGCCGGTAACGGTGAAATACGTAAGTTTGCCTAATGAAAAATCCTATTTGCTCTACTGGCTTACGCTGGTTATGGTTAACGGTTGTGATATTAATTGTTGATCTTAGTAGCAAGCAACTTATTTTGAATAATTTTCAATTATATGAGTCGATACCATTAATGCCTTATTTTAATTTGGCTTATGCTCAAAACCCTGGTGCGGCATTTAGTTTTTTAGCTGATAAAGGGGGTTGGCAGCGTTGGTTTTTTGCATTGGTTGCGATTGTTATTTGTCTGGTGCTTATCGTGATGATGTACCGTCAAGGCATTAACAAAAAATTAAATAATATTGCTTATGCATTGGTTATTGGTGGAGCATTAGGAAATTTGTGTGATCGCTTAGTCCATGGCTTTGTAGTTGACTTTATTGATTTTTATGTTGGAGATTGGCATTGGCCAACATTTAACATTGCTGATATGGCGATTTGTATTGGCGTGTCACTTATCATTGTTGACAGCTTCATCAATACAGACAAGAAAGCGAATGTATCATAGTTTATCGTTCGTTTACGTTGATAACAGGTTGATTTATTTCTAACAGTAGGTTTTTATTGTCATGTTAAGGTTAGTACAAACAGATAGTGCTGTGTTGTTACATTTCACGATGAAACTTGAGGATGGTTCAATTGCTGATTCAACCTATGATCAGGATAAACCGGCACTTTTTCGCCTTGGCGATAAAAGCCTCTCATTAGCACTTGAAAAACAATTGATAGGTTTAAGTGTTGGTGAGAAAAAAACGTTTACTTTAAGCGGAGAGGACGTTTTTGGTAAACAAAATCCAGATATGATCCAATACTTTATACCAAAAGATTTTATTCAGGTTGGTATGCCTGAAGTAGGTGCTATCATCTCATTTACGGCGATAAATGGCAGTGAAATGCCAGGGATCGTAACAGCAGTGACTGAAGAATCTATTACTGTTGATTTTAATCACCCGTTAGCCGCTCAGAACGTCATTTTTAACATTGAAGTGTTGAAAATTGACACGAAATAGGAGGTTTAAAATGCAAATATTGCTGGCTAATCCTCGAGGTTTCTGTGCAGGTGTCGATCGGGCAATTAGTATTGTTGATCGTGCACTGGCGCTCTATGGTGCTCCGATTTATGTTCGTCATGAAGTCGTTCATAACCGTTATGTGGTTGACAATTTACGTCAACGCGGTGCGATTTTTATTGAACAAATTTCTGAAGTACCTGATGGTGCTATTTTGATTTTTTCTGCTCATGGTGTTTCTCAAGCAATTCGGCAGGAAGCTAAGCAACGTCATCTGACCATGTTATTTGATGCAACTTGTCCATTGGTAACTAAAGTACACATGGAAGTGGCGCGAGCTAGTCGTAAAGGTAAAGAAGCGATTTTAATTGGTCATGTAGGGCACCCTGAAGTAGAAGGTACAATGGGACAATATAATAATCCGGCAGGTGGTATGTATCTGGTTGAATCGCCGGAGGATGTTTGGAAGTTACAAGTAAAAGATGAAAATAACCTCTGTTTCATGACCCAGACTACTTTATCTGTTGATGACACGGCTCATGTTATAGATGCACTAAATACTCGTTTTCCAAATATTATCGGGCCACGTAAAGATGATATCTGTTATGCGACCACTAATCGTCAAGAAGCGGCGCGTCAGTTGGCCAATAAGGCTGATATTGTACTGGTAGTAGGCTCTAAAAATTCTTCTAATTCCAATCGTCTTGCTGAATTGGCACAAAGAGCAGGCAAACCTGGTTACCTAATTGACTCTGCTGATGATATTCAAGAACATTGGTTGGAAAATAAGCAGATTATTGGTCTTACTGCTGGCGCTTCTGCACCGGATATTCTTGTTCGTCAGGTTATTGAACGTTTAAAGGTTTTAGGTGCCAGTGAAATGATCGAACTTGCTGGTCATGAAGAAAATATTGTTTTTGAAGTGCCAAAAGAGCTGCGTGTTGAAATCAAAAAAATATAATAATAGCTATTTTGTATTTTATTAAATTAATTTTTTAGTGCAGCAATTTATCTGTTAATTAAGCCAATTCTAATGGTTTTTTTGTAACTGATGGTTGTTGCCAGCGTTATGCTAGGATGAGTGTTAACTTTGTCGAACTCAGGATATTTAATCTGTTTTTTTAATCAAGAGAAAAAAACATGACTAACTCAGATATTCGTGTTGCCATCGTTGGTGCTGGTGGCCGCATGGGACGTGAACTAATCAAAGCAGTTTCACAACAGGATGGCGTTATTTTAGGGGCAGTGTTAGAAAGAAAAGGCTCAAGCATAGTAGGTACTGATGCTGGTGAATTAGTCGGTATTGGCCGCTTGAATGTTATAATTAGTGATGATCTGATTAATGTTTTAGATAAATTTGATATTTTGATTGATTTTACCCGTCCCGAAGGTACGCAGTATTACCTGTCAGTTTGTAAAAAATATGCAAAAGCGATGGTTATTGGTACCACAGGTTTTAATGAAGCTGAGCAAAAATTGGTTGAAGAAGCTGCGAAAACGATTCCTATTGTATTAGCGGCAAATTTTAGTGTCGGTATTAATTTGGTGTTGAAGTTATTAGAACGAGCAGCAAAAGTGATGGGTGAATATAGTGATATTGAGATTATTGAAACTCATCACAGACATAAAGTGGATGCGCCCTCAGGAACAGCCTTAGCAATGGGCGATGTTATTGCCAAGTCAATTGGTCGTGATTTAAAAAATTGTGCAGTTTATGGTCGCCAAGGTATTACTGGTGAAAGAGAAAATAACAGCATTGGCTTTGCAACGATTAGAGCTGGCGATATTGTTGGGGAGCATACGGCGATTTTTGCTGATATTGGTGAAAGAATAGAGATAACTCATAAAGCATCAAGTCGGATGACGTTTGCAAATGGTGCTTTTAAGGCTTGTTTGTGGCTAAAAGGTAAAAATTGTGGATTATATAGCATGAAAGATGTATTAAATTTAGAAGATATTTAATTTAATTTAATTTAATTTAATTTAATTTTTTATACTTCTTTGATAAAAAACAATTAATTTATAGTTTATTGGGTTTGACTTAGTTATTTATGTTTTTTTCTTATTAATTGTTTTTTTTATTAAAATAAAAATTTTATTGATAATTGATATAAGGC
The DNA here is from genome assembly GCA_047291315.1 of Candidatus Phloeobacter fragariae. GTDB lineage: Bacteria > Pseudomonadota > Gammaproteobacteria > Enterobacterales > Enterobacteriaceae > Arsenophonus > Arsenophonus fragariae. The sequence continues at coordinate 17,877 of JBDPYZ010000026.1, read as the reverse complement.
TATTTTGTGCATTTTTATAATGAAATTTATTTAAACGATACTTTTGCAATTATTTTGACAAGATAATTTATCATTTTACTACTTACATTGTTTTTTTATTATAAATTAACTAAAAAATAACAAAAAATTATTTTTACTAGACAATCACGCTTCTCATCATTAGGATAGATAGAATTTGCCAAAAATTTGCTTAAAGTTCATTTTGGCACTAACTTATTGGCTTACGAATGAATAAATATGCTAAATGCATGATTTTTATTCTTCTGGGGGGTATTTTGATTAAGCCAGCTATATTGATTCTGGAAGACGGAACCCAGTTTCATGGTCATTCCATTGGGGCTGAAGGAATTGTTGTTGGAGAGATTGTTTTTAATACATCAATAACTGGATATCAAGAAATTCTCACTGATCCTTCCTACTCTCGTCAAATCGTTATACTCACTTATCCCCATATCGGAAACGCGGGGATCAATCCTGATGATGAAGAGTCTGCCATCATTCATCCTCAAGGGCTTGTTATACGTGATTTAGCATTAATTTATAGTAACTTTCGTGGAAAAGAAAGTTTGTCTCATTATTTAAAGCGTCATAAAACAGTCGCAATTGCTGATATTGATACTCGCAAGCTTACACGGCTATTAAGGGAAAAAGGCACGCAGAATGGTTGTATTATCACAGATGATAATTTAGATATTTGTTTGGCATTAGAAAAAATTAAGGTATTTGACGGAATAAAAGGGCTAGATTTAGCTAAAGAAGTCACAACTAAAGCCGTTTATACTTGGCAGCAGCAGAGTTGGCAGCTTGGCGAAAATGGATTATCTGTTATTAAAGCGCCGGAGCAATTACCTTATCATGTAGTTGCTTATGATTTTGGTGTTAAACGAAATATTTTATGTTTACTCGTTGATCGCGGTTGTTATTTGACGGTTGTTCCAGCAACAACATCGGCTGATGAAGTATTAAAAATGTCACCTGATGGTATCTTTCTTTCTAATGGTCCGGGTGATCCCGCAGCTTGTGATTATGCAATAAAAGCGATTAAACAGTTTTTAGCGACAGAAATACCTATTTTTGGTATTTGTTTAGGTCATCAATTACTGGCACTAGCGAGTGGAGCCGATACGGTTAAAATGAAATTTGGTCATCATGGTGGTAACCATCCAGTAAAAGATTTAGCTAATAATAGCGTCATGATTACTGCACAAAATCACGGTTTTGCGGTTGATGAAGCAACATTATCTGACAAATTGCGTGTTACTCATAAATCACTATTTGATGGCAGCTTACAAGGTATACATCGTAGCGATAAACCCGCATTTGGATTTCAAGGACATCCTGAAGCAAACCCTGGCCCTAAAGATGCAGAACCCCTATTTGATTATTTTATTGAATTGATTAAAAAGTATCGTCAAATAAATTTAGATACTCAAGTTGATTGATCAGGAGCGAAAGATGGCGAAGCGGACAGATATTAAAAGTATCCTGATTTTAGGTGCGGGTCCAATTGTTATTGGCCAAGCTTGTGAATTTGATTACTCAGGTGCACAAGCATGCAAAGCATTACGTGAAGAGGGTTATCGAGTTATTTTGGTCAATTCCAATCCGGCGACAATCATGACGGATCCCGATCTAGCGGATGCCACTTATATTGAACCGATTCAGTGGGAAGTGGTACGCAAAATTATTGAAAAAGAACGTCCTGATGCCATTCTGCCCACGATGGGAGGGCAAACTGCTTTAAACTGTGCTTTAGAATTAGAGCGTAAAGGCGTATTAAAAGAATTTTCTGTTACCATGATTGGCGCAACAGCTGATGCAATTGATAAGGCGGAAGATCGTCAGCGGTTTGATAAAGCAATGAAGAAAATCGGTCTTGAAACTGCACGTTCAGGAATTGCACATTCCTTGGAAGAAGCGTTAGAGATGGTCGGAAAAGTAGGCTTTCCATGTATTATTCGTCCCTCATTTACCATGGGTGGTTCGGGCGGCGGTATTGCATATAACCGTGAAGAGTTTGAAGACATTTGTCTGACAGGTTTAGATCTTTCACCGACCAATGAATTATTGATTGATGAATCGTTAATTGGTTGGAAAGAGTATGAAATGGAAGTGGTTTGTGACAAAAATGATAATTGTATCATTATCTGTTCTATTGAAAATGTCGATGCGATGGGGATCCATACCGGAGACTCTATCACTGTCGCTCCTGCTCAAACATTAACCGACAAAGAATATCAAATTATGCGCAATGCGTCGATGGCAGTGTTGCGAGAAATTGGTGTAGAAACAGGTGGTTCAAATGTTCAATTTGCCGTAGATCCTAAAACTGGTCGTTTAATTGTTATTGAAATGAACCCTCGAGTATCACGTTCTTCCGCTTTGGCATCCAAAGCAACCGGATTTCCTATTGCCAAAATTGCAGCTAAACTTGCGGTAGGTTATACACTTGATGAACTAATGAATGATATTACCGGAGGACGGACACCTGCTTCTTTTGAACCTTCTATTGATTATGTAGTGACTAAGCTCCCGCGTTTTAACTTTGAAAAATTCCCAGGTGGTAATGATCGTCTGACAACTCAGATGAAATCTGTTGGTGAGGTAATGGCTATTGGGCGAACTTTTCAAGAATCAATGCAAAAAGCTTTGCGGGGATTAGAAGTCGCCGCAACGGGTTTTGATCTAAAAGTAGATTTAAATGAATCCGACTCGTTAACAAAAATTCGCCGTGAATTGAAAGACGCTGGTGCTGAGCGTATCTGGTATGTAGCCGATGCTTTCCGCGCAGGTATGTCTGTAGACGGTGTGTTTAATTTAACTAATATTGATCGTTGGTTTTTGGTACAGATTGAAGAACTTGTTCGTTTAGAAGAGAAAGTTGCTGAGTTTGGCATTAATGGGTTATCAGCAGAATTCTTACGGCTATTGAAACGAAAAGGTTTTGCTGATATTCGTTTGGCTGAATTAGTGGGTGTTTCTGAAGCTGAAATCCGTAAATTACGTCATAAATATAAACTGCATCCTGTTTTTAAGCGAGTTGATACTTGTGCTGCAGAATTTGCCACAGATACCGCTTATCTATATTCCACTTATGAAGATGAATGTGAGGCAAATCCTGACAGTACCAAGTCTAAGATTATGGTACTAGGTGGTGGACCAAATCGCATTGGTCAAGGAATTGAATTTGACTATTGCTGTGTTCATGCTGCGTTGGCGTTACGTGAAGATGGCTATCAAACAATAATGGTAAATTGTAATCCTGAAACGGTCTCTACCGATTATGATACTTCTGATCGTCTTTATTTTGAATCGGTAACATTAGAAGATGTATTAGAAATAGTTAGGATCGAACAACCTGAAGGTGTAATTGTGCAGTATGGTGGCCAGACACCATTAAAATTGGCGCTTGCCTTGGAAGAAGCGGGCGTTCCTATTATTGGCACTAGCCCAGATGCGATTGATAGAGCTGAAGATCGTGAACGTTTTCAACAAGCAGTGACCCGTTTGGGACTGAAACAGCCTGAAAACTCAACGGTTACCACCATTGAACAGGCAATAGAAAAGGCTCACAGCATTGGTTACCCATTAGTTGTACGTCCTTCCTATGTTTTAGGCGGTAGAGCAATGGAAATTGTCTACGATGAAACTGACTTACGTCGGTACTTTCAAACAGCAGTAAGTGTTTCCAATGATTCTCCAGTTTTGCTTGATCATTTCCTGGATGATGCAATTGAAGTTGATGTAGATGCTATCTGTGATGGGGAAATTGTTTTAATTGGTGGTATTATGGAGCATATTGAGCAGGCTGGCGTTCACTCCGGTGACTCTGCTTGTTCCTTGCCACCTTATACCTTGAGTCAGAATATACAGGATGTCATGCGTGAGCAGGTAAAAAAACTTGCCCTTGAACTACGCGTTCGAGGATTAGTGAATGTTCAATTTGCGGTTAAAGATAATGAAGTTTATTTAATCGAAGTAAATCCACGTGCTGCGCGTACGGTTCCTTTTGTATCAAAAGCAACAGGAATACCACTGGCAAAAGTGGCTGCTCGTGTCATGGTCGGGCAATCTTTAGTTAAACAAGGTATAACGAAAGAGATTATCCCACCTTATTATTCTGTAAAAGGGGTAGTATTGCCATTTAGTAAATTCCCTGGCGTTGATCCTATTTTGGGGCCAGAAATGCGTTCCACAGGTGAAGTTATGGGGATTGGTCGTACTTTTGCTGAGGCATTTGCTAAAGCGATGTTTGGTTGCTCTTCTACTATTAAGAAATTTGGGCGCGCATTACTTTCAGTAAGAGAGAATGATAAGACAAAAGTTGTTGATTTAGCGGCTAAATTAATTGAGCATGGTTTTGAGTTAGATGCAACTCATGGTACCGCAATTGTGCTGGGTGAGGCAGGAATTAACCCGCGTTTAGTTAATAAAGTACATGAGGGACGCCCTAATATTCAGGATAGAATAAAAAATGGTGAATACAGTTATATTGTCAATACTACTGCAGGTCGCCGTGCCATAGAAGATTCGAAGCTTATTCGTCGTAGTGCATTACAATATAAAGTAAATTATGATACCACTATCAATGGCGGTTTTGCGACAGTAATTTCCCTCAATGCTGATCCTACGGAGCGAGTTATCTCTGTCCAAGAGATGCATAAAATGATCCTGCATTGATTATTACTAACTATTTGCAATTGAATATTTGACAGGGCCATTTTTTTATTCTGTACTAATAATATCGATAATATTTAATTGATTTTTTTATGTTTCCAATATACGACAAGTGAGCTGATGAATCCACTAATGAGTACAAGTATAGGTAAGAATATTAAAATATTCATAACAATATTTTAATGGCGTTTAATAAAAGGAATTTGATTTATTGCGTAGCTTAGAGAAATAATGATCCCAATCCATAATAGGCTACTAAGCCAATTGAATAATTGAAAGCGACAGTGGCTTAAGGTCGATAATACGGCTAAAACCGGTAATAGCGTTCGAATAAAAGTTAAAAAACGACCGAGTAAAAGCGCATATAAGCCTTGGTTGTTAAATAATCGATTTGCACGCTGGTGATACTCTTGTGGGATCTGTTTTAACCATTTTTTTACTATATCTGTATCACTAAGCCATCGTCCTTGTAAAAAACCTAACCAGCAACCTAAGCTAGCTGCCATAGTTAAATAATAATTGTTGGAATAAAGGAAAGAACTCCTTTTGCAATCAAAGCACCAGTAAGAATAAGCAGCGTATATCCATGCAGAAACGCTGCAGGAAGAATACCGTATTTCTAATACAATAATGATAAAAAGTACAGCATAAATAATCCATAAAACATCGTGATTAATTAGTTTAGCAAAATCATGATGCCAAATTGCCATCACGATCTCATTGAGAACTTGCATAGCTTACCTTATTAATAACACCAAATGAAGAACCTATATAGTTGCCAGTTTACCTTAAAAAGCTGAATTATGTTGGATTTATTCATGCGGTAAGTATAAAAGCAAGTTGGATAAAAGCGTCTATCTCGTAGTAGAAAATATTAAAAATGGGAAATATTTTTTGTGGCTATCAGTTATTAGAACAACTCTAAATGGCAGCAAAACTTATTGATAACAGGTAAATAAATAAAAATTTCATCAAATAGTAATGATAATTACTATCAAATGATTTAATGTCTGGTATGATCAGTGGATTTTTCATGATGTAAGTGTGGTAAATAAAAATTTACTACTAATGGATTAGCTGGCATAAGGTATGATCAGCTAAAAGGATCGCGTTAAATAACAGAAAGGTGATAGGTCAACTGATGAGTAAATTGATAGCTTCTATTTTATTGGCAATGAGTTTGATAAATATAACATTCGCCGAGACAAATCCGGCAGGTTTGTCTGAGTCGTTTCAGCCTGTTAATATATCTAATCAGCAAGATATATCCATTGCAAATCAAATCCCAACGACTTCAGCAAATGAAGAGCAATTAAGCAAAAAAGATCTTGCCATTGAAAAAAATTTAGCGACTCTACAACAGCAACCTAATTTATTAGCAGCACAAGGAGGATTTGATCAAGATCTTTCGATTTGGAGTATGTATCAGCATGCTGACATGGTTGTAAAAACAGTAATGCTAGGATTAATTATTGCCTCAATCATTACTTGGGCATTGTTTTTCTCAAAAAGCATCGAACTGGTTGGAGCATACCGTCAGCTACGAAAAGAACAGCAAAAACTATCTAAAGTAAAATCACTCGATGATGCGGTAGAGATTGCTGCAACATTTAAAAAATGCAGTGCTACTCGAAGAGTATATGATGAAGTTGTGGCAGAAAAAAGATTATCAACAGGAAGTCATGATTTAAATGGAACCAAAGATCGTGTCAATTTTCGCCTTGAAAGAGTTGTTGCTTCAATTAGTCGTTACATGGTGCGAGGTAATGGTTATTTAGCAACCATAGGCGCAATTTCTCCCTTCATTGGTTTATTTGGTACAGTTTGGGGAATTATGAATAGCTTCATTGGTATAGCACATTCTCAGACAACTAATTTAGCTGTTGTTGCGCCTGGCATAGCAGAAGCTTTGTTAGCGACGGCAATAGGGTTGGTAGCCGCAATACCGGCAGTAGTTATTTATAATTTATTTGCACGCATGATTAATACTTATCGTGGCCAACTTGGTAATGTAGCTACTCAGGCGACGTTATTATTAGGTAGAGATTTGGATTTAGCTGATAGTAGAAAAGAAAGGTAAGTACTTATGGCGATCCGCTTAAACGATGATTTAAATGATAATGCTGAAATGTATGAAATTAATGTTACACCTTTTATTGATGTAATGTTGGTTTTACTAATTATTTTCATGGTTGCAGCACCTTTAGCGACAGTGGATATTAAAGTTGATTTACCAGCTTCTACGGCTAAACCCCAGCTCCGACCTAAAAAACCGCTGTTTTTAACGGTGAAAGCTGATGGTCAAATGTATGTTGGAGAGCAAAATGTCTCTCAGGAACAATTGGCATTAGCATTAGATCAGATAACGGGTACAAATAAAGAAACAACTATTTTTTTTCAAGCAGATAAAATAGTAAATTATGAAAGGATAATGGATGTAATGAACTTATTACGTAAATCTGGCTATCTTAAAGTGGGATTAGTTGGTATGGAGATGTCACGGAGTACAAAATAGTGTATTGCTAATATTGTCAAAGCTGGGTAATTAAATACCCAGTATCTATTCAATTACGTTAGCAATAAATGAATAGTGTTATATATTTTTTTATGTCTTATATCCATATTAACTATATGATTAATGATTTCAAATTTATTAAAATAATAAAATATTAATTAAAATTAAAATTAAAATTAAAATTAAAATTAAAATTAAAATTAAAATATAATAATAAAAAAATTATATTTTATATGATTTATGCTCATTAATTTCATTTTTCTTAAGCTAATAAGTTAAGAGTAAGTATTAGCAAGTCTTTTTATTCATATAAGTCGTCAAATTCTATTTATAATATATAGATATCTAATGAATATATTTAAGTAAGATCAGATTAATGTACGGTATGATTACCTACAAAATAAGGTGACTTCATTTCACTGTGAATTAACAAAATAATTTAACAAAAAATACTTGCATCAAAATAGTGTTTAATTATATTATTAATATTGTAGATAATAGCTATTGGTCGTATAAAAGTTATGTTTATAAATCATCTATAAATAATATAGTTAAGTTTACAATCAAATTTATATTTAACTGTGTTTATTAGATAATGAGCATAATTATTTTCTCATATAACTATGATTTAAAGTTATTTCAGAAATTTTAATTGGCTGACTTTTTAATGACTACATACAGTAAAGTATATCAATAATATTTAACTACAGTAGTATTAACGTTATCTAGCTAAGATAATGTTTTTTTAATCTATTTAATCTTTCCTATGTAAAAAATAGATATATTCAATTATCTGCTTAGTAAATAAGAAAAATTGTTATTTACTTTTTAATTTATGCTTATTATTTATTTTCAATCGAATTTTTAGACAAATATATCTGAAACAGTTATTGTTATAATTTTTTAGTGATAAAAGCCTAATCTGTGTATGATGAAGAATAATTTATAGCTTGAACAATTTTGTAATAAAAAATATATAAATTATTACTAATAATTATATTTATTCACTTAGACAATTAAATGTATAGTGAAATGAGTTTATTTATCATTCAGTCTGGCAGGGACGATGTAAATTTATCTAGTTGATAAAATTAAACTGGCGATTAAAAATCGCCATCCAAAGCGGTTTTATCGGATCATCAAGACAATCAAATTAAGGGTTAGTTTCTGGACCTAAAACATCAATTAGGCATTTTATCAGAGTACTAATTTCGTTTGTCATCAAGATATAATCGGCATCAAAACGTTGGGCAAAATCTGTTTTATCAATATCGTCATTTTGCTCTTTTATCAGATCATTAAATTTTAGTCTTTTAATCGTTCCGTCTTCAGAAAGAACAAATTGAATACGATCTTTCCATTCTAATGCTAACTTTGTTACTCGTTTTTTAGCTTCAATATGAGCGATAATTTCCTCGCATAGTAAATCTTGTTTTTTACAACGGATCACGCCATCTTCTTCAACGGGTGCTTTTAATTCGGTTTCATCCATTAAACTAAATCCATTGGCCGGTTTGCCAGAGCGTACCCACTCAGTTAAAGTTAGTTCGATCGGATTTTGATAATTTAAAGGTACCACAGGTAACGAGCCTAATGTTTTACGTAAAAATGCGAGATTATCTTCAGCGCGTTTAGTACTGGCTGCATCTACTATAATCAGGTTATTTGTTATATCTAACCAGATATAAGTTTGACTAATTTTACTAAAAGCCCTGGGTAAAAGTGCATGGAGCACTTCATCTTTCAATGAATCTTTTTCGCTTTTTTTCAGTTTCCGTGCTTGGGCCGTTTCCAATTTTTTAATTTTAGTTTGTAATTCTTGTTTGATAACCTGTGTTGGCAGGATCTTTTCTTCTTTCTGGGTACAAAGCAGGATCTGGTTATTCGCCGTATGGGTTAAAGCTTCACCGTGGGATCCCATCGGTGAAGTCCAACCTATTTTCATGATATCTTGACTTCCGCATGGGCTATAAGCCAGTGTGGCTAGCTGTTTTTCAAGTTTATCTATCGATAATGTGAATTCCCGATTTAAGCGGTAGATCATTAAATTTTTAAACCACATCTTAAGGCTTCCTCGTTATTCCTCGTTCAAAAAATCACATATATAATAACGGATCCTATTCTTTTACCCTAGTTCTCAATCGTTATTTTTACTGATTAAGTCAATTTTAATCGCTATTATCCATCTGCATATGCCATTTTATCTTAAAGAATGATGTATTTATAGTGATAGATTGATATAAAATTAATTTTTAGAATTTAGGGTAATATTTTTTATCCATTGTTATTTTAATAAATATATTATTGTTAAATATTATTTTAATAATCGACAAAAGAGAATAAAAATTACATCTTATTTTACTGATTAAATATACTAAATAGATTTATTAATTTTGGCATAATATTTTATTACAAGAAATAGAATATAAATATAAAGCTATTATTAAAAACATTTTTTTATTTATAGTTTAAGTGTGAATTGTAAATTATCTTAAAACAAAGAGATTTATTTTATTCACTATAAATTAATGGGTGCTTTTATGATAGAAAAATTAAAACCCATCATAATATTTATTGTTACTTTATCTTTAGCGGATATTCCGCAGGCGACAAGTATTTATGATGACCAATATACACGTTTTGATATTTATGGACAAATTAGATTAAAAAAATAGCTGGGATACTGAAAAGAATAAAGCCATCATTGACGATGATGGTAGCCGTATTGGTTTATTTGCCGAGCATAGTTGCCTCATGAGGTTAAAGTATTTGGCAAGATTGAATTAGGTTTAGATACGCAAAAATCGAATAGTAATAATCCTAACAGTCGCTTTGAACTCTATAATCGGGTTGGATATGTTGGTATTTCTCATGCAGAGTATGGGAAAGTACAATTTGGCCGAACTTATATGCCTATTGATTCTGTTGTAAAATCTAATTTAGGTTACATAATACTGGTGTGTTCTATTTTGCTGATGTACTAGGTCGTAATACCGATATATCCTCTGGTTATGTAAAGCAAGAGAGAAGCAATATCATCTATCGTGATATTGGACAGGATAATTTTACCATACGTTTACCTGATGCACTTTATATAAAAACTCCTTCATTTAAAGGTGTAAAGTTAGCAGTCAGTTATTCTAAACCTTCAGAAGGTAATGTGGATCGTGATTTCTAGTGGTATTCTTCATGCTTATTCATTGGCTCTTTTTTATGACACCGATTTAGGTTTTGAATTGGCTACTGGTTGGTCTGAAGCTGTTGGTGAGAAAAACCTGACCGGGAAAAAACCGAAAGACAATATGTTAGTGTTAGGTGTCAAATATATTTTTCCTGATAAAATCGTTTCAATTGGCATTGATTATGTTCGATTACAATCAACTAATTTTGTTGTCGTAGAAAAAACATCATCGCCAACGGCTATAACTGGGGATTGGGCCGCTCATCTTTACAGTATTACTGCAAAGTGGCACTGGGCTCAATCCGATACAAATTTATATGCGGGTTATGGATTAAGTTCGGGTGATAAAAAAAACTTTGACTATATACCAAACAAACTTATACGCTAGATGTAGATAGATAAAGACTTCGCCATAATCAATAGTAATATTACTTTATACCTAGAGATGGTGTATAACCATGTTCATAGTAAGAATCAAGCTTATGAAAAGGATCATTGGTTTTTGGTTGAGACAGTCTCGTGTTTCTTCTTCTAACTAATGCAGCAAATTTTACCTTTATATACATAAAGGTAAAAATAAATAATAAACAGCCGTTTTGGCTGTTATTTTTTGTATTTGATTTAATTGGAGGCTAAACAAAATATTTGGCAAAACTTTATCTTATTAATAAATATCTTGTTGTAATGAAAATGACAATAAGAAGAATTTAGCTTTGCTCGTTTAATGTTGACTTGCTAATTGCCAGCGAAAATAGATAGTGATTTTTGATCATAATTAATTTTGCTGGAGATTGCGCTAATTTTTACCAAAGACTTTGAAACGAATGTCATCGTCAATAAATGTTTTTAGTCGGTTGTTTAATTGCACCAAAGACTAATTGAGTGCGTAATTTCCACGAGTTTGAAATATTCCAACTGGCATGCACTTTTTCTTGTGCCATACTGCTACTTTGTTCCGCCTAAATAGGTAAATTATCGGCATAAAGCGGAAATTTTTGATAACATTCTGTTCTTCAAAAAAATAATACCGTGCCTGCGCCAGCAGCAAAACTATCGATTTTTTTCTCTGTCGTCGTAAACATCTCTTTAGCTACAGCTTCTCTTAGCGTTTTTTTGATAATATTGCGCCACAGTTTTTTATGTTTATCGCCTAATAAAATAACCATACGCGATGTTTGGGAATTAAATGAATAAGGAGTTTCTTTGACGGCTTCTTTAACCAATGTAATAAATCTTTCTTGAGAGATAGGTAATGAACTATCAATATTGTATATAGTTCTTCTTTCTTTCATCATTTCAATAAATTTGTTTCGCATTATATTCTTCTTATATTAATAAGGTCATAAATTGATTATGTATAAATATGTTATTGATAACTATAATCGGGCTGATAAAAAATCATAGATAAAAAATTTAATTATATAGTTCAAAAATTCAGTTATTAATTAATTTTGTGAATTACATATCAAATCTCATATTAAATCTGAAAATTTGCAACTTAACAAAATTCGTAACAATATTTCATAAAATGGTCATAAATATGAAATAATGGCGCCTACTAATTTGATAATGAAATTAATGATAGGACTATCATGGTAAGACGTATTCTGGTCGTCGAAGATGAAACCTGAAACCTGAAACCTGAAACCTGAAACCTGAAACCTGAAACCTGAAACCTGAAACCTGAAACCTGAAACCGCGATCTGTGAGATGGTTTGCTTTGTATTAGAACAGAATGAATTCCAAACAGTTGAGGCTGATGATTATGATTCAGCTATCGCGCAGCTGATAGAGCCTTATCCTACTCTCATCTTACTCGATTGGATGATCCTGGGTGGTTCGGGTATTCAACTTATTGCCTATATAAAACGTGATCAACTGACCAGAAATATCCCAATTATGATGTTAACCGCAAGGGGAGAAGAAGAAGATCGGGTGCGAGGTTTAAAAATTGGGGCTGATGATTATCTTACTAAACCTTTTTTACCTAAAGAGCTGATTGCTAGAGTAAACTCAATTTTACGTCTCGTTTCAACTATGGCCTAGCGACAATGTTATTGAAATGAATGGATTGAAGTTAGATCCTACGTCTCATAGGGTAACTAGCGATGCAATATCGATAGAAATAGGGCCGACAGAATATAAATTACTGCATTTTTTTATGACCTATCTAGAACGTGTTTATAATCGTGATCAATTATTAAATTATGTTTGGGGTGTAAATGTTTATGTTGAGGATCGTGCAGTAAATGTGCATATCCGTCGTTTACGTAAAGCACTTGCCGTGAGTGGCCATGAAAAAATGATCCAGACCGTTCGAGGTGTAGGTTATCGTTTTTCTATCCGTTATTGATTTGTTGGTTTATAAGGAAAAATCGACATGCTAGAACGTTTGTTTTGTAAAAAATTAGTAGTTGTTTTGCTTTCATTCTGTTTACCGGTATGTGGATTATCACTTTTTATTGGTAATCTATCTTGGTTGTTCGTAATTTCACTATTAGCTGCTTTATGTTTTGGCATAGTTATAATTTACTGAAATTATCTAATTGGCTTTAGCTTGAATGTCGTTTATTGCCACCAACTGGAGAAAGTGTTTGGGAGCCGATTTTTTATGGTATTTATAAGTTACAACAACGTAATCGTAAATGCCGGCGTGAATTGGTTCAGATTATTAGGCGATTTCGTAGTGGCACAGAATCTTTACTTGATGCTGTAATTATCATGACGGCAGAAGGTAATATTGTTTGGTGTAATCGTTTAGCTGAATATTTATGGGGTTTCCGTTGGCCGGAAGATAGCGGGCAATCTATTTTCAATTTACTCCTTTATTCTGATTTCAATCGCTATTTTATTTTGGTCGACTATTCCGTACCGTTTACGATAGCGTTAAATAACAGCGCGATGGTTGAATTTCAAATTATGTCTTATGTTGATGACCAATTATTAATGGTTGCAAGAGACATAACGAAAAAGGTGAAATTAGAAAAATTACGCGGCGAATTTTTTACTAATGCTAATTATGAATTGCGTACACCATTGACCGTTTTGCAAGGTTACTTGGAAATCATGGATGAGCAAATCGATAGTCATCCGGCTAACAAAAAAGCCTTATACTGAATGTGTGTAACAAGTGGTACGCATGGATAGTTTAATTAAACAATTACTCCAGCTTTCTCGTATTGAAATCGCACCGCATATTAATTTGAATGAACAGATCAATATTCCGACAATGTTAAACATAATAAAATAGGATGTAATAAATTTAAGCTTGGGAAAGCATAAGATTATTTTTGATGTGGATAAAAAATTGTAAATTTATGGTAATTAAGAGCAGCTGAGAAGCGCTATTTCAAATCTTATTTATAATGCGATTAACCGTACACCGGCTCGAATATCTATTCACATTCGTTGGCAACTAATTAAGCAGAGCGCACTTTTTTCTATTCGCGATAATGGTCTGGGAATTGCTTCAGCGCATTTACCGCATTTAACTGAACGCTTTTATCGAACAGATAAATCCCATTCACGCCGAATAGGTGGCGGTAGCGTATTGTCAAACATCCATTAATACACCACTATTCCCAATTAGATATTGAAAGTCAGTTAGGTAAGAGTTCGGTATTTAGTTTTAAATTACTGTCTAGCTTAATTGTAACAACAAAAAATGGATAAAATTAAATTTCATTTGCTGAATTTTAGTAAAATAGATTTAGCTAAATAATACATTTGCATGAGTATATGTTAGTATTGGTTGAATTTTGTACAAATCAAATAACGTATATTGAGTAAACACAAAACCAATCACTATATAAAAAAATTATTTCAGATGTTTATTCTGCTTTTTCGATTTACTATTGCCTTTTATCATTATAAAAGTTTTACTTGTAGTCTTTTATTGGCGTATTTTTCTGTTTTTACCAAATCTATCAGGTTAATTAAGTATCCTTGCTGATTAAACATCAGAATAGATTTTAGTCAATAAATAAAAAGTGGTTTAGGTTTTTGGTTCTACTTAAGCTGAATTATAAATAACAACAAATTGACAATAATTATGGCATATAGTTTAACATCTAGAGATATTTTAGCGTTAGGGTTTATGACCTTTGCGTTATTTGTGGGAGCAGGAAATATTATTTTTCCTCCCATGGTTGGATTGCAAGCTGGTGAACAAGTATGGACAGCGGCAGCAGGATTCCTGCTAACAGGTGTAAGTTTGCCTGTTGTTGCTGTTATCGCGCTAGCAAAAGTAGGGGGCGGCATCGAACAGCTTAGTGCTCCCATTGGTAAATATGCGGGGTTATTGTTAGCTATTGTCGCCTATTTATCTGTCGGGCCATTATTTGCGACACCTCGTACCGCAACAGTTTCTTATGAAGTAGGAATTGCGCCACTAGTAGGAGGTGTTTCATCGATTTCATTATTTGTCTATAGCCTAATTTATTTTGCCATTGTGATAGCTATTTCACTCTATCCAGGACAATTGCTCAATAGTGTAGGCCATATCTTAGCGCCAATAAAAATGATTGCATTGGCTGTTTTGGGCATTGCTGCGGTACTTTGGCCAGCAGGTGAACCTATTATGTCAACGCCATCATATACTGATATGGCTTTTTCTAATGGTTTTATTAATGGTTATTTGACTATGGATACCTTGGGGGCGATGGTTTTTGGCATTGTTATTGTTAATGCTGCTCGCTCACGTGGTATCGAAAATTCTGCCCTTTTAACTCGTTATACGATGTGGGCTGGATTAATTGCTGGCGTGTTATTAACGTTGGTTTATGTTTCATTGTTTAAACTTGGTGAGAATAGCGGTACATTATTACCTAACGCAAGCAATGGCGCTGATATTTTGCATGTCTATGTGCAACATACTTTCGGTAATTATGGTAGCTTTTTCTTAGGGGTACTGATTTTTGTTGCTTGTATGGTAACTGCGGTAGGACTTACTTGTGCTTGTGCTGAATTTTTTGCGCTTTATGTGCCGATTTCTTATCGTACATTAGTCTGGATGCTTGGCATCTTTTCTATGGTGATCTCGAATTTAGGATTAAGTAAACTGATTGAATTTTCTATTCCAGTATTAATCGCGATTTACCCGCCATGTATTGTATTGATTATAATGAGTTTTACCTTGAAATGGTGGAAGTGTGCATCCAGGGTGGTTGCGCCAACAATGTTGGTAAGCCTAATATTTGGTTTATTGGTTGCGATGAAATCTTCTGAGCTTTTGCAAGCATTCATTCCTGATATGGCGAAGAAATTACCACTTTATGATCATGATTTAGCCTGGCTTGTACCTTCATTAATCGTTTTAGTTTTTTTTGCATTATATGATCGTATTAACACTAAACAACGCTGATATAAAGTGTGATGCCTAAAGAGTGTAATTTAATAGCAATAAACTCTAGTTTTTAATCAGCTAGGGTTTATTCGTTTTCATCAATAGCGCTCATTTTTCTGGTCGATTTTCGGCAATAGGGATCATTTTTGGATATAATTGCCAAAAAAAGTAGAAAAACGAGGGTAATGCAGAATAAAATCATCAAAGGAAGCGATTAAATTAATCAGTTTAGGACGTCTGCGCGCTATGCTTTTTAATACACTATTAATATATTCAGGTTCTGCATAACGGATCAGCCAGTTTTGTGACCATAAGTACTGATTTAATTCTTGAAATTGCTCTGGGGTATAATATAACTTCGGTTCAATTTGTTGGTGAGCATAATGAAAAAATTGGGGTAGAGTTTAATTTGCTTCGATTTTATCCCAATATAAAGCGAGAAAATGATTCCAAACTAAATTGAGCGTGATCGCTGAGACTCGACGGTATGGTAGCCGAAAAAATTGCTTCGCACTAATAATAATGGGATGCTGATCGGTGAATTTATCTACCTGACGATGCATTCTGATCCCAGCCACAAGATCAGGTAAATACAAGCTCTCAGGATCCCCGCGAACGAAATCCGCCATTAAATTTGCTAATAAGGAGCTCTGTGCTTGTTGAGCTAAATGTAAGTGTGCTAGAAAATTCATAGTGTCATTATAAGTGAATTTTTAGTTTTCGTCATGGTTATTTGTTGCGCTGTTTTTATAGCTGCACTAGACTAGTGCACTTGTTTTGATCAAATAGTGTAAAGAAATGCGTGTTTCTGATTTTGCTTTTAAATTACCTGGTGAGTTAATAGCTCATTATCCCTTAGTCAAACGTAGTCATTGCCGGCTACTTTCTTTAAACGGTTCAACAGGTGAACTGGCACATGGTATTTTTACTGATATTGTTGATAAATTAGAATCAGGTGATCTGCTGGTTTTCAATAATACGCAGGTTATACCGGCTCGTCTTTATGGCCGTAAAATGTCTGGCGGCAAAATTGAAATATTGATTGAGCGCGTATTAGATCCTCATCGGGTTTTAGCACATGTTAGAGCTTCTAAAGCACCCAAAGTTGGGGCAGAATTATTATTAGGTGATGATGAAAGTGTCAAAGCCATTATGTTGGCAAGATACGATACGCTATTTGAAATTGGCTTTCAGGATAAGCGAGATGGGTTAGCTATCTTAAATGATATTGGTCATATTCCATTGCCTCCCTACATTGCCCGCCCTGATGAACAGTTTGATAGAACGCTTTATCAAACGGTCTATAGTCAGCGACCTGGTGCAGTTGCTGCGCCCACGGCAGGATTACATTTTGACGAATCATTACTAGCGGTGCTGCGTCAAAAAGGGGTAGCAATGGCTTTTGTTACGCTGCATGTTGCTGCCGGCACATTTCAACCTGTTCGGGTGGAAAATGTTGTTGAACATACCATGCATGCAGAATATGTTGAAGTATCGCAAGAGGTTGTTGATGCAATATTGGTGTGTAAAGCGAGAGGTAATCGGGTTATTGCGGTTGGGACAACTTCGATGCGATCTTTAGAAAGCGCCGCTTGCGCGTGTAAAGAAGGAATTATTGCTCCTTTTTTTGATGATACTCGAATTTTTATTTACCCGGGCTTTCATTTTCAAATTGTTGATGTATTAATTACTAATTTTCATTTACCTGAATCTACTTTAATTATGTTGGTATCTGCTTTTTCTGGTTATCAAAACACGATGAATGCCTACCAAAAAGCAATCGCAGAGAAGTATCGTTTTTTTAGTTATGGTGATGCCATGTTTATTACGCATAATCCTAAGGCAGAGAGTGAAAAAGTGGCTAACTAGTTGTTAATTATTAAATTAACATTACCAATTTATTTAATTGAATATGTAAATAACACATCAGACTGTTTTTCTGACTGCCCACTTTGGGCTTATTAGATTAAGTATAAAGAAATATATAAAAATCATATATTTGCTATCTTTAAATGCTTATTTTGGTTTCTATCTTCTTCGTTATGCGTCAAAAATGTGACAATGTTACTGTATCTAGTCAAATGTTCGCCGCTTAGGTATGCATATTTATTTACCATTTCAAGTATTTCCCATCCTCCCATTTCTTTTAGGGTCATTAGA
>JBDPYZ010000025.1:0-35377 GCA_047291315.1 Candidatus Phloeobacter fragariae | reverse complement strand
CCCAATAATCTTTCTGTTTTTCCATACACGAGATGAGATGATTAGTTAGTACATCACTAGTTTTCATAGCCTTAACATGTGAATTGAGCTAATAACACACCATATTTGTTATAACGCAGGCATCAAAAACACTTTTACCACCAAAGAGAGAATACCTAAAATACCGGAGCCTAACATCCAGCGCATTAACTTTTGCTCAACACGAATACCTGACATCTCAAGTTTCAGGTCTTTACGAGTTATTTCCATATCTTTGCGAACATTGGTTATCTCAGCAGATAAATCCTTACGGACATCAGCAACCTCATGTGATTAACGTATGATAAATGAGATAGCCCTGGCCTGTTCTCTGGAAATGCCAGCACTTTCTAGTTCTTCTGATGCCTGTAGTGCATCAAATACAACCTGACCCATGGGAAAATCCTCTCCTGTGTTTAGGTAAGTATAACCCAACAATAACCATTGACGAAAGAAGAAACCATGCGCTATATTCTATATCAGGTGCTGAACACACCACTAACAGCGGATACCGCGCCCGAAAGTAATGCGGTTTTTTACTTCCATAGATTATTATGATCGGGTAGCGAGCAAAAGATACAACACCTTTTCGAAGGAAAAATTGCTGACCGTCTGTTAGCGGTGTTCAAGTACCCGATCGCCCATCCGAACAATGAGTTATTTGAACAGTCTAACAGGATGTAAATTATAAATCATCAAATTACTGCAGATAATCTTACCATTATTACTCACAATGGTCGCCCTGTAATCACTACTAAACTACTAGCTCAACTTTATAGAACAGAGGTCAAACATATCCAAAATAACTATCTTCGAAATACTGATAGATCTGTCGTTGGTAAACATTTATTCAAACTTAAAAACTATGAGTTAAAAAAATTTCAAAAACAGACCATCTTTAAGAGGGGGTAGTTGCTAAAAACACACGTAGTCTCATACTTTGGAGAGAACGCGGCGCAGCTCGTCACGCCAAAATGCTTGAAACCAATAAAGCATGGATGTATTCGAGCAGTTAGAAGATTGTTACTTCAACTCAGAGAAAGTTAATAACCCACAACCAAAAGCACCAAAACTCTTAACCGACAACGATACTCGCAAACCGCAGAAGAATGCCGGCGGATTTACAGCATTACTAACACGCTTAAATCAGCTATCTTCGATGTTGAAAAACAAGCTATCCGTGTTTACTCCACCATAAAGAAGATGTCGAGACCCTACTTCGTAAAATGCAACAACTATTGGAGTCCAGTACTCACGAACACTATAGCGTCATGACACAATCACTTGAAAAATGGCAACAGGCGAACGTTAATCGCTTCCTCCAACGTAACTAAATAATCTTAACGCCCCTTTTCAGGGGCAATCGTTAATCAATTTAATTATTGAGAAATTCTTACATGAAAAATTTAACCACTGAACAAATTATTGAGAGATTGAAAAATATCGCCTCCGAGTGCCCTAAATGGTTACTCGATAATAAGCGCTTTAATAAAAATAAAAAACTCACAAAAACAGAACAAATGGAATTCGCCTAATATATGGTGAAAACAAAACAAAATATATTGACTTCCCGTTACCTTATTTCTTGTTATGAATGCTTTGGATTTAGCTCAAACAGTCACTATCTGTTCACACATCACAATGCTTCGATCGAATTAGACGGTGAAGTTATTGAAAACCTACTTATCCATCAAATTGAAAATCGAATCATGCAAGAAAAGCCAGGTGAGGGATTCTTACTCGTCTGTTTTTTTTACAATGCTAACGACGTAAAAGAACAAGAAGCTGATGGAAAATGGATACAAAACTTTATCGATGAAGTGATTATTGACGGCTCAATCTTTTTGTAACTCAACAGGCATCATACAAAACTCACTAAAGGATAATCACGATGAAAACTAAATTAGTTACTATCGATTCCAATCAATTACCCGTTATCGAGTGGCAAAATGTCCGTGTTGTGACGGCTGAAATCCTTGCAAAGAGATATGGTGCCAGTATGAACAACATTCAAAATAACCTGTCCAACCATAAAGCTCGTTTTGTAGAAGGTATCCATTATTTCAAGCTGAAAGGGAATAAATTACAACAGTTTAAGAGGCTACCCGATATTATTGGGTTGGTTAGTAAGTATACAAGTCAGCAGATTTTATAGACAGAACAAGGTGCGTCTCGGATGTCAAAAATTGTTGATAACGATGAAGCTTGGCCTTTCTTTGAAAAAATGTAATCCTCTTACTTTAATCAAAAATCATTACCAAATGACCCAACAACTTTAGGCTTACCTAATTTCCTTGACCCCGCTGAATCGGCAATTGCATGGGCTGAGCAGCAGAAAAGTTCAGCTGTTAGGCGTTCAGGTTCAAAAACTTGAAATGGAAATCGATAGCCTTAAAAACCTGTTACAGGTTGGCATGTCACCTGTCCAGTTTTGCAAACAACTTAATGACGTAAACATTAACCAAGTCAACCTTTTTCTACAGGAGCGTCATTTTCTCTACGATGCAGAAAAGGATATCTACAAACCTCATGTCTGGCGTGTCCATGCTTATGCACGAGATAAATATTTAACCAAATCGCCCTACATCACTACAACAGAAACAGGTCAACGCCAGTGTTACCGAATCGTCCTATTAAAAAACGGAGCTTCATGGCTATATCGTCAATATCTAAAAAACAAGCTACCGATGAAGAAAGACTGGAACGGTCAATTCACCCACGACAAATATAGTCAGGTGGCATAAGATGACGATGAATCAAGATGTTATTATTGCCCGTATCATCGCCGCATCCAAAGACATTTTTACCTGCGAAAAAGCCATCGTGACGCTGAAAGATATTTATCATTCGGCCATACGCCAATATTTGATTAAAAATGATGACCCCAGAGAGTATTGTGGTTCACTTAGCTCAGAAAAAACAGAATATAAAGATGTCATCAAGCATACAAATCCCTAAAAATTATCCCCACCTTGCTAATCATCGCGTTGGCAAGCCTAGTTTTACTGTTAGCAAGATAGAAGGTCACATGAATCCTTACGCAATGCAAGATTATTGGTACGAACAACAACAAGAAGTTGCTTATTGGGAAGACAGACTGGATGAACAAATCAGCGAACTTGTCCAGCCTGTCTATAACTACCTTCCTTCCTCAGTCATGAGGAAACTCAATAATGAGGATTAGGACGACATCTAGAAGGCAATGTTTAACCATTTCAAAAGTGAGCAGATACATCTGTACAAAGCTCTTCAAGCACCTAAGAGGAAATATCTATGAGCGGCGCAGAGCATACCGAAAAAGAAAAAAGTTTTCAACAACAAGTTTGGGAAACGCTTTCTGCGATTAACGTTAACGAAAAGAAAGATAGAAAAGAAAAACGGCCTCTCTTATCTTTCATGGGCTTGAGCGTGGGGCGTATTAATGGCGCACTACCCAGAATCCTATTATGTCATTGATGATGTCAGCTATAACAATGATGGCAGTGCCATGGTGTCATTAACGCTCACAATCAAACAGAGTGATAACGAATTTTCCCGCAAAATGTGGCTGCCCATTATGGATTACAGAAATCAGGCCATTTCTAATCCTAACTCGGTTGACATCAATAAAACCCTCATGCGCTGTTTGACGAAAGCCATTTCGATGTTTGGACTAGGGTTTTATATCTATGCGGGTGAAGATTTGCCTGAACCAGAAAAAATTGTGATACAGAAAGAAGAAGCGCATCAAAAAGCCCGTTACAATCAATTAATTCGTGATTTAAAAACGGCGGCACAAGACGGGGTTGAATCAATGAAATCATATTGGCAACAGTTAACACCATAGGAAACGGAAATCATTGGTGAAAAAAACAAGATAGATATTTATCACAACATCGCAATGAAAAATGAGGCTAATCATGAAACAAAGAACAGACGAGTGGTTTCAGGTAAGACTGGGGAAGGTCACCGCCAGCAATTTACACAAAGTGTTATCCAAAGGCAAGGGAACAACACAACGAAACTACCTCATGCAGTTAGTCTGTGAAACCCTTACCGGACAAAGGGAAGAAATAAAAACCAATAATGCCATTGAACGGGGTATCGCTCTTGAGCCTAAAGCCAGAGAACGATACTGCCTCAATGAGTTTGATGTCACTGTCACTGAAACCGGTTTTGTTCCCCACCCTACTATCGAGCTATTTGGTGCCAATCCTGACGGTTTAGTTAATGATGATGGACTTATCGAAATAAAATGTCCCAACACCACCACCCATATCGAAACCATTATCACAGGTAAACCCAAGTACGAATATCTGTTACAAATGCATGGGCAAATGATGTGTACAGGCAGAAACTGGTGCGATTTTATCAGCTATGATGACAGACTCCCACCTAATCTTGCCTACTATAAAATCCGGATTATCAAGGATGACAAACTGGTTAACGAAATTGAACAGACCGTTCAAACATTTATTAACAAACTCAAATCAGAAATTAACAGCATTAATAAACATGTGGAGGCTCCATGGCAAACCAGAACCAGTGTAACTTTACCGGTCGCATCGGTTTAGAAATACATTATACACAGGGAAAAACACCCATCGCCGCATTCTTACTCGCTATCAGTAAATCAAGAAAAAATAATAACGGTCAATGGATTGAAAAAACCACATGGATTAGTTGTAAGGCATTTAAGAAAAAAGCCGAATATATTAATAATCAGGCACAAAAAGGCTCTTTTATTCGTACTACGGCAACCTATCAGGAAAATAAATGGACGGACAAATCCGGTCAGCAAAGAACATCACCGGAATTTTTAATCAATGACTTTCCAATATTGGGAAACCGGAAAGAAAGAAAACAGCAAGAAAACCAGGATAAAGTTTGGGATATCCCAAATACTAGCCAGACGAACAATAATACGGAGCTTGAACTTGATTTTGATACTGATGTGCCCTTTTAAACAGAGGAGAAACCATCATGTGGGTTTTAATCTTTGCCATGTACGCCAGTCCTTACACTTCAAGTAACGTAGCCAGACTTCATACACAGAAATTAGACACTAAAACACTATGTCAAATAGCAGTAAAACAATTTGAATAAGAGTTCGAAACCTTCAAGGATATTAACGCCAAAGCGATTTGTGTTAAGAAGTGATTACCCCAAGATTCAACCATGAAACTTAACCCGACATTATTAGCTATCAGTACAGCATTTACCTTTGAGTTGATAGCTGACCATATTGCCCAGGCCTATACAACACCAGCGATCTACCCACAGATTAAATTTACTCATAGGCTCAAGGGGTATTGGGAGGATTTCACTTAGGCAGGTAAGAGCTACTGGTTATTAATGTAATGATAGTTCCCGTGCTTTTAGTCTATTTTAGAGTATTTCTCGATACGCTAAGAAAGTAACTAAACGTCAAGAAGTAATAATCCCGCCTGACCTATCCCACTTAATAAACATCAATACTCATTCATCAATTAATTTTGAGGAACTTCTGTATGCAAAATTTAATTAACATAGAAACAAAAACTATCAATGGTGAATTGATCCAAACGATTAATGCACGTGATTTACATGCGTTTTTGGAAATTGACAAAGATTTTACAACATGGATTAAAGATAGAATTAAACAATATGGATTTATAGAGGGAGATGATTTTATTGTTGTTGAAATTTTGAGCTACCACATATGGGGTAGCTCAAAATATCGCCAAAAAGTGCTTAAGGAATACTCAATTTCTCTCAATATAGCTAAAGAGCTACCAATGGTTGAGCGCAATAAAAAACGGCTAAATCACTCCAAATGAAACCTAAAGCACTTTTTTCATGGTTACAAGACCATGACTGGATTTATCGCCGTATTAGAGGAAAAAGTTGGGTCGGTTATCAGGATAAAATCAAACAGGATTTAATTGAACATAAGGTGACCATCGTTGCCACAAATGATGGCCCAGAAAAGTTAACTGAACAGGTGCGCATTATACCAAGATAACTTGGCAAATTATCTGTTCTTATTAGTGAATCACGACAATAAAAAAAGACTAGCGCAAGGCTGGCCAACACCAGCAAAGACCTTATAAAAAAATGGTTTAAAGTAACAAATTGAACTTAATAGTCAACATTAACATTCATCTAATCAGTATCAGGAGTAATTGTATGCATAACATCCATGAATAAAGAACAACGTTACATCATGTAAAAGCAGGCATGCAGGTTATTTATCATGGAGAGATGATGAAAATAATCAAATTACGGGAGAAAAAATTAACAAACAAAGGATTGATATATCAATTTAATACCGAAGGAGAAAGCGGAACACTAACCGGAAATGGTGGCAATAAAATCACTGAGTTAGAAAAAATAGACGACTTGCATGAAAGTAAAAGCTGGTATGTTTAGGTGATGAAAAATAAAATACGAGAAGAGTTTGAGAAATGGCTGAAGCTTGAACTTGATGATATGTACAATATATCAGTATTAGAAAAAACTAATAATGGTATGAATTATCGAGATTGTCATACAGATATTGCCTGGTTAGCATGGAAAGCATCAAGAGAACAACGAGATTGAGTTGCTTAAATATAAACTTTATCCAGCTTTAGAAAAGGATGAAAATTAATGTAAGTCTCGCAGACCCCCCTGGCAATAACATAACAAAGCATCAAACGGCGCAGCACACAATCCCTAATACCCTCCCCACGAAATCATATTCCTAACCTAATAAAGAACGAATATCTCCATTCGTGCTTCGTCATTGCTTTCTGTGGGGCAATGAAGCACCTGAGAAGAGTGTGAGTTTTTGAATGAGGATAAATAAACATGATTACTTTAGCGGAATGGAACGCTCGAAGGGACAGACCACGCAGAATGGATACCGTCAGAAACTGGGCAAGAAATGGACTTATACAGCCACCCACATTAAAGACGGCAGAGAGTACCTTGTCGAAGAATACGCCATCAAAATCAACAGTATTAGAGAAATTAGCAATAGTAATTTGTTACAAAGGATAGGTCATGCCCAGAATCAGAAATCGCAAAAACAGAGATTTGCCCCCTAACCTCTACGAGCGTAAAGGCTATTATACTTACAGAGACCCTCGCACACGTAAGGAATACGGTCTAGGACGTAACAAAGCCTATGCTATCAATGAAGCAATTAATGCGAATCAGTTATTAATCAATAAAGAAAACACAAAGCCTTTAACAGAAAGAATTGAAGGACATGATTCTGTCTCTTTTCATGAATTCTTGAATAGATAGTTAGTTGACTGCTTTAAGGAAGCATTAGCAAGTGGTCTGGTACAACTGAATCCTGCTGATTTAACAAAAACACAAAAATTCAAAATTCAAAATTCAAAATTCAAAATTCAAAATTCAAAATTCAAAATTCAAAATTCAAAGAGTAAAATTATCTCTCAATGACTTTAATACTATTTTGAATTTGATAAACGACGATCATCATTCGTTAACTCAAGCAATGAAACTGGCTTTAGTCACAGGTCAGAGAGTCTCTAATATCGCAAAAATAAAATGGGAAGACATTCATGATAATAAATTATGGATTGTCCAGCAAAAAACAGGAACCAAAATAACTATTCTACTTAATACTGGAACTGAATTTATAACATTAACTGATATTTTGGAAAAAATTAATCACGATTCAGATTTTATTATTAGAAAAAATAAGAAACAAATTACAGTAGCAAAAATTTCATCCACATTTACAAAATTTAGAGATAAAATGAAATTAACATGGGACGGTTCGCCTCCATCTTTTCATAAAATAAGAAGTTTGTCTGCCAGGATTGTATACAGAAAAAAATGGAAGTGAATTTACTCGTAAATTGCTAGACCATAAGTCAGCAGAAATGATAGAAAAATATGAAGATGACAGGAATAATAGTTGGATTGAAGTTTAAAATTCATAGTGATTTAATAGTGAATTTTAGTGATAATTTTTATATATCTATTTGATAAATAATAATTTTAATCATATAGAATTACCGCCAAAGTAGACGATATTTTTAATAAACAAACATCAAATAACATAACAGGAAAAACTCATTTAAAAAATATTAAACAAAACAAATTTACCGATGCAGCATTAGAATTAGTAGCAGGATCGATAAAATTAGAAGCCAGTCAATTAAATGTTAATAATATTGAAATTTCCGCCGGTCAAACAAATATTGATATCCAACAATTTATAGATAAAGTTGAGTTTAAGCCAGTATTAATCATTAATCCGCAATAAACAGTAACTATAGCCTATATGAAAGATACAACGGAATATTTAATAATTATGGCTCAATTAATAATAGTGAAACATTAAAAATTTTCTGAACAACATCAATCATTGAGAGTCAATCCAAAATAAATAGTAAAAATGGTGAATATAAAATAATAAATGAACGATTCTATAATCGCTTATACAGAAAAAGTAACAATTGATGGAAACAACGCATCTATTGTCAATCAGTATTTATTATTTGCCCAAAAATATGATTTAAAATTAACAAAATCAACTAGATTCCTTAATTTTGTTACGTAATATTACCCGACAATCGAAAATCTGATAATGATGTTGAACTCGATTTCTTGGAAAATGTTACGTGATGAATCGATTTTTTCTGCCGATTAGTAGAAAACTATCATTAACAATAATAAATAAATATTTATTTATTTATTTATTTATTTATTTATTTATTTATTTTTAATAGTACAACTTTTTAATACAGTCATAATATTAGCAATATGACTGTTTTATTTTCTAGCAGAGAAAAAGATTAGTAAATAAAAATCCCTTGAATTCATCTTCAAGGGATTTTTAACTCCTCATAAATTACTGTAGTAAAGAGATATCCGCTACCTGTAAAAATAAATCACGCAATTGACTCAGTAGAGTCAAACGATTGATCCTTACCAGTTGATCGCTATCCATCACCATCACATTGTCAAAGAAAGCATCGATAACTTCACGGAGTGAAGCCAATTCGATTAATACGCTCTGATATTGCCCATCAGCAAATAATGGTGCCAGTTTTTCTTGTAAAACAACCAGATGAGCCGCTAAGGAGACCTCTTCAGGTGCCACTAACACCGCAGCAGCAACATTTTCATTCAATTTTTCATCTGACTTATTCAGAATATTGGCAACCCGTTTATTAGCCACCGCCAGTGCTTCTGCTTCTGCCAAAGTACGGAAATGAGTAACAGCTTTCACCCGCACATCAAAATCTGTCGGTTTGGTTGGTCGACGAGCCAAAACAGCCTGGATAGTATCAAGGCGGTACCCTTGTTCTTGATACCATGCACGAAAACGCCCTAACATAAACTCGACAACATCATCGATAACATTTTTATTGGTTAGCTTATTACCATACAGCTGAGCCGTCTGCTGTGTTAACGCTAATAAATCCAGATCGTAACCCTTTTCAACAATAATACGTAACACGCCAAGCGCCGCGCGACGTAATGCAAATGGATCTTTATCGCCTTTAGGGTGTTGGTTAATACCAAAAATACCTACCAAGGTATCCATTTTATCGGCTAGTGCCAAGGCAGCCGCAACATTATTAGAAGGTAATTCGTCACCAGCAAAACGGGGTTGATACTGCTCTTTGATTGCTACCGCTACATCTTCTGCTTCACCATCCCGACGGGAATAATGCATCCCCATAACACCTTGTGTGTCAGTAAATTCAAACACCATATTGGTCATCAAATCACATTTGGACAATAAACCCGCACGGGTAGCATGATTAACATCTGCACCAATTTTAGCTGCGATCCAGCCGGCTAACGCTTCTAAACGATCAGTTTTATCACGCAATGTACCAAGCTGTTTTTGGAATAAAACCGTTTCCAACCGGAATAAATGTTCTTCTAAACGCTTTTTACAATCGGTTTTAAAGAAAAATTCAGCATCTGCCAGACGTGGGCGGATCACCTTTTCATTACCAGCAATGATTTGCTGTGGCTCAGAAGATTCAATATTAGCGACAAAAATAAAATTGGCCATCAAATTACCAACCTGATCATAAACTGGAAAGTATTTTTGATCGCCTTTCATAGTGTGAACTAAAGCTTCCGCTGGTACTGACAAAAATTTCTGCTCAAATTTTGCAGTTAATACAACTGGCCATTCAACCAATGATGTTACTTCTTCTAGTAAACTATCAGACAATTCAGCAATACCACCTAATTGCTGCGCTATCTTATTTGCCTCATGCTTAATTAAGGCCTTACGCTCTTCATAATCAGCAATAACTTTACCACGTTCACCTAAGATCACAGGGTATTGTTCAGTTGAATCAATTGTCAGTTCAGCTTCACCCATAAATCGATGGCCACGGATCACACGACTACTCTGAACACCCAACACTTCACCTTCGAGCAGTTGATCACCTAATAACATGATTATGGTATGAACTGGACGGACAAATTGTGTTTCCTTCTCTCCCCAGCGCATGGGTTTTGGGATCGGTAACTGACTCAGTGCGTTAGCTACTATATCGACAAGCAACTCTTGCACTGCGTGGCCTTTGTTGATCTCTCGATAAAATAACCACTCCCCTTTATCAGTGACCAAACGCTCTGCCTGCTCAACAGTGATTCCACAGCCGCGAGCCCAACCTTCAGCGGTCTTGGTCGGTTTACCTGTAGCATCAAAAGCCTGACTAATTGCCGGACCACGCTTCTCGACTTCACGATCAGCTTGATGTGCTGCCAAATCGGTTACTTTTAATGCTAAACGGCGGGGAGAGGCATACCAAAGCACTTCACCATGCTGTAAATCAGCCTGCTCTAATTGATGTTTAAAATTTGCAGCAAATGATTCAGCTAATGAACGAAGAGCCTTCGGCGGTAACTCTTCTGTGCCGATTTCCACTAGGAAAGTCTGTTGCATAATGACAACCTCTTAGTTCTTATTTTTACAGATTGGAAAACCTAGTAATTCACGAGAAGCATAATAAGCTTCTGCAACCCCTTTGGTTAAGGTGCGAATGCGTAAAATATAACGTTGACGCTCAGTGACTGAAATCGCTTTACGTGCATCTAATAAATTAAACGTATGAGAAGCTTTTAAAATACGCTCATAAGCGGGTAAAGGTAGTGGCGTTTCTAGTGACAATAAATATTGTGCTTCTTTTTCATACACTTCAAAACATTTGAATAAAAAATCAACATTTGCATATTCAAAATTATAAGCTGATTGCTCAACTTCATTTTGATGATAAATATCGCCGTAGGTTGTTTTTCCTAAAGGGCCATCAGACCAGATTAGATCATACACACTATCAACACCTTGGATATACATAGCCAAACGCTCAAGGCCGTAGGTGATCTCACCGGTAACGGGTTTACACTCCAAACCACCGACTTGCTGAAAATAGGTAAACTGGGTGACTTCCATCCCATTTAGCCAAATTTCCCAACCAAGTCCCCAGGCTCCCAAAGTTGGGTTTTCCCAGTTATCTTCAACAAAGCGAATATCATGAATAGTGGGATCTAACCCCAATGCTTTTAATGAGCCAAGATATAACTCTTGAATATTATCCGGTGAGGGTTTAATAATAACTTGAAATTGATAATAGTGCTGAAGGCGATTCGGATTTTCACCATAACGCCCATCAGTTGGCCGACGAGATGGTTGCACATAAGCGGCAGCAATCGGCTCTGGGCCTAGTGTCCGCAAGCAAGTCATCGGATGCGACGTCCCTGCACCAACTTCCATATCCAATGGTTGAACAATGGTGCAGCCTTGACACGCCCAGTAATCCTGTAATGTTAAGATCAATCCCTGAAAGGTTTTGGTATCAAACTTTTGCATGTTTAGATTCGCGCGATAGATAGATTGTGATTTAAAAAAAGTGGTTCAGTATACCCTTTGGCGAACAGATATGCAGCACTGATTACACATTGATGTTGTTTTACGCAAAAAAACGACTTCATAAATCTTTAGTGATTTTAAGTTAGCTGATTGATTAATCCCATTACTAGCTAATCATTAACGTTGAAAATTAATTCAAACGTTATTATCAATATAAGATATTTTAAATTTCATTTATTGCAATATTCATATGACCGAGCAAGGCCATTTATAAAATAAAATCACTGCCCGGATACAACTTCAGCTGCGACTTTAATGACAAAATCTGGCTCTAAATCATCATCAGCATTAACACTAACATGGTAAAAATTGCCTTTTTCATAAGATATTACTGTTTCACCAGGAACGCCTCGAAATTTTTCCACAAAATAAATAAAATTTGTATCATTGCCGGCAATATTATGACTGGCATTAATCGCTGACAAATCAATTTTATCTTTATTTGTTCGAAAATCCATTATCATGTCAGGTAAAGTAGGTAATGATTCTTCAAAAGTACTATAAACAAAAACGTTAAAAACCAGTGTTTCATTTTTCAAAGAAAAAGAAAACCATTCTATTAGATTATTTTTGTTCAATATATATATTCTTGATGTTGATGATCCTGAGATTGTTCAGCAGAGAGAATGAATGAATCATGGTTATATTTTTACTAAACGAAGTTGAATCTACATTATTTTCGCCCCCAAAGTATATCCTGCCCCAAACCACCATAAATAATATCACTGCCTGCGCCACCATTGATAATATTATTAAACTCATTCCCCAAAATAATATCATTTCCTCAACCACCAATAGCATTTTCAATAATTACTTCTTTTACTATTGAGATATTTCTTTTTAAACCACGAACATTAGAAAATGAACCAGGATTCAAATTTATTTGTTGATCTTGATGATAACCAGGAAAAATCAAGGGTATCATTACCATCAGAATCCCTCTTTTTTATATTGAATGTGGTATAACGGGCCTAATACTTCATCTAATTTATAATTTAGGTCTTCGGATAACCACTTTCTCTCCCTGCCTAATGAAATATCACGGACAATATAAATTTTTTTTCGACCGTAAGATATGAAGTGCTTTTGAGCGCTTTCTCCTTCTGGGTTAAATATATAAGATTTATAACGAAATACGACCTCATCATCTAAGGAAGTATTATTAACATTACAATTTTTTCTTTA
This sequence comes from Candidatus Phloeobacter fragariae, assembly GCA_047291315.1. GTDB lineage: Bacteria > Pseudomonadota > Gammaproteobacteria > Enterobacterales > Enterobacteriaceae > Arsenophonus > Arsenophonus fragariae. The sequence goes on along the minus strand of JBDPYZ010000025.1, from coordinate 22,290 downwards.
TTGTGCTAAATATACGGTTAAATAATTTTACAGATGTGACATTTTTACTAGTAACTTATCTTTTTTTTCTTTTAATAAATAAATATTTTTTAGCATATTAACTTGTTTCTTTAAATTTATTTATTCCTCATCCAAATAATTAATCAGTTCAGGACGAAATTTTGTTGAGAATTTTATATTCTCTCTATTGCTAATTTCTTCAATATATCACGTTAAATATTCAAAAATACTCAAAATATCAGATTTAATATTATTGTTAGCATCAGTATAATTATATATTATCTCTCTCTTAACAACATCTTCTATCGTTAAACCACCAAAAGCATGTTGATCGGCCTCATAGATAGAATAAATTAACCATAATGCATAAACGCTAATAACTTCAATTGACAAATTATTTTCATAACTATTTTTATTAAAACGATATTTTTCATTAAATAGCCGAGTAACAATATGTATTTTATGAATATTTCATAGTAGTCCCTTTTGATCATTAGTATCGATATTATCAAAATAAGAATTAATTACTTCTTGATAAATTTTATTTAACAGGTGTAGAGGAAATATTATTAATATAATTTTTCACAATATTTAAAATATTTATTTTCAACTAACCAATGTGAAATATATATTAAAAAAAGAAAATTATCTAGATTTTTGATTAATATTTCTTTTCGTTTATTAATATTCTCTTCGTTTTCATTTATTTCACTAAATTATAAAATAGTATTAGCAATTTCATTTATTCTAGCCATTATGCTAGATAGAGGGTCTTAATTTATTTGAAATCCTAAATTATATATATGATTTATAGTTGTCGATTCTTGTGCTAAAACTAAAATTCTATAGAAATAGCATACTTATACTCTTTTATCTCTTTTTTTAATAATCTATAAACATTATTTTCGCCTTTTAATCCTGAAACTAATCTTTTATCATCTGATATTTTTATTCGCAGGTCATAAATTTCTGTGTTTAATTCAATATATTTATCAGTATATTTTATATTGATTTTATTATTAATTTTAATTGAGTTATGGTTCTCTGATAAACTTACATCTCTAATTTTTCGTTATTTATTAAAGTTATCATTTATTTCCAAATAAATACTATTAACATTAATAATTTTTTATCAAAATTAACTACAGCTGACTGTACGTTAATAACTGTTTTTTAGTTATTATTATTTTTTTATTACTAACTTTATCATCAACTGAAATTTAATTATGATTAAAAGCATTAGACCATACTTTCATTAATATTTACCTTAAAATTACATAAATTATAATAGAATTCTTCTTATATATTCTTTCAAGAATTTGCCTTAATTTTTTGTTAAAAATACAATAATAATAAATAACTATTTAAAAAATAAATAAAAATGGAATAATAAATGAATAGCAACAATAACAACTAAATTTGATCTATATCAAAATAACCTTCAATGCATCGATCCAAAACACTTTCAATCCAACAAAATAATATAATAAGATTGATATTAATATAAGAAACGCTATTTCAAGTCAAAAAATTTAATTATATTAGTTGATTAATTTATAAATTACATCCAAATGCGCAGCTTTCCAACTTTTACTAATTATTCATGAAATAATAAAAACCGCTAATATAGCCCATTATTATACCCAGTCTTAGTAGTCAATTATTTAGTATTTCTTAGAATCGAAGGGAGGCCAAAAGAACCAATGTTTATTTCGCTTTATAGCTAATAAATTCACACTATGTCTTATTGTTATTAATACTCAATAACGACTCGTTCAGCTTAACTAACTCAATTCCTAAAAAACGCCGCTTACAAATAGTATCATAGTAAGATATGATATTTATTCACTCATTTTCTTTCAAGGCAATTAACGTAACCTTGTGATACAACAAGTCTTAGTTTGTTGATCTAGAATAAGATATTGCACTAAAAAACGATTTGGTTAAAAGCGAGCCGTTAAATTAAAGTTGAATAAACAAATGTGATTAACATGAAAATATTATTTTTAATGCCGGCATTATTAATTCTAACAAGCTGCGCTTCACAGAAACAGTCAGCATTGATTGATCTTGAAAAAAAGTCGTGAATTTAACCATTCAGCCCTATTGAATATTAGTCATATTCAGAAGATCAACTCTTCTTATGATAGCGGCCAAAAATGGCAATATTCAACATTTTTTCCTGCTAACGCTGAACAAGCATCTCCTGTTTATTATTATGCACTCGCTAATGCTCATAAAATTATTATTTATACCGATAATGCCAATTTTTGGCTTATGGTTAAAAATAAACTAAAAGCACAAGGATCTACGGCAATTATTAAATGGCAATTTAAAAAAATGTTTTTAGCAAAACAAGCTCAAATTACATTTATTAAAGATTAAATTTCTTTGGCGATTTGTCGATGGAAAAACACAAGTCAATCATTGTCAACATCAAAGTGAAATACCTATTTATACCTTTATTTCTAATCATCTTTTTCTTGCTTTAAAAAAACATGGCTTTAAATTTGTTGATAGCACCATCTATTACGCCTTTATGCAAGCAACCGGTGTGGTTAACGACCATTTGAGCGATTGTATTTGTCGACAGAAAAAAACGAGTAATAAAAAGATCATTATGTTAAATTTATAATCACAAAAATATAAATAAATTATAATATCATCTAACTAATTTGCTAACGAAGCCATTATTCTATCGATAACAGCAGAATATTGTTCTGATTTATTTACTTGTTATTTTGCACAGCTATGAAGAAAAGCATGATACATTCACAATTTGGTAAAAAATTTTCCAGCGCCTCTAGTATCTTTCTTTTAATAAAAAATCTAAATGAGGGTTACGCACACCTGACGTTATTACGCTTGGTGGTAGTAATCCAGCACGCATTCCTGAAATAGATCAATATTTTCAGCAATTATTGATAGATATGGCTAAAAGTGGCCAGCTCAATAAAACATTATACAACTACGATGGCCAGCAAGGAAAAGATGCCATGCTGGAAGTATTAGCAAATACGTAAAATGAGCAAGTAGGTTGGAATATTAGCCCTAAAAATATCGCATTGACTAATGGTAGCCAGAGCGCCTTTTTTTTATATATTTAATATCCTCGCAGGCTGTTGTGAACGAGAAATAAAACAGAAAGTTCTTTTCCCTTTAACACCAGAATATGTTGGTTATGCCGATACTGAGCTTGATGATGATATTTTTGTGCCAATAAACCTCAGATTGACATCCTGCCTAATGGTCAATTTAAATATCAGATTAATTTTGGATCTCTGAAAATAACCGATGATATCGGTGTCATTTGCGTTTCCAGCCCCACCAATCCGACTGGAAATGTCATTACCGATGCAGTAATTATGCAATTAGATGCTTTGGCCAAACAACATGTTATTCCTCTTTTGATTGATAGTTCTTATGGAATTCCCTTTCCAGGTATTATTTTTAATCAAGCAACTACTATCTGGAATGAAAATATTATTCTATCTATGAAGCCTATCCAAATTAGGATTACTTGGCTGTCGCTATGGTATTATTATTGCAAACGAATCTATTATCAGCACGATCAGTAACATGAATGGCATCATTAGTTTATCCCTAGGTAGCATAGGCCCAGCATTAATGTTAGATACCCTTAAACGTAATGACCTATTGAAACTTTCGCAAACAGTAATAAAACCTTTTTATCAACAACGCGTTACTGAAACCGTAAAAATTATTCGCCGTTATATACCAGAAAGTCGTTACCTGATCCATAAACCAGAAGGCACGATATTTCTATGGCCTTGGTTTAAAAATTTACTGATTGACAGTCAAACACTCTACTCACGTCTTAAAAACGCGGGGTATTAATGGTGCCTAAGGATTATTTTCCCACGGGGCTTAATAAACACTGGCGTCATGCCCATCAATGTATGCGAATGAAATATATTATTCTACCTCTGAAAAAAATTGAACAAGGGATTACGATTTTGGCTGATGAAATTGAAAATTGCCTATCAATAGCATAAATTTAATAATTTTTTAAATTCATTAAGCAATATAATTATATGTATAATAAAAAACTTCTTATCTTATAGCAAGATAAGAGGTTATAAAATAATAACGAGGACGTTGAATTGTAAAGTTAACGGGATCATATTCAAGAGTATTACTGATAAAATAATCTACTTCCCGAGCTCTTTAACACCATAATTATTACAACATATTTAGTGTTCTTTTAATTAAACAATAAATCGATATTTTTACCACTATTCCGGATTATTACTTTTTAATTTAATTAAAACTATAACCCAACCATTTTACTAATAATCCAGCTATAACTATTGACAAACCAAATGATATTAAAGTTGACCTGTTTTTGATGCTATTGTTATCTCACCTTCAAACCTTAAAAAACGCTTCAAAAAAGAGATAGAAAAACTTTTCACGATATAATTTATGATGAAAAACTAACATGCACCCAACAGTTATTATTATTAACTTTTTTGTCAGATAATAAAATTTTAACCGCATGTGATCATCCTTCCTTACGCTATTTTTATGCTATTTTTATGCTATTTTTATGCTATTTTTATGCTATTTTTATGCTATTTTTATGCTATTTTTATGCTATTTTTAAAAAAGAGGTTGGACTAATCCTAAGGGAATATAAAGACCGCTAATCAATATATTTTAGACAAATCGCTCATTTCAACAGTAAATAAGGCTTTTATGCAACCAATTTTCCATTAAGAGTGCTATATCTAGGACATATAACAAAAAAATAATTATTAAAAAGATTTATTTCTATTAACAAACTGGTATTTTTAACATTAATGTTTATCATTAAAATTCATACTCGCTCGGAGAAGCTAAGCTTATAGCCTTAATGAAAAAATTAATCCTCGTTATATATACCATCAGTTTAAATATTTTTGGCTACCTTATATTATTAAGCGGCTGTTCAAGTATTATGACCCATGTCTGTCCCCAACAAGGTTACTACTCCGGAATAAAAGCCGATACCAAAATACTTAAAGATAGTGATACAGGCTGGATAATAAAACCCCTTGCCATGATTGACTTACCTTTTTCTGTTCTGTTCGACACCATTTTACTGCCCTATGATTATTTTCAGGCTGACAATATTGCATCTCAGCACTCACCAAAAGAACGCGTTCAAGATTGGGAAAATGATCATGCCCCAAATGCCAATCACCAAAAACCCACAACTAAGTAATATTAATAATATTGCTGCCACGCTTATTTTTAAGCAAAAAATTAACCTAATTTTATATACTTAACTTATTGAAATAGATAAAATTAGTGTCTATTTTACTATACCCGTTGATATTTTATATTATCACTAAATATACGATATTAGACTATTACAGTTAGCAATCATAACCTTACTTTAATTTAAAAAGCGAATTTCACTAAAGATTAATATAGTTATATTTTATACAATTTTTCAATCTGTTAACTACTCTTATTTTTATATGCAAAACACAAATGTTTTATTCAAACACTAGAAAAACAGATAATGAAAAAAACACTATTCGCTTTATCAGTGATCAGCTTGATTCCCTCCATTACCCTAGCAAATGAAAGAAAAAGTCAGCGCTAAAATGGGCACTTCAATCCAGCAAATGTCAGGGCAATTTTTTCCATATTCCAATTTATCAACCAGTATTAATAAGAAACAAAAAGGCGATACACATAGAACCGCCGTATTTGGTACCGGGCTTGCTGTAAGCTATGATTTTTGTGACCATTTCAATCTTCCGGTCAGAACCGAACTGGACTTTACTAGCTGGGTAAACGCTGATTATAACTATTCAAAATCTTAAGGAAATCCCATTGTTTTTGTTAGAAACACAATAAAAAATCAAATAGGATTAAACACATTAATGTTTAACGCTTATTATGACTTTAAAAATCCTTCTGATTTCACACCTTACTCTCTCTGCTGGATTAGATTATGCTTATATAAACAAAAAACATCCCAAATAGGAACCTTCGGCATCCGAAGGAGCGGAACACTAGTACCGAAACTCTCCAAACACGCTCTCATGCAACCAATAATTTCGCCTGGAGTGCTGGCGCAGGAATCAAGTATACGGTTAATCAAGATTTTTCATTTGATCTTAGTTACAAATATCTGAACGCTGGCCAGGCTGAAGTCAACTATTACAATTTAGATGGGATAAAAAATAACTCAAAAACCAAAGTCAAAACCCATGATATTATGTTAATCGCGACTTATAATTTTTGACATCAATAATGCGAGAGGAGAGTGTTTTAAATATTTAAATCAAACAATTACTGTCTCCACAATAAAAATTTGCTGATAGCCACGAATATCACGCAGAAAAGCAATATTTCTGTCATCAGGGGAAATAACCTCTGCATCAACTGATGGCGGCACATCACTCCTTTCAGTTAAACGAATTAATTTGCCTACAGTGCTTCACATAAAATCACACTATTATCACAAATAAACGCCACATACCGACCTTGACTATCCCAACTAAAAGCTGACTGAAAATATCCCATGCAGACTTGGTAATCTACTGCATTGCTCCGCTAACCGGGGAAACCAGCCAAAATTGTACAATCCCTATATCATCTTTCATTAAAAAATCAATTTTACTGCCATCAGGCGAAGAGCGGAGCCAATGACGCGATTGATTAACAACACCTGGGTATTTTGCGTTCATGGGTATAGGTTAAACGATGTTGTTTAATTCCCTTAGTGGCGCTGGCATTGTAGTTTCGGTACCATGTATTGGCTTAACTCCTGCAATGGCATACTCTTCACTAGCTTCTAGCAAATCGACAATAAAAATTTTAGCCACAATTTTTCCATCTAGAAAGTAAGTAACACCAATAAATGCAATCACCCAACGTTGCTTTTCACCATTTGCTCTCTCATACCCATTTTGACCAATCCAGCCTTCTCCGTGAGCACAACTGATGTCATCCCTACCCGGTTTTCCTATGGGCGTTGTTTCACTGATCACAAGACAATAATAATGGCCATTATATTCACGTTGATGTTTTTTCTGAACCGAAATTCCGACATTAATAGCATGATAGGGAATCGCAATCGCGACATTGCATAAATCAAGTACAGGAGCACATTCATGCATCACGTGATCATTGTATGTAAAACTAAGCCTGTTATTATCTGGACTAAATACATGAACATGAGTTCCTCCTCCTCAATGCTCCCGCCAAATAAGGAGGTGTAATACACATTGCTTCAATATTTTCTGCAACATTGGTTTTTATATCGCTGACAATTACCCTCCGACGATGATGAAAATCGTAATACCAATTTTCATCTGGATCTTCTGGGCCATGAATAAATGCATATCTAGGCGGATTTTCACTATTTACTGTAGCAACACAAACATACGCTCCATTTTTGGCGCAATAAATCTGTTTTTGTTGTTGCGTTTTAATATTAACTTTTTCTATCGTTAATCCAGTAAAAGAGGCACAATTTGGTCGTACATCAAAAACTAACCATTGGCTATCTGGTATCCATACATTTATATTAGTCAGTTGATGATTTAGTTTATCAAAAGTAATTTACTGTTCTTGGTAAGACATTTTATTATCCGCATTCTTTTGTCGTGGACGATAAAAAATAATGTAATAATGTGAATACTACAAAAATATTAGTCAATACTTTATTTTTATAATACAACTTTAAGTCTTAAGGTTTGTCGTATCTAAAAAATCATCATATTACTTAGCATACTTTATATCATTGGTATTACAGCTGAAGCCATAGCAGGAGCTTTAGCCGCGGGTCGTCGTAAAATGGATGTTTTCGGCGTCATTATTATTGCCTCAGCAACCGCAATTGGTGGCTGTTCTGTACGCGATATCTTATTAGTGCACTATCCTCTTAGTTGGGTTAAATATCCTGAATATATTGTCATTGTTGCTTCTGCCGCAGTTATTACTATCTGGCTTGCTCCCATGATGAAACATTTACGGCGATTATTTTTAATTTTTGATGTCATTGGTCTTATTGTTTTTTCCATTATTGGCGTTCAAATAACGCTCAATATGAATTATAGTTATATCATCGCAGCTGTCGTCACTGGTGTTTTCGGTGGTGTGCTGCGCGACATGTTATGCAATACAATACCGCTTGTCTTTCAAAAAGAGATATATGCCGGCGTCTCTTTTGCCGCGGCCTGGATTTACATAGGATTACTATATACTCCATTACCAAAAGATATAGTTATTATCATTACATTAATAGCTGGTTTAACCCCACGTCTACTCGCCATCCGTTATCGATTAGGATTACCTGTATTTAATTATGAACATAATGATTAATATATCCGCATACATCTACTCAAATAAGCAGCTTTTTATTTCAACGGAATATCATTATAAAATCCATTTATCTTAATTTGGTGCAAAACTTTTACTAGCTGCTTAACATATTTATTAGCAATAAATTGCGCTAATTTTTTTTGTTGTCTAGGCGACAAAATATCACCGTTTATCTCTTTAGATGATAAATCATCTCAACAGCTTATTTTGCTAAAAAGCTTTTCTGGCAACAATACTCCTAGCCCTTTTAACCAATTAGAAAAAAGGCGTTTTTGGGCTGATAAAAATTGTTGATAAATAAATTTTCCTTTATTGGATTTAAACATTGACGCTTCAGAGATTTGCTCTAATGTTAATCTTGTCTAATCCATTAAATTGGTTATCTTCCCAGCTCTTATTAAAGCTAACCAACCTTTCACTGATCCCTTCCATCTTAAGCTCTTTTCACAACCACACCAAGCAAGCAACAAATTGAGTTTCGCATCTCATTGAGTAATAAAAACAACTTAATTGGTGATAATTTTTTTGTTCTGGTATAGATAGCATTTTCAGCTGTTTAATTCGCTAAACCATCTTTTCAAATTTAGGATGCCATGACCAGATAATGATATTTTTATCGCGTCTCCAGGCAAAATTTTCATCGCTTGCCAACGAGTTAATGATGCTATATTAATATGACGGATCTGTTTTCCATCCATTTCCACGGGCAAAACAACAATGATAGGGTTAATTTTGCCGGATATTCCTATATTAAATTTAAAGGTTTTAACTTGAGCCCCCTATTCTGTGTCGGATATTTCTAAGCAACAGCCCGGTTATTTATACCAGCTTGCCAGTATTGGCCTAGAGTATATGGGAGTTTTTTTAACACGATACCATCTGTTGCAAAAGGCATTGGCTGGTTGATTGTAATAACATTATTTCCAATATGTAATTTTTTTCAACACTAGTGACTAAATGAGAATAGCGTTTTGTTAATGGAAAAGCCCATCTTTCAAATTGTGTTTGCACATTCGATGGTCCATCAGGCCAACTTCAAATAAATATTCCAATTTACTCATCTTGTTGAGCCAATAAATTCTTACGCATTAACCAACCGGTAACTTTATTGCGTGCATTAGATCCACCCTTAATGGCTTGTTGGTGACCGGATCGATACCAACACAATTCACCTTGTAATACTAATTGCGCGGCATGATTTGGAATCGTTTTCGGAATTGCCGGCAAAAAATCGACTTTTTTAGACCAATCGATTCCTTCTACGCCATTACCCCGGCTAATTAATGCTGCCAATTTATCCTTTAGATAAACTAATGTAACATCCACACCATCGACTTTAAGGTTATAACCAAACGTCATGATGCCCCACTATCCATCGAGCGACTTCATTAGCAGTCATCTTTTTTAAGCCCGTATGAATAACCGGGTGAATTTTTCTTCCTTTAACGGGTAAAGAAAGCGAATGTGTTTTATCTATCGGTAGATGAAGACAATTTGACCAGCGTTTCCATAACGCAAAAATTTAATCGTAAGTTTCGTTATTAACCAGACTTTGACTATTAATATAATATGCTTCATGTCACAGTTTTAATTTTGGATTAATTGCTTTAATTTCCCTATGTAAAACTAATTTAGGCCAATCAGAGCATTGCAGACTTTCCGCTATTGATGAGTTTATATTTAACAAAATCAATAATAAAAAAAGCTCTGACGAGAGTAGACTGAAATTAAAATAAAAGATCTCATAATAAACAGCATCCATGCATAATTTTTATCATCTTTTTATTCCATTCACGAAAAATACTTTCAATATACAATTCCAATTATTAGGAAGTGGTAAATAGAAAATAATTATGAAGATATACATTAACCATTTTTTCTCAAAACGCTTCGCAAAAATGATAATTATCTTTAAAAATAATTCAGATCTTTCATTAAAAATGTTACTAAAGCTGTATGTTGCTCATTGCATGTGTATACTATTAAAGAGCTTTTGTACTTTCTAAAAAATTTTTATTAATTAATTAGCCAGTTAATCAAGAAATCATCATGATCCAAGGAACGTTATATATTGTGTCTGCTCCAAGTGGTGCAGGAAAATCAAGTCTTATTCAGGCTTTATTAAAAACTCAGCCTTTATATGACACACAAGTGTCTATTTCGCATACCACTAGAGCAATACGCTCTGGTGAAAAAAACGGTAAACATTACTATTTCATTACTGAACGTAAATTTCAGCAAATGATTGAGCATAATGATTTTCTTGAATATGCCTGCGTTTTCGGCAATTATTATGGAACTTCCCGTGCTGTTATCGAAGAAATTATTAACAGTGGTGTCGATGTATTTTTAGATATCGATTGGCAAGGTGCACAACAAATTCGCAAAAAAATGCCCTCCACCACTCGTACTATATTTATCTTACCGCCTTCTAAAAATGAGTTACTACGCCGTTTACGTGGACGCGGGCAAGATAGCGAAGAAACCATTAATCAGCGTATGGCACAAGCTGTCGCTGAAATAAAACATTATAACGGATACGATTACATTATTGTTAATGATGATTTCAATACTGCATTAGGAGATTTACAATCTATTATTCTATCTGAGCGTCTACGTTTAGAGCGTCAGATTCAGCGACATAATACTTTAATTAATAAATTATTGGCAGACTGAGCAAAGGTCAGTATCATATCCGGTCATTTCTTTATCTTTGGAGTAATATTATGGCACGTGTAACAGTTCAAGATGCTGTAGAAAAAATTGGTAATCGTTTCGATTTGGTTTTAGTGGCAGCGCGTCGTGCGCGTCAATTACAGATTAGAGGGAAAAGCCCTTTAGTTAAAGAAGAAAATGATAAGGTCACTGTTATTTCACTGCGTGAAATAGAGTCAGGGTTGATTAATGCTCAAATTCTTGATGTCCGTGAACGTCAAGAACAACAGGAACAAGAAGCTGTAGAAATACAAGCAGTGTCTGCTATCGCTGAAGGTCGTCGTTAATTGAAAAGGTAGGCCTGCCTTGTACCTGTTTGAAAGCCTCAATCAAATCGTTCAGGACTATCTGCCAAAAGAGCATATATCGTTACTGAAACAAGCTTATGTTGTCGCCCAGAATGCACATGAAAGCCAAACCCGTTCAAGTGGTGAACCTTATATTACCCATCCAGTCGCGGTGTCATGCATTTTAGCGGAAATGCGTTTAGATCATGAAACATTAATGGCCGCATTATTACATGACGTTATCGAGGATACCACGACAACGTTTCAGGATATAAAACAGCTTTTTGGTAAAACCGTTGCTGGCCTGGTTGAGGGGGTATCAAAACTCGACAAACTCAACTTTCGTGATAAAAAAGAAGCTCAAGCGGAAAATTTTCGCAAAATGATTATGGCCATGGTGCAAGATATCCGTGTCATTTTAATCAAACTTGCAGATCGAACGCACAATATGCGTACTTTAGTTTCACTTCGTGCTGATAAGCGCCGCCGGATCGCAAGAGAAACATTAGAAATTTATAGCCCACTGGCACATCGTCTTGGTATTCATCATCTCAAAACTGAATTGGAAGAGTTAGGCTTTGAAGCACTCTATCCCAATCGCTACCGAGTTATTAAAGAGGTCGTAAAAGCAGCTCGTGGTAACCGAAAAGAGATGATACAAAAAATATTGGCAGAAATTGAAGGTAGATTATTGGAAGCCAGGATCCCTTGTCGAGTATGTGGTCGAGAAAAACATCTCTATTCAATATATCGTAAAATGCACCTGAAAGAGCAGCGCTTCCATTCAATTATGGATATTTATGCCTTTCGGATTATTGTTAAGGATGTTGATACATGTTACCGCGTTCTGGGCCAGGTACATAGTTTATATAATCCTCGGCCAGGACGTGTGAAAGATTATATTGCGATCCCCAAAGCAAATGGCTATCAATCTTTACATACATCAATGATTGGCCCACATGGCGTACCCATTGAAGTACAAATTCGTACTGAAGATATGGATCAGATGGCAGAAATGGGTGTCGCTGCCCATTGGGCATATAAAGAACAAGGAGAATCTAGTACAACTACTCAAATTAGGGCACAACGCTGGATGCAAAGCCTACTAGAACTTCAACAAAGCGCAGGTAATTCTTTTGAATTTATCGAAAGTGTAAAATCTGACCTCTTTCCTGACGAAATCTATGTTTTTACCCCCGAAGGTAGAATTGTCGAATTACCTACTGGCGCAACCCCAGTTGATTTCGCCTATACTGTTCATACCTATATAGGTCATGCCTGTGTTGGAGCCCGCGTAGATCGTCAACCCTTTCCTCTGTCCCAATCGTTAAGTACCGGGCAAACCATAGAAATTATTACCGCCCCTGGCGCAATGCCGAACGCAGCTTGGTTGAATTTCGTTGTTAGTTCCAAGGCCAGAGCAAAAATACGCCAGCTACTTAAAAATCTTAAACGAGAAGATTCGGTTAGTTTAGGTCGCCGCTTACTCAACCATGCTTTAGGCAAAGGCAAGAAATTGGGCGATATTCCACAAGAAAATATTAATAAAGAACTTGCAAGAATGAAACTTCACTCAGTTGATGATTTGCTCGCTGAAGTTGGCCTTGGCAATACCATGAGTGTCGTCGTAGCGCATAATTTATTAGGCAATGCTAGTATAAATAACGTTATTACAGATAACAGTGATAACCGTAGTAAACTACCGATCAAAGGTGCTGAAGGGGTGTTAATTACCTTTGCCAAATGTTGTCGCCCCATTCCTGGTGATCCCATTGTTGCTCATATTAGCCCAGGTAAAGGTTTAGTCATACACCATGAGTCTTGCCGTAATATTCGAGGCTATCAAAAAGAACCAGAAAAGTTTATGCAAGTAGAGTGGGATGAAGGCGTTAATAACAATTTCATTGCTGAAATTAAAGTCGATATGATTAATCACCAAGGAGCATTAGCTAATTTAACCGCAGCAATTAATAGTGCAAATTCTAGTATTCAAAGTATGAATACCGAAGAGAAAGATGGGCGTGTCTATTGTGCATTTATTCGTTTAACCGCTAAGGATCGCATACAGTTAGCTAATATTATGAAAAAAATCCGTATCATGCCTGATGTTTTACGCATCAGCCGTAACCGGAACTAAATTATGAACTCAAAACGTTATGCTCACATTCGTCAAGTAATCGCCATGCGCCACCCCGATCTGACTGTTTGTCTTGAAAATCTACATAAACCACGTAATATTTCTGCCATAATCCGTACCGCTGATGAGGTTGAAATACCACAAATTCATGCAATCTGGAGCAAAAATAGCAGCAAAAACTTATCTACAGCAGCAGCGGGCAGTAATCATTGGGTAAAAGTAAAAAACCATGCCACTATTGAAAATACAATCTCTACCTGCAAAGCTGCGGGCATGCAAATATTAGTCACTCATCTCACTAACCAAGCTATCGATTTTCTTCAAATAGATTATACTCAACCAAACTGTATTATCTTAGGACAAGAACAAACGGGTATTTCTAAACAAGCTCTGGCGCTGGCTGATCATAATATTCCTATGATGGGTATGGTACAGTCATTAAATGTATCTGTTGCTTCTGCTTTAATTCTTTACGAAGCGCAACGGCAAAGACAAAATGCCAATATGTATGACAGCCTTTTTAGTCAGCTATCAGAAGAAGAGCAACAAGAGTGGCTATTTGATAGAGGTTATCCAGTATTAGCCGCCGTTTCAAAACACAAAGGACTTCCCAGACCGCTAATTAACGAACATGGTGAAATTGTTGCCAGTGATGCATGATAGGCAGCTATGCAATCGACTAAAGTACCATGTAAAAAACGCACTCTGGAGAATTAATCGCATGAGGGGAAAATTACTTGATGCTATTCCATTAACATCACTAAACGGTGTTGGTACATCACAAGCAGAAAAGCTCAATAAAATAGGGCTTCGTACTATCCAGGATCTCCTCTTTCACCTACCATTACGTTATGAAGATCAAACTCAACTTTATACTATAAGTGATGTTCAACCGGGCTGCTCTGTGACCGTAAGCGGCGAAATATTACAAACTAAAATCGTCTTTGGACGTAGGAGAATGATGACCAGCCAAATTAGTGATGGTTCAGGAACACTGACCCTACGGTTTTTTAACTTTTCTACTGCTATTAAGAATAGTCTGGCAGTCGGTAAATACGTCATTGCTTATGGTGAAATCCGGCGAGGCAATTTAGGCCCAGAAATAATCCATCCTGAATATAAAATAAAACCCAATGCCGATCATATTGAGTTGCAAGATACATTAACACCAATTTATCCAACAACTGAAGGAATACGTCAGATATCTTTACGCAAACTTATTGATCAAGCTCTAACGCTACTTGATACCTGCGCGATCAATGAGTTGATCCCTGCGCCATTTAATCAAGAGCTGATAAGTTTATCACAAGCCATTCAAACCCTTCATCGTCCGCAGCCCGATATCCCACTGAACATATTGGAAAAGGGCAAGCATCCAGCGCAACGCAGATTAATCTTTGAGGAGTTGTTGGCCCATCAATTAAGTATGCTAACGGTTCGGCGTGAAACACAACAATTTTCAGCCCAGCCACTACCAGCAGAAGAAAAATTAAAGCAACAATTACTGACACGGTTACCCTATTCACCAACCAAAGCTCAACAAAGGGTTGTCAGTGAAATTGAAGAGGATCTGGCTAAAGCAAGTCCTATGATGCGTTTAGTCCAAGGTGATGTCGGTTCTGGTAAAACATTAGTGGCTCTATTTGCCGCAATTCGTGCCATCGCTCATGGTAAACAGGCAGCACTAATGGCACCCACCGAGTTATTAGCAGAACAGCATGCCAATACTTTTCGCAAATGGTTAGAACCACTTGGTATCCAAGTTGGTTGGTTATCAGGTAAACAAAAAGGAAAATCCAGACTGAATCAACAAGAAGCGATTGCAAGAGGCGAAGTGGCAATGATAATTGGTACTCATGCAATTTTTCAACAGCAAGTCGAATTCAACACCTTAGCATTAGTGATAATTGATGAACAACATCGCTTTGGTGTACATCAACGTCTGGCGCTATGGGAAAAGGGGCAGCAGCACGGAATTTATCCTCATCAATTAATTATGACCGCAACGCCGATCCCACGTACACTCGCTATGACAGCTTATGCGGATCTGGATAATTCAATAATTGATGAACTACCACCAGGCAGAACTCCCGTCACA
Organism: Candidatus Phloeobacter fragariae; assembly: GCA_047291315.1. Classification (GTDB taxonomy): domain Bacteria; phylum Pseudomonadota; class Gammaproteobacteria; order Enterobacterales; family Enterobacteriaceae; genus Arsenophonus; species Arsenophonus fragariae. The sequence goes on along the minus strand of JBDPYZ010000025.1, from coordinate 6,707 downwards.
ACGGTTGTCATTCCTGATACCCGCCGCAATGAAGTTATCCAACGAGTAAAAAAAGCCTGTCAAATAGAAAAGCGACAAGTTTATTGGGTATGTACATTAATTGATGACTCTGAAGTGCTTGAAGCACAAGCGGCTCAAGCGACACAAAAAGAACTCGCGCGCGCGTTACCTGAATTAAATATTGGCTTAGTTCATGGACGGATGAAATCAGCCAAAAAGCAAAAAGTAATGGAAGATTTTACAGCCAATAAACTACAACTATTAGTCGCAACGACGGTTATTGAAGTAGGAGTCGATGTGCCAAACGCCAGTTTAATGATTATTGAAAATCCTGAGCGTTTAGGGCTTTCTCAGTTACATCAATTAAGAGGCCGCGTTGGCAGGGGAAGCATTGCCTCACATTGTGTTTTACTGTATAAAACACCACTCACTTACGCGACTAAATTACGTTTACAGGTACTTAGAAATAGCAATGATGGTTTTGTCATTGCGCAAAAAGACTTGAAAATTCGTGGCCCAGGAGAGTTGTTAGGTCCCCGCCAAACAGGAAACGCAGAATTCAAGGTAGCTGATTTAATGCGCGATCAAGACCTATTGCCTGAAATCAGAAATACCGCCCAATATTTGCAACAACATTATCCTAACCATACCAATGCTCTAATAGAACGTTGGTTACCTGAACGTTCACAATATAGCAACGCTTAATATTTATTTGTTTGTTAAGCAAAAAACCGCTGAAAATCAGCGGCTCTGTTACATTAATCAATTACATTTCTTTTTATCGATTCATTATTGGCGCTGAAAAAATGGGTAGCAATAGATAAAATTTAATAACTAATGCATTAATAATATCGATAAAAAAGCACCAACCATCGGTGCAACAAGAAAAGTCTAATAAGAAGGGCCAAACCGATCTGTTACGGCTTGCATATTAACAATTGCTATCGGTTTTACCCCTAAGCCAAAACCACAATGATCGGCAGCTACATAATTTTTTAATCATAATTGAAAAGGTAACAAAAATAGCATAAAAACTCATGACAATCCCTTGTATTATCAGAGTGATGAGCATCGTTATGGCTAACGAAGCAAATTCCCAAAGTTTTAAACTCATTAATGCCATCGCTAAAAAAATGATAAACTAACATTACCTAAAACTGAAACCGCGCGATCAAATACTCGGTAGAAACCAACCCATGATAAGCTATTACTTAAAATAACCCCAGTAAATAAAACACAAACAAACGTTGTAAAGTAAACTGATAACTGTCTAATAGCCATTGCGAAACAAATTTACCCACCACTATACAAATAGCAATCATGGCTAATGTTTCTATTAACACCAAAGAACTTATTACTCGCGCTGTTTGTAGCTTTCAAATGCCATAGACATTTCTTTATCATCCTCAGAATTTTGGCTAACTGCTGGTGTTTTCATATTACAAACCAAGAAGCGCACTATCGGGCCACTAATCAATCCACAAAATACTAAACCAAATGTTGCACAAGTCATTGCAACTTCAGTTGCACTTTGAAAGCCATAATATTCGGTAAAAATTTTATCCCAAGCACCACCAGTACCATGGCCACCAGAGAATGTAATGGAACCAGCCAATAATCCCATCAATGGATCTAGACCCAATAACTTTGACAAAGCAAGACCGACTATATTTTTCACTGCAAGTAAGCCAGCAACCACGAAGATAAAATTAAGTAACGATTTACCACCAGTTTTTAAGCTAATCAAATTAGCATTTAAGCCAATTATGGCAAAAAAGGCTAACATCATGGGCTCTTACAAAGACAAGTCAAAGCTAATTCCTCCAATCTAAAATTGTCTTCAATAACAAAAAAACTAGAGCAAAAAATAATCCACCAGCAACGGTTTCAGGAATAGTATATCTTTTTAGAATAGCACCCGATTGTACAAGTTTACGTCCAAGTAATAATACTAAAGCAGCAGCAACAAAGGTGCCATAGGCATCAAGATGATATATTTACGTACCTCATTTTATTCTTAGTTTTTATGAAAGAAAAATAAAATATTGTGAATGTTATGTAACAACACAAGAAGCAGGCTCATTGATTAAAGTTAATTTTTCATTTGAATACAAGTAAAAAACCAAAAAATTTGATAAGACTGATAGTTTTAAGCATATATTTCGATAGATAAATAACTATTTTTCAAGTTAACCATTAAAATATACTATTTATCTGTTAAAATCCGCATATTAGTTATGCCTTTATCTCTTCAAATACTAGTGAATAAATCCTAAGAATGAACTTATATCTACTCCACTCGCTATTTTTTGTCGACGATGTTAAAAATTTTATTAGCCAAATAATTTTTTTTTATTTTAATATTAAACCAAATAGTTCATTACGTTACGGTATAAAGCAAGATTGTAACTAAACAATTATGAAAAAGAGGACATACGGGTGCGCTGGCTAAAAAACCTGATTCTTACGCTCCTTATACTGATTATATTTATTTATCTGATCATACAAACCCAATGGGGAGCAAAACAGCTAAGTAACTTACTAAGTAAATATACCACGTATGATGTAAAAATAGGCGTTATCAGTCATCATCTAACTACGCCAAGCGATATTGTATTACAAGATATTGCTATTCATAATAAACAAAATAGCTTTAAGCTAAATGCCAAACAAATTACATTTGAATTACTGTGGCAAAAAATACTTTCAAACTCATGGTTACATCGGTTAGTTGTTACTAAAGGTGAATTAATGCTACCATCTTCCCGCCAAATTTTTCCTTTCAGTAGCAAAATATTGCAACTAGAAAACATGAATATTAACTATCGAATCAACAATATCACACTGTTGGCAAGCAATATGACGGGGGGAATAACTCCCTGGCAACCAACTGCTCATAACCCATTTGGAGAAGGAAATTTTCAATTTACTACCGAGCAGTTTGAAATTAATAATGTTCACTTAACAACCCTGCTAGTAAAAGGAAGCTACAAAACCAATTTTCTTTCCATCGATAAGCTTTTTGCTTATCTCAATAACGGGGTTATTAATGCAAATACTATTCAATACACTGATCAAGCACTTACTTTAGCAAAGTTGATGTTAACCAATACTGGTTGGCAATTTTTTTCATCATTTTCTCAACTGGCAAATGAGCTACGAGATATTAAAAAATTAATCATAAAAGAGCTAAATTTGGCTAATACCAATTTCCAAGGATTGGATTGGGCCATTGCTGGTTTATCAGGTAAAGTGAATAACATAGCCCTTTCAGCAGGCAACTGGAACAATCCCAATAGTGAAATAAACCTAAGCATTGATGAATTAATATATAAAAATCAAAAAATTAGCAAAATAATAGCCGATATGACATTCGCCAATGATATTCTGCATTTCAACCGTCTCGCTGGCTATTATGACAAAGGCCTTTTTAACATTGAAGCAAGTTGGGATACCAAACAGCAATCTATCAATATTGTTAATGCTCAATTAGCAAGTATACGTTATCAATTAGCGAATGGTTGGTTCAATTTTTTTAAATCCTCTGTCCCCAGTTGGCTAACTTCATTACATATTACCAATTTTAAATTAACTAATTCCTTACTTATGGATATTAATGCCAATTTTCCCTTTGAGTTGACCAATGTTAATGGTTATTTAACCAATATAGATTTGATCAAACAAAAAAAATGGGGATTATGGCAAGGAAAAGCGGTCTTTACGGCTAACAGTGGTACCTTAAACCAAATTACGCTACGACAACCTTATATACAAGTTTTCCCATACAGTGATCACTCTTTTAAAGTCGAACTCAATAGCAATGTCGAAAATGGCTTAGTAAAATTGACCGCTAATATTCAACAGCAGGCCAATTATGATGCTTTTTCATTATCAGCCAATGGAATAAATGTTGATTTAGCAATATTAAATCAGATGGGATGGAAAAATTTACCCATAAAAACATTAGCGGATTTCAATTTCACACTTAAAGGCAACTTGTTGGCTAATCCGATCGCTCACACATTAACAGGAGAACTATCCTATCAAACCCTTAGCGGAAAAAAAAAGGCTTACTCTATGGTCAAAGGTGAAATAACAACACAAAGTGATGGTCTAACCATTGACTACCGCTAACGAAGAAAAACTTTAGGTGCATCGATTAGCTGTCAATTTTAGCATTATGGCCAGGAAGCCAGATCATTTCTGTTTTTTAGATCAGCTAATACCATGTAAGTTCCAGTAAATAGTGAGGCGTGATCACTTTTGTCATTGCCGATATCTACATCTAACTCAACTATCGCTTGGCATCCTCTAGAAAGCCGATCTAAAGCACCGAGTATATTACAAAGATCAGCGACTACATTTGGACGGCCAACAATCGGTTTATGATAACGAATATGCCCATCAACCAAAATAATATTACCACCCAATTGTCTTTCCTGTAGTAATAAGCATATTAATTCCCCAACCGATTAAAGTGGCTAGAGAAAACTGACCACCAGCAAAAATCGTATGGTGAGTATTTTGATTTCTGACTTCAGACATACTGGCGATAAAACTCTGACCGGTATACTGTACTATCTTTATTCCCATTTTTTCACTTAAAGTAATTTTTTTCATACCAAATTTTTTGTAATTGATTACACCAATCAGATCTCCGTAAAATTTTATCCAGGATTTGCACTTTTTTATCATCAAAATATGCTTCACTGGTGTAAGAAGCTGACTTGCTATGGGACCCCTATTTTTAAATCCTAAACAACGAAAAAAAGGAATTCCCTCCCCACGGACACTAGAAATCATTCTTTTTACACCTTTCTGACGTGGCTACAGATTCCAATGCCATAGCAATCAGTTTTCCTAATCGTTTGCCTAGCATACTAGGATGGACCGATAAAAAACAGATAGCACCTTCATCATCTGCATTTATATACAAACGACCAATGGCAAGTATTTGACCTGCTTCATTCACTATCATCGGATGATGAGCAGTAGAATCATAGCCATCTTTTTCAGACCCAGGAGGTTGATGGAAAGGTTTACGCAACATCTCCCAACGAAACTGATAATAATTTTTAAAATCAGCTTCTGTTTTTGGTACTCACAGATGATACATAAAATTCCCTCCTGTTAATAAATAATAGCAGGGTTTATAAACTAACCTGCAAGTAAAATGTTACTGGACCAGTATTCGTTAAACTAATTTGCATATCAGCAGCAAACTGCCCTGTTTCTGCTTTTATCCCTTTCGATCGACACTGCTCAATAAAATAATGATTAGTGCATTGGCTTTATCGGCAGTCGCGCTATTTAAAAAGCTAGGCCTCATTCCTTTTTTAGTATCAGCTGCTAAAGTAGATTGGGAAACGACCAGCAAACGTCCTCCTACTTACTGAATACTTAAACTCATTTTATTCTGCTCATCATTAAAAACCCGATAACCAATAATTTTTTCACACAACAGTTTAGCTTTCTGCTCACTATCTTCTTTTTAATAGCTAAAAAACTAATAAACCTTCGGCAATTTGACCCACACATTTTTCTTTAATATCACATTAGCCTGAGTCACACGTTGAATTAAGGCAATCATACAAATCCTGTAATAAGAAAAAAGATAATATTTAACTATGTATCATTTAAGCTATACTGATAACTACTCTTTGGCATGGATGCTGAAATCATAGTTAGCAAAATATTTTTCGACAGTATTTTTATCGGTAACATGGCAGCTTTTAATTCCAAACTGTTCGCCTGAAGTGACATTTTCCTCGGTATCATCAAAAAATAACATCTTCAGCAGAAAATCTCTCTGATTGCAAAACATATTTATAGATTTCCAGATCAGGTTTACGCATTCCGAGATCTTGGAATAAGTAGAGAAAACCTGAATAAGCCGCGATTTCAAGATAATGACATCGTCAATAATTTTAATGTAAGCGATTTGTATTAGATAAAATAACAACACGATGGCCTTGTTCTCGTAAGCGCGCCATAATTTCTATTACATCATAACGTAATGAGAAGATAGCATTCCATCCCATTGCAAATTCTTCAAAACTTAACGTCAACCCTAATTTCTCACTAGTAAATTCAGCAAATTCAAAATCATAAATTTTATCACATTCACATAGTTTGACTGCTTCCTCTAGCTCAAATTTTTGCGCAAAACTGGTGATAGGGATCTTACTTAATTCACTCCACACCTGTTGAGCTCGATTAAAGTCGATATTAATAATAATTACCCATATCGAAAATATACAACATAAATTCTCTCCATAGTGATTAATATGACTTTACTATATCATTATTAAAATGATCAAACAGAAGAAAATAATTATTTATAATAAATAAAAAATTAATTTATTCAGTATAAGATAAACTTAATGCAATAAAAATAAATCTAAAACTAATCATCACTCATATTAAAAATATATACATATATATTAATTTTAAATTAGAAGATAATTCTCATTTCTAATAACATTAACGAATTGTATATAAGATGCTTATCACTACTTTTTTTAGATAAAAATATTCTAAAAATGGACGGTTATATACTCAGTAGTTGCTTGAAAAACAATACGTTTTATTAACTTTTGCAATGGGATTATAACTATGATTTTTTGCTATATAACATATTACTGTATAGCGATAATTTATAATTTTAATATTACTTATTACTTATTACTTATTACTTATTACTTATT
>JBDPYZ010000024.1:0-35614 GCA_047291315.1 Candidatus Phloeobacter fragariae | reverse complement strand
AAACGAAAGTTTTGCGTCATGAGTGCAATGATACGCGATGAACTTAAGGATTTAGCTTGTTTAGGCTTTTCAGCCGATTTGGTGATGCAGTCATTTTGTCATACTGCTGCTTATCCAAAGCCTATCGATGTGACAACCCATGATACTTTACCCCATTTTGTTATGGATCAAGGTGGTGTTTTTTTACGTCCCGGTGACGGCATTATTCATTCTTGGTTAAATAGGATGTTTCTGCCAGATACGGTAGGAACGGGGGGGGAGGGGGGGGATTCACACACTCATTTTCCTATCGGTATTTCATTTCCTGCTGGTTCAGGATTAGTGGCCTTTTTTGCGGCGACCGGTGTTATGCCTTTAGACATGCCTGAGTCTGTATTAGTCTGCTTTAAAGGTCAAATGCAGCCGGGTATTACATTACGCGATTTAGTTCATGCGATCCCTTACTATTCTATTCAGAAAGGATTATTAACGGTCGAAAAGCAGGGTAAGAAAAATATTTTTTCCGGTCGAATACTGGAAATTTATGTCTTACCACAATTAAAAGTTGGACAAGCGTTTGAATTAGCAGATGCTTCGGCGGAACGATCAGCTGCGGGCTGTACTATCAAGTTAGATAAAGAACCCATTATCGAATATCTACAATCTAATATTGTATTATTGAAATGGATGATTGCTGAGGGAGATGGTGATCGCTGTACTTTCGAACGTCGTATTAGTTCAATGAATAACTGGTTGGCTGATCCGCAATTATTAACGGCAGATGCTGATGTAGATTATGAAGTTATCATTGAAATTAATTTAAATGAAATAATCGAACCCATTTTATGTGCGCCGAATGATCCTGATGATGCACGTTTATTATCTTCAGTGGTACATGAAAAAATTGATGAGGTTTTCATTGGCTCTTGTATGCCTAATATTGGTCATTTCCGTGCAGCAGGTGAGCTTTTGAAGCAATATAAAGGGAAAATTCCCACTCGTTTATGGGTTACTCCGTCGACTAAAATGGATGCTGCCAAGCTAATCTAAGAAGGTTATTACAATATTTTTGGTAAAAGTGGTGCGCGAATTGAAATTCCTGGTTGCTCACTATGTATGGGTAATCAGGTACGTGTTATGGATGGTGCAACGGTGGTTTCGACCTCTACCCGTAATTTTCCTAATCGATTAGGAACTGGTGCAAAAGTTTTTCTTGCATCAGCAGAGCTCTTGCAGTGGTTGCTTCATTATTGGGCTATTTACCAACAGTGGAGGAGTATTTGCAATTTATTAATGGCATGGGGAATAACAACCAAAATATTTATCAATACTTAAATTTTGACTTACTATCTCAATATACAGATAAAGAAGATACGATAATTTTTCAGTCTGCTGTTTAAAACAATGATTTTTCTCATACCCTATTTCTTGCTGTAAGTAATCAAAAATAGGATATAATGTTTAAATTCATCTGTCTGTTATCTAAAAAATATATTCCCACTTTAAGATTTATGTCCAATTATTTATAGAGTTGAAAATTCTTTAGTCAACACCGAATTAGATCTGTTAGAGTGAATTTAAAAAGCGCTCAAAATTTGCTTTTATATAAGTAAGTTGAGCATTAAATGCTGTTTTAACCAGATCTTTTTGGTAGCTATTAAGATTTTTTTTCAATTTAAAAAATGAATCTTGCATTAACTGAACTGTTACATCACATGATTTTTGGAATGCTGTTATGGCGTTATTTTTGCTTATGTTGGCTGCTTCAATTACGATTTTTTCAAAACAAGATCTGCTACATCACGAATATTCTGAATTTCTTCGTTATTAATTCTGCCATCTTTATATGCTTGGTTTATAATTTTATCTAATTTATCATTAATTTCTGTAACATCCATAATTTAAATCCTTTTATTAAATAATATATTCCATATGTAGAGAATTACAGTCATTCAGCCATTTCACGCAGAAAATAGTTTTTTAACAGTTTTAACTGAAGGTTACATATTTAGAAATATGCTTACAAGACAATATGGTTATAAACTATCATTTAAAAATGACATTGTTGAATAGATTAATCCAGATCTGTTGATGTCAGGGTATTACTTTATAATCGTCAATTTTTAAGTGGATACTTCTATAAATAACTTCGTATTTATATTATTGGCAAAATAAAGTATTTTTATTGTAATGATAACATTTTGAGCGGTTAAATGACGAATAGAAGTTGCAGTAGAGTAAAAGGATGGGGTGAATACGCATTATTCATTGATGATAAGGAAATCATGATCCGAGCTAACCAGTTGCATTTTCAAACGGAAGATTTAGAAGAAGGGATGTGTTATTACGATAATGAAAGTATTGCATTTTGTGGTTTAGATAATTTTATTAAAATGCTGGAAAACTATTGTAACTTTATTTTATTAAATAGTATCGATTAAACGATAACAAAATCGTTATTCTATTTTGTCAATTTTATATCTGAGATTATACAGTTTTTGATATATGACTAGAATTGATTTATTTTCTAGAGGGGGTTGAGATGAATGAAAATGGTGTGGTAGAAACGATCGATCAGGCAAAGAGCTGGTTTATTAATCATCAGGATCTATTAGTTCAGTATGCCATAAATATAGTTTTTGCATTAGTTATTTTATTTGCTGGTTTGATCGTCGCTAGATGGATCGGTCATATCACTAATCGATTAATGTCATTACGCGGTATAGACAAAACGGTTAGAGATTTTTTATCGGCAATTGTTCGTTATGGCATTATTGCATTTACCTTAATAGCCGTATTAAGTAAGTTAGGCGTTCAAACTGCTTCTGTCATTGCCGTTTTAGGAGCTGCTGGTTTGGCGATTGGTTTCGCTTTACAGGGATCTTTATCTAATTTTGCAGCAGGTGTGTTATTAGTTATTTTTAGACCATTACGCTCAGGAGAATATGTTATTTTAGGCTCGGTGGAAGGAACCGTTGAGCATGTTCAGATTTTCTCAACCTCATTACGTACCGCAGATGATCGCATCGTTGTCATACCCAATAGCAAAGTAATTAATGACAATATCATTAACACCTCTCGTGAACCAAATCGGCGTACTCAAATTATGGTTGGTGTCGCTTATAATACGGATATTGATAGCATTAAAAAAGTGTTAAGTGATGTTATTGCGGCAGATGAACGTATTCAGCATGAAAAAGGTGTTACTATCCGTTTACATGAAATGGCACCTTCTTCTCTGAATTTTGTCGTACGTTTTTGGACGACTAACGCTGATGCATGGAATGTTTATTGGGACTTAATGGAGAATTTTAAAAAACAGTTAGATGCTCATAATATTGGCATACCTTTCCCACAAATGGATGTTCACTTATATCAAACCAAAAATGGCTAATCAATCACATTGGTGTGGATTAGGTTTCACACCAATATTTTTATTGGTTAGTAAACTATTTCTCTTATTTATTAATTTGCATTAGTTAGCGTTGATTAAAATTATTCATTATGGTTAACCTTCCCATTATGCTTTTTAATACTCTATTATGTTAACAATCAATGATTGTTGGTTGGAAAATAGGCTATTTAGATTTGATTAATTATGTGCAGGAGGTCTCATGAAGCTTAGTTCGATTATATTTTTAGCGATGATGTCAGTCAGTCCATTACCATTACTTGCTCAACTTAATTCTTTACCTAATGGGCCACATGTCGTGACATCAGGCAATGTCACGATTAAAGCTACACCAGATATGCTAACTTTACTAATTAATATTGCTGTAACAAAAAAACGCTGCTTCAGCTAAAGTGGTAGTTGATAAACGTGTTAAAGAATATTTTGATTTTCTCAAGAATAAAGAGATAGAGAGTAGCGATATCAATGTGGCAAATTATCACTACTCAACCGAAATATGAATATGATAAAGCAGCAGAAAAATCTAAAATAGTCTGTTATACCGCAGAACGTTGAGTAGAAGTTAAAGTATATAAACGAGATCAACTAAATAGTTTATTGGATGGTGCTTTAGCGGCTGGTTTAAATGAAATCAATGCGGTGCAATTTGGCGTTAGGGATCATAAATGTTTTCGTGACGAAGCGCGTAATAAGGCAATTGACAATGCTAAAGCGCAAGTAGAGGCGCTAGCAGCAGGGTTTAATGTTAAATTAGATAAAGTTTATAGTATTAATTATCGGGCACCCGATGCGACTCCTTATCTGATGCTAAGAATGAAGGCGATAACTCAAATTGTAGCTGGGGTAGCCAGTAAAGCAATCAAACTTATGAGCAACAGAGTATTGATTTTACCGATCAAGTTGACGTTGTTTTGAATTGAAACGTTAATTTTTGTTTTCCGCATTATCATTATCTTCTTGTTTTAATATCGTGCGCCCAGTTTTTACCAGGGCGCCAGTCACTTTTTGAATTGTCCTACTTTCGGGGGAAAAACGGTGCCAATATAGCATTCTACGTTGACATAACCCGGGCGTAAGATCGACCAGCTCACCTGAATTTAATTCATTGATAATTTGTAAATGCGGGATCATACAGCAGGTTGAACCTTGTTTGGCTAGTTGTATAAAGGCCTCTGATGAATTGACAATATGGCAAGGAATACTACCAGGAGATAGATTAAAATTCTGTTGTAAAAAAGCTTGATGCATATCATCCAGATGATCAAAAGCGACAGCTGGCGCTTTTAATAATGAGGATCTTGTCACTCCACTGGGAAAATAACGCTGAGCAAATGTGGGTGAAGAGACGAATAAATAATCCAACGCGCCTAGTTTATCCACCAGACAGCCAGGTAAAGGCTCTGATTGAATACTAATCGCACCAACTACCTCTCCTCTACGTAAATGCTCTTGAGTCCTGGTTTCATCTTCAATTTGAATATTGAGACGAATAGGACTGTCATGCAGTACTGGATTGAGAGCGGGCAGGAACCAGGTTGCTAAACTATCAGCATTGACTGCCACCGATAGTAGCAAGGGAGTTGCTCCACTATTTTCGTCACCTAACCATTGTTCTTCCAGTAATTCGACTTGATGTAACAGAGCGAGTAGTTTTTGTCCTTGCTCAGTCGGTTGAGGAGGGAGTGTCCTTACTAATAGTGGTTGCCCAAATAGGTTTTCAAGCTGCTTAATTCTTTGGGAAACGGCAGATTGAGTGATACATAACTTTTGCGCTGCGCGCTCAAAGCCACGTTCGCGGATCACCGTATCCAATGCTTGTAATGCTCGATAGTCAGGGCGCTTAATCACGAAAAAATCTCTTTAAAGTTCAATTCAGATGTTATTCTATATCTTACAATGCAATATTTTTCCAATCGATAGCCGAGGGAATTTCATTATACTAATTACTTAGTAGGTTTCAGCAATAAAAAATAACAAGGCAACTAATTATGACACAGGATGAATTAAAAAAAATGGTCGGCTGGGCCGCTTTGGAATATATCAAACCTGATATGGTGGTTGGTGTTGGAACCGGCTCTACCGTTGCGCATTTTATTGATAGTTTAGCGACACAAAAGCACTTAATTAAAGGTGCAGTCTCTAGCTCGGTTGCTTCTAAAGACAAGCTAACAGAGTTAGCCATTCCCATTCTTGATAGTAATGATGTAGGTGGTGTTGATATTTATATTGATGGTGCTGATGAATTTAATCCAGATTTAATGATGATCAAAGGTGGTGGCGCTGCTTTGACGCGTGAAAAAGTCATTGCTGCTATGGCTAAGCAATTCATTGCTATTGCTGATAAATCTAAGCAGGTTGATATCTTAGGTGAATTTCCATTACCCGTTGAAGTGATTCCGATGGCGCGAGCTTACGTCGTCCGTCAATTAATAAAGTTAGGTGGTATGCCAGAATATCGGCAAAATGTGGTTACTGATAATGGTAATGTTATTCTTGATGTTCACAATCTAAAAATCCTTGATCCGATTGACCTTGAAAATAAAATTAATATGATTGCCGGTATCGTTACGGTAGGTTTATTTGCTAATAGAGCGGCAGATATTGTTTTGCTGGCAACTCCTGTTGGAGTACAAAAATTGACGGCTAAAAACTAATAATTTGGCGGTTTTAAAAGCATTGATGGATTATTGAGGTAGTATTTATTGCTTCGATTAAATTTAAATTTTTTACTATTAAATTTAGTGAGTTATATCATAATAATTGGTTTAGTATGATAAACATCTTACTTTTTCCTCTTTAGTTTCCTCGTTATTTGTTATAGTTTTTTTGTTGGGATTTATTTTGTTGTTTGGATAAACGATAGTGTTGCTACTGGAAAAGTTTTTGTTATGGTTGTATGGCAAAATAGGTGATAGCAGTAATCTTAATTATAGGATGGGGTAAATGGTTAATGTATCTTTACAAAAACAGAAAATTAAATTTTTGCTTTTAGAGGGAGTGTATCAAAGAGCAATTAATAATCTGCGGGCAGCAGGTTATAACAATATTGAAAATACCATGAAGGTGAATTATCAACAGAAGAATTAATCGCAGTGATTCCTTATGTCCATTTTATCGGTATTCGCTCCCGGACTTATCTTAACGAACAGGTTTTGGCCGCGGCTGAAAAATTAATTGCAGTCGGTTGCTTTTGCATCGGCACCAATCAAGTTGATATTCAAGCAGTGGCTAAGCGGGGCATTCCGGTTTTTAATGCTTCTTTTTCTAATACACGCTCTGTGGCAGAAATGGTACTCGGCGAATTATTCTTGCTTTTACATCGTATTCCAGAAGCGAGTATGAAAGCTCGTCGTGAAATATGGGATAAACAAACCAAAGGAAGCTATGAAGCACGAGGTAAGATATTGGGTATCATTTGGTTATGGTTATATTGGCATTTAATTAGGTATCTTGGCTGAAAATATTGGAATGAATGTCTATTTTTATGATATTGAAAATAAGTACCGTTAGGTAACGCTTGCCAAGTTTCTACTATGACCGAATTACTCAATATGAGTGATGTAGTTAGCTTACATGTTCCTGAAACAGCGAGTACCAAGAATATGCTTGCCAAAGAACAACTGACCTTGATGAAACCTGGCGAGATTTTGATCAATACTTCATGTGGTAGCGTAGTTGATATCCTAGCATTAAGTGAGGCATTGAAAGTCAGCATATCTCAGGTGCCGAAATTGATGTATTTCCTAAAGAACCGGTCAGTATGGTGATCCTTTTAGCTCACCGTTAATTGGATTTAATAATGGCTCTATTTTATCGGCGGTCAATTTTTCTGAGGTTTTATTATCTATCTATCTATCTATCTATACTGAAGATACTAATTCGTTTATTACATATTCATCAAAATCCTCCGGGTATGTTAAATCGCATTAATCAGAACGATCTTTATGGAAGACGAGATTAATATAGCGGCTCAATATTTGCAGACCACGGGAAATATTGGTTATGTGGTGATCAATATTACAAGTCAACCTGAAAAGAGAGCAAAAAAGTTTATTACAAAAATTAAAATATTTACTTAGTAGCATTCGTACACGCCTTCTTTATTAATAAATTTTACTGATTTATTTTTCTAATAGATTGCTCGTTAAATCTAGCTGATTTTTGTTTATTGTGTATTAATATATTTCTTTTTTAATAAAGAAATATTTCTATGATTAATAACTTATTTATAAATATAAGATACAATTAATTGGTGCTATTTTATAAAAAAGTACTTATTATTGATTTTATTCTAATTTGAATTTATTTAAAATTTTATTTAGTTAACCAGGTAAGCCTTATCTTAAGGAAGTTATTATGTTAATTAATGGAATTAAAAAACAGGATATTTATTTTTTCTCAAACTAAACATATTTTGAAGATTTTAATCAAAAAATAGCATTATTAAAAGATAAGTATTTTAATATTATATTTAACTGATAAGCGCTTTCAAATTGATGAAGGAATATGTTATGGCCTGTTTTTAATGCACATGTGTCAGTTTGCACAGGGTGGCTACGCGCAAGGTGATAATTTTTTAGAATAAATTAAAGAATTAAATAATATAGAAATTACTAATGATATGGATGATTATGGCAACATCATTATTGAATCTAAAAAACTATACGCAAATGCAAAATTTAATGAAGTAATTTATTTGCATAATTATTATTAATAAATATACTATACTTTATGGAAAAAATCTGCTTAATTTCAGAAAAATTATTAATAAAAGTAATAAAGATATTATTTATGTATGCAGAGGTAATAAGCATTTTGCCGATAGAAAAGCTGTTAATTTTTTTATTGATAAATTTTATACAGAAAGTATTAATCAAAGTATCGAGTTGTTAAAATTTAAATGGCGTAGAGACATTTATGTAGAATGGAGGCGTATTTGTACAGAAAAAAATATTTTATCTTTACAAGATATTTTTTTCAAATTTAAACAGGAAAAAGCAAATGTCATTAATTCGTATTCAAAGGATATTGAATTTTTTCTCTCTAATTATAATATTAGATATTATAGTATAGCTGGAATAGAACGTTATTGTTTGTTATAAACTTTTTCTCAATCTCTTGCTGATCTATTGGGTAGATTCCAACCTAATTCTGATGGTATTTATTTGAATATTGGCTTAAAAGCTCATTCAGTAATGCTAACAATTGAGAATTATAAAAAAATATAACCAATTTTACCATATTTGATTCAAATATCGGTGCTTATCATTTTACCGATGAATAATAATTAACTATCACCCCCAATCGTTAATAGTCATCAATAGCCTATCTTTTATAATTAATTTATTGTTTTATATTAATTTTATTTTATATCTTAGTAGATGATAGCTGCTTTTAGTCACGTATTATAATCCTTGTGTCATTAAATTTATGTACATATTGGTGTACATAAAATATTATAAAAAGAAGAAAAGACACAGGGATAAAAATATGGCGGTGAGTGATTCATGGTTAAGAGCGGTACATAGTAAGCCGCAAGATAAGATGATAACTAAATCTGACAGAGATGGTTTGTCTGTTCGGGTTACACCCAAAGGTAAAATCATTTTTCAATATCGCTATCGCTGGCGAGGGAAAGGAGATCGGATAGACATTGGAACTTATCCGGCTATAAGTCTAAAAGAGGCACGTAACAGTGCGCATTTTTATCGTGGCGAACTGGAGCAACACAGAAATCCTAAAGTGGTTAAGCGCACAAGAAAGAAACAGTCGATTGATGCTCAAACGGTTGAGTCCGTTATTCGTGACTGGTGGGATAAGTCACTTAAAAATGCACAGGTAAAAGCGGGTGAGATATTACGGTCATTTGAAATTTATGTCTTTCCCAAGATCGGGAGTTTGCCTCATGACGAAACCCACTTGCATGTCTGGTTATCGCTAATTGAAGATGTGGTAAAACTGAAACCGGCGATAGGTGCCCGGATTTTACGCAATGCCAAAACCGCACATCGTTGGGGAATACGTAAGGGGATTATATGTTTAAACCCACTCAGTGATGTAACGCCACTGGATTTAGGGGTAAAAACGCAACAGGGCGAACGGGTGTTAAGTGACGATGAGCTCAGGATATTATTTGCATTAATTAATGCGCCAGACTATAACCCAAGAAACGCACTGATAATCAAACTGGCACTATTGTTTGGTTGCCGGATAGGCGAGTTGCTAAAAGCGAAAATTAAAGATTTCGATTTCACCAAAGGAATATGGACAGTACCGCCGGAAAATCATAAAACAGGAAAAAAAAGTAAAAAGCCCATTATCCGTCCGATCATTCCCGCCGCCGAAAAGCTGATAAAAACCGCGCGACAATTAAGTCATGGTAGTGATTATTTGTTTATTGTGACGGGGGGTAAATCCTTACGCGTAAGTGGACATATCGGTTTTATCAATGACCTGAACAAAAAAATGGTGGGTGGATTTGATAACTATACTCACTGGTCAATTCACGATTTACGTAAAACCATGCGAACGGGTGTTGCAGACTTAACCCAGCCCCATATCGCTGAAATCATGTTAGGCCATAAATTACCGGGTGTTTGGCAGGTATACGACAAGCACGTTTACCTTGAAGAACAGCGAGAAGCCTATCAACGCTGGTGGCATAAGGTTACTCAAATCGTTTACCATTCTCCCAGTCCAGAATATCCAGCCATGCAAAATTAAGTTCATCGGATTTAAATTTAGAGCGTGGAAAACCTTCCCGCCGTTGTTTTCCATTACCCGCCCACAGTCTGATGGTGTGTGTTTTAACTTTGTACCTTTTCGCGAGTTCACTTGTTTTAACAAAAGGCGACTCATTCATAGGATTTTTCTCCCTTACAACGTAACTTTTAATGGTGTTGGCAAGCCTTTCGCCAGTATTTTTTTATAGCGAAATGCTTGTCTTTTGGTATGAGTAATTTGAGCGATATTGATCAGGTGGGATAATCACGTTCCGGTGTTAACTACTTTTTTAGCTTATGCCAAAGTATTATGATACTAATCAATGACATAGTGCTTATAAGAACAAGGATACCATCCAGCATTCCTCCGTCTAAATGTAATTCACTCAATCCCTCATGACCCCATTTGATCACCGAGAATATTCCGTGTGATGTTGTATCGGTATGAGCAATATGGCCAGCAATCAACTCAAAGACAAATGCTGCACTGATAACTAATAATGTCGTTATTAAAAATTTAATAATGTTAAGTTTCATGGTTGAACCTCTGGGTAACTACTTCTTAACACAAATCGCTTTGGCGTTAATATCCTTGAAGGTTTCGAATTCCTGTTTAAATTGTGTTGCGGCCATTTGACATAGGGTTTCAGTGTCGAACTCCTGTGTATGGACGCTGGCAAAGTCCTTCGATGTGTAGGGACTGGCGTACATGGCTAAGATTAAAATCCACATAATGGTTTCTCCGTTGTTAATGATAACGATAACTATTTGATATTAATATATAAATTTGTGTAAATTTAAGGGTAATTTTTTATTTATCTTTTATACTGATTACAGGTAAAGATTTTTATTCTCTTCAGATTTTTTCACTGTTTGTTGAAATATTTCCTTGGTGTAGGTATTGGCCAACTTGGCTAAGTTGGCTTTTTTTACTTCCTCTTCATCGCTTCCAGTAATAAATCCTGTATTTCCCGTTTCGAATTTCTCCGTTCCATTACAACTTCATCGAGGGTATCTTTAGCGACAATATGGTGGATAAAGACAGGACGATTGTGTCCGGCTTGGGCCTGACGGGTTGGGCCGATACGTTCGATAATTTGCTGGTATTGCTCTAAATCCCACCAGTGGGAAAAAAAGACCAGAATGTTACCGCCGTCCTGTAAATTTAAACCGTGTCCACAACTGGCTGGATGAGCAAAAAGTAGCGGGATTTTGCAACCATTCCAGTCTGTGAGTGTTTGTGGGTTAGCGTCTAACTTTTTCCCTTTGGGAAAGGTTTTTAGCAACCGTGCAAGGTCATGTTTCCAGTGGTAAGCAACCAATACTGGCATTCCTCCAGCTTCATTCACAATACTTTCCAGTGCTTGAATTTTGGCGTCGTGTATTTCAGTCCAGTTGCGATTGTCATCGCTATAAATAGCGCCTGATGCAATCTGTAAGGTTTTTATTGTTTTGGCGGCAGCATTTAACGCTTCGATCGCACTATTGCCCAGTTCGAGAAGCAGTTCTTTTTCCATTGCCTGATAGTGTGCTCGCGCTTTCGCGGGCAGTTCAACGTTGATAACGTTGTGTACAGGTTCGTCGATATCAAACCAGTCAGCCGCATTAACGGATAAAGTGACATCGTTCAGTGCTGACTGAATTTGTTTGTGGGCGAAAGGCAAAGGTTCAAATTTACTCCACTGTTGCCCGGGAAACTGGATACGGTTAAACCAGCGGGAAGTAAACGCGTTATGTGTTCTGCCCAGGCGTTCACCCTGGTCAACAAACCAGGCTTGCCCCCATAAATCCATCAGGCCATTGGGTGAAGGCGTACCCGTCAGGTTTACCCAGCGATGAACAAATTTGTGGGCGATTTTGGCGAGTGCAGCGGCGCGTTTGCCCCCTTTACGTAACCGGAATGATTTTAACCGGGTGCTCTCATCGGCGATAATAGTGCCAAAAGGCCAGCTTTCACCAAGGGTATCAACCAACCAGACCAGATTGTCATAATTGATAGTCAATACGCTGGCATGGGTGTTGTTGATAGCGGCCATCCGTTCTTTGGCGGTGCCAATGATGGTCTGTACTTCAATATTACGCAGATGGCTCCACTTCAGCGCTTCATCCGGCCAGGTGGATTGGGCTACCCGTAAAGGGGCTAACACTAATGCCGGTTTGGTTTCACTGCCTGATAAATAAAGATTTTCTAACGCTGTCAGGGTTGCTGCTGTTTTGCCCATTCCCATACCGGCCCAGACATTTGAGCGTGGAGTATCCATAATAAAGTTAGTGATGATTTCTTGGTAAGGGCGGGGGGTGAAGGGTTTTACAATTGTACTTTGTTCAGTCGACAACAGGGATAGTTTTGTCATGCGTGTGTAATCCGTTCCAGTTCTTTTTCATGAGTAATTTATTATCCAGATACCATTCATAAAGTCGTTGTGCGCCTTTTCTAAGCAAAACAGGACGATACGTAATGAAACTATTCGTACCGTGAGGGCTGATTTCATCTTGTTTTTCGGTTAAATATTTATCCCGAGCGTTAGAGGCAACACGCCAGCGAAAACTGTTGCCAGATTTGCTTTCGTTGTAGAGCCATTTACGTTCTGCCAGAAAATGATTTATTTGTTGACTGTTTACCCCGTTAAGCATTTTGCTAAATTGGGTAGAGGTCATACCTTCTTTAAAGAGATTTTTGAGGCAATCTACTTCTGTTGAGAGACTTTTATTTTCCAGTAATAGCTTTTCTTTCTCTTCCTCGGCATGGACTACCATCAAAGCAAGTTCTTTTGTTGTTGGTAGTGATGTTTGGGGTTGGGGTTGTAAAACACGTTTTTCACATTCAATAAAATATTGTCTGGCCTGTTTACCTTTTTCGTTGCGCTCAACCATTGATAGCTCTTTCGCCATGTCGAGGGAAATGTGATAATCCTTTGCTGGACGGCCTCCGAAGGGGTTTTCCCCAGAATTGGTGAAAACTATATAGTCGATATTTTCAACAAATCCATACTGCTTAATTCTATCTTTAATCCATGTGGTAAAATCTTTGCCAATTTCCAAAAACAGATGTAAATCACGGGCATTAACAGTTTGAATTAATCCACCGTTAATGTTTTTTGTTTCGATGTTCATTAAATTTGACATAAAGATATCCTTCAATAATGAAATTGATGAAAAATTGCCCCTTTCTAAGGGGCGTTAAGATTATTTAGTGGCGTTTTAAGAAGTGGGTCAGTTCACCTTCGTACCAGTGATCGGTGCGAGCGGTGATCATCTCTATTTGTTGATGGTGAAAATGCTCAAAAAGCTGTTTGATCTCCGTGAGTACCGTATCGATATTTTCACGTTTACGTAACAGTCGCTTAATCGTCTGTTTTTCAGCGTTATTAATAATGTTGCGCAGTGACTCAGTGATGTAGTAAATGCGCCGGCACTCTTCAGCCATTAACGGTATATGCTCCACCTGAAAACGCTCCGGTGATTGTGTGCGGGTCACTTCACGTAACGCCAGCCACACCGCATTACTCCATGAACGTTCAAACCAAAAGCCATTTGTCATACACCAGACTAAATGCGTCAGGTTACGTGTATCCGAATGGCTAAAACGCTCTACGGCTTTCGGTTGGGGTTGATATTTAGGGGTAGAATGTAACTCTGCTTCCATGCGATTAAATTCAGCAATATAAGCTTCCTTGAATTGCGCTGCTTTTTTGCCGGTAAATCCCATGACTAAAAATACGAAACCATCTTTGGTCATTTCGTAGCATTTTGTTGAAATTCCATCGCTTCCATTTGGATTTTTTCTTATGTAAGACGTCTCCTTAAAATTCAGGAGACGAAACTCTGGTGAACAATCAAGAGATTCTATTTTTTGAATGACGTTATCGTGACGTTTTGCAAAGTATATTGCAACGGCATTTGATGACGTTACTACTTTACCATTGTGGATAAATACATTTGGAGTGCTAACTTCATTAGCTGTAGTTTGAATAGTCATTTTACGTTCCTATCTGATTGTTGATTTACCCTTGTTGAGAGGGCGGTCGGGTACTTCAACACCGCAGATAGACGGCCAGCAATTTTCCCTTCGAAAAGGTGTTTTATCTTTTGCTCGCTACCCGACCATAACAATCTATGGACGTAAAAAAACCGCATTACTTTCGGGAGCGGTATCCGCTATCTGGGTATGTTGAGTACCTAAATAAACTATAGCGCATGATTTCTTCTTTCGTCAATGGTTATTATGCTGCAATCCCGTTCATCATTACACCTAACAATCTAGGAAACTGGTTATCGTAGAAATGGGGCTGAGTCTGACGGGGATGGTTTGGGTCAGTTAGATTTTTGCCAAACTGCAATCCGTTTTCCGTCAGTGACCAGAATAGTTTTTCTTTGTCAGGATGTTTGTTACTGGGACGCGATTTACGTTCAACAATGCCTAATAGTTGTAGACGCTTAAAGCCAGATGGGGGGCTGTAAGGTTTGCCATGTAATTGTAAAAGCTCTGTAAAAGAATGCGTTACTTCGCTTGATACTGTCAAATTTCCTTCAGGTGCATCAACAGCGTAAGCAGGTAGTATATCCGGCATCCCAAGGGAAGATTGCAGTTTTTTCATTGCGCCAAGTAGACCAGAAGGGGCGATACGCAGCTCTTGCTTGTAAAAAGCGATCATGGCTAAGCCTGCTTGTACTTTATCGGTTAGCGGTTGTGTAGGTGTAGAAATAACTTCATCAAAAGTACGAATCACTTTGAGATGGAAAGCTGCACTAATCCACATTGCATAAGCATAAACCAGTTCTTTAGCAACGTAAGTTCCTTGCCCGATACCTCCTCGAATGACCGATACCGGAATTCCTGTATCGCTTACAAATTGCTCAACAAGTTCTTGAGTTTTGCTATTTGCAAGCCAGTGTGACGGGCTGTCCTTTCTATTATCACCCGCTGCTTTATGTAAATCATTCAGACAATACCGCCCGAAAGCGTCTTGACGAACAACGGTATTTTCGATAACAACTAATTTAGACATAAAAATATTTCTCCGTAGTTAAACGAATTAAGGTATTAACGTGAAAGATTTTGCGGATTGAGCCCTAAACCCGTTATACTTACCAAAACAGGAGGATTACCCCTATGGGTCAGGTTGCATTTGATACGCAAGAATTTGTCGAAACATTAGAGAATGCAGGTTTGCCAAAAGAGCAGGCAAAAGCAATTTCTATTGCTGTGCGTAAGTCACACGAGGTTGCGGATGTAGCGACTAAACGCGATTTAGATGATGTTCGTAAAGAAATAGACGGCAGATTTGATAAGCTTGATGTCAAGATAGACTCACAGATATCACTAGTCCGTAAAGATGTTGAAGGGTTAACCAATAGCCTTCTGATAAAACTAAGCGGTGTCATGTTAGCTATTGTTGGTGCTGCGGCAACGATTGTCACCCTAATCATAAAACTGGTTTAAAAACCGTCCTGTAGTTCCTCAGCGGGCAATATGCTGCCTAAATCCTGGCTGTCCAGCACAATGACCTGATGGCCTAAGGCAAAAAGCCGTGCGTGTTCGCGTAATTGGCAGGGGGTGGGTTTTTCGCCCGGTGCTTTACATTCAACGAAAATGATTTTGCCATTGGGGAGAGCGACTAATCGGTCGGGTACACCACGTCGCCCAGGTGAAACAAATTTATAGGCAATACCGCCGATTTTTCGCACTTCACTGACCAAGTGCTTTTCAATAGTCTCTTCCCTGATTAACCGCATGAATACCTCCTTTTCATATTTTCCCGTTTAATTTGCATAATGCAAAAATCAGCGCGGTGTTCACTCCAGATACAATTATCCCGGTTTCTAGCCAGCCGGTTTGCCTGTGACCATGCACGCGCCGCTTCACGGTATTGGCCTGATTGTTCAAGGTGAACCGCATCCTGTGCAGCCTTAAAATAGAGTGGGCTGTCGTTCTTTTTAAATGCCATGATGTTTATTTTGTCCTGTGTTATTATTCCTTTCGATAGCGATAAGCCTCAAAGCCATCAGCACTAAGTGGTAAATCTAAAGCCCAGTCAGGTTTAAAACTTAACAGTTTACTTAACCCTTCGGCTGAGAATTGCGAAGTATCGGGCGCTTCGCTGATAATTTCATCATGGACGGTTAGGACAATCTCAAAACCTGCCTTTTCAATATACGGCATATTATAGGCCAGAACATCACGGGCTGCAGCCTGACAGATATTCTCCACGATTTTCCCACCGTAGGTTTTTAACCTTTCCCATTTACGGCTGTAAGGATTTGTACCCATATAGGTGATTTGTCCGTTCTCTAAACGCGGGGAAGGGTAATAAATGTCACGGCCTGAAGGTAAAAAAATTCTTAGCCAGGCTTTATCACGCCGGACGGTAAGTTTACGGCACTTGAACGGTATCCCAGGTGACTGAATCGCGCGTTTTACCGTTTCTTCGATATCGTACCAGAATGATGATATTTGTAGGTGAGCGTTACGCCACATGCGCTTAAGGGAATCGCAGGTAACAAAAACTTTCTCGCTCAGACCATAGGTCTTTTTCATCTCAACGGATTTTTTATACCAGTTAATCGCCTCTCGCTTAATGTCGGGGGGTATATTGGGTAAAGCGGCGACAGTCAGTTCATCTAAATCAAGGTCGTAGGCTAGGGCAAAAGTCAGGAATGCTGCAACCCCGCCCCCATACCCTAAACCCAGCTCCATCACCTTACCGATTTGTCGCTGGGCTTTAGTGACGTCTTTAGGTAGAAGATTAAATGCCCGGGCGTAGGCAAGTTTATATAAGTCATCGCCCTTGTCGTTGTCAAATTCGCTAAAAGCGTTGACTTTCCATGTTTCACCCGCCACCCATGCCAGCATGCGACCTTCAATATTCGACAGGTCAGAGATAACCAGTTTTTTACCAGGTGGGGCAATAATGCACCCTCTTAGCGCGGAACTGGTCAATTGCATAATGTCATCATAAATTAACTCTGCGCAGTTGGCTTTTAGCGCATCGATACCGTTATCAATGGTTTGTTGGTCAAGTGTGGGTCGTGGGAGATTATCCGGTTGAAAAATCCGACCTGCCCAGCGGCCAGTGCGTGATGCGCCACAAAATTGCTTTGTTCCCCGTAGGCGTCCGTCTGAACTGACTGATTTTAATAGCGCTTTATATTTGCTGGTGCTGGTTGTGCAGGATTGCAAACGGACTGACAGCAGTTCGCGTAAAGCAGCGGGGATGTTCGGGTCATCAATTCGGCGCTGTAGCGTGCTGGCTTGCATATCCGGTAATGTGATGCCAAATGCCGAAACGATATGCTGTAACAGGGCATCGCGTTGGGTCGCGGCCTGTACGGCATTATCCGTTAATTGCTGGGTGACTTTTGACAAACGTTTCTGCTCGTTTTCAACCGCAGTCAACGCACTTTTGGCAAGCTCAACATCCATAAACATTCCACGGCGATTAATCTTTTGGTCTAACTGCCATAATTGGGTTTCGTCAAAATTCATGTTCCAGTGGGGAATGTGTTGATAAATCTCCCGCATGGCTAAAATATCAGAGCCTGCGTATGTTTTAAAACGTTGCCATTCCTCTGGGTGGGTTAACGCAGTGGCGCGTTGTATTTTGCTGTTTTTAGGACGGGGTTTGCAAAATAACTGTATTAACGCCTTACCCTCTTTATCTTTGGCTTTCTCGGCATTGATTTTGAATATGTCGCACAGCAAACCTAACGCACCGGGTAAGCCATGTACTAAGGCTTGCACTAACGTATCGTGAATGCGGGTTAAAGGCAGGTCAATATTTAACACCTGTTTTAAAATCACCGTATCAAACATGCCGCCATTATGCCAGACGGTTAAAATCTCAGGGTCATCAAGATAGGCTTTTAAATCTGCGGGCATCGTTTTATCTTCGGTCACGTCCCAGACGTTGACGGGGTCATCATTGTAGGCATAAGCAAAAAGTAATATTTCAGCGTTCTCAGCGTAGCGGTGGGGGCCACAGTTAATCGGTATATCGCTGTAGGTTTCCAAATCACAAAACAGTAAATCCTGCATAATACATCCTTATCAGGCGGTAACAGAAAAACGCCCCATTTTAGGGTGATACCACTGACTGCCGCGTTTCTCAGACTCAAGCAGCATCTTATCCGATGCATTTTTGAAGGCTGCTTCATCAACCACTGACATTTGTATAATCTGGCCACCGGGCGCAACATGGGGCACTTTTTTGTAAGGCACCTTCCACGCCATGACTAACTGGCGACATTTAGCATCGCTTAAGCCATATTTTGTTTTAAGATAGCTATAGCCTTGGAAACCCGCGGGTATCGTGCCTTGTTTGATATGTTCGATTTCTTCTGACACCTGTACAACCTGATGTTCGATACTTTTTAAACGGCGCTCCTGTGCAACGTTAGCTAATGCCATTGCTG
This sequence comes from Candidatus Phloeobacter fragariae, assembly GCA_047291315.1. Lineage (GTDB taxonomy): Bacteria > Pseudomonadota > Gammaproteobacteria > Enterobacterales > Enterobacteriaceae > Arsenophonus > Arsenophonus fragariae. Next base: position 17,089 of record JBDPYZ010000024.1, on the reverse strand, counting down.
CAATAATTTCATTGGCGCTTTGTGGTTTGCTTTGCTGCTCCAGTTTATCAATCAGTGAGCGGCGAACCGCTTTCGATTCACGGGCGGCAACACGGAGCGCTTGTTTAAGGGTCATTTCGATAACTTCTGATTCTGTGTTGTTCATTTTTTGCACTACAAAAATTTTGTAGTACTCGCCTTCGAGTTCATCTTTAATACGATCGATAAAAACGTTATTTCTAATTGGTGGTTCGCCATGTTCTTTTCGTGTGTCGTTGACCATGATTAGTAATTGTTGTGAGTCAATGGTTTCACTACCGGACAGGGTGATATTTTGTGCGTTCATTAAATTTTGCATGTAGGAATCCTTCAATAATGAAATTGATAAACAAATAGCCCCTTAGAAAGGGGCGTTAAGATTAATTAATGACGTTCTAAGAAATGGGTCAACTCACCTTCGTACCACTGATCAGTGCGTGCGGTGATTATCCCGATTTGTTGATGGTGGAAATGCTCAAAAAGCTGTTTTATTTCCGCTAATACGGTATCGATATTCTCACGTTTACGTAAAAGTCGTTTGATAACCTGCTTTTCAGCGTCATTGATAATCTGGCGTAGTGACTCGGTAATGTAGTAAATGCGCCGGCACTCGTCAGCCATTAAGGGGATATGCTCCACCTGAAAACGCGCCGGTGAGGGCGTGCCAGTGACTTCGCGCAAAGCCAGCCACACCGCATTACTCCATGAACGCTCAAACCGGAAGCCATTTGTCATGCACCGGACTAAATGTGTTAAATTACGGGTGTCTGAATGGCTAAAACGCTCTACGGCTTTCGGTTGGGGTTGATATTTAGGGGTAGAATGTAACTCTGCTTCCATGCGATTAAATTCAGCAATATAAGCTTCCTTGAATTGCGCTGCTTTCTTGCCTGTAAATCCCATAACCAGAAATACGAAGCCGTCTTTGGTCATTTCGTAGTAAGGCTGAGGTTTTCCATTTTGTAACTTATTGTTTTTAAAGCAAACCGTAAAATTGCGGGCAGTAAAATCAGAGGAACAGTCAAGGTTGCGAATTTTCTTTAATACGTCATCATGCCTTTTACCGAAATAATCTGCCACATCTTGAGATGTGGTAACAGCTTTACCATTGTGAACAGTGACTTTTGGATTAATAGTAGATAATTGAAGAGTCATAAGACCTCCGATGGATTCGTGTTTATTAACCACTACCTTGAGGTGTCAAACTCGTTGGTGGTGAACTGAACAGGGTTGACACTACCGGAGAATCCAAACCAGCCAACCTTTCGGTTGCCCTATCCAGCCCACCATTGAATGTAGCTAGATTACGACATTAAAAAACACGCTTGCGGCGTGTGTATGTCGCGGATTCTTAAGCGGGGTGTCAAACCCGGCATCTGATTTATCAGATGCAAGTAAACTATAGCGCATAATTTCTTCTTTCGTCAATGGGTATTTAAACGAGTGCGTTTTTTGCGGATTCCTGTTCTGCGACAATAATTTCCTTGAATTTCTTAATTGCCTTCTCGTTGTAGCGAAAGGACTCAACCTCTTTGTTACTGTAAGGTGATTTATCGAGATAGGTATCGCCATACGCTTTAACCTTCATGTTGTTATCATTAGCGATCCGCCCAATCTTATTTGCGGAAACATTAAACATTTTACCAATCTCTGTGGCGGTATAATGTTTTTCGATGATAAGAGGAAAGGGGATCACTTCACTACCCGCAATAGGGTTAATCAGTCCTGCTATGATGGTTTGTCTGGCGTTATCGGAAAGGTTTGTTGCCCATTCAAATATTTTCTTCACATTTTCCATTTGAATCTGTATGGCTTTAGTCTGAATTTCTATCGCCTTTGCTTTGCGGAATTCAGGCAATCCGCTGCCTTCGTCTTTGTGATGCTTTTTAATGCTATAGCTTCCGTGTTGACGTAATGCTGGTAAAACATCTTCACACACCCAATCCTGAACACGTTCAGCAGAGGGGAGTTTGCTTTTCAGTATCAAGCGGTACAGATCGGACTCGGGCGCAAGTATCATTCCTTTCGGTTTAAAACCGAGCCCTAATTCCTCCGTTTCGGAGCAATTAAGTTTAATCAATGACTTACAGTGTGCGTCTAATGCTTTATGGGGTTTTTCATATCCAAGCACCTTTGCCAGTTCTACGGCAAAGAATACTGGTTTTCCTTGATAAAGGGTTCCTTGTAACTCGACACCCAAATTATCAGTTTTAAACGTCATTAATTCGGTTTTGGTAATTTTAGACATAAAAATATTTCTCCGTAATGGAACGAATGAAGGTATTAATGTGAAAGATTTTGCAGATTGAACCCTAAACCCGTTATACTTACCAAAACAGGAGGATTATCCCTATGGGTCAGGTTGCATTTGATACACTGAAATTTGTTGAAACGCTTGAAGGTGCTGGCTTACCTAAAGACCAGGCTAAAGCTATATCTCTGGCTGTCCGTGAATCACACGAAGCAGTTGACGTAGCGACCAAAAGAGATTTAGGTGATGTTCGTAAAGATTTAACAGCACAAATAACAGATGTCCGTAAAGATTTAACCGCACAAATAACAGATGTTCGTAAAGATTTAACCGCACAAATAACAGATGTTCGTAAAGATTTAACCGCACAAATAACAGATGTCCGTAAAGATTTATCTTCTGAGATAGCATTAGTCCGTAAAGATGTTGAAGCTTTAACCAATAGCCTTCTGATAAAGTTAAGTGCTGTCATGCTGGGGGTTGTTAGTGCTGCAACGGCAATACTTAAATTTTTCTAACTCTTGCGTTGTAATTACTATTATGGGTTATTAGCTCAGTTGGTAGAGCAGTGGACTCTTAATCCATCGGTCGCAGGTTCGAACCCCGCATAGCCCACCATTTTACTGATGCACCTTCTCCAATCGCCTGTTTTCTTTTTTTAAATACTGGTTCTCTTCAGCCAGTATTTTAATCATATTGATTAATGTTCTGGTTTCCTCATCGGTATTAACGGGTTGCTCCAGGTTAAGCAAATAATGGCTGTTGTTATCGGGATTAGTGAGCGAAATTACTTGATCTCTATCCTGATGCTTTTCGATATCCGGACGTGAATTATCTGTTTTCATTTCTAGCCTCCTTAGGTGTTAAGTGTTGCCTGATTCTTTTACCACCTCAGGCGGCAGTGGTTTCCTTGCTTTCCACAGTTAAGGAAAATTGATATAGTCCTTATTCCACAGTTAAATAAGGAATATCAAGAATGACAGATGTTATTGATCCAAAAAAGAATCCCGAGCAAGCTGCACAGCAATTAGTTATTGAACTTATCAGGGCAGAAAAAACAGGACCTTTAATGGGGGATGCTGCAAAATTTACGAGTGAAGCTGTTCTTGATGCTTATAAATACTTTTCTAATTACTTTATAAAAAATAAGGAAAATTAGTCAGATTTATAAAGTGATGTGAATGCTAATTTTATGAAGTGAGCAAGTTTTTCAACTTGCTCTTTTTCAGGTAACTTTAACTTGATTAGTTCACTTAATGTATTGGCAGCAATTAATTGTATGTTTTCTGGTAATTCTTCAAATTTCATAATTTCTCCTAAAATAAATAAGCTTAAGGATGCATGCCAAGTGCCTCTTGGTGTCCGATCACAGTCATCACGAAAGATAATTTATAGCGTTGACTGTCCCGTGAGCGCTTAGCCGCATTCACACATTCTGAAATTGGTTGCCTAATTGTTTAACCACTTAAGGCGGCAGTGGTTTCTCTTGTACCCCTACAGAGAGAAATAGGCTAAAATATTCTCTTACCCCTACAGAATAAGAGCATTAAGCCCATGAACAACACATGGTTGCAGGAATTTATTCGATTTTTCCTGCAAGGTATAACGCTAAATCGGTTGATTAATATGCTTATTATTTTTGTGTTGTTAATATTCATCACACCCTCATCAATAAAAGACTGGATTAATTCCAGCAGTCCAGAGATTTTTGCATCTTACTGGCTTTATTTTTGTTTTTTTCTTGTAGTTATGTTCTTGCGCAATTAATAACGGTCTTAATAGCGGGTGTCAAACGAAGATTGAGGTATCGTATTACACGCTCAACGAGGCATGCCGTATTAAATACGTTAACACCTAAAGAGGTTGGTTTAATTAAATATATGATTGATTCTGGCGAACTAGTTGAATTGCCAACGAGAAACGAAACTGTCCAGGCTTTACGAAAAAAAGGCATAATAGAACGTTATCATCGTCCAGAGAAACCCTCAATTATCTATTTTATAGGTGACGATGAGCAGGAGCTTTTCAAGATAGTCGACGCTTATAAAAGCGATTTCCTTTATTAATTGCCTGATTGTTTAACCACTTAAGGCGGCAGTGGTTTCCTGGTGTTAACTGGCTAATTCTTCTTCTTCCGCCATGCTCAGGTCTTCAAACTCTTCAACAGAAGCGACACTTCCGCCAGTAAAAGCATCACCCTCACGGAAAAACTGAACACCTCTTAATGACGCTGAAACACCTTTACCGTTATTGTCATAAGCGTAAAACTCAAGGATGGCTATAACGTAGCAGCCGGCGTAGGGGCGACCATCCTGCGCGGTCAGAGGTGAGGTATTACGATCAAAGACTGACGGGCGGATTTTGTTACTGGCATTGATGTACATGTTCCCGGCATAACCGTCGTATTCCTTATTGTCACCATCGCGAAAGCAAAAACGGGTAGGGTTATCGCAGATGCTGTCATAGATTTTTTCGACATCTTTTGCGCCCCATTTTTTCTTAATGACCTCTTTAATGCCTTTTTCAATTTCCTCAATCAACGCAGTACGGTTTTTCGGTATAAGAAAAGTGGCGCGGTATTTGGGCGCCCCCTGACCATTGGCCTGAGTAGGTTCGAATAACTCAGGAAAAGCTAATCGTACATCGTTTAATTTGATGTTCATAAATTTACCCTTTAGATTAAGTGGATGTATCAGCGAGCGATGCTTCGGTCACATCGTCGAAGTCGTTTTCAGGATTGATAGTTAGTGCAGGACGTGGGTCAGATTCAGGCGCAATCACTGGTTTACCGTCTTTCCGTTGAATGAGTGCTTCCATTTTTGCCCAGCGAGCGGGCTTGTCTTTCTTAAGTAGTTTCTCAGCTTGCGGGGGGCTGATAATTTTCCGGTTGTAGATTTGTTCCTGCTTAAGTTTGAAGCGTTTTAACAGGGCTTCGGCTTCGCTTTCATCACCCCAGGTACGATTACCCTGTTTACCCATAACAAGTTTAAAGCCAGGTACTAAGTGCCCGGTATGTAATTCCTCGGCTACCCGATTTCGCAAGGCTTTACAAAAGTTCTCTATGAAATCAATATCTTGGTAGAGTTTTGCCATTTGTTCAGGGGTCAGTACCGCAATACGTTTCGGCACATCGCTTAATTGTGGGGCCAGCGGTTTTGTTAAATCGACAAACTCACCTTTGACTTCATTATGCACGTGTTGCGCTTCTGCAAAACACAACCCGCCTTTCGCTTTACAGAAACGGCATTGCTTTGTGCCCGGAGAAAAGGCATTATCGGGTAGATTATTGATTCCGCTACGTTCAGCAAGGTTAGCCATGTCTATGGCTTTTTTAGCGCCTGATTTAGCCCGTTCACCAAAAGCCTTTAATTCATCCCATGACAATACCCACTCAGATACATGGTTAAGTCTGGGTTGATGAATAAAAAGCCGTACTGTTTTAAAATCATAAATGAGGTCAAACAGGTTTAATGCGCCCAGTGCATAGAGCATTAACTGCTCGTTTTTCTCAGCATCTACTTTTAACCAGCCATATTTAAGGTCATGGATTTGTAACTCATCATCACTTACGATAATGGCATCGGCAGTACCAAATGAATTATCTACACCAATTACACCAGAGAAATCGACCCGCTCTTCAACCCTTAGTGTTTTTCCCTCTGCAAGTTGCCAGATGGTATCGATATAGGTCTGGACGTGCTCAATCATCTCGTCATCAACCTGTGGCGAATTGGCTTTTTGTAGCGGATAAGTGCCGATATAATCTTTAGCATCCAGGCCATATGTGCGCTTTTGTCCGTCGCTAAAAGGGTTCTGGCGCATGCGTAAGATACTTTCCGCTAAAGCATGCGCCGCGCTGCCTTCTTCGGCAAAAGGTGATGTTTTATCCGGAAGCGGGGCTTCTAATGCGAGACTGGCGGAGCATCTCAACCAGCGGCTAGATGAAGAAGGGGATAATTTTGCATGGTTAGCCATCACTACCCTCTGCTGTCTCATCAGCTAAAACGCTTTCCAGTTTTCCAATGAACTGAGCCAAATTGTCATCGGTAACGTCACTCAGTCTTTTAGCGTTAAATTCATCGAATATTTTAATAACTTCATTCCGGTAGCCGCCTTTTACCAGTTGGTTAATTAGTGTGGCGGCTTCATTACGCATAGCCTTATAATCAGGTTTTATTTCAGCGTCAGAGGGTGCTTCCCCGAGTAATGACAACGCAAACTCGCGGCGTTCGGTAATGCCAGGGATATTATTCCAGTTGTCCAGCATTTTTAGGCACAAATCGAAGCACCTGGCTTTGGAAAGTGTTTGCACTTTACTTATGCCATTTAAGGCGCAATAGAGCGCGTCAATTTGTCCGGTGACACTATCTGCTTTTTTTGATGCAAAAGTTTCTTTGGCTTTAGCAACTTGCATATTGTCAGGTTTAACCGCTTTATCACCGAACAAAACTGACATTGCCACGATATGGCGCAAATCCAGCGATTCAATATCAACAGGCTCGGGTTTGGGCTCTGCTTTAACCGTTTTTTCTGTTATAACAGGTGCTGGCTTAATCGCTTTTTTAGGTTCAGCCGTAACAGGTGTCGCCAGTTGTGGTTTAATATCCGGTGCAAAGGGCTTAGGCTTATTTGCTTCTATTGTATCGCCTGGTTCACTTTCAAAATGTCCAACTAACTGACTAATCAACATTTTATGAGCTTCGGCCAGTTGATTATGCGCGATGACCATTTGAGTGTGGTTTTCTGCTAGTTTTGCCAGCAGGGGGGTATTTGCGGTAAGCATCATGCTTTGGCCTCAACGATATAAAATGACAGGGAACTGGTGATTGGTATTACGTTTTAGCGCTTCTAGTTTTTGTAAATACCGTAAGCGCCTAACGTGGTTGTTCATCGGAAATCGCTCCGATGGAAGAATTTTTATTTTTAGCATAAAAGATATCCTTCAATTAAAGGTGGTTAAAATAGTTCAGCGATATCGATACCGTATATTTCAAGCCATGCCTCTCTCGGATAAATTACTTCCCGGCTGTTCTGGTCAGGGTTAAAACTGGTTGGGAACCCCAGCGTGATCGTGTCGTAAATATCGTGTTTGTCGAGCCAGGCATTTAACACTTTCCAGCCGAACATTTTCCCAGTCGCTCTCCACACGGCCTGTTGAGAAGCCCATTCTTTACTTGCGCCTAAACGGGCGGCCATTTTTTCACGCTCCTGTATCGCACGGTTAGCCATGCGCTTATAGGTGGAGTTACGTTGAAGTGCAGTAGCTTCCCTTTTTCGGCTAATCCGGGATTTGGTACGAACCGCTTCATCTCTTTGATCAGTAATAACGGCTTTTTCCTTTTCAGAGGTTAATAACGCTTCCAGTGCTTCAACATAATTAGTAGGTAACGTTGGTTGTAAAACACGTTTTTCACATTCAATAAAGTAATGTCTGGCCTGTTTACCTTTTTCGTTGCGCTCAACCATCGAAAGTTCTTTCGCCATATCGAGGGAAATGTGATAGTCAATTGCAGTAGCGTTGTTGGCTTCCATTTTTTTGTGGAGGCGAATAAAGTCTTTATTTTCAACAAATCCATACTCTGAAATTCGCTTTTTTATCCATGTGGAAAAGTCTTGCTTACTTTCCAAAAACACATGTAAATCACGGGCATTAACCGTTTGGATTAATCCACCGTTAATGTTTTTTGTTTCGATATTAATTAAATTTGACATAAAGAAATCCTTCAATAATGAAATTGATGAAAAATTGCCCCTTAGACAGGGGCGTTAAGATTATTTAGTGGCGTTTTAAGAAGTGGGTCAGTTGACCTTCGTACCAGTGATCGGTGCGAGCGCTGATTATCTCTATTTGTTGATGGTGAAAATGCTCAAAAAGCTGTTTGATCTCCGTGAGTACCGTATCGACATTTTCACGTTTACGTAACAGTTGCTTAATCGTCTGTTTTTCAGCGTTATTGATGATTTGGCGCAATGTCTCGGTGATAGAGTAAATGCGTCGGCACTCTTCAGCCATTAACGGTATATGCTCCACCTGAAAACGTTCTGGTGATTGTGTGCGGGTCACTTCACGTAACGCCAGCCACACCGCATTACTCCATGAACGTTCAAACCAAAAGCCATTTGTCATACACCAGACTAAATGCGTCAGGTTACGTGTATCCGAATGGCTAAAACGCTCTACAGCTTTGGGTTGGGGTTGAGGATTAAAATTAGCGGTTAGATTAACACTTTGTTTATCGAGAATATCCAGCACCCATTTTCTGAATTTTTTTGCTACAGGTGTGTTAGCGAACATAGCGATTAGGTGTGCGCCCCTTAGAGAGAAAATTCGAGTCTTTTTGTGCTGTAACCCATTGATTTTACCGCTGACACTCAAATTGAGGGTCTCAGTCATGCACGGGCTAAATTCGTCTACATTGCGAGTATAAATTTGAGTTATGGCATCGGTTTTTTTGTACTGCAAAGCTCTTGCAAGCTCAGCAGAACTAAACCAGATTTGCCCATTGTGGGAAATAGTTTCAAGAACAGTATTACGGAAGACTAGAGTATTCATAGTGATTTCCTTTGTAGAGTTAGGATAATCACCACCTTAAGATGTGAATCTAATAGGCGATGAGCTAGATGGAGTTCACATTACCGGCTACAAAGGACCCGGCGAGCCTTTCGGCTCCCCCATCCAGCCCACCATTGATTATTGATATGGCAGACTAACGCATAAAAAAAACACGCGGTTGGCGTGCTATGCGCCTTTGTAGTTACGGCGAGATGTGAATCCCGACATCTGATTTATCAGATGCATATAAACTATAGCGCATAATTTCTTCTTTCGTCAATGGTTATTGGTGCCTGATACTTCTGGCGCGTCAGGCTCGCGCCCTTTTGTGTATTCCCACAACACACAAAACAGGTTACTATGTGTTTCCCACAACGCATAAAAAGAGATAATCATGTTTGATAAAAAAGTGATTACGAAGAATGACCTGAAAGAAAAACATATGCCCTCAAAAACAATCAGGCCGACTCCACAACCTCAATCACCACCATCAAAAAATTCAGGGGGTGAGAATAAAAATAAGGATTAACCTATGAACCGAGAAGAAATAACCGATAGAATTCTCTATGGTCATTATTTAGAACAGTTATTTGCCATAATTACTGGACGCATAGATAAATTTATCTCGGTATTACTGTTAATTTTTGGTTCAGCTATTGTATTAAAAGGTAATCCTTACTTTTTTGGTATATCAATCGTTGGTCTTTCGGCTATTCAGTTGACCTATCAATTTGGCAAAAAATCAGGTGCAGCAAAGAAAAAAGCATTTGATTATTTAAAATTATATACAAATGAATCGAAATTTGATGATGGTGAATTAAGAGAACGATTGTTAGAGCTTGAGAGTACCGATGAAATTATCTGGTCTTGTCTGAAACCTATCGCGTTGTTAAAAACGCAGATTAGGCTAAATATTGAGCCACAGTTTCAGGAAAAATTATCCGGGTGTCACAAGTTGATATGTTTCATCTGTGGCTAAGTTCTTGCCGTTACTTCTCCTGAAAGTAGAATAGGACGTTGATATTTATTTTCAACAAATCCATACTCTGAAATTCGCTTTTTTATCCATGTGGAAAAGTCTTGCTTACTTTCCAAAAACACATGTAAATCACGGGCATTAACCGTTTGGATTAATCCACCGTTAATGTTTTTTGTTTCGATGTTCATTAAATTTGACATAAAGAAATTCCTCAATACTTAAATTGATAAACAAATAGCCCCTTAGACAGGGGCGTTAAGATTAATTAGTTACGTTGGAGGAAATGTGTTAGTCCAGCTTTATGCCAGTGGGAAAGGGCGCCATTTAGCATTAGCTGGTTATCGTTTGCAGCCTGAAATAACAGGCTATCTATCTCTGCAATAACTTTATCTGCATTTTCACGTTTGCGAATAATCCGTTTAATTGCCGTTTTTTCCGCATTTGCCATCGCATGTTGTAGATGCTCTACCCCCTGCCAGATGCGCTCACATTCTGAGGCAATAGAAGGCACCAGCCGTACTTCCATCGGATAGGGTGAGGGAATGCCGGTCACTTCTCTTAATGCATACCAGATAGCATTATTCCATGCCTGTTTGAAACGAAAGTTTTGCGTCATGAGTGCAATGATACAGGCGAGATTTTGGGTATCTTTGTTGCTGAACTTTTCGTGCGCTTCAGGGTGGGGTTGAGGGTGCTCATATCTGCCAGTTTTGCGGATCGATGGAAGGACTTCATTAAATACCCAATCCTGAAATTGTTTTGCTTCTGGCTTATTACTACGGAAAATCACACGATACAAATTGGGTTCATTGACAAAAGTTAATTGTTGGTTACCGCCTTTTGTAAGGGTGTGGCTATCAGCCAACCCCTTTTTATTCAAATCTCTAAGCAAACGAGAAGTGCGATCAACTTTCAGTATCTCACAGATATCTCGTAAGCAAAACCAAGGCTCACCATCTATTACTTGGATTCGTACGTTATGAGTTTCTTGGAAAGAAAATGAGATAGCTTGTGTGGTAGTCATAATGACCTCCGATGGTAGTATTTTAATTATCACCACCTGAAGTTGTCACACTTTACGGGCGGTGAACTGAATGGGGGTGACAATACCGGAACTACCGACCGGCCAACCTTTCGGTTGCCCTATCCAGCCCACCATTGAATTGTGGCCAGATTACGACATTAAAAAACACGCTCGCGGCGTGCATATGTCGCGGTAGTTTACGGTGGGTTGTCACACCCAGCACCTGACTTATCAGATGCATATAAACTATAGCGCATAATTTCTTCTTTCGTCAATGGTTATTGGTGCCTGATACTTCTGGCGCGTCAGGCTCGCGCCCTTTGTGGTTTACGACAACACACAAAATCGTTAATATGTGCTTACGACAACACATAAAAAGAGATAATCATGTTTGATAAAAAAGTGATTACGAAGAATGACCTGAAAGAAAAACATATGCCCTCAAAAACAATCAGGCCGACTCCACAACCTCAATCACCACCATCAAAAAATTCAGGGGGTGAGAAAATCCAGATTGGATACATCTAAAACCCAGTTTAATAGTGAAAATATCAAGCTGACGTTCGTTGAATTTTACTTAAATCCTGAAACTGATTGTATTGCTTTACTTAAAACGCAGATTAGGCTAAATATTGAGCCACAGTTTCAAGAAAAATTGCCTTATTATAATAAGTTAATGCGTTTAATATGTGACTGAACTAACGGTCATTTCCTTTAACCCCGCCTGACTCTCAACATTCTGTCCTGTTCAATGTGCTGACCTATCATCGATAAGCATGTTTTTATCCTGGTTACATGCGCCAGTTTTCCTTTCTTTCCACAGACTAAGGAAATTGTTAAAATGTTAATTCTATTCCACAGACAAAATAAGGATAATTTATGTTAGAAATATTAAATAATTTTCTTTGTTATTTAGTTAAGCTATTTTCTTTTTTTAATAAGTTAATCATAGGAAGAATCATGAGTATTATTTTGCTGTTTGTTGGCCTTTCTTTATGTCTTCCGAAAGGTACGCAGGATTTAATCAATAGTATAGACGTTCCTTACCTGCCTGTAGGAATGCTATATTATTTATTTATTTTTGCGATAAGTTATTGGTGTGCAGAATTGATTAACCTTGTCTATTTTTATTTTAAAAATTTGGTAAAGAACGTATACACTAGCTCTCACTTGAATGAAATATTTAATGATTTAAGTACTAGTGAAAGGCTTATTCTGGATGAATTCGCATTAAAAGGGAAGTCTTTCATAGACCTTGATCCATCGAATGCTGCGGTTTTTTCTTTAAAATATAGAGGAATTTTAAAACAAAGTAGCTCTCCAGAACTTAATACTGGTATGTGTAGATTCATTTTGGAGGAAGATGCCCATAAAGTATTAAATGAAGGAATGAAATTGTACGTTAATTCAGACAATTTTAAAAAAATCAAATAATATTGAAGCTAGATGGTCTTAAAGAGCACTAATGCTTAGTTGGATCGCGATTTATTAATTGCCTGCTTTTAACCACGTCAGGCGAGGTGGTACCCTTACGGTTCGTCTAACTTATAAGAATAATTAAGAATGTGTAATATCAGCTTTAAGTGCCCTGGCTGCGGACATGACCTGGTTGTAAAAAGCATTATTGAAATCAAGAACGTAGATGATATCGAGGGTACCGTTTGCACCAACTGTAGCAGGGCTATCCTCAAGAGTGATATTGTCAAGCAATCCGCTGACCATGCCGCTGATATCGCCAGAGATATCTTTGGCAAGAATTTTAAATAATTTTTTAAGTTTTTCTCTTACAGGACTGGCATTCATGTAGAGTGCCGTTTTTAATTGCTGTTTATCCATGAATTTTTATCCTCTGATTAACTGTTGTCACTCACCATAAGCCACTTCGCAAAATGACCTATAATTAGTGTTTTTGCGCTTGCATTTCTTTCTCTGTCAGTGTTGCCCTTTCACGACCATTGAATAAAAAAAAATGGTGTTAATCTTCTCGCCAACCGGATCGCGTTTGACGATACATCGCATTTTATGCGCAGGGGTCTAAACAGAAAAATCTGTGCTGTTCCGACTTTCTAAATTGTTAAAGAGCGGGGTGTGGCTACTTAAAAAATTAATACATTTTGTTTTATAAAGAGTATAAGTATACAAAATTACTGTCAATACAAAATGTATTTTATTTTTATAAAGGTAAGAAAAAACCCACATATTTGTGGGCTAGATTAGGGATTATTAGTTTTTTTTTATTTTGTTATAAGATCTAGATATCGCGAGGATTTGACAATAGCGGCTACAAAATATAAGACTTCAATCTCGTTTTCGTCCACAGTTAACGGTGGATGTTGTTGATTTATACTGAGAAACTGATAGGTTCCTTCTCTGTGGTAACCTAATCTTTTAATCATATTTTTACCTTGTTCTGTGCGAACAAATACATCGTCACCTGCGGCGATAGACAAGTTTGGCTCTATAACAACAAATTCTCCTGAATTTATCCGAGGAAACATACTATCGCCTTTTACTCTAACTGAAAAAGCTTTCGGATCAGCGCTAAATATTTGTAAATAACCAGCCAAATTTTCAGACATATCAAATTCGCCATCAATTCCCATTACAGCTTCTCCTACTACAGGAACTGAACCTTCTTTGAGTATCTCCATAAATTCTATATTATCTTGTTTGACTTCTTGTACACTAGCATCTGAATTCAAATTTATTTCATATATTCCAATTATTTTCATAATCTTAGCGATATCTTCAATACTAGGTTCTCTTCTCCCATTAAGCCAATGAGCGATTGCTCCTTGTGTTTTTCCAAGTATTTCTCCCAGTTTCTCCTGAGAGATACCTTTTTCTTTCATTTTGGTTTTAGCCAAAACGTTCCACTTTTGTCTAATATTCATGTTCATATATTTATTATTACACTCCGTAATTTTTATAGAAGTAACAATATGTAATATTTATTTGCGATTTTAAATTACGTAATGTATTTTTTATGATGTTCTAGCCGATTGAATACAGGATTTTTAAGATGAACAACCTAAAAAAATTAAGAAAGCAAACTGGGATGACTCAAGCGGGACTTGCTAATGCCTTAGGGTTAACTCAAGGAGCTATTGCGCACTACGAAAAAGGTATACGTAGGCTTAATATTGATACTGCGAAGAAAATTTTGTCTGAATTCAATAGTCGAGGGCTTTTTTGTACCTTTGAGGATGTGTTTAGTTCGAGACCATATAACGTCATTAATAAAACTCTAACTGCTGCTATCGAGGCCAAATAGTCCCATGCAAATAAATTATTCCGTAGGGCGTTGTGTTAATGACAAACGCCCGAGGTCTGCTGTTGCTAGATCTTTTGCCGAGTATCAGCAGGCGATAAAAAAACTAACCAAGCATATTAATATTAGTTCCACCGATCCAAAAGACGTTATCAGTAAAAAGAAAACTGCGCTTAATTATATATGGAGCGCAATGAAAAACGCCAAAAAAGGGCGTAATGCACTTAATGCAGGTAAACGCAACGTGTTATGGACGGATATGGATGGATGTACGTTAGACGCGTGGGAGACGCTTACAGGCATTCTCCGTTTCTATCAATGCTTCGCCTATACTACGGCAAGCCATGAACATCCTGTCGCTCAGTGTGAACAGCGCTGGCGTATCGGTTTTCTTCTGTCGCGTGATGTTATCGCATCAGAGTACAAAGCGCTAGGCCCACGGATTGAGCAGGAGTTGATGGATTGTTTCGAATTGCTCAGTGATTTGGCAATCAAGTGGGATAGCTCTGTCTATGAGCCTTCACATATGATTTTTGCACCCCATGAAGGCGCTAAGTACGAAAGTTTTGAAGGTACAGTGATCGATGTTGATACGTTGCTGGCATCGGATAATACGCCTGTTATTGCGCATACTGAGGTAAACAACGACGATTTAACACGTTTGGTCGATTTGGAAAATATTAATGACCAGACGTTTGAAGATTTACGTTCCGCTCTATGGTATCCGAAAATGTTAAACCAGGCAGAGCATTACCCTTCATGGATTGATATGGGTAATCGCCTTGCGTGGTTTAAAGAGACCGACTTTGAAGATGAAGCTAAAAAGATGTGGCTTGCCTGGTCTTCTGCGGTGGATAACGGGAATATTGACAACGCAGAAGCCAAATGGTCAAAGCTGCGGGCGGATAGAACGAGCTACCAAGCGATATTCAGTTTAGCGCAAAAAGCAGGGTGGGTAAACCCCGGTGCACAACGGTTGAAAACGGCTGTTGCTAAGGTAGATGAGTTCGATGACCTGACGGATACCCCCGAGAATTCAAAATGGCCCACCTTTAAACGTAATAAAACCACAGGACAAATAGAAGCAACAATTGACAATGTCGCCAAAGCGGTCATGTGCCCTGATTTTGTCGGTGTTGAAATTCGGTTTGATTCTTTCCGTGACGAGATCATGTTTGCGCCTGTTGGCACTAAAGAGTGGCAAACCTTTACTGATGCTGATTATTCCCGATTGCGCATCACAATGGAAAAGCGGGGGTTTAAAGCGGTTGGACGTGAGTTAATTCGCGATGTGGTATTACTGGCAGCGGATGAAAAACCCTTTGATTCAGCAATGGAATGGATAAAAAGCCTCGAATGGGACGGCATACCGCGTATCGAAAAGTTTTACCATACCCATTTTGGCACTGAGGATAGTGCTTATACCCGTGCGGTATCGCGCTATATGTGGACCGCCCTTGCAGGACGGGTGTTAAAGCCAGGTATCAAAGCGGATATGGTGCCGATCCTGGTGGGTGCTCAAGGTTATGGAAAATCTTCTGTCGTGGCGGCGTTATCCCCTAATCCGGCTTTTTTTACTGAAATCTCCTTTGCTGAAAAAGATGATGATCTGGCGCGTAAGATGCGGGGCTGTCTTGTGGCAGAAATTAGCGAATTACGCGGACTTAATACTAAAGAACTGGAATCCATCAAGGCATTTGTCACGCGGACACATGAAAAGTGGATCCCCAAGTTTAAAGAATTCGCCACCCAATTTCCCAGACGCTCATTGAGTATTGGTACCACGAATGAAGATGAATTTTTAGGCGATAAAACTGGTAATCGGCGTTGGCTACCTGTTGAAGTTGGGAAAATGGATGTAGAAGGTATCAAAAAGGATGTGATTCAGCTTTGGGCAGAAGCGCGAGAACTATTTAACGAAACCGGTATTAAATTCCAAGAAGCGGAGCAATTGGCTAATCAGGTGCATGAAAAATATTTTATCAAAGATGCTTGGCAAGAAATTATTGAGCGTTGGTTAGATGAACCGGATTTAATGACAGGACAAAAACCACGGGCATGGCAATTTTTGCGTTCTGCAGATGTTTTGCGTGAAGCATTGAACATGGAACCAAAAAATATATCGCGCCGTGAACAAATGCGCATTGGCAATGTTTTACAAAATTGTGGGTATAAATCTGACCGTTTATTTATCGAAGGAAAACAACAGCGCGTTTTTATCAAGGTACTAGACAACCTCTAGACAACCTAAATACAGAGGTTGTCTAGTCGTAACATATTGAAAATAAAGGCTGTAGATAACCTAGACAACCTAGACAACCTTTTTTTTAATTAATATGCGCGCTAGTAATGTATGTCCTTAAAAAGTATTAGTAGAAATAGGTTGTCTAGTTTGTCTAGGTTGTCTAGCGAGGGATAAAGTAAAAATATTCCCGTTCACAACAGGAGCGAAAAAACCATGAGCAGAGACATAGAGAAAATACTACTCCACTGGGGCGGCTGGTGTGCGGGTGATCCTTATGCGGTAGTGGGTTATCCTTCAGTGACCGCGGGTTTTAGTCAATTTATGCCATTTTATTCCACCCGATTATCGTGCAGTGATGCTGACGGTCTGGTGATTGATCTGTGCGTTAACAGGTTGAACACAGTGGGTATGTCACGAGAGTTAAGTTATATCGAGGATTACTACGTCAGGGGAAAATCCAAGCGCGCTATCGCCCGTAAGTTCCAAGTGCGTGACGGAGAAATCAGGGAGAGAATGCAAATTGCAGAAGGATTTATTCTAGGTTGTCTGGAAACCCTTGATATTCAATTAGATATCGACATTCTGTATAAATATTATACAAATAGTTATTAAAAACTAGTGCGCGCGCAAAAGGTATGCTAATCTAGCTAAAATTTGGTTTCTTGCATTCAGCAGAAATGTAAAGTAAAACTTCTATTAATTAAATTTTTACTACCCGTCTTATGGCGGGTTTTTTTATTTATAGCGA
>JBDPYZ010000023.1:0-37736 GCA_047291315.1 Candidatus Phloeobacter fragariae | reverse complement strand
ATCAAACACTAAACTCCCTATTCTTTCATTGAAAAGGAAAGGAAAAGTATTACATCGTGTTGAGATAGCATTACTGTATAACCGAGTTAAAGTTTATGACTCATTTGACAATTGCTGTCTACCTAAAGCCGCTTTGTACAGTTCTATTTCGGGATTATCGAATGTTGACATATATACCTCCATGTTTATCAGAACGCCAAGTATATAGCTAGGCGACATTATTTTGATTACAAAAAAAGCTATTTTCCATATATAAAATAATCTTACAGGTAATAACTTGTAATCATTTTTAGGTCGCCCAACTATATCACTACCGCCTGACGTGCCAGAAATATCAGGCATACCCTATCTAACACATTCCATTGGAAAAATACCCATAAAAATAAAAATCCTGCCATCGGAGCGATTTCCTATGAATAACCACGTCCGGCTTTTCCGTTATCTGTGAAAACGAGAAGCGCTAAAGAGTAATGCTAATCGCCAATTCCCTTTCATTATATATTGCTGAGCTCAAAGCATGATGCTTACAGCAAATAGTCAGCTACTGGCAAAACTGGTAGAAGATCACCTTCAAATAGTGATAGCCCATATAATGAAATCGCCGGAACCCATAGGCTATTAATCGCTCAGGTTGTCGGAAAGTTTAAAAGCAAGCAAACTGGAACCTTACCATAAACAGGTCTAAGCCCTTCGCACCGGACAGTAAACCACAGCTGGTTACAGCAGCTGTTGAAAAAACTGAAAAGATTAAGCTAAAATATAAAACAAACCAGCGCCTGTTGATATTGAATCGTTGGATTTACGTCACATTGTAGCCCTTAGGTATTATTTGATGCTAAAGCCGTTAAACCTGACAATCAGCCAAAGCAAAAGATACTTTTCAGTCCAAAAAAGCAGATAGTGTCACAGAGGTCAGATTGATCCAATTTACTGTGCCTAAACGGGATAAGTCAAGCTAAAACGCTCGCCAAAACCAAGACCTTCGACTTATGTCTGGAAATGCTGCTAAACTGGGATAATATCCCTGGCATTACTGAACGCCGCGGGTTTGCTTTGTCATTACTCAGGAAAGCACCCTCTGACATTGAAATAAAACCTGTTGATTATAAGGTTCTGCGTGATAAAGACTCAACACTGATTACCCAACTGGTGAAATGCGGCTACCGGAATGAAGCGCTTGATATCCTGTCGATATTCAACACTAAAAAACTCGGCGACGTTACGGACTACAATCTAACTCAACTGATTGAAAAGGCAGAAACTGTCTTGACAGATAATACATCAGAGGGTAGTAATGGCTGAACATGCAAAACTATCCCCCCTCCTCTACTCATCGATGGATTCATTGTAGCGGTAGTCTCTCATTAGAAGCCACTCTTCCTGATAAAACATCACCTTTTCCCGAAGAAGGCCGCACGCGGAACATACTTTAGCTGAAAGTATCTTACACATGGGCCAAAACCCTTTTAGTGAGAGCTGCAGACGCGTCTATGGCCTAGATGCTAAATATTATATCGACACTTATCCGCTGCAAAAAACCAATTCGCCACAGGTTGATGACGAGATGATTCAGCACGTCAGAACCTATATCGATACCATCTGGCAACTTGCAGAGGGAAAAACACTAATGGTTGAAGAGCGCGTGGATTTCTCTGATGTAATTGGTGTAAAAAATTCATTTGGTACTGCCGATGCGATCATTTTAAGTGATAATGAGACAAAAAGCCATGACCTGAAATACGACAGAGGGGGTAAAAGTTAATGCAGAGGAAACCGAGCAGCTAATGCTCTATGCACTGGGCGCATTAAACCAATTTGACTTTATTTATGATTTTAAAACGGTGCAGCTTTTTATTCATCAATCCAGACTTAACCATGTGTCTGAGTGGGTGTTGTCGGTTGATGAATTAAATACTTTTGGTGAACCGGCTAAATTAGGCACTCAAAAAGCTATAAATATGACTAACCTTGCCAAGCGTGACGGAATCAATAATCTACCCGATAGTGCCTTTTCACCTGGCACCAAGCAATGCCGTTTTTGTAAAGCAAAAGGCAGTTTCTGTTTTGCCCAGGCGCAACTTATTCATAATGAAGTCAAGAGTGATTTTGTCGATTTAACAAAACCTCTGGCCCCACAATTAAGCGATATGCCGAAACGCATTACGGCACTTACTCCTTAACAACTGGCAAAGTTATACCAACATATTGATTTGGTAAAATTTCTTTAAAACACAGCGAAATCGGGTAGCCGAGGAGTTACATACCAGGCACTTAGTACCTAGCTTTAAAATTGTTACGGGTAAACAGGGTAATCGTACCTGAGGTGATGAAAGTAAAGCAGAAGCCCTGTTAAAACGCTTCAAACTTAAGCAAGAGCAAATATACAACTGGAAAATTATTAGTCCCCCGCAGGCTAAGAAATTACTTAAGAAAAACAAGCCCAGTCGGGGCCAAAACTAGAAGCTCTCATTCAACAGGCAGAAGCTAAACCGGTGATTGGCCTGAATCTGACCCACCTCCTGCACTAACTATCAATCCTGAAACCGACTTCGACGATGTGACCTAAGCGTCACTCGTTGATAAATCCAATTTAATCAAAAGGGTAACTTTATGAAAATCAAATTAAACAACGTGCGATTAACAGTCCATGATTTATTCGAACCCACTCCGGTCAATGGTCAGGGCGATTTCATATACCGCGCCACTTTCCTTTTTGCTAAAAACCGTACTGAGTTGATTGAGGAAATTTAAACGGGGATCAAATACGTGATTGGCAAAATGAGGCGCAAAAGATGTAAAAAAACTTATAACAGCATTTGCAATAACCCAACCGTTTTTGTTTACGCGATGGTGACAATAAGGAATATGGCGGTTATGTCGGAAACATGTACATCAGTGCCAATAACAAATCCCACCCGTTAGTTATTGACCCTAATACTTCGCCTCTAACCGAGCAGGATGGTCGCCTCTACTCATGCTGCTACGTTAAACGCCGTCATTGAATTTTACTCTTAATAATAACGCTAAAGAGGTTTCAGCTTCATTAAGAGGCATTCAGTTCTTCCGTAATGGGGATGGAGGCAGCGGCGCTTCTGTTGAAGAATTTGACGACCTGAGCATGGCTGACGAAGAAGAATTAGCTGGGTGACACCAGGGAACCACTACCGCCTGAGGTGGTTAAAAATCAGGCCATAATTAAAAATTAGGTTAATATTTAATCTACTTAGCTTAAGGGAATTTTGATATACAGAAAGTAAATCACCCAAGGAAACTTAAAAATGAAAACAAATAATCACCCTCTTACTATTGAAAATCATCAGTTTATTGGTGAGGTGATTGCGCTCACTACCCCCATAATAACAGCCATTATCTGCTTAACCTAGCGCCACCTGTTTATGCGGATGAGGAAACAAAGACATTAATTAATATGATTCAAATACTGGCTGAAGAGAACAAGTATTTGAGAAAAGAAAATAAGAGACTGGCAAAGACACATCGGTAAGGTGGCGTGCTGTGCAGGGTTAGAACCTGAGGCCGATGGATTAAAAGTCCACTGCTCTACCGACTGAGCTACTACATCTTACTTTTAAATTAGAGTAATCCTTTTAATAAAATGGTAGGAAGTAATTATCAAATCCTTCAGCTATACCGTAATCTCTCAGCTATTTTCGTAAATGAATATCAATCTTGTTACCTATCTGTCGGATTATTTGCTCTACGATACAAAAATATGTACCTCACCTCAATGCTATCTCTTGATTAGTGAATAGCTTCATCGCCAAAAATAGTACATTAAGTTCTTCAGTCGTAAATAAATTATTCGGGGGATGATTTGTTAAAAAAGAAAGAGAGGTCGGTTGTTTGAAAAAATATTTTGACAATAATACGGGAGGGATTTTTCTTCCATAGCAGATAATACCAGCTATTTTATTCTGATTGTAATAGGGCATTTTTCTAACGAAAAAAGGTTGGGATAATCTTTTTTTATGTATTGTGGTTAATAACATAAAATATCGGTTTATCTGACTTCTGAATAATTGTGTCATAGGTGTCACATATAACAGCAACTTCAATCCATGACACAGGACATTCATAGCTTCGTATTCCTTCTATATTGAAGTTAATTGGTAAACAAGAACAAAGAAGCTTAGCTTTATTAGCGTAAATAAAACGAGTGTCAATATCTTTCATACTCCAAATGCTATTTTCTTGTTTCTCCATAAACGAGATGAGGTAATTTGTTAGTACATCAATAGTTTTTCATAAGATATAACTTACTTAATCAGTCGTATTTATTTAAAAAATTAAGCAATAACATAATTTAATAAAAAAATTAAGTAATATTCGACACTTTAAATAATCTAATAAAGCATATACTGTTTCCTAAAGGATTTGTATGGATAGATTTTACCAACCCACAATACTTGTTACAACCCAGGCATCAAAAAGACTTTTACCACCAGAGAAAGGGCCCGTACCTAACATCCAACGGCATTAACTTTTGTTCAGCACGAATACCAGATATCTAAAGTTGCAGATCTTTGCGGGTTATTTTCATATATTTACGGGCATCAGCTATTCGGGAGATTAAATCCTTACGAACTTCGGATATCTTAGCAGAT
Source organism: Candidatus Phloeobacter fragariae (assembly GCA_047291315.1). Lineage (GTDB taxonomy): Bacteria > Pseudomonadota > Gammaproteobacteria > Enterobacterales > Enterobacteriaceae > Arsenophonus > Arsenophonus fragariae. Next base: position 33,114 of record JBDPYZ010000023.1, on the reverse strand, counting down.
AAATCTGCGAACATCAGCAATATTGAGATTTACGTCAACCATATCAGCCTTGGTCGCTACATCAGCAACCTCATGTGATTTACGTACTACCAGTGAGATTGCCCTGATATTTTGCCAGTTACTATTATTACAAAGATGTTCTGTGAAGTCCGAGTTATTTTGCGTCAGGCTGTGGTGGGCTGCCTCTTTCTCTCATCAGGCAAAATACATTGAGCAACAGGAAACACCAGAATGATTATTTAAAGCGCTTCGGGCTTTCGTCTTATATCCCCGCCCTGAACGACGGGCTTTTACGACATATTTGCTAATAAAAAAAAGAGTATACTTTTATTTACTACATTTGCTAATGGAAAAATGCCTATGCATTGGTTAGCTGATTACTGGTAGGTTATTATTCTGCTTCTGATTAGTATCATTTTGATCGCAGTCAAAAAGATGCAAGACATTGATCCTAAAAGTTTTTCATATAACAAACCCAAACCTCCTCCTCACTGTGATTTTAATGACAAATGGGATGATGAAGATAACTGGCCTAATCAAAAGAAGCATTAACCCATAATTTAAGTTTTTTTGCTCGCTGCCAGTCCAATTCTGATAATGCTGCTGCTATATCGTCACGCACCTGTTTTAACCACACTTTTTTTCCTGTCAATTTTAAGCGCTGACAGCATGTATCAATAGATAGATTATGTTCACAATGAATTCTAGTCGCTTCTAAAGTCAGTGACGACCGCATTATTATCCGACGAATTGCAGGATAGCTAGCTGAAAAACTTCTATTGCCATAAGCAAAACCTGCCAAAACCTGCCAATCTTCATCATTTAATTGATCATCGTTAATTGCTGTTAGTGTTAAGCCGGTTAACTGATTGATATAAAAGGCATCCCGCTTTAACAAATATTGCGCTCGTGACACCAATTGTTTAGCCTGTAGTGATAAAGGCAATACCACCATAGCGGTATAATATCCACTAGTCGCTTCTTTACGGCTGCCGACCCTGACTAAATGAAAACCATTTTGCTGCCATAATGCCTGCAACTGTTCACAATAGCCAAAGCTAACAGAAAGAAAATCTTTTCCCTCTTCCATCGCCTGCTGTTTATAAAAAGTTAGTAATTTTGTTGCCACACCCTGGCGACGGAAAGCAGCTGCAACGGTTATACGGCTTATTCGCTGAGAATTCATTTGTGCTGCTTGTGGAAAATAACTATGTGCCGCTAAAGATTGGGCAACTAAATTACCTCTTGGCCGACGTCGTCCAGTCCAAACATCATGAGCAAGCGACGCAGATAATCCACCTTCATCAACTAACCATAATACAGCTAGCAGATGTTTTTTTTGTTGCGCAATCAATAAATTTATGCCTTTCGCATCCAATAATCGTCTTAAATCAAGCGGTGAGGTACGATAATGAGCATTAATCAACAAACGATATATCGCTGATAACAATTTCGGCTTTTCAATCAATAAAGACTGCGACATAGGTAACAACGCAATGTCAGGGTTATTTAATTTAGCTACAGCTGTTGGTTTTGGTAAATATTCTTTTAATAACAAGCTATTATTTAACCAATTTTCCAAAGGATCATTTGATGCCCAACGGATCGGAGCTGTTAAAGTAAGAATGTGGTATTGCTCTAATTGTGCACAAAGTTTTAGCAAAAATCCTCGCCCTGTACCTTCATAACCATCAACAGTAGTTGTAAAGAGTAAATGTGGAAAATAGTGCGTCAATTGATTTAGTTGTGCAATCGGGATCATCGCCGCTTCATCAATAATTAACCAATCAGCCTTGAGTGATTTTTGTAATTGGCAATTAGCCAGTAAATTGTCAATTGACCAATAGAGAATTTTTTTGTTTGTATAGCGAGTTAATACCATTGAGGCTGATTTTGCCGGAGCACAAACCCAACATTCACCCTGCCAACGTTCAATCAACATACCAGCCAAAGCTGATTTCCCTCTACCACGAGCTGCAATTAATGCCCAAATTCTGGCCTCACCGGTCAGTAGGAACTTCAAAATTTTTTCTTGTTCAATCGTTGGTTGCCCATTCGGCTGATGCCAAGCAGCTAATTGTGGTAGCGCATTAGCGGTAAAAGGTTTACCTTCACACCATAGCAAAACATTGGCATCATGTTGTAGATGATGCTTTAACCAACAGACAAAATTTGGCACTGCTATTATCGAAGCAACTTCATTCCAGCGTTGACTATCTTGATCCGGCTGTTGAGACCAAGTCGCCCATTCAGGTAGGCAAATAATGAGATAACTACCGGCTTTTAACGTCCCTGCCAACATTAGCAATGCTTCAGTATGAAAACCCTTTGTAGCATCAAAAACACCATGTAGGAATTCCTGTCCTAACAGTGACACGGCTTTTTGTGGTTGTATAGCGTCTGGCCAATGCGGTGAAATGGTTTGCCAATCCCCAGTCATCCCCCGCTTAAGGACAATTAGCTGTTCAAAGATCCAGTTGCTACTACCACTTAGCACGAGTAAGCGACGTTGTCCCTGAATGTGCAACTGAGGTTGTAAATTAATCAGACTTGCAATAGCCACTAAAACTTGCCAATCAGTAAAGAGAGAAGGCCAGCTGCTATTAATGGACCAACTGGAACACCACGGAAAACAGCAACACCTATTACCGTGCCAAACAATAATCCTGCAACTGTTGACGGTTGATTAGACATCAAAGAGACTCCTCTACTGCCCAACCAAGACACTAAAACACCAATCATAATCGCCAACAATGATTTCCAATTAAAAAAAGAGTTAACAATATCTTGTGGGGAGATCTTGCCACTCGCAATTGGAGCCATTACCCCAATAGTTAAAATCAAAATACCAATGGTCAAGCCATATTTTTCAACCCAAGGGAAAAAATTATTAAGCGGCGTAATGCGAACAACCAGCAAAAATAACATTGCCAACGTAACAGTCATGTTATGACTAATGATTCCTAAGCCAGCCAACACTAATAAAATCAGTAATGTTGGATCAAAATTCACCATAAAATTATTTACCAATAAAAAATATATAATTAATTTATCCTATCAATAAATCATGACTGATCAAAATAAATAATAAACCCTATTAGCCGCTAAAATTATGCTAACTTGTAACGGTTTTTATCGCACTAAGGCGCGCCAAAAGTATTACAACTTTTAAAATTCCCCGGATCATAGCCTTTTTAAACCAAGGATAACGCTGCTCGAAGGTACTATGAGTAAAATTATCGGGCACGGATACGTCCCTGGCTTTGTTGTTGTAAACGATATCATCACCGATTACCTGGACAAAAGCTAATGCTTGCTGTAAATCCCCCTCTTCTAACACTCCTTGCTCATACATTTTATTACCCCAAACGCCATCAAAACAGTCAGTCTGAAGTTCAAGCTTAACCGAAAGCTTATTAGCTTCGGCACGGCTCATACTTTGCTGAGCTTCTCTAAATTTCTGATTAATAACTAATAAATGTTGAACATGATGGCCCACTTCCTATGTCACAACATAGCCTTCAAAATCGCCACCTGCCCCAAGCTTATTTTTCATCTCTTCATAAAATAATAGGTCAATATAAACTTTCTGATCAGCAGGACAATAGAATAGACTCATAATTGCCTAGCCAGTGCCACAAGCAGTGGTAATATAACCTCGATAAAGAACTAATTTAGGCTCACTATAACTACGCCCCAACCTGCTAAACTCTTTTTGCCAGACATCTTCAGTTGAAGCCAATATAACTGAGGTAAAATAAGCCAATTGCTGATCTTTAGCACTAATCGGTTGGTAATTAGTCTGCTGAGAGAAGTTGATGTTGGATTCTCCGGTGATAAAGCTGGTTAAATCAATACCATAATAGCCGGCAACCAGAACAACCACTAAAATGAATAAACTACTTTTTCCACGTAATGGCAACCGCATAGCACCACCACCAAAAGGTGATCCCATTCTGCCCGATTGATTTTGCCTGTCTTCAATATTATCGCTTCTGCGATGATCCCGTCAGCGCATATCATCTCCCAACATTACAGATTTATTGGGCCTTAATGGAATTATAGCGAATCATGTTCATTATTATTTAATTATTAATTCATAGTCGCGATAAAATTTAATAAATTCATTTCAATGCTACTGATTAAATAGAAAAATAACTATAGTAGAAACTAAGCAAAAAAACGGTTGCAAGCCACAGAGAAGTGATAAAATAAAAATTATTTTCTAGTTTTACTAGTTAATTAAATACTATTTAAAATTTAAATAACTTAAGTTAAATGCGTTGATGTTTATACTTAAAATAGTAAATAAAGTTTTTTTACGCATAAATCTTTCTTCACCTATTTTTACAAAATAATATTTGTTTACCATTCGACAATTCATCTTTAAATACTGCTATTAATGGCAAAAGCTATTAAGGCTAGCAAAAACTATCAGGGTAAAATTAATCAGGCAGCCAAATAATATCCCACCAAGCTATTTCTCGCTAACGGATATTAAAATTTTGATACTAGCTAACGCTAAAAAAACAGTGTCCAATCTATTTTTGTGGACACCATTTTTATCATCACTTTATTCGCAAACCTTTTTAGCTAGAAATGATAAATCAATTAGTTAATTTCTTTTCATGGGCTTGGACCTGCACCATTGCCATCTTCTAACTCGCCTTCATCATTTTGACTCCACCATTGCGCTTCCCAATTCCGATCTTTCAAACTGACCCTATTACCTAATTCATCAGTAACAGTCAGTGTTATATTAAAATCTTTGGCTTTAGTAACATTAGGAGTAATAAAACTAAGTATTGATTTATCTTGTATCTCAACATTAATTTCTTTAGGAACGTCCCATAAATGTCAGAAGTTCTAGAAAATGAGTTCTGTGTTGACAATTCAACTCTTTAACCCATATTTACACTTGTCAGTCCATCAATCATCGCAGTAACCTATGATCTATCGTTTCTCCCTTTAAAGTAATATTTACTCATTTCAATTTTTTTACTAATTAATTGACAGCCAATCCCTTAGCGTGCGGCGTTAACTAATAATCCTGCATCTTGCTCTATAGTCCAGGTAAATATACCAACTAACACGTTATTTATGACATATTTAGCTTTTTTTTGTATTTAAATCAACATAAACAGCTTTTAACTTGAATTATATAAATAATCAGCATCGGATTGCTCATCTGTATATAATATAAAGCCGTTCTTACCTAAAGCATTATCTAAGTCGAGATAGTTTGCCACTCTGTTACACCTTATTCAGACGAACCGGTTGTGGTACCTAGTTTTGGATTGTAACTACCGCGTAATGGAGAATAACTAGTAATTTCCGCATTTTTAGCATTACGACTATAAGCAATAAGCAGCAAAACCAATAAAAACCTGCGACATCGGAACATTCATCTGTTTAAGTACTTTTACCACCGTATCCAGACTTCATTCATTATGACCTCCATTAGAATAGATATAGGTGTGGTGTGCCAATTCTTTTTCCGAAGAGGTATCAAAAAATCATACTCATTAAATTAATGCACCATACCTACACTTCTAACATAGCCGGAATATTAGCTTTTCCCATTTTTTCAGGATCGGCAAAAACAGCGATACTAATCTTCACATTACTATGTACCGAATCAGCCAATGTTTGTTTCAATTCTTTGACTAATTTGGAAAATTCACTGGATCTGTTTCATACCAGCTATTTTAGTATCACCAGGTACATTAGGATATTCCCAGTCAAGATCCAGCTCAGTGAACATAGGGAAACGTTGCAAAATGTCGACAATACTCAAGAAGAATGTTCTACATTTTTCCGCATCAGCGACAAGACAATGGAAAGCCTCGCTCATTGTCCAACCCCACCAACGCTAAAGGCTAATTTCAAATCTGGATTTTTCTTTTTAAGCATTCTCAACCACCAAGAACATCTTGCACACTTCATTGATTAAACATTGACATTACATCATTAGTTTTCTAGCCATCAAAGCCGTAATTCCGATATGAAAAAACATCCCCCAAAAGTCAGTAAAAGTAGCTTCATTAAGTTTACGTTGATAATCTTTTGCTGCCCTATCCATGGTTGCTTTTTTATTACCGTTATCACCGACAATATCAGGAAAACAGTGATTATTTTATCAAAATCAGATGGATCAAGACGCATTAAATCCATGACCCGATCGCATTTATCATCTGCATAATCCCACTCATAGCGGCCATCATATTATGACCAATCGGTCAAATAGACAAATCCTCTAAATTGATTTTTCTCATAAATATTGTATACAGGGTTCATAACAAGACCCGAAGTATAATTGAATGAACGATAGCCCGCCGATGGCAAGAACCTCGCTGCTTTGCAGCTCCAATCTTAGGCAACCCCCTTCAGATCTTTTATACTCTGCACTATGTCAATTCCCAGACCGACAAAATTACTCTTTCAGCACAATAATGGCTGAAAGCATTTCCTGGAAAAATACGGCGATTCCATCAGTGAATGGATAAAACCCTCCGTTGAGCACATGCTGGCCTGTAGTGCTTGTGCTATGGGGATTCGACGCTATTGCTGAATTTCTAGCGAGTGCCACATTCTCGCAAAGCTACAAGAGCAAAGCCTCTAGTACCTGTGGATTTAAAGCCACTGAGCAATGGATAGCGGAACAACAAGATTGTGACTGGCAGCACATCACCTTTACCATGCCTCACTTACTTTGGCCTTTCTTCAATGATAACTGGCTGTGACTTAATAATCTTTTCCGTTGTGCAACACCCATAAATTTACCCAGATTTAGCCATATCTATAATTACCATCCCTGGTGTCGTTATCTTGAAGTCCAATATAAACCTAACTGGAAAGTCCACTTTGCAAAGAAAACGTGAAGAGCCTGGGGTAACGTCAAATATATCGGCCATTATTTAAAACGTCCGCCTATCTCGGCAGCTAAACTATGACACTATAGTGACGGGATCCATTGTTCACAACTACTATGACCACCGGAAACAAACACATCAACAACAAATTCTGTCACAGGAAGAAATGCTCCGGCGATATATCAGCCATATTTCTGCCAGCCATTTTAAGATGGTGCGTTACTACGGCTTTCTGGCAAATCGCAAGTGCAGCACGTTGCTACCCCTGGTCTAAAGCATTGGAGATGGATGAGAGAGAGAAATAGCAAAACTCGGCTTTGCCACGTTGATAAAGGGATTTTTAGGCATCGATCCTTATCAATTGTGGTAATAAACTGCGGTTTAACAACCCACAAACCACAACCTAGAATTAGTGCACCTAAAATCGGGATTTTAGATTAAAAAGCATACGACCAGATGAAATCTTAACTCGAAACAGACTCAATAAACTGATTTCGTCACTTTTTAGCAATAATCGATGTGTCTTGAGCAGCACTTAAAAATCGAGTCAATTTTCTAACCATCGAAAGATTTTTTTTCGGATCAAAATTATTCATCTCATATTTTTTTCAGTCATATCATCGCGTTTGGTGATCTTAGTTATTATTAATTTTGACAAATATAAAACCTATCCATAATGGATATATTGATTAAACAGGATAAAAATATTTAATTTCAGTAGCTATCTTTTTGAATATATTCTTCCTTATTTTCTTTAACTAATTATTAAATAGATTACTTAATTTTATTCCGGTATAAATTATGTTATTAACTATATAGTGATATAATAGCCGTTTAATTTTTTATTAATCTTAGTTAATAATTCAATGATAAAATTAATCCATATTATTAATAAATAACCATATACTTAAATTCATCGAATTTAAATGATTAATATAATTCAATTATTTTTATTATTTAATTAATTTATTTATATTTAACTAATTAAATAAAGAAAAATATTATTTAATTAATAATTTTGTAACTCACTTAAATATTAATCTATAAAGGTAAAAGTAAAAACATTTAATAAATAGATAAAAAGGTAAAACATAGCTACAAATATATATAAAAAATCTCATATTTATAAAATAAGATAAAAATTTTACTATAATAATTTTCAATATCGCCTACTCATCAACTTAATTTAATAAAACAGCGCGAGCAGCCAATTAATACTTAAGCTGCTCTTATTAATTATATCTTATTAAAAGTAAATGAATAGCTAATAATGAGCAGTCAATAAAATAAAGTCATTTGCTAAACAATCTCTACTCGAAACTTTTTTGCAAAAAACTTTTTTAATCTAAGCAAACACATATGCGCTTAGCAACCTCTTCGTAAGCTTCAATTAATCCACCTAAACTCTGGCGAAAACGATCTTTATCTAATTTATCCTTGGTTTTTTTATCCCATAAACGACTACCATCTGGCGAAAATTCATCACCTAAAACAACTTGACCATTAAACAAGCCAAATTCAAGTTTAAAATCAACCAGAATCAACTCTGCTTTATCAAAAAGCGCATTCAATACTTCATTAACTTTATAGCTTAATCGCTTCATCTCGCTTAGATGCGCTTTACTAACCCAACCGAAAGTTTCACAGTAAGATTCATTAATCATTGGGTCATGCTGCGCATCATTTTTCAAAAATAGATCAAAAATAGGTGGCTCAAGTAAGGTACCTTCTTCGATGCCAAGCCGTTTAACTAAAGAACCGGCTGCTCGATTACGAATAACGCATTCAACCGGGATCATGGTTAATTTTTTTACTAATGACTCAGTATCTGACAGTAATAACTCCATTTGGGTTGGAATACCGGCTTGCTCCAATTTTTGCATAATGAAATGATTAAATTTATTATTTATCATTCCCTTACGTTCAAACTGTTTGATACGCTCACCATCTAGTGCCGAAGTATCATTGCGGAATTCTAATATTAATAAATTAGGATCATCCGTAAAATATACGGTTTTCGCTTTTCCACGATACCACTCAACTTTTTTCTGCATTTTACCTACTCCAAAATTTGATCATTTTAATAAAAAAGGGCTTAAATAAGCATTAAAACCAGACGCAAACTTTTTTTTATTAGACAATAAGAAAATAACAGATTAGCAATTATTCATGTTAATTAAATAACTTTAACAAAAACATTTTAGTTAACCCAAAACTTACCAAGCAAAACAAAAATGGATGATCTATAGTGAATCGCTACAAATCATCTATCATTTATATAGCCAATGTTATAGTAATAATAATAAACTCAGTTTGATTAACTACTTACTTTACTAAACGCCGCTTTTAATGCCGCGACCATTTCATCATTTTGTTTTTGCGTTAACGTTGTCCCTTTCACCGCCATAAATTGCAGACTACTACGATTATTCATATCACCAACTTGCAATTTATAATCACCTTTTACCATGGTTGGATTATCGACGCCAATTGCTTGCCAACCACGATCACTCATACCATTATAAGTGAGGTTAATCGATCCCGTCGAACGACTACGATCACCAACTTTCATACCAATTCTTTCAAGCACTGATGGTAATCTATCCCAAACAATATCATAAGGCGCACGTACAATGATTTGAGGTAGCCCTATGCTATCACTACCAGTTTGCACATCAATAACGGTATAACGCCCCTGGGCATCAAAACTGATTGCGGTATTACGTAGTTTATTTATTGAATCAATCAGCTCATTTAGCATCAATATATTATAGCGTTGTATTTCTACCGGATTGATAATGCTCTCTTCACCCTGTTTCATACCTTCATTAGTTATCGTGATAACTATTTGATTATTTTGTGAATCCAGATGAATTTTCTGCCGAGTTTGTAAAGGAATATCCTCATCTCCTCGCGGCCAAGTAATCCAATCTGTAATTAAGGAATGGGCAGAATCATTTTTTTGCGTAACCTTGAGCATTTTTTGTTGCAAAATAGCGTTAATTTGCGACCAAAGAGCGCTGTTTTCAGCTGTATTACTTAAAAATAAACGACTCGCTGTTAGACTATTATCGGTATGGGTGTCACTAAGTAACGAAAGTGTTTGAATAGGAGGGCGGATATCTAATGCTTTACCTACAGCGCCAATTTGATTAGCTGGCGGAATATCATATTCACCGTTTTGTAACGGTAATGACATACCTTGAGGAATAGTCAAATTTTTTAACGGAGGTATATTTAAATATGACTCGTCACCACTGACTTGACGCTTATAACGTTGATTACTAGTGCAAGCTACCAAAAATACAGTAAGTGAAAGTCCTGCAAGCTTAATAACCTTTGATTTATGCAATAATGTTGCCATTAAATTTTCCTAAACTTTTTGTAAATCAGCGATCTTTAGCGCCTTTTGTACCGCTATCTGACCGGTCGGGGTTAATGGTGTCATCGGTAAGCGCAATGTATCAGAATTAATAAGTCCTAACTGATAGCAGGCCCATTTAACTGGAATGGGATTAGGCTCGATAAATAATTGATGATGCAACTCACTTAGTCGATGATTTAGCTTATGCGCTTCGGCATACTTTTCTGTTAATGCTAGCTTGCATATTTCAGCCATTAATTTGGCGGCAATATTGGCTGTTACAGAAATTACCCCTTGCCCACCTAATTGTATAAAGTCTATCGCAGTTGCATCATCACCGCTAAGCAAAATAAAGTTTTCATCATTGATTAATCTCCGAATGCGATTCACACGACTTAAATCACCACTGGCTTCTTTAAGCCCAACAATATTACCTAACTTTGCTAATCTAGCAACTGTCTCAGGAAATAAATCACATCCAGTACGCGAAGGAACATTGTATAAGATTTGCTGCAAATCGGTCTGCTCAGAAATTGCCTTAAAATGCTGATAGAGTCCTTCCTGTGAAGGTTTATTATAGTAAGGTGTTACCGCCAAACAAGCAACAATGCCGGTTTTTTCTAAAGATTTAATTACTGCAATAGCTTGTTTTGTTGCATTTCCACCACTGCCTGCAATAATCGGAATTCTACCATCAGCATACTCTAATGTTGTCAATACCACATCTAAGTGCTCACTATGATCAAGTGTCGCTGATTCTCCAGTGGTTCCAACAGATACAATCGCAGTTGTTCCATTATGAACATGATAATCAATCAGTTTTTTCAAACTTGGTTTATCTATTTGCCCTTTTATATCCATTGGGGTAACAATCGCAGCAAGACTTCCACGCAAAAAATTCCGATATTCAATAGAATTATTACCCATAACCTTTTTCCTAAATGAGACATTAAAATTATGGTACTTTTCAGTCTAAAGAAAAAAAACTTCTCATACACAAAATTTAATGAAATTTATTAATAGTATATCTGTTTTAAGAAAAATAAATAATGATTATTATCCTACTTTCAGCTTATTTTTCTCGCCCAATTTATTATTTTATCAGCAAATAAATCTTTTAAAATTAAAAAACTAGCAAAAAAGTTACTATTTGATTCCATTAAATATCATTTAATCTCCCCTTAGTATGTAAGCGTATTATATTGATATATTGGTTTTTTATCTTGTAAGGAGGTTTTTTTATGGTTACCATAAGCTATTCAGAATATCATAAATATATAAGGGAAATAACTTGCCAGATAATGAACAAAAATCTCTCATCGTTATTGTATTTGTTGCAGATCATTCCGGTATTATTAATACCATAATTCAACTGGTCAGCAAGTACAGATGTAAAATTGAAGATAATTGTATGGCTATATTTGGCCAAAATTCTTCCTTGTTATGATATTATCAGATAGCTCGCAATCAATTTCTTTAAAAGAAGCTACGTTACTTAAGGAAGGTGCTGAATTAGGACTATTATTTTATTATGAAAAGAATCACTTCTGAAGTTTATAAAGAATATTTCTCAATAATAATCGCCAAATTTATTGTTAATGTCGCTCCCAGTATAGTTGAACAATTTACTTGCTTATTTATCAGCCATAACTTAAACCTTATCGAACTTGTTTCAAAAATACTTCCAGCTACAGACAAACATAATGAACAACTTGAAATTCAGATAAATGCCCAAAGTCTTATTAATGATAATGAATGAATTATCAAGAATAGATTTAAACAATCTTGTGCACAAAATTAAATGCTCAAGGTACAATTAACATTATAGGCAAATCGCAATAACATATAGAATTAAATGGAGAGAATCTAATGAGCCCATTGAAAGCCGGTGATAAGACCCCTCAATTTAGCCTTCCTGACCAAGATGGCGAAATAATCAATTTATTTGATTATCTTGGCCAACGAATTTTGATTTATTTTTATCCCAAAGCAATGACTCCCGGCTGTACAATACAAGCTTGTGGATTACGTGATGAGATGGATAAATTAGAACAAATGGATGTTGAAGTTTTTGGTATAAGTACTGATAAACCAGAAAAGTTATTACGTTTCACTGAAAAAGAGATGCTAAATTTCACATTACTATCGGATCACAAGCATGAAGTTGCGGAAAAATTCGGTGTATGGGGAGCAAAGCAGTTTATGGGAAAAACTTTTGATGGTATTCATCGCATTAGCTTCCTAATTAATTCAAAAGGTGAAATTGAACATGTGTTTGACAAGTTCAAAACAACTGATCATCACAAAATTGTACTGAATTATCTCAATACACATCGGTGATTAATATCTATTGTTAATTGCCTCTGCATGTTTTGGTGGCAATTAACAATTAAAAAACTATTTTTCAGTTACTAGATTATCTTCTGGCCATACATGCCATAACGGCTTTAATTAAAGTTGCCAGTGGAATGGCAAAATACCCCCTAAAACCACTATAGATAAAATAATCACTAGCGGATGCAAAATTACCGCTTCAGAAAATAAAATGGGCACCAATAAGTTGCTATCGAGCGCCTGAACAACTAAATAAGCGATTAGAAAGTCCAAAAGTCGGGTCCAATACCCCATTGAAAAAGAGTAACTAATACTACTTGGGATGGTAACCACTACCGCGCCAATAATAAGGGATCAAGACAGAAATACCAACAATAACCATTTCAATAACTTTACCACGAATATAGTTAATGATCTGTTGGTTCATTTCCTACCGAACTTGTCCAACTAACAACCGATCACGAGGTAAAATAAGTTGTAATCCACGTATCATTCTAGTCTTATCTTTCAGCAGAAAAATACCATCAGCGGTATTAAAACCAGATATATTGATATGGTAATAATACCAATAACTGAAGCGACTGAATACTTAACCACAGATTCACCTAAAGTAGATAAACGACCACGTAAATTATCCGCTATCATATCAATAATACCGGCATCAACCAAAGAAGGATAACGTTCAGGCAGTGCCTTTGCATATTCATTAAAACTATTTACCATTGAAGGTAAATCAAATAACAAACTCATTCCTTGCTACCAGACAATGAGCACAATAATTAAAAAAACCATAGCACTAAATTCTTAGCACAATGGACACCGCCGCCAAGCGCGAAAGCCTAACTTAGCCAGTGTTGGGTTGGCCATTCAAGTAAACACGATAACAACTAATAAAGGAGCTAAAATCTCATGAAAAAAGAATACAATACAACAACCTGAGGATCTGAAAATCTTCGACGATACCATCGAAAAAAGATCTCAAGCATATATTCACTCCTGAATGTGGTAAATTAGTCTTTAATCCACGAAATTATAGCAATTGACAGATTCTCCAGTAATGTTTTCTATCATAAAAAATATTATTTAACAACATAATCAATCGTAAGGGATACTTCAGGTTTATGAATACAAAATTTACTAAACAGCATATTACTCTTGTAATAACAATAATGTTAGCAGTTCCAATAAAGCCTGTTTATACCGCGATTGAGGATAATCTACCCGATATTGGTACTACAGCAGGCGGTACATTAACTATTGATCAAGAGATCATTATTGGCGACGCACTGACACGCCAATTACGTGCTAGCACACCATTTATTTACGATCCCTTATTAAATCAATATATTAATCATCTCGGCATCCGATTAGTAAAAAATGCCCACTCAGTAAAAACACCGTTCCATTTCTACCTGATAAATAACCCTAATATTAATGCTTATACGTATTTTGGTGGTAACGTCGTTCTCCATTCGGCCCTCTTTCGTTATAGCCAAAATGAAAGTCAGATGGCCTCAGTCATCGCCCATGAAATTTCTCATGTAACACAAAGACACCTTGCCCGTATGCTAGAAGATCGTGAACGGAATGAACCATTAGCCTGGATAGGTGCCATTGGTTCAACACTATTAATGATAGTTAACCCACAAGCAGGTATTGCATCGCTGACAGGAACATTAGCTGGTGGGCAACAAGGAATAATAAGCTTTACTCAATCTAACGAGCAAGAAGCCGATCGAATTGGCATACAAACTTTACGTCGCGCCGGGTTTGATCCACGCGCCATGCCTGACTTTATGCAAATTTTAGCCGATCAGAGTCATTATATGTCGAAACCACCAGAGATGTTATTAACCCATCCTTTACCCTATAGCCGTTTAGCTGATGTGCTAAATCGTTCAAATCAATACCCAAAAGTTAATCTTCCACCGTCATTGGATTTTATGCTAGCTCGGATACGGATCCTTACCATGTATTCAGACGGGCAAAAACCTGTCCTTGAACAAAATTTATCACAGTATAGCCAAGGTGATACTAAAGAAAGAATGGCGGCGGATTATGGTCATGCACTACTACTTAATCAAGACAAAAAATATCAGGCCGCCGCTAATATTATGAACCTACTTTTGGCTAAACAGCCAGCTAATCCTTGGTTTATTGATCTAATGACCGATATAGATATAGGATTAAATCAACCACTAAAGGCGATTTCTCGTTTACAAAATGCATTAACGAACACGCCGAATGATCCAGTTCTACAAATTAATCTAGCTAATGCCTATATTGCAAATAATCAGTATGAACAATGCAGTCAATTGTTGCGTAAATACACCTTCAATAATCCCAATGACTTAAATGGTTGGAGTTTGCTCGCAAAAGTTTCAACTAAACGTAGTGAAGAGTTAGCAGCTTACGCTGAGGGCATGGCTTTGCGTGGTAATTATAATACTGCCATTCAATATCTTACCGATGCCAGTCGGCTAACAAAAACCGGTAGTTATGATCAAGCCAGATATGATGCCGGCATTGATGCACTACGTCAGTTACAAATTCGTGATAAACAATTACAAAAACGCTAAGGAACTTAAAATATGTCTCAACAAGTGACAATTTACTATAATTCTCGTTGTTCAAAAAGCCGAGAAATTTTATAGCTATTAGAAGATATGGCGCTTAAACCCCACATCGTTGAATATCTAAAAAACACCACTAAGTATCAATGTCTTAAAAATCTTACTTTCACAACTAGGTTTCACTTATCCTCATCAATTAATTAGGACTAATGAAATAATTTATCAAACACTTAATTTATCTGGCGGATATGTTACTCCAAACAATGCATTATAATCCAGTATTGATTGAGCGATCTATAGTTGTTCTCAATAATCATACTCAGCTGAGTCGTCAACCTGAACAAGTAAAAAAGCCATTTAAATAACCTTGTATGCTTTAAGAGGTAAAACAAGTTTACCTCTTAAATTAAAGCTTAAGAATATCCTTAACAAAGGGAATAGTCAGTTTGCGTTGAGCTACAATCGAAGCATGATCTAACTCATCTAACATGGTAAATAATGTCCGAGTTTTTCTATCCAAACGTTTTAATACAAAACGACTAACCTCTTCAGATAACTCAAAACCTCGTAATTTAGCGCGTAATTGTAGTGCCTGGATCTTATCTTCATCACTAAGTGGATGAAGTTTATAGATCTGCCCCCAATCAAGTCTGGATGCTAAATCAGGTAATGTTAAATCAATCAACCTTGGCGGCCTATCACCGGTTATCAATAAACAGCTTTTGCCGTTTTCCAAGATACGATTATATAAATTAAAAAGTGCTATTTCCCACTCCACATCATCAGCAATACAATGAGCATTATCAATGCAAACTAGTGCTAAATGTTCCATACCATCTAAAACATCAGGGACAAAATAGCTACGTTTATCCAGAGGAACATAACCAACCGCCACGCCTTTTTGTGACAATTCAGTACATGCAGCATGTAATAAATGGCTTTTTCCACTACCTTCTTGCTGAGACCAAAAATAAATATAGCTACTATGGGGTTGATTAACAGCAGATTTAATGGCCTCTAATAAAATACCATTTTCGCCAGTGATAAAACTGGCAAAGGTTTCATCATCAGGCGTAGATAAAGGTAATGAAAGCTGCGACAGCGTATTCAGAAGCACCTCTTTCTGTATAGAATAAGAAACGCATACAGCTTAACACAAAAGTTGTAATTAGATGAACTTAAACAATATCATCCGATAGAACTAATGATTTGCATATTATTATAGCAAAAATTAGCTACTTTTTAATCTTCTCAACCGACTCAAGCTTAGTGATTATATACGTTTTTCTGGGCGAATAATATTAATTAGGCGAAAAACCAACGACATAATAATACCCGATAATAGTAGCAAGCGCCATTCCCTTCAACTCGGAAGCACCAATATGAACCGTTGCACCACTTACGCCAATAATCAGAATAACTGAAGTCAAGATTAGATTTTGTGGTTTATTATAGTCTACTTGAGAATCAATTAATACTCGGATACCTGATGCGGCGATAATACCATAAAGTAATAAAAAAACACCCCCCATTACTGGAACCAGAATAAGATGAATTGCAGCCGCTAATTTACCGACACAGGACAACATGATAGCTAAAATTGCAGCACCACCAATTACCCAGGTGCTATATACTTGAGTAATCACCATCACACCAATATTTTCACCATATGTGGTATTAGGTGTTGAACCAAAAAAAACCGAAATAGTGGTTTATAAACCATTGGCAAATATTGAACGGTGTAAACCTGGATCTTTTAATAAATTTTGACCAACAATATTAACGGTCACAACCAAATAACCTACATGTTCCGCAATAACAACCAGCGCTGCAGTCAAAATAGCAAACCACTCAAATCGTGGAGTATAAAATGTCGGGAATGAAAACCATCGCGCGGTAATAACCGGGGTTAAATCAACTTTTCCCATTAAAAATGCGAGTAGATAGCCGGCAACCACACCAATCAAAATAGGAATAATCGCTAAGAAGCCACGAAAAACCACCAAACATAGAATAGTTACGATCAACGTCACTACTGAGATAATCAAACCACTTGAATCAACCGGTATATCCGCTTTAGGTAAAAGCCTTCCCATACCAGCTGCCGTTTGCGCTAATTCCAGGCCAATAACAGCGACAATGGCCCCCATTGTGGATAATATAAAATAAAAACAATAAATATCAATATCTTATAAAAATATAGTTCATTTAATATACGCATTTACACGTAAAAACAAGCGATTTCACTCACTATAAATCAATTACTTACAGCGCATAGTGAATTCTAGTTTTACCTAATCTGGACTGAAATCTCAGTTCAAAATTACCCTCTTTTTTAATTCCCAAATAACCTTAACCATTCGTTTAATTACGGAAAAATATTTATGTCTAAATTAGTTATTATTGAAAATACTATTGTCCGCCAAGACGCTTTCGGGCGTTATTGTCTTAATGATTTACACCGTGCCGCTGTTGCCCAAGGCAAAGCGACTGAATCTCAGCGACCATCAAACTTTCTCAAATCAGAGGGCATAAACGGATTTGTTCAATCTTTAAGCGAAGCTACGAAAATAGCTTCGGTCAATATCATCAAAGGTGGCCTTGAGTCGGGAAGCTGGGCAGTTGAAATTATCGCCATCCGATATGCAGCATGGATAGACCCTGCTTTTAAAGTTCAGGTTTACGAGCGATTTAGAGATTCAGTAAAAAGCAATAACGGCGTACTGGTCGAAAAAGTACAAGCTGGTTTAGCCATGATCGCTTTTTACAAGCAGGAACTACGTATCGCCCCTGCTGGTCTACTTGGTGCAATGAAAAAACTGCAATCTTCCCTTGGTATGCCGGATATACTTCCTGCTTACGCTGTTGATACACCAGAGGGGAGCTTAACAGGTTCAAGCGAAGTGACACATTCTTTTACGGAACTTTTACAATTACATTGTAAACCTTACAGCCCACCATCTGGCTTTAAACGTTTGCAACTAGGCATTGTTGAGCGTAAATCGCGTCCCAGTAACAAACATCCTGACAAAGAAAAACTATTCTGGTCACTGACGGAAAACGGATTGCAGTTTGGCAAAAATCTAACTGACCCAAACCATCCCCGTCAGACTCAACCTCATTTTTACTATAACCAATTCCCGCGATTGTTAAGTGTAATGATGAACGGGATCGCAGCAGCATAATAAATACCCATTGACGGAAGAAGAAATTATGCGCTATAGTTTGACTGCATCTGCAAAATCAGGTGTCGGGATTAGCGTTCCGATTGAAGTTAACCGCGACATATGCACGCCGCGAGCGTGTTTTTTAATGTCGTAATCTAGCTATACCTTTCAATGGTGGGCTGGATGGGGCAGCTGAAAAGCTGGCTGGTTGGTTAACTCCGGTAACGCTAACTCCATTCAGTTCACCACCAATCAAAGATTAGCGTCTTTTGGTGGTGGTAGATTAGGTTAACCATCGGAGGTCGTTATGACCACACTATCTATTATTCCACTCTCCTTTGAAATGCATGAAGTGCGTACAGTTATTTTGAGCGGTGAGCCGTGGTTTGTGGGTATTGATATATGTTCTGCTCTCGGAATCAGCAATAACAGAGATGCTTTAAACAAATTAGATGATGACGAAAAGACGACCGTCGCTTTAACCGACAGTCAGCCTGGAATAGGCGCTCAGCGTATTTCCTTGATATCCGAATCTGGTATGTTTACCCTAGCGCTCCGTTGCCGTGATGCAGTAAAACAAGGAACGCTCCCTCATCGTTTTCGTAAATGGGTAACAAATGAAGTCCTCCCATCGATCCGCAAAACTGGCAAATATGAGCATCCCAAATACCAACCCCAACAGGAAGCGCACGAAAAGTTTAGCAATAAAGATACCCAAAATCTTGCCCGTATCATTGCACTCATGACGCAAAACTTTCGTTTCAGAGATGCATGGAATAATGCTATCTGGTATGCATTAAGAGAAGTCACAGGCATTCCCTCACCTTATCCGATGGAAGTACGGTTAGTACCTTCTATCGCTTCGGAATGTGAGCGTATCTGGCACGTAACGGAAGAGCTTCAAGATAAAATAGCTGATGCAGAAAAAACAGCGATTAAACGGATTATTCGCAAACGTGAAAATGCTGACAGGGTGATTTCAGAGATAGATAACCTGTTATCTCAGGCTGCAAACGATAATCAGCTAATGCTAAATGACTCACTCTCTGGTTGGCATAAAGCGGAACTAACACATTTCCTACAACGCTGCTAATATAATGCCCCTGTCAAGGGGCAATTAAGTAAAATATGCAACAAGGCATGCAACAAGGAAAACTTGAAGGCGAAAACAGGCTTCCATGAAAATAGCGCGTCAAATGCCCGAAAGTGGGAAGGACAGGCAATCTGTGATGAAATTTACTGGTTTGACTGATATTGAAATGAGCAACCTGTTTAAAGATTAAAATTACAGAACACAAGAAATTACCCCTGATAGATACTGTATAAATAACCTGTAACTGTCAGATAAAGCCTGAGCTACTACGGGCTTTATCAAAACACACACGTTTATTTTATATTAATAATTATTTACAAAAAAATTGGTAGTTTTCTTCGAACTTCCCATTAGCATAAATATAGTTTTTAATCTATATTAAGCAGACTACTTAAAGAAATAGTGATACATACAACTGAATTATGCGAACCTTATACATATAGCTGGAGTCGTCTAATTTGATAGGAATACTATTAATGTATAGCTTAAAAACCCTAATCTGACGTTATGATTGTTATATAAATTTATCTGGCTTCAGCTATATGACTAATACGAGAAAGGTGCCTGTGAAAAAACTCAGGAAAAGGACTAAATCCCGTCTGGGATATATTCCAGATATCCCAGATATTCGCGATATTCATTACCTTCCGAATGAAACTCTCATACACCGGCTGCCGCCCGCGGTCGACCTAACACCCTCTTTTCCCGTCTATAACCAGGGTAGAATAGGCTCATGTACTGCAAATGCCCTAGCCGGAGCTGTTCAGTATGAAAGACTTGCACATAAAGAAACACCAAATTTTACTCCTTCCAGACTGTTCATTTATTACAATGAGCGAGTTATTGAAGGCAGCGTAGATTATGACGCGGGGGCAATGCTGCGCGACGGAATAAAAGCACTTCATAAAGCCGGTGTTTGTCCGGAAAACGAGTGGCCGTATGACGATGCGCCGCCGGTACAAGACGGCGGGGAGTTTCCTGCAAGCTCCTTGGCGAAGAAAAAACCCAATGCATCCTGCTATCAGGAAGCAGTCAAGTATGTCATTACCCGCTATGAGCGTATTCATCAGGATATCACTCACTTAAAAACCTGCCTTGCCGACGGATATCCATTTGTGTTCGGTTTTACCATTTACGACAGCTGGCTTAACAATAAACAGCCACCTGCCACGCATATTCCCTTACCGGGGCAGGATGACAAACCAATCGGGGGACATGCCGTCCTGTGTGTAGGATATGATGACCGTACACAGCTGTTCCGCATTCGTAATTCATGGGGAGACGGCGTCGGAGATAAGGGATATTTTTTCATGCCATATGACTATATGACTCATCGCCAGCTAGCAAGTGATTTTTGGGTAATTTATACGGTAAAGAACTGAAGCCGGGGTTACAGGGTTTGCATAAGCCCGTATCAGCGTTGATGACCCGTATGTGTGTACAGTAAGGCAAATAAAGACTCCTTATCTCTACTAGTCGGCTTAAGCGAAGCTTCGTAGGATAACCTGAAAAGTATGGGTTACTATGCGGGAAGCCTTATAGGGGCTACCAAAATTTCTGCGAACGTACCGAATTTTAAAGCAGGTAAAGCTTTGAAATAAGTTGTTAAATGACCTATGACGCAAAGTAAATTCGTATTTTGCGTAAGGACGAAATCAAACGCTTTGATTGGCATCGGGCAAGAACACATCTTCCTATTGAATTAGGTCAAGCTAGGCTTTGAAGCCTCAAGACGCTTAGGAATAGAAGCAGCTTTTTCGTTAACAAATATATTCTAAAAAAAGACCTGCCAAAATGACGAATTGGAACAAGTCTTTGAAGAATCGAAACACTCTCTAAAACTTCCTCAAATAAATTTTAAGCGATTTTCTCGAAAAAGATGTTAATTCTTAAATAAAGATGAAATGAGTAACCTGTTCAAAGATTTAAGTTGATTTAATACCCCAATAAGGTGCGGTTTGTCTAACAGTGATCCCTTATTCTGGTTCTTTCGGCCACTCAATATTCGGCGCGGCTAAGATATATTTGTGATAAACACTTAATCGATAAAGCTTCCAGCGTCTGAGCTGTTTTTTTTCATCCTCGGTTGCCATATCTAAATCGACCGCATCCTGCAATGGTTGGATAATTTCGGTGGCGTCATCAATCCGATTTCGCTTTTCATAGGTTGCCGTCTAGAAGTAGCGTCCCTATTTTCTGCACTTCCTTGTCAGTGACCCACTTTTCTCCATCAGTAATCAAACGACGTTTTAGGCTCTAAAAAGGGTAAACCGGCTTTAAGTTCGCCAGGATAGTTGACAATCGAGGGTGCTCGATTAGTAGTATCATATATTGTCTTTTTCTTTAGCGGTCGCCGGGAATATACTTATTGCATTTTTACCATCTTTACTGCAATGAACAACAGCTACCGCGTCATTATCCGGAATTTTGGGCGCGCTTCAAGTGGCACCCGCTGGAAGACTACCTCCCTTCAGAGACATAGTATCTACAAAGGCTGCGTGGTATTCTCCTGTTCCAGATCATAACAGTAGTGATAAACCTGAATATACCCTGTCAATATCACAAAACCTTTTTCGCCTATTTCCGCTTTAACGGCATTTTTCGGAATAGTATTGGTAATGTCTAAGCTGTATTTCATTATTCCGCTCTCACAATATATAAAAATGCGACATTTCGCGGACGGTTTTCCTCGGCCGTTGGCACGACACGAGAAATATCAAAAGAAGAAGTTAAACCCCAATCATCCCAAGCCCCATTCCCCCTTAAATATGTATGGAAATAACCGTCTTCTGTTACAAAAAGATTGTCCTTAAGATATGGCGCATTTCCGCACTTCACATATTGTATGCGTCCAGTGATATTTCGGATAGCGTCCCCCTGAGTGGTTAATATTGTTCTTCCTACATCAACATTATCTCTACCGTTGGAAAATCCCCGGATAAATTCACCACGCAATTCAGGCAGTCTGCCAGAAGGATAAACCTGTGCTAATTTGGGACATTCGACTTTGTTGAATTCTCGACCGTCGCACATGAGATAGCCTTTTGGTACTGTCGCTTGCGGCCAGGGAATTGGGACACCGACCGGATAATAAACAGCTAGTTCTTTAATGCTACTTGCATCCGCCTTGTCTTTAAGTGACTTTTCTATGTCTTTAAGTGATTTTTTTATTTCATCAATAGCACTTTCACCTACTTTTCCCGCTATTACTTTCTTTAGTTCCTCAACACTACTTGCATCGGCCTTACCTTCCAGTGCTTTCTTTATTTCCTCAACACTTATGTCCGTCTTACCCGCAGCTAATTCCTGTAGCGCTTTAAGCGATTCTAATTTAACCGTTTTCCCACTCGGTAACGTAAGTTCAACGACACCATTATCCCCCATCCACGTATCCATATTTTGCAAAAAGTACAGGATGTAAGTATTTGCAGCAACCAGTGCTCTGGCTGCATCACTATTGTTGTTAGGTTCAGTAAGATTAATCGTATAAGAGGTGTCAGTAGCACTAAATGTTGCTGATTCCGCTAAAACCAGTTCTGTACCGCTGTTAACGGCTTTAATCATGTAGGGATAGTTCATATCGCCATTTTTGATAAGCATTAACATACCCGCTGATACCAGTGGGTTATTACTGTTCCATTTTGTGCCCGTGCCTTTGACAATAGCTGACCCTGACACTATTGTTACGGTGCCTGTGTTGTATATCATAATGTTCTTCTCTAGAAATACATTTCAAAATCAATAATGTAGGTAGGAGTACTGTAATTTATATAATCAATCCCTGTAGTATCTGCAAATACCCAATCTAATTTTCTGCCAGGCTGGATCGTTATCGTATTACCCTGAAATACATAACCTCCCGCCCTGCAATATGCCCAATCCTGGTAAACTCTATCTATCATTTCTGCTGACTCATTGGCTTGTAGCATCGGCCTGGCAAATGGTGTTGTTACTCCCCATTGTGTGAGTGTAACATTAGCACCTGTGATGAAGGGTAAATAGTTAGATGAGTAACTCAAGGCTCCTTTTGTATTGTAAATATTCAGGCCGTAATCAGCAGGTACCAGCGTAAAATCACTGGTAAAAACCAGCACATAAACCTCGGTTTGATGAGTACTATAAATTCTTTTATTATCACGGGAGATAGAAACAACGGTACTTGAGTTGGTAGGTCGGATAAAAACCAGACTTTTATCAATACCAGGAACATCACTCGGCATTGTGTATGTACTGTTAGCGCTAATGCTTATCTTTTCCCGAAACACACAATAGCCCAGTTTTGACTGCTGGGTTATCTCGACAGCACCGCCTAATCCACCTATAAACAGTCCATAATCCCCCACTGTGGCTTGTTTAGGATACCCATACACATCTATCTGAAATCGACTTTCAAAATCACCATCATAAATAAACCGACCTTGCTGAGAAACACCGCCCATTCGTCCACCCCAATACCAATGGATTCCCCATTTATCAAAACTAAATTTCAATTGGTTTCCTTCTATCCGTATATCCTCAAGCGTGAGCGGTCTGACGGCATAGCTATTAGAAATAAAATAGAGTCGGGACACGACCTTGGGCACAATAATCAGATGATACTTGTCTGCTTCAGGTATGGTGAAACTATGGTATCTTTGTTTTAAATTAGGACCGGTTACACTCAATAACTTAGTTAGTATTTGACTTTTATTGGTTATTTCAACCGTTTTAAAGCCATCATTTAAATTAACAAACAAACCGTAATCTGACATTATGGTCTCCTGCCGAGTTTTATCACACCGCCAGAAGTCGGATACACAGCCAGTCCTGTATTGTCTAACACGATTTTTGACTCATCGCCGTAGATTTTAAAATCTTTATTAATCAGTAACTGATTAAATTCTGCGATACCCGCCTCACCATCTATTTTGAAGCCGGTTTTCCCAGCTTGATAATTTTTAGAACGAATATCCATACCAACTATCACATTTTCAATGGCTGCTTTATTGATAAGAACGTCATTAATAGAGGCTTGCCCATTTTGAATAGTAAACATCGGCACTTTTTTGCCATTAACTGGGTTGTAGATGATGAACGTTCGTGCGCTAAAGCCAATTTGAGTACTGACTTTTCCATTTTTTAATTCAGCACCCATCACCATACCCGCATCATAGTCAACACCGTCGTAGTGGATCTTGACCAGATTAGTAAAAGTTGCAGAAGCCTCACCCTTCTTCAGGTCATACTTCGCCTGTAGCGAGTTTTGTGCTGCCGCCCAAGACTTATCCGCTGCTGCCAAGGAATTATCAGCCGTTGCTCTGACCTGATGTATGGATTCTGCTAAAGCTTTGGTTTCTGTAACGACATAATTATCAACCCTGACAATTTCAGCCTTCATCTTGCCGTTTTCACGTACAAAGTGCTGAAAGTTTCCGTTAAGACCTTTTGCATTTTCAAGTGTCGCTTCGTTACTGCTGTCGATGCCTGATTTAAGCTGCTTAATTGCTTCTGTGTCGTTAACTTTTTCTGAAATTTCGTCAATAATACTACTAGCATCAAATGCGGATTCACCCAGAACAAATTCTGTCCACGGCGACTGATTACCCGATTTGTCAACCAGTCTTGCTCGAAAATAAAAAACCACTCCCGCTGCCAAACCTGACATTTCATGTGTCTTTAACGGATAAGGGATATCAGCCAATAACATCAAGCCTTCACCATCATTGGTTTTGCTATACTGTATCTCTGTTTTTAACGTGTCTTCCGTGTTTTCACGAAATCCCCAATTCAACTTAATACCAAAGACTAACGTGGACGCTCGGAAATTAATAGGTATGGGCAGTTCACCTTCTTTCCCTTTCAACACTGTCTCAGGCGCATTCGACCATATTGATGAAATATCAAACGAATTAACGGCTCTTACCCGCACCTGATAACGTCCAGCATAAATTCCCTGCACCTCAAATCCCAATGTTGAAGTCCGTAGAACGGATACCCAGTTGTTATTTCCTCTTCGCCATTGTGCTTCATAAGCAATAGCATTCTCAGAAGCGTCCCAATCGACGCTTAATGTTGTGATGGCAATGCCTTGATTAATTTGGATATATGCAGAAATACGTACGTTTTTGGCGGCACCTGAACGCCAGGCGGAATGACGGTGATGGGTCTTTTATCAATTCGGGCTCCCGAATCAATATGCGCATACTTATTCGGATTATAAAAAGCGCCTGTGATTGTGTAAGTATTATCCGCATTATCCGATATGCTAATGACCCGATAGAACTGAATGGCCAAATCATTCGCATCCACCGTCCACACCGCATTTTTCTCTACCGGTTGGGAATAAGCCGTCGTCACCGTAATCATCTTACCGTTTACCGTTTGTACCGTTCTCCCTTCTGATTCTCCATCAGGTAAATTAATGATGAGCCGGTCACCGGGTTTAATGTCAGCCTTTCTGTCGAGGGTGACTTTCCTGTCATCCACAGCTGAAACTCGCCCACCAATAACACGCCCCGCCAGATCCGCATCCGCCACGCCAATAATATGCCCCGGTGAAGGGACAGCACCTTCTAACCCTGTCGAAAAAGTAATCATTCGGTCATACGCATTGGTTAACAATAACCAACGCCCTCGACGGTTAGCTTCTGATTGCCGAGTACATCCAATCGCAGAAATATCGGTTTTACGAACACCATAGCGGCGCTGCAATTTGTTATCAGACACGGCCTCAATTGCATCATGGCTGTGGTTATCTGCATCCGAATAAGAAACTAGCACTTGTGTATAACGATTTTCCTGGCTGCCACCTGAGTACTCAGGCTTACCGCCGACTATGTTAGCCTGAGTGAAAATCCGGAATACATCCGATGGCATATCCGCCACCGCTTTGATTGAATTATCAGCCCAGTAGGTCATGCCTCTAAAAATGCCTGCAATATCCCGCAACACCTGATAAGCCGATCCCTGAGATTGAATGTAAATATCACATAAAAAGCGAGGTTCTTTACCTGAACCACCCTGACCGTCAGGGATTTTTTCATCACAATATTGTGCTATCTGGTACAAATCCCATTTATCAATCTGGGTGGCATTAATTCTCTCACCACAACCATAGCGATTATTCAGGACTAAATCATAAAAAATCCAGGCGGGATTATTCGTCGCTGCCAGTTTGAAGGCGCCATTCCATACGCCAATATAATTTCGATTAACCGGATCATAGTTTGAGGGTACCTTTACCCGTAACCCACCTTTTGGACGAAGACTGACTTTCGGAATACGATTATTAAACTGCCGGGCGTTAAACGTAATAAATAGTAATGCCGTATTAGGGTACCTGAGTTTAGCGTCAATCACTTCAGTAATGGTGGAGATATTCACTTTATCTGCAATGCGAGCCGTATTTTTATTCGAGGTCAAGCGACGAACTCGCAATTGCCAGCCTGTCTGGGCAACGGGTAAATCGATACGGTGCGTACGCTGATATTCACTGGTTGTTTTTCCATCAAAGGCAGCATGCAGCACTTCTTTGTAGCCACTTCCATCCGTCGACAGGTCAATGGCATAATCAATACAGTAACCTGATGTATCACCATTATCATGTTGTTCAAGGAGTTGAGGCACAGAGAAACGTAACCGAATAGCCGATAGCTGGATATTATTTATCGACCTGACATAAGGCTGATCATCTTTTAACTCCCTGTTGATACTGATTTCGTTATCAACTGTCGGAATGCCTTTGATATATTCCTGTTGCTCGCTGCCTGGACGGAACTCCCACGTCACGCCCTCAAAATTTTTACTGCCGTCAGGATTGCCAATCGGCGTACCATCCAGAAAAACACGGGTAGCATCTAATCCGCCAACTATTTCACCCTCAGAAATAGCAAAGAGTAATTTTGCGGTTGATTCCGACAAAAGGCTATCGGGTGACTCTACAGGTTTATGCCCACCATCTTCACCGCCTTTCGCCCCAAAAATAAGATTTGCCATATTTTACCCATAAAAAAAGTCGCCTTAGCAACTTAATGTCAATGATTGATACTATCTTTGGTCTTCGGTGTAAATCCCTGCTGATATGATTGCCCCACCTATCTCTTTTCTATCCAGTGTATACAGTAACGGCACCGGATTGCCTTGAGCGGTGGTATTTACCGCACCGCCAAATGCATAAGAGGGTTTATTATCCGCATCCTGACGGATTGAAGCGCCGGGCGGCTGAGGTGACAACATTTGCGCTATACCGCCTAATGCCATTGAAGCACCACCCATAGCTAATGCCCCGCCCATGAAGCCAGCTGCCCCAAATGCTGCCCATCCGGCAGGACCTAACATCATTGCCGCGCCTATCATGGCCACCCCTAACATCGTCTGAAAGAAGCCACCTGGTTTGCTGCCCTTAATTATCGGCGCTATTCGAATATCCTCTTTTGTGTTCAGGTGAAATTCATCTTCGCCAATATTCCTTTTCCCCTTGAAGACAGCAAACTCAATTCCCTTCAAATGCGCATCAGCCAGATAACGTTCAAAGCCTGAATAAAGCACACACAACGCTTTAATCGCTTCTCTCGGTGAGCTAACCGCTAATTGATGGACACGGCCAAACTTTACGCCCAGTTTTCCATATAACCGAACAGTGCTTAGTTCATTCATATCCACGCTTTCCTTCTGACAATTTTGACGGTCCGGTCACGCCAGTAATCACTATAGGGAGTGACACGGCTTAGTTGTCCGTATAAATGATGTAAAAGCATGCTGTTATCCAGCAAAACACCTGCATGATTTGGTACATCAGCCTGAACCTGCATAATGACCACGTCACTGACTTTAGGAGTATCATTAATTTCGACAAAGCCTTCTTTTAGATAGTTATCCATATAACGGTTTTCGCCTTGTTCCCACCATGGATAAGTCACACTATAGTTATTTAACGTAATATCGTGTTCTTGCCGAAAATAATCAACAATCAGTGTCCAGCAGTCCGAGTAACCCAAAACAAACGCTCGACCCGTTAATTCACGCTCACTTATTGGTTGAATAGTGCGCAAATCACCCTCTGGCCAAGACACAATTATCCACGGTAATTCACTGGCATCACACTGCAAATAATCAATTCCACTCGGTTGCGTCGTCACGCCGTCGCCACAATGAGAATGCACGATAGCAATAGGCGTTCCCCAGTCTTCGGCATTGGTATAGTCTTCCGGTGATAATTCAAAGTGTTCAGTCGGATTTGAAGCAAGATTACGGCAAGGAAAATAGTGTTTTACACGGCTTTTTTGACAAATAATCCCACAGGCTTCCTGCGGAAATTCCATTTTAACATGGCTAAATATCGCTTCAGTGAGACCTTTTGTTATCATCGTATTAACCCTGCTGCTGGGAATCCACCAAAATCTAATGGGGCATTTTCCCCAAACCGCTTTTTACAATCACTCAGCAGCCCACCGCAAACATCTAATGCAGGGTCATCAACCGGATTTCCTTTCTCATCAAAATATCGATTTCCGTTGTAGGCGCATCCATTACCTGAGCGATACCCGCCACGCATGCACCAGTAACATAGATTATGTATCTGGCGCACTGGCAACATGACGCCTTGTAAATCGAAAGGGCAAGAGAGTTCAAATTCCACAAAACTGCCCGCCACTTCGTGACTTTTTCGGTCAACATAAAATACCTGTTTAAAGCACTCATCCGGATTAGCCGTTAGATTATCGTCAGGGAAATTTTTACTATCTAGATAATGCGAAAAAGTCTCAAAAATGGTCACTTTCGCCTGAACCATATCATCAAACTGTAAACAGAGTGACGATATCAGACTGTCCATATTCCCCACCTTTAATATCGGTCTGGCTGGACTTCCCTCACCGCTTTTTGACAGCCCTGAAATCTCATAAGGCCATGCGCCATATTCGTTACCTTGCCACCAGATAGGTTTAGGCTTTAATTCGCCTTCTGCCTGTTCAATCTCTTCGGGTGTATGGCGAAAATTGTAAGCATGAAAGCGCAATACCGGACCACCAAAGGCACTGCCATCAACGTCCACTAACTGGATTTTTTCACCCGGTGCTAATTGTTGCACATCAGAAACCATAGTCATGCTGAGAAAGCCTCCTCAAACGTCGCCGATATTTTCATCACAACACCGGCAAAAGGGGTCATGCGAATCGAATCTGCTTTCACCCGATACAACCCCTTCACACCAAAAGGCGGCACCCAGATAAAGGACTTCACCGTATGGTGACGAATAAAATCAAAGATGGGTATCACCTCGTCTTTTTTGCCTAAATACGAGAAGGGCCATGATTGCGTTTCGGGATGAATACCTTCAGCCGATACTTGTTTATAACCATCTCCAAATTCAACTTCTTTGATTCTGTGCCTGAATTCTCCCGTGGGACTGTCCTGAATTTGTGTTCGCCATGTAAATTCGTCCATTGAGTTGACTCCATAAAAAAACCACCTGAGACATGGCCTGTAAATCATACGATGATTACTTTATTCCAAATTACGTATCACCATTCATTGGACAGTGATAACAATTTATCTTTGCGGATAACTAAATACCCTGCCCGATGAGCAAGCTTCATAAAAGAATCAAGCGATAACACATGCTCATCCGCTGAAATTTCACTGGCATGATGAACCCTGTTATCTTTTATCAAATATGCCGTAAAACCCCGTCGTTCAGAACAGGAAGGATGCCAGGATGCTTCAGGGATCTATAAAAAGAAGGAGGTTAATTGTACAAATTCTGGCGGGCAGCACATATAATTAATGAAACTACCTTTGATGTTTTAAATTTAACTGCAGCTTAAAACTTACAGCCTACACCAGCAGTAAATGCATTGGTTTTCCAGCCGCCAGAGCCAGACTGTTCATAACCCATATCAAGGGTAACGCCTTGATAAACATTTATTTGCATTCCAACACCATAGGCTAAATCGGTGTTACTTTTTGAAAACGTTTTTTTACCATATTTAGTTACATCTAAATCAAAGTTCACATTGTTATAGCCAAAACCCACTAATCCAAAAACGCTAACGTATTCATTGATTCTATAAGATGGACCCGCCATTAAAGACATATACTCTCCGTTAACATCACGGGTATATTTAGATGTATTTTGTCAACATTCAAGGTAAATGATGAGCTATAATCTGTTTTTGAATAAGCAATAGAGCTAGTAATTCCCCAATCATTAGTTATTTCATAACGATAACGTGCGAATGCGCCCCCTGCCCCTGAATAACCATCCACATAAACTGTTGCGATGCCATCAGGCTTCTTTAGATCTACATGCTCAGTTAATTTTTTAATTCCGCCAGAATTTACCTTTAAATACCCCATCGATAGCGTATGATCACCTTCTTTTGCCATTGCAGCACCAGAAAATAACGAAACGATTAATAACAACACCGTCTTTTTCATTGTTTTTCCTTTGGTTTATCTTTCAGCTAGCTAACCATTAATTTTATTGATAGTTAACTATATCAAAGGAAGGTGATTACTGCATAAAAAATATACTTATCAAATTAATAACCCCGTCCATTAACCGCTTTGATAATTTTATGCAAATCGCCACCATCACGACTCTCCACCACTAAAACAGACTTGATTTTCTGCGTTAATGACTGTTTCGCTGTCCGCATATCCACATGTTTTTCCCATACCTTTTCACCCGTCACAAACGGATTGTGCACACCTGTAATTGCAGCAATACGCCGGTCGCGTTCCCGTTCGCGCGCATCCGGTGGATATTGCCTGTCCCACTGCATCAAAATCGCTTGCTGCTTAAGGGGTATCACAAAACCATACCGGTCTGACATATAAAACCAGACACGGGAGACGAGACCCTTGACTTCATCGCGCGGTTCAAAAACCCGCTGTTTAAAATCCGGACGGCTCTGACACTGCCCGTAAACAAAAGGAACAGGCCCTGCTTCCCCAAACGGCATATTTCCACGGTCGTTATTCACTTCACCTGACTCCGGTGCCAGATTGTGCAAATCGCCTTCCGCTTTTCGAAATTCGGGGTCTTCTTGACGGCAGACTTTTCGGCCACCTTTTTCTTTACAGCCAAACGCCTGACCGAATACCGACGCCGGCACGATATGCTCCCACTCAATCCGCTGTGCACGATGACGGTGAACTTCCCGTCTGACCGCCTGACCACAACTTTCAAGGTCAATTCGACCCCCGTTTTTTCCTGTCCACTGCCAGTCACAGCCACAATAGAGGGTGCCACCTGCACCCTGATTGAGGTCGTTATAAACGGCCTGACGGGAGATCCATTTCGCTTCACTGAAACTCTTCGGGGTATTAACTGGCTTAGCCGCCTGAGCGGGTGTGCTTAACACACTCAACAAGCACAGGATACCGATTACCCAATGTTGTCTGATAATCATCGTATCTCCTTGAAGGTATTACATTGTTTTGGGTCACCGCTATCAAAACCCCGTTTAAACCAGTTATGACGCTGTGCCGATGTCCCGTGAGTGAACGTATCCGGTACTACCCGTCCAAGACCTTCCTTTTGGAGACGGTCATCACCAATCGCCTCGGCCGCACCCAACGCGTTATCCAAATCCCCCGGCTCCAGTATCCCTTCCTCCTGCATATAATGGCCCCATACCCCCGCATAGCAGTCCGCCTGCAATTCCAGCTTCACCGATAACTTATTGGCCTCTTTCGATGACATATTCGCCTGTGCCAAGTCCACTTTCTTCAGGACACCCAGCAGGTTCTGAACATGATGACCTACTTCATGGGCTATCACATAGCCAAAGGCAAATTCACCGTCTGCCCCCAGTCTGTCTTTCATCTCGTCATAAAATGACAGGTCAATATATATCGTGCTATCAGCCGGGCAATAAAATGGCCCTATCAGGGTGTACCCCGTGCCACAGTCCGTCTGGGTCTCTCCGCGGTACATCACCAGTTTCGGTAGCAGGTAACCACCGTCAGACTCAAACTTAGAATCAGGCTTAGACTTATGCTCATAAAATATCTTGGTCCAGACATCTTCGGTTGACGCCAGTATCACCGAAGTAAACCGGCCCGCTTCCGATGCCTGAAGAGATGAGGCAAAAGCCCAGCGATAGCCCCCCAGTAACAGCAGGAGGATAACTACCACCCCCACCAACGCCAGCGGGAAAACGCAAAACCTTCCGCTAATAGCGGTTTGTATTTTGGTTTCCTTTTCTTTGCCTTTTTCTTCCGTCGCCCCCGCACTTCTATCAGGTTGTCATTCTCTTCCTGTGCTTTCTGACTATCTCGCCGGTCTTCCACCTGCTCACTTTCCCGTCTCTCTTTCCAGTGCATTTATGCCCCTTTTAATCAATAAAAAAGGCCGCCTGAGCGACCTCTTTAAAAACAGAACGGTAGCCAGCCGCCTTACTCGTTTTAGTTACTTAACTTGGAAGTATGGCGGTGGCGTAAATGAAAAAACCCCGCAAAAGCGAGGTTCTGATATGTATTTAAGCGCCTTATTCAATAGCTCTGCGCTACTATAGCATATAATACTGTACGGATGTACGGACAGTCAAGCATTTTACTGAGGATTTGATCAGTATTTAAGATATTTCTACACCTAACCTAACAACTCGCTTATAAGCGGCTATTTTTTGTTCTGTATACTGGACAACATCTTTAATTACTAACTTTTGAATCGCTGACACTAAGGTGTTCATATACAAATAATCTAGATTATTATTTTTTACAATAA
>JBDPYZ010000022.1:0-37804 GCA_047291315.1 Candidatus Phloeobacter fragariae | reverse complement strand
AGCAGCATTGATATTCGTGATGATGACGACATGGAAACAAAAACTTTCAAAGAAATTATACAGTGCTTAACAAAAGAAAATAAGCGTCTTAAAAAAGATAATTTAAGACTGATGAAGATATACTGGGAAATTGGCGGGCTGTGCAGGATTTGAACCTGCAACACAGGGATTAGAAAAATTTTAGTATTGCCGTTGCAGCACTAATAGTCACAACGATTACACCACCAAGTTTTAAAAGTAGTCCAGTAGCAATATGTTCAACATCCTTACGAATTAAGGCTATCTGAGCATCAGTTTTTTCAAAACGCGCTTGTATCTGAGCTTCGTTCTTCTCAAAACGAGCAGCCATATCTTTACGGACATCAGCAATCTCAGCCGATAAGTCTTTACGAACTTCTGTTATTTGAGTAGTTAAATCTTTACGTACATCTTCTAAATCTCTCTTGGTGGCTACATCAGCAACCTCATGTGATTTACGTACCGCAATAGAAATTGCTTTTGCCTGCTCTTTTGGCAAACCTGCATTCTCTAATGTTTCGACAAATTCTTGTGTATCAAATGCAACTTGACCCATAGGGAATCCTCCTTTTTGGTAAGTATAACGGGTTTAGGCTGCAATCTGCAAAATCTTTCACGTTAACACCTTAATTTGTTTAACTACGGAGAAATATTTTATGTCTAAATTAGTTGTTATCGAAAATACCGTTGTTCGTCAAGACGCTTTCGGGCGGTATTGTCTGAATGATTTACATAGGGCAGCTGTTGCTCAGGGTAAAGCGACAGATTCTCAGCGGCCATCTGCTTTTATTAGAAGCAAAGGTATTTCTAAAATAATAAAAGTCTTAGGTGAAAATTCTGTACACACAATGCATGGTGGTGTTGAGTCAGGAATTTGGGCTGTAGAAACGTTAGCTATCCGCTATGCTACGTGGCTTAAAAAAGAAACAATTATTGAAAAAAATAGAGCAACAACAGCCTGCAATTATAACTTAAAAACTAATCAACAAGAATTTACCGATAAGATTAATGCGGGACTTATATTACTCAATTTTGCAAAAACAGAACTTAACCTAAAGCCTTCTGAAATACTTAACGCTACAAATAAACTTGGAGAGTTCATAGGCGTAGAGAATATTTTATTAACAACAAATTCCTACGACTGCTAAGCATCATGATGAACGGGATCGCAGCAGCATAACAAATACCCATTGACGGAAGAAGAAATTATGCGCTATAGTTTATCTGCATCTGATAAATCAGGTGTCGGGTGTGACAACCCGCTGAGTTAACCGCGACAGACTGACACGCCGCGAGCGTGTTTTTTAGTGTCGTGATCTAGCTATACCTTTCAATGGTGAGCTGGATAGGGCAGCTGAAAAGCTGGCCGGTTGGTTAACTCCGGTATTGTCACCCCTATTCAGTTCACCGCCCGTAAAGTGTGACAACTTCAGGTGGTGGTGATTAATTTAAGTTAACCATCGGAGGTCGTTATGACCACACTATCTATTATTCCATTCTCTTTTGAAGATCATTTAGTTCGCACTGTCCTTATTGATGATGACCCATGGTTCGTTGCTGTAGATGTATGCAACGCCCTTGATATTCAAAACCCATCTAAAGCCTTGAAAGTTTTAGATAGAGATGAACGATCTAACTTTAAGTTAGGGCGTCAAGGAGAGGCAAATATTATCTCAGAATCAGGTATGTACACTTTAGTACTACGTTCCCGGGATGCAGTCAAACAAGGAACGCTCCCTCATCGTTTCCGCAAATGGGTAACAAATGAAGTCCTCCTATCGATCCGTAAAACAGGGAAATATGAGCATCCTCAATACCAACCCCACCCTGAAGCGCACGAAAAGTTCAGTAATAAAGATACGCAAAATCTCGCCCGTATCATTGCACTCATGACACAAAACTTTCGTTTCAAACAGGCATGGAATAATGCTATCTGGTATGCATTAAGAGAAGTGACAGGTATTCCCTCACCTTATCCGATGGAAGTACGGCTAGTTCCTTCTATCGCTACAGAATGTGAACGTATCTGGCATGCGACAGACCATCTACAAGATGTGATAGCCGATGCAGAAAAAACAGCGATTAAACGAATTATCCGCAAACGTGAAAATGCCGATAAAGTTATTGCTGAGATAGAAACTTTGTTATCTCAGGCTACACAGGATAATCAGCTAATGCTAAATGGTGCGCTATCAAACTGGCATAAAGCGGAACTCACCCATTTCCTCCAACGTAACTAAATAATCCTAACGCCCCTTTTTACAGGGGCAATCATTAATCAATTAACTTTGAGGGATACCCTTATGCAAAATTTAATCAACATCGAAACAAAAAACATCAACGGCGCATTAATCCAGACGGTAAATGCCCGTGATTTACATGCATTTTTAGGGGTAAAAAACCATTTTAAAGATTGGATAAAAGATCGCATTGAAAAGTATGGATTCCTTGCGAATGAGGACTTCGTGACTTTCGCGGAAAAAACCGCAAAAGGGAGGCCGTCTATAGAATACGCAATTTCCCTCGATATGGCGAAAGAGCTATCCATGGTTGAGCGCAATGAAAAAGGCAAACAGGCAAGACAGTATTTTATTGAATGTGAAAGACAGGCAAAAACGGCTACCCATGTTATTCCACAAACACTTCCTGAAGCGCTAAGGCTTGCCGCTGAAATGGCCGAAAAGGTTCAACACTTATCGTTAGTTAATAAAGAACAGCAAACCGAAATCGATAGCCTAAAAAATCTATTCCAGGTTGGCATGTCACCTGTCCAGTTTTGCAAACAACTTAATGGCGTTAACATTAACCAGGTCAACCTTTTTCTCGAATCGCGCCATTTTCTCTACGATGCAGAAAAGGATATCAGCAAGGCTCATGTCTGGCGTGTGCATTCCTATGCGAGAGATACCTATCTAACCGAATCCCCCTTCATCATGACAAACGATTACGGGCAACGTCAGTGTTACAAAATCGTTCTGCTAAAAAAGGGGGCTTCATGGCTATATCACCAATACCTCAAAGGTAAGCTACCCATGAAAAAAGACTGGAACGGTGAATTCACTCACGACAAATATCATCAGGTGGCCTAAGATGACGATGAATCAGGACGTTATTATCGCGCGTATCATTGCCGCATCCAAAGATATTTTTGCTTGCGAAAAAGCCATTGTGACGCTGAAAGATATTTATCATTCTGCCATACGCCAATATTTGATTAAAAATGGCGACCCCAGAGCACATTGTGGTTCACTTCGCCCAGAAAAACCGGAATACGAAGGCGTCATCAAATATACAAATCGCCACTATAGGGCGTTAATGAAGAAAAAGCGTGAACTTTATAACGCGCATCGTCGCCACCGCAGAGCAACACAGGCACTACTCAAGCATCAATCAAAGAAAACGGACGAATAAAGACCGGATTCTACAAATTAATCACATCTGAATATCAATTAAGGGTTAAAAACATGAACCAGCTTAAACAGCAGGAGATTCGCTATCGTTTAAATAGTGACAGCTTCTCTAAAAAAGGAGCCCTAAAAATTATCCCCACCTTGCTAATAATTTTGTTGGCAAGCCTCGTTTTACTGTTAGCAAGATAGGAGGCCACATGAATCCTTACGCAATGCAAGATTACTGGTACGAACAACAACAAGAAGTTGCTTATTGGGAAGACAGGCTGGATGAACAAATCAACGAGCTTGTACAGCCTGTCTATGACTGCCTTCCTTCCTCAGTCATGAAGAAACTCAATAATGAGGATTGGGACGATATCTGGAAGGCAATGTTTAGCCATTTCAAAAGTGAGCACATACATCTGTACGAAGCTCTTCAAGCACCTAAGAGGAAATATCTATGAGCGGCGCAGAGCATACCGAAAAAGAAAAAAGTTTTCAACAACAAGTTTGGGAAACGCTTTCTGCGATTAACGTTAACGAAAAGATAGAAAAGAAAAACGGCCTCTCTTATCTTTCATGGGCTTGGGCGTGGGGCGTATTAATGGCGCACTACCCAGAATCCTATTATGTCATTGATGACGTCAGCTATAACAATGATGGCAGTGCCATGGTGTCATTAACGCTCACAATCAAACAGAGTGATAACGAATTTTCCCGCAAAATGTGGCTGCCCATTATGGATTACAGAAATCAGGCCATTTCTAATCCTAACTCGGTTGACATCAATAAAACCCTCATGCGCTGTTTGACGAAAGCCATTTCGATGTTTGGACTAGGGTTTTACATCTATGCGGGTGAAGATTTGCCGGAACCCGAAAAAATTGTGATACAGAAAGAAAAAGCACAGCAAAAAAACCATTATGAGCAGTTAATCAAGGAATTAAAAACGGCAGCACAAGACGGGGTTGAATCAATGAAATCGTATTGGCAACAGTTAACACCAGAGGAAACGGAAATCATTGGTGAAAAAAACAAGATGGATATTTATCACAACATCGCAATGAAAAATGAGGCTAATCATGAAACAAAGAACAGACGAGTGGTTTCAGGTAAGACTGGGGAAGGTCACCGCCAGCAATTTACACAAAGTGTTATCCAAAGGCAAGGGAACAACACAACGAAACTACCTCATGCAGTTAGTCTGTGAAACCCTTACCGGACAAAGGGAAGAAATAAAAACCAATAATGCCATTGAACGGGGTATCGCTCTTGAGCCTAAAGCCAGAGAACGATACTGCCTCAATGAGTTTGATGTCACTGTCACTGAAACCGGTTTTGTTCCGCATCCCACCATCGAAGGCTTCGGTGCTAGTCCTGACGGTTTAGTTAATGATGATGGACTTATCGAAATAAAATGTCCCAACACCACCACCCATATCGAAACCATTATCACAGGTAAACCCAAGTACGAATATCTGTTACAAATGCATGGGCAAATGATGTGTACAGACAGAAACTGGTGCGATTTTATCAGCTATGATGACAGACTCCCACCTAATCTTGCCTACTATAAAATCCGGATTATCAAGGATGACAAACTGGTTAACGAAATTGAACAGACCGTTCAAACATTTATTAATAAACTCAAAGCAGAAATCGAAAGAGTAAACTTTTGTCAACAAAAAGAAAACAACACATGAACCACAACGTTATCTTTACCTATACAGAAGAATCCGCCCTTACCGCTTATCAGGGCGGTTTTATTAGTGAGACAGGCGCATATATCATCACTATCACCGAGGCTAAATTGACCCACAGTGATAATGGTGCTGAATTCATTGAATTCTCAGGTGAATCAGATGATGGCAGAAAAGTTAACTATCTGAGTATTTGCTGCAAGAAAAATGACGGTACAGTCAACCCTTTCGGTCAGAATATGGTTAATGCCATCATGGGATGTATCGGAATTCAGTACGTAACCTCCGTGACACACAACAATCATCTGGTTGCCCCAGAATTTCATGGCAACAAAGTAGGCCTTGTTTTACAGAAAGTCCTGAGAACCAAGAAAAACGGCAATGAAAGTTACAGTTTTGACATCCGTATGCCATTTGTTGCTAACACAGAACAAACACTTTTGGAGAAAGTTGAAAATAAACCCGCTCAGGCAGTTAAAAACCTATTAAACAGTTTGAAAGACAAAGATGAACGTAAGCCAATAAATACATCAATTAATACTCAGCAACAAAACCCTGAATTCAACCCTTTCCCGTAACAGGATAAACCATCATGTGGATTTTAATCTTAGCCATGTACGCCAGTCCCTACACATCGAAGGACTTTGCCAGCGTCCATACACAGGAGTTCGACACCGAAACACAATGTCAAATAGCCGCAACACAATTTAAACAGGAATTCGAAACCTTCAAGGATATTAACGTCAAAGCGATTTGTGTTAAGAAGTAGTTACCCAGAGGTTCAACCATGAAACTTAACATTATTAAATTTTTAATAACGACATTATTAGTTATCAGTGCAGCATTTGTCTTTGAGTTGATAGCTGGCCATATTGCTCATACCGATACAACATCACACGGAATATTCTCGGTGATCAAATGGGGTCATGAGGGATTGAGTGAATTACATTTATACGGGGGAATGCTGGATGGTATCCTTATACTGCTAAGCACTATATCATTGATTAGTATTATAATACTTTGGCATAAGCTAAAAAAGTAGTTCACACCAGAACGGCATTATCCCCCCATGATCAATATCGCTTAACAAACATCCATATTCATTCATCAATTAACTTTGAGGGATATCCTTATGTCAAATTTAATCAACATCGAAACAAAAAATATCAATGGTGGATTAATCCAGACGGTTAATGCCCGTGATTTACATGCGTTTTTGGAAAGTAAACAGAAGTTTGCAGACTGGATAAAAGATCGCATTCAACAATACGGTTTTATTGAGAGTCAGGACTTTATCGTAATTTTAGGAAAAACCCCAAATGGCGGCCGTCCAGCAAAGGAATATCACATTTCCCTCGATATGGCAAAAGAGTTATCAATGGTTGAGCGTAATGAAAAAGGGAAGCAGGCCAGACAGTACTTCATTGAATGCGAAAGACAGATTTTACAGCCGTCATTACCGGGTAATTACATCGAAGCATTAGAAGCCCTGGTTATCTCTGAAAAGGAAAAAGTGGTTATTACTGACCAAAGAGATGAAGCAATTAGGACAAAATCACAAATCAGTCGCTTTCGTGAAGCGTCTGCACTGGGTAAACTCAGCGCTGCTACCCGTAAAAACCGGACACTCACTGAACGGTTGGGAGAAAGCGTTAAACATGCCACCATCACAGCAGTAAAGAATGCCACAGGAAAAGAATACAAATTTTCCCCACTTCGTAGATGGTGTCGTGAGAATCAGGTGGAAGCGACCGAAGTACCGGATATTCGTTATGGTCAGGTTAAGTCATGGCCTGCTGAATCATGGCTACATGTATACGGTATCAGTCTACAATCGTTATTTGCTAACAGTAAAAGTCTTCACTAGAAATTATTCAATAACCGGATAAATCCTATGAATAACATCCATGAATACAAAACAACGTTACATCATGTAAAAGCAGGGATGCAGGTTATTTATCATGGTGAAATGATGAAAATAATCAGGTTACGGGAGAAAAAATTAACAAACAAAGGATTGATATATCAATTTGATACCGAAGGAGAAAGTGGAACACTAACCGGAAATGGTGGCAATAAAATCACTGTGTTAGAAAAAATAGACGACTTGCATAAAAGTAAAAGCTGGTATGTTTAACCCTTAACAGGAGATGAAGTGAAGTATGACCTGATACTCGCAGACCCACCCTGGCAATACCATAACAAAGCATCAAACGGCGCAGCACACAATCACTACAGCACCACTGACTTTTACTCCCTCACTAGACTATCCATAGAAACAATCGTTAATGATAACTCGGTACTCTGCATGTGGTACACGGGTAACTTTGCGCTTGAAGCTATCCGATTAGCTGAAGCATGGGGATTTAAGGTGAAAACCATGAAAGGATTTACCTGGGTCAAGTTGAATAAGTTAGCCAAAGTTCGGATCTCTAAAGCTATCAAAAAAGCAGAGCTGTCTGATGCTGACGACTTTCTGGCATTACTCAATGCTGAAACACGCATGAATGGTGGTAATTATACCCGCAGTAATTCAGAAGATTGTTTAATTGCCATCAGGGGGAAAGGACTAGAACGCAAGGATGCTTCCATCAAACAGGTTATCTACTGCTGTCTCGGTGATCATAGCCAAAAACCCAAGGAAGTCCATTACCGATTAGAAAAGCTCTACGGTGATGTTAAACGTATTGAGCTTTTTGCTCGTGACAAAGTACAGGGCTGGGATCTGTGGGGCAATGAAGCACCTGAGAAGAGTGTGAGTTTTTAAATGAGGATAAATAAACATGATTACTTTAGCGGAATGGAACGCTCGAAGGGACAGACCACGCCGGATGGATACCGTTAGAATTTGGGCAAGAAACGGACTGATACAGCCCCCACCCATCAAGGACGGTAGAGAGTATCTCGTCGAAGAATATGCCGTCAAGGTCAACGGTCTTAACGAAATTAGCCATCAAAGTTTGTTATTACGAAGGATAGGTCATGGTCAGAACCAGAAAGATAAAAAATCGGGATTTACCCTCTAACTTGTACAAAAGAAATGGCTACTATTCGTATAGAGACCCACGCACACGGAAGGAATACGGTTTAGGAAGAAACAAAGCCTATGCAATTAGCGAAGCTATCAGTGCTAATCAGTTATTACTCAATGACGAAAAGGTAAAACCACTGACAGAAAGGATTAATGGACAGGGAACTGTCTATTTTCATGAGTTTTTAGATAGATATGAAGAAATATTGAAAACAAGGGGATTAAGAGAAAAAACATTAAAAGATTATAAGCAAAGAATAGGCGTAATTAGAAAAGGATTTTTAGATACACCGATACAAAACATAACAACAAAAAATATCGCTGAGTTTCTACATGATTTTATTAAAGATGGGAAAATAACAACAGCAAAAGCTTTGAGAAAATCATTAATTGATATATTCAAAGAAGCATTAGCAGCAGGTTTAATGCAAACAAATCCAGCTGAGTTAACAAAGACGCCAAAAATTAAAATAATGAGATCAAGATTATCACTTCATGATTTCAACACAATTTTAAAATCAATCGATGACAGCGATTGGTTATCACATGCGATGAAATTAGCTTTAATCACCAGTCAACGAATATCTGATATATCAAAAATGAAGTGGGAAGATATATATGATAATAAACTCTGGGTTGTTCAACAAAAAACAGAAAATAAAATAGCTATTCCGCTAAATATAGAAATTGAGAATATGAAACTAGATAATATTTTAAAAAATATAAATAGAAATTCTCAATTCGTTATCTCAAAAAGTGGAAAACAACTTGATGCTATAAAAATGACAGTACAATTTGCAAAAATAAGAGATAAAACAAATTTATCATGGGATGGCAATCCACCATCTTTTCATGAGATTCGTAGTTTATCTGCTAGATTGTACACTAAAAAGATGAGCGGTGAATTAGCACAAAAATTGCTCGGTCATAAGTCTGCTGAAATGACAGCTAAATATCAGGATGAAAGAAATATCGGATGGAATGAGATAATTTTATAGTGAGTAAATAGTGAGTTATAGTGATAATTATTTTATACATATTTGATAAATAATAATAAAAAAAAAGCATAACTGCCTATTTAGCAGTTATGTTTTTATCTGAGAAATGCTTATTATCTTCAGATAGTGAGGCTACGAGCGACCGATCATTCCGGCAATAAAAAGGACAACGATAGCACCTATTACCGCAGCAATAAAACTGCTTAAATTAAAACCATCCACCTTGCCTTTACCAAAGAAAGTACTAATATATCCGCCAACAACTGCACCTACAATACCAAGGATAATAGTCATAATAATCCCCATATTGGAAGCACCTGGCATGACCCACTTAGCGATAATCCCAGCGATCAAACCAAAAATAACCCAAGACAAAATACCCATACACACCCCCGAATATATCAAGCATATTAAATAAGTTAAAAAACTAACTTGCTAACATTTCAAATATATGAACACTTTTTAGTAAAGAACCTAACCACCAGAAATGCAAATAGATAAGCTATTTTTTATAAAAAATTTGTGATAATCATTTTATATTAATCGGTTAGGAATTTTATAATATTTTTAAGCATGTTGTGATAAATTAGCAAAAGGATGATGTTCTATTATATCAGCAATATCGACCGATTTTTTCACTATTCGGATCTGATTAAATAACTCAGCCGCTTCAACATAGTTTTTATCCAAATAACCTAACCACTTTTTAATACGCGCTGCGTGATATTGACCTCTATCACCTTTTTTTACCGGCTTAATATATCTAAACAAAATTTGCATAACACGTTGCCAAGCCATCGGTTCAGTTTTATATTTGATCACCTGAGCCAGA
Source organism: Candidatus Phloeobacter fragariae (assembly GCA_047291315.1). Lineage (GTDB taxonomy): Bacteria > Pseudomonadota > Gammaproteobacteria > Enterobacterales > Enterobacteriaceae > Arsenophonus > Arsenophonus fragariae. Next base: position 27,833 of record JBDPYZ010000022.1, on the reverse strand, counting down.
TTAGGAATATGTAATCCACCTCGGCCAATTATCAGCACGTCACAGCCGATTATTGTTCTACATTCATTTGCACTACACCAATCCCAAGCTTCGCCGTTGGCGATAACCAGTATAGTTAATTTTTAGCGTATCCGGCCAATGATTAGCCAATCAATTTTTTCTGCCCGATAACCCTCTGCCTTAGTTCAGCCATGAATAATAATTTCCGTCGCACCAGCTTATTGGACTGCATCAGCAATTTGAAATGTCAGACAACGATCATCCCAACCTAACCTGATTTTTACTGAAGTAGGTACTGCCGCTCGAATTGCCTTAGCTACCTGATATATCCGCTCAGAATCATTTAATAGTGTCGCCCCCACGACCATGGCCATTGACTGTTTGAGACGGACAACCACAATTAAAATCGACCCGCAAGAGCCTAATTTTACTGCTAGAACCGCATTTTCTGCTAACCATTGCGGATGCTGACCAAGTAATTAAATGCATACTAATGTTCCTGATGCTGTTTTACTTGCTTGATATAATTCTGGGCAAATCCGATAAAAGGCTTTAACTTGCAATAAACTATCCACCACCCGCAAAATTTCGTTATGCAAAGATCATATTCGTTAATTTCAGTTAATAACTCACGCACTAAAGAATCGGGAACCTCTTCCATCATGGCTAGTAATAATCGCATTTATCCTCTACCTGGATTTTTTTCGTGCTGAAATTTTAGTACTAACGTTGCTAGTTGTCCGTTGTTTTAATGGTTTATTATTAACATGAAAAACTTTTGCTGCCGAATTACGTCTCTGTTGTTTGAAGAGCTCTTTTTTGGCATTGGCTCTGGCGTAATAGTTGGATCAGGTTCATAACCTGCTAGTACCATACGTGGAATACTCTGTTTTAATAATCGCTCAATCGCTGTTAATAAACTCTTCTCCCCACAGCACAAACCGGTCGCTGCTACGGGCCCAGTACGCCCAATACGATTTACGTAATCCTCAGCCACATTGTGTAATTCATAATTCACCACATAGGATAGCTCTTCAATATCTAATTAGCTGCAATATCGGTTGCTACCAGCACTCTATAGCCCCCTGATTCAAAATCCGCCAGAGCCCGCGTTCGCGCTCCTTGATTTTTATTACCATGGATTGCCATCGCCTTAATACCATCTTTAATCATATGTTCAGTTAAACGATTGGCTCCGTATTTAGTTCGGGTAAAAACTAATACCAGCTGCCAATTTTCGCCACCAATCAGATAAGAAAGCAATTCAGCTTTATGTCGCTTATCAACAAAATGAATGAGCTGTTTGACCTGCTGTGAGGCGGAATTGCGCGAAGCCGCTTCCAATATAGTCGGATTATGCAGTAAACTATTAGCCAATTGTTTAATTTAGTTAGAAAAAGTGGCAGAAAAAAATAAATTTTAGCGTTTTGTCGGTAATTTATTTAATATCCGTCGAATATCATGAATAAATCCCATATCTAACATACAATCGGCTTCATATAATACTAAAATCTCAACCTTTGACAGACTAACAGCATTTTGCTGCACTAAATCAAGCAAACGACCTGGGGTTGCCACTAAAATATCAACCCCACTCTGTAATTTCATTATTTGTGGGTTAATACTAACACCACAAAAAACCACCAGCGATTTTAAACGCAAAACCTGGCTATAATCCCGCACATTTTGTCCAATCTGAGCCGCTAATTCACGGGTCGGTACCAAAATTAAGGCCCGCACGGGTTTTCTTCCTTTTACAACAAGGGGAGTATGACTAAGATATTGTAATATGGGTAAAACAAATCCGACGGTATTCCCTGTTCCTGTTTGTGCACTGGCCAACAGATCTTTTCCTGCTAATATGGCCGGGAGCCCCTATTGCTGAATCGAAGTCGGCTTTTGCCAACCACTTTAATCGCCGATAATATCTCTTCTGATAAACCCAATGAGTTAAAACACATAAATATAAAACACTCAAAATTTCATTTGACTTAATTTCAGTCAACTTAATATAAAAACCATTACTGTAAGCTATCAAAATAGCGGTTAATGACAGTAAAATAATTGATTACTGAAAGTCGCTATCACAGGCTAATGAAAACTAAATAAAATAATTAACATAAATTCATCAAATAACAATTAACCTGATAAAATTAATTATACATAACCTTATTTTATTCCATATTATTGAACTATTTTAAGGATGCTATGAAAAAAAATCTGCGCTTATTACCTATTTCTATCATCTGCCTATTTATCGATATTATAGTGGCTGGATACTACTATCAAATCCGCAAAATAAGACGCTCATTCTGTACGGTAACGTTAATATTAGAGCGGTTAATTTAAACTTTAGAGTCAGTGGTAAACTACAAATACTGAATGTAGATGAAGGGGATAAAATTAGCACCGGTCAGATCTTAGCTTCTCTTGATAAACCCCATATCAAAATAGCCTACAACGTGCGATAGGTATTCTTGATAGCGCAAAAGCTAAATTAGATATGTTAGAAAGTGGTTATCGTAGCCAAGAAATCGCTCAGATTAAAGCTGAAGTGGCACAACGGCAAGCAGCCTGGAAATTGCTAATAATTTTTACCAACGCCAACAAGGGCTTTGGGCACAACGGGTGATTTCCGCCAATGACTTGGAAAACGCTAAAAACAATCGAAACCAAGCACTTGCAGCGCTAAATGCAGTAAAATATAAATTAAACCAATACCAGACTGACTATCGAACTGAAGAAATAGCCGTCGCACGTGGTGAATGGGAACAAGCGATCGCCGCATTAGCGCAAGCAAAACTTGATCTAGAAGATACGATATTAACCATACCCTCTCCGGGGACTATTCTTACTGCCGGTAGAACTGTTTTACCGTTTCGTTGATCCAACCTATCTGGGTTAGAGCTTATGTCAGTGAACCACATCTCAGTGAAGCAATTCCTGATCGAGAGATATTACTCTATACGGCAATCGTCTAAACCAACCCTATCATGGCACTATCGATTTCGTATAACCAACCGCAGAATTTACCCCAAAAAATGTGCAAACAACCGATTTAGTTTACCGTATTCGGGTTATTGTCAATGATGCTGACGATATGTTGCGCCAAGGTATGCCAGTGACGCTCGTTTTGTAGAAAAAATCAGTAAGGCTTAATGAATGGTCAGTACTGTTCATAAGACAACATTGACTGAGGTTGAAAAATGCTTTCCTGGCTTAGTTTCACCTACAGTGGCGAAACTCACCACTAAGATCAGTGGAGCTTCAGTTACCGGCTTAGTTGGACCTGATTGCGCAGGAAAAACTACGCTACTACGTATGCTTGTGCTGTCTTATTAAAACACGATAGCGATAATATCACTATTATGGACTTAGATCCCATTCGCAATGGGTTGAAGTTCGTCGCCATCTTGGTTATATGCCGCAGAAGTTTGGTCTTTAAGAAGATCTTTCCGTGCAAGAAAATCTGGAACTATACACCAGTTTATGTGTAGTGACAGGATAAAGTCGGCAAAAAATCTATTAGCAATTACTGAATTTTACCAACCTTACTCGTTTTACCCAAGGGCTAGCACGTAAACTGTCCGATGGAATGAAATACAAACTTAGGCTGACTTGTACATTAATTAGTAGACCGAAAATTTTGTTATTAGATGAACCTGGCGTAGGTGTTGATCCCATTGCTCGTTAAGAGCATTGGTAAATGGTACATGAACTGACTAGCGATGGTATGCTGATCTTTGGAGTACATCCTACTTAGATAAAGCTGAACAATACCGAGGTATTTTATTGCTAAATAAGGGGCAATTACTCTACCGAGGCGTACCACAAGCATTAACCAATAAAATGGCAGGACGCAAATTTTTACTCCAAGTTCCAGCATCACAACGCCGTGCATACTTACAAGATGCGCATTATTAAAGCAAACTACAGACTGTGTGATTCAAGGACATTATATTCGCTTGAGCTTGAAAGAAAACAGCCAGCAAATAGATTTTCTAACCAGTCTGAATTTAGCTAATAGTAAATTAATTACCGCCAAGCCACGCTTTGAAGATGCTTTCATTGATTTATCAGGTGGTAGCATATCGCAACGTTCTTGGCTGACAGAAATTATGCCACAAATTCCAGCTAATCCTAATGAAACCGTCATTAAGGCACAAAATATTAGCAAATACTTCAGTGACTTTGCGGCGACGGATAACGTTAACTTTATGGTTAAACGTGGTGAAATTTTTGGCTTGCTAGGTCCTAGTGGTGCCGACAAATCGACAACATTTAAAATGATGTGCGGATTAATGGCACCAACGGCAAGTAGGGAGTTAGTGTTGTGGGGATGGATCTAAAAATAAGCTCAAATAAACCCCACTTGGTTATATGGCCGCAAAAATTTTCACTGTACGGTAATTTAATGATTGCTCAAAACTTAAAATTTTTTTCTGGTATTTATAGCCTTAGTGGTAACCAACAATAAAAAAAAATCAGTAACATGATCAATGCCTTTAATTTAAATCCGATACTGAAACAAACCACTGATGAATTGCCATTAGGCTTCAATCAGCGACTAGCCTCAGCCCGTTCGTTAATGCATGAACCTGAGGATGAATATACACTTCAGGTATGGATCCCCTCACGCGAAGAGAATTTTGGTTACATATTAACGATATGGCAAATAAAGGTGTAACGGTAATGGTTACCACTCACTTTATGAACGAGGCTGAATATTGCGATCGAATTGGTTTAGTTTACTGCGGTAAAATTATTGCTGCCGGTACACTCAATGAACTAAAAAGCCAAATTGTCACAGCAGAAAATCCAGTTCCGTCGATGGAACAGGCTTTTATTAGTTTGATACTTAACTATGATCGAGAGATAAAATGAGCCAAACAGAAAAACAATCATCCCATGAAGCACAGTTTTCATGGCGTCGTTTGCATGCCTGTGTATTAAGGAAAGTAAACAAATTTTACGAGATCCCAGTAGTGCACTGACTGCCAGTGTTATTCCATTAAGGTTACTATTTATTTTTGGCTACAGCATCAATCTGGATTCGAGTAAATGACGCCTTGGCATTATAGTCAATCAACAAAATAACCAACTACGAGAATTTATCGCTACCTTTACTGGTTCCCCTTTTATTGATGTAACAATTAGCGATAATCGAAATTTGCTAATAGATAAAATGCAAGCAGGAGAAATACGCGGTTTGGTGGTGATCACGGTCAATTTTGCCAGTCAGCTTAATCGTCCTTCTGGGCATACGTCGATCCAGGTTATTACCAATGGTAGTGAGCAAAATACCGCTTATTTTGTGCAGGTTTATACGAAAGGTATTTGACAAACCTGACAGCAGCAACAAAGCGAAAACGCCTGTTATGAGACTACTAAGCCATTAATTGTTACTGAATTACGCTTCTTGTTTAATCCGGCAGCTATTAGCCAACATTTTATTATTTCAGGTGCAGACAGTATCATTATTACAATAGTCAGTGCCATTTTGACTTCATTAGTTGTTGCCCATGAGTGGAAACGAGGCACAATGGAAGCCTTACTTTCCAGCCAAATAACACGGAAAAAGTTATTGCTTTCTAAGCTGTTACCCTATCAACTATTAGGCATCTTTATCATGCTACTTTGCATGTTAGTCACGGTATTTGTTTTGCATATTCCTTATCACGGTTCACTCTGGTTGTTATTTATTATTACCAGTCTCTATCTAGCTACCACCCTCGGTATAGGATTACTGATCTCTACATTAACTCGTAATCAATTTAACGCCGCTATCGTTGCTTTAAATGCCGCTTTTTTTACCTGCCATAATGTTTGTCAGGCTTTATTTTTGATAATTGATAGTATTTTGGCAGTTATTCAATGGGTAACATATTTTATCCCGGCTCGTTATTTTGTTAGTATTTTACAAACCCTATTTCTAGCCGGTGACATTTATCTTGTCCTACTACTGACCAATTTTCTTTTATTAGTCACGGCTGCGGCCATCATCTTTATCGGGCTCACTGCATTAAAAACGCGCCATAGACTCAATTAGGGATAGAAAATATGTTGCATCGTCTCTATACACCCATTATCAAAGAATTACAAACACTACTACAAGAACCTCAAACCGGCTCAATCCTGATCTTGCCAGTTATTTTCCAAATGATCTGATTCCACTAGCCGCCACTTTAGATGTCACTAACACAACAATAGCTATTTGCAATACGGATAAAGACCAAGATTCGATTGAACTGACACAAAAATTGACAAAATCGACGCCGGGTCAACTAATCCTTGATGGTAAAAACTCTAATAGTGCCCAGATCGCTGCTAATGCAGTTAGCCAATTCATTAAGAATTATCAATAACAGTTAACTAACCAGAAAATAGCAAAGAATAATAGCAAATTAATAATTTGCTATTGATATAACCCTAATCTTGATTACAAATGATTTATCGTACCATCTCTGGTATCATTAACTCCACCATTGGTGTATTAGTCGTCACTTCATTGTCAATTGCCCGTGAACGCGAATAAGGAACACTTAATAAATTACTAGTTTCACCTATGACCACCTAGCAGATCTTTATTGGTAAAGCGGTTCCAACATTAATTATTACCACTTTTCAGGCAATATTAGTGCTAGTTTTGGATTTTCTGTTACAAAGTTCCATTTTCCGGTTCATTGTTTATTTTTTTATATTACGATGACGATTTATCGTTTGTCATTAGTTGGTTTTGGCTTATTGATATCCGCCATCTGTTCAACTCAATAACAAGCGTTTATTGGCGTATTTATTAGTATTGTTATCATGCTACGCTTCTCACCAGTAGAAAATATGTCTGTTTGGTTACAAAATTTCACCTGGATCAATCCCATTCGACATTTCACTGATATCACTAAACAAATTTATTTAAAATAATGCCGATTTTGTAGTACTATGGCATAACTTGTTGCCATTACTTATCATTTCACTATGTACCACAGCGCTGGCTTATTGGTTATTTAGCCGAAAAATTGCCTGAATAATAAGGAATAAAAATAATCCCGCTAACATCATCAGCAGGATTATTTTAATAAAATAAAACAAATTAAATTAACGGCGATCACCAAAAATACGTAACATCATTAAGAACAAGTTAATAAAATCTAAATAGAGTGTCAACGCGCCAAGAATAGCGTATTTACGTATACCTTCTTGATCACGACTATCTATTTGATTGCCCATGTCCTTCAGTTTTTGAGTATCATAAGCCGTCAAACCTGAAAAGATTAATACACCTACGTATGTAATAACCAACGTTAGGCCAGAACTTTGCAGCCAGATATTGACTAATGAGGCAATAATCAGCCCTATTAGTGACATAAATAAGAAGCTACCCATACCACTTAATCTACGTTTGGTTGTATAACCATAAAAACTAAGTGAACCGAACATAGCTGCGGTGATAAAGAAAGTGCTGGCAACAGAAGCACCAGTATAAGCAACTAATACCAGAGAAATCGTTAAGCCTGTCAACGCCGAGTAGAGCATAAACATTGCCGTTGCAAGCGCTCCGCTCAATTTAGGCAACAAAAATGATAATCCTATGACTAATGCAAATTCAGCAATAATGAAGCCTATCAATACCCAACCATGCGTTGCCAGATACATAATAATATTACTATTATTAATCGCATACCAAGCAACAAACGCAGTTAATAACAAACCCATTGTCATCCAGCCGTATACTTGCGCCATATAGGTTTGAATACCCGCGCCAGCGCGCTGAACGATCGAATCATTTTGATGTTCAAATCGATTCATGATGATTACCCTCATCACTTGCGTTAAAGATAAAGCTATTTAATAAACTAAATAACTCAGTACATTTAAGTTAATTCTATCATAATTTCTTGCTAAAACCATTGTTTGATATGAGCAAATAATTGAAATAAATCCAATAAAAATTGTGTTACCAACGTTGAAATGCGGCTTTATCTGTCGGTCTAGCCTCAACCCAATAGCTACTTTGCTCTTAAATTAAATGCTTTTCCCCCAAAATGGCGCTTTAGTTTTCATATAATCCATAATAAATTCCTCGGCTAAAAAAAGCGCCGCTACGATACCCTATTCTAGTAACACCAACAAACACTATCTCCTCACCAGGCTGTAAAGTGCCAATCCGATGGATGATACAGATAAGTTGCAATTGCCAACGAAAACGCGCTTCATTGGCAATCTGCTGTAACGCTTTCTCTGTCATGACAGGATAATGTTCAAGAGTAAGGGTTTTAATATTATCACCCAAGCTATGATTACACACTTTACTTGTGAAAGTAACCACAGAAGCATCATCATGGCAGTGTACTAATCATTCATATTGTTCACAAACATTAAAATTCGCTTGTTGAATAATCAGTCGTCTATCTGTCATTTATCCTTTTTTTACCGGTGGAAAAAATGCGATTTCATCGCCAGCAGTTAATGGATGATCTGGCTGTACAAAGGTCTAATTTGCCGCAAAAAGCAATTTTTTGTTTTCTACTGCTAACGCCCAGCGCTCACCACGTTAGCTTAATACATTACGCAATTCTTCTACAGTAGAATAACGATTTTCTAACTCTAACCTATCGATACCTGTCAATTCACAGACTTGGGCAAAGAAAAGAACTTTAATAATGACGCTACCCTAAAATCACCGGATTTACCACTCGTTTTTTCCAATAATCTAATAGAGCTGATCAGCATATTTTTTTGCACCGCTTTACACATATTATAAATAGTTAATGCGGCGATTGTTGCGTCAGTTAACACTTCCATTTCAACGCCAGTTTTACTTGGTAACCGATAATAAGACTTAATTCGGATTCGATTATCGCTTATTTTCCCTTCCAGTAAAACTTCCACTTTACTGAGTAATAGCCGATGAACAAGTGGGATCAGATCCAAAATTTTTTGGCTGCCCGAATACCAGCAATCCGTGTGGTAGCAAAACATCACCTTTATGGTGGCTACCATTGATAATCATATTAAGTATCTCTGCATTCATTGCTACAAATGCTTCAGCCCAAGCTTCACGAATTATTTCCGTTTTAGCTACCACATCCACCATATGCACCTCACCCGCTGAGTTGATCTCAGTTAGCTGAGACATCTTAAACTCCTTAACATCGCTAAAAATCGCATTTATCCTCCAACAACTGAAAGGTTTGACGCGATACAACTATCACCTTGATGAAGAAAATGGGTTTCACGTTTTAACTGTAATTCTGCCTGAATACGTGCTTTAAATGCCTCAGATTGAGGCTCATCAACCAATAGATCACGTAAAATAATACTGTATTCACCAAATAGACAGAGATATAGACAGAGATAAAGATGGCCGATAGAGGAGAGACGTAAGCGGTTATAGCTTTGACAAAAATTCTTCTCGCAAGGCATGATTAAACCAATTTCACCACAATAATAAAGATGCTGGAAAACCTGGGCTGGCTCATCAGTATGGTCGCCTGGTACTTGTCGCCAACCCTGCTCTAATAAGCGCTACCGAATCTTTTCGCCTGAGACATGGTGACTACGAAATATTTTATCACTATCGCCTGTTTCCATGAATTCAATAAATCGTAGTTGAATTGGCCGCAATCTGATCCAGTTTATAAAACTAGCCAAATTGCTGTCATTGATATTTTTCATCAACACAACATTAACTTTTATTTTGTCAAAACCAGCCTCCAATGCAGCATCAATCCCGAGCATAACTTGAAAAATTTATCTTGCCCAATAATAGCTAAAAACTGTCGCGGATCAAGGCTATCAACACTAACATTAATGTCCGTTAAACCTGCACTTTTCCAATGGATAACATTTTTAGCCAGCCGATAACCATTGCTCGCAACTACAATTTTCTTGACCGCCTGGTTTTGTTTTATCGTAGTGATAATGTCAATAAAATCAAGACGCATGGCCGGTTCTCCACCGATTAAGCGAATTTTTTTAGTAGCAAGAGCTCGGCAAAATATTTTGTTAAATAAACAATTTCTTTTAGCGATAAAAACTTGATAACCCTTTGATTTATAATTATTAGGCAGACAATATGTGCAGCAAAAATTACACACGTCAGTTATGGATAGTCTTAAATAGTAGAATTTACGGACAAAAGTATCAATAAATTGAGTCATAATAACGCTTTTCCAAATATGGGAGATGCAGGCATTTCTACTTCGCACCCTAGTGGTTGATAAATGCCACGGCCTTAGGCCTTAATACCCCATTTAAACTATTAAGTTCATAAACTTAGATAAAAAAGCTAGGAGTTAATAACACCACGTATAATAATAGCGTAATGTGATGGTTGATATAAATCTTATTGCTAAATATTAAAAAAAAGCGACTAAGCGCTTAAATCAATGGGTTCGTAATTCAGCAAGTTAATCAATTAGCTGAAAATAATGTAATATAAATGAATGACAAAGTTATTGCTTAATATCACGTTAATTCAATATGATTTGATATTTAATGATAAATTATGTCAGACCGTCATAAGGCAGATAATAGAGGTTCTACTGGTAGAATTCATCGTTCTAAAGGAGGTATTTGCTTGAAGAGGATACGCGCAACTGTTTAAACCAATTAATTACTGAACCGTCCATTTCATCAACTATGTTTGAATATCGCTTTGCAGGTAACAGTGAACTTGGTCGCCATAATCTGGGTAATTTTTTAATGCTAAAATCTCTTGATCATCTCAGTGTTAGGCCGCTAGATGTGATTAACGTAATCTATTAAAAGTGGAGGCGCACCTTATTCCTATGCCCGAGCAACCGGTTGATTTGATGAGCAATGAAATCTATAGCTAAGTTAATGTTGATCAACTCACTACCACAAAAATTAATGTTATCTCCTCAAGTAAATAGCACACCAGAGGCTATCGATGCTATTCATAATGCTGATTTGATCATCATTCACCCAGATAGCTTTTTAACCAGCCTAAAGCCTTTATTTCTAATGAATAACTTAACACAAGTACTACAATAATGCCGGGCAGCAATAATCTATATTGGTAATCTTGGTAAAGAACTTAACCAATCTGCTGCCAATATGAAGCTAACAGAAAAAATTGACATGATTGAAAAAAATCGACCAACAAAAAATTGATGCCATTATCGTTGGGACAGGGGACAGCAATCGATATCTCAAGTCTACAAGCTCGAATAGTGATCCAAAGGACACTAGTTTACCAAAGATGTATGTTACCGTCATGATCGAGACTTATTGCGCCAAGCTATTGAAGACATCACACAAAAAATTCATCAAATTAAACCTTTTAACTTATCACCTTACCCGAATTCTAGGGCATCCGCCACGCCCTAAAGGGCATGGTTCAAGGTGCTGTGGATAAAAGGCCTATCTGTTCAAAAATTAGCAATAAACTATTCACGTAGCAATTGAATTTGATCACGTAAACTGGCTGCTTGCTCAAATTCAAGATCTTGCGCATAACGATACATTTGTGCTTCTAACGCCTGAATTTTAAGCTCCAATTCTTTGGTCGAAAGCTTATGATAATCTTCGATAATTGGTGATACTTGCGGTTGCTTATGTTTACCTTTTACCGATACAGGCGCGCTTACTTGTAAAATATCGCCAACTTTTTTATTTAAACCTTTAGGCACAATTCCATGCTGTTGATTAAATGCGATTTGCTTTTCGCGACGACGTTCAGTTTCTCGAATCGCTTTTGCCATTGAATCAGTAACTTTATCCCCATATAAAATAGCTTTACCTTTAAGGTTACGCGCTACACGACCAATCGTTTGTATTAATGAACGCTCTGAGCGTAAAAATCCTTCTTTATCTGCATCTAAGATAGCAACTAACGATACCTCAGGCATGTCCAATCCTTCACGTAACAAGTTAATACCTACTAAAACATCAAATAAGCCTAAACGTAAATCACGGATAATTTCGACCCGTTCAACGGTATCAATATCTGAATGTAAATAACGAACCTTAATCTCATGTTCTTGCAGATAATCGGTCAAATCTTCAGCCATTCTCTTAGTCAAGGTTGTTATTAGCACCCGTTCATTTACTGCCGTACGCAAATGGATCTCAGATAACAAATCATCAACCTGAGTGGCAACCGGACGAACTTCAATTGTAGGATCGAGTAAGCCAGTTGGCCGAACAACTTGCTCAATAATTTCATTAGCCGATTTTTCCAATTCATACTTACCTGGCGTGGCAGAAATATAAATTGTTTGAGGAGAAAGCTCTTCAAATTCCTCAAAACATAACGGGCGATTATCTAACGCAGAAGGTAACCGAAAACCATATTCTACCAATGTCTCCTTACGGGAGTGATCACCTCGATACATACCGCCAATTTGTGGGATGGTGACATGAGATTCATCAATAACTAATAAGCCATCTGCAGGTAAATAGTCAAACAAAGTCGGTGGCGGCTCACCGGTTGCACGACCAGAAAGGTAACGTGAATAATTTTCAATACCGGAACAATAACCCAGTTCATTCATCATCTCTAAATCAAACTGGGTACGCTGTGTTAACCGCTGCTCTTCAACCAGTTTATTATTTTCCAGTAGCAATTCACGTCGCTGAGCCAATTCGGTTTTAATCTGCTCCATGGCTTTTAGGATTTGTTCACGTGAAGCTACATAATGGGTTTTCGGATAAATGGTAAATCGCGGTACATGATTTTTGATCTGTCCGGTTAAGGGATCAAAAAGCGCTAGCCGTTCTACTACCTCATCAAATAATTCAACCCGTAACGCATATTCATCTGATTCGGCTGGAAAAATATCAATTACTTCCCCTCTAACTCTGAATGTACCTCGCTGGAACGCTTGATCATTGCGACTATATTGCAAATCTGCCAGGCGGCATAAAATAGCACGCTGATCAATAATCATGCCTTTAGTTAAATGAAGCATCATTTTTAGATAGCTATCAGGATCACCTAAACCATAAATCGCTGACACTGAAGCAACAACAATAACATCACGTCTTTCAATAAGTGCTTTAGTAGCAGAGAGTCGCATCTGTTCAATATGTTCGTTAATAGAAGAGTCTTTTTGAATAAAGGTATCTGAACTGGGAACATACGCTTCAGGCTGATAATAATCATAATAAGAAACAAAATATTCCACGGCATTTTCAGGAAAAAAAGCTTTCATTTCACTATATAATTGTGCTGCAAGCGTTTTATTGTGAGCCATAACCATTACTGGGCGGTTAACCTGCTCAATAACATTAGCGATAGTGAATGTTTTGCCCGATCCAGTGACACCAAGCAACGTTTGATGAGCCAATCCATCATTAAGACCTTCGATTAATTTCTTTATTGCTCCGGGCTGATCTCCAGCAGGTTGAAATTCAGCATGCAATTTGAAGACTTTACTCATCTAATCCTCTCAACTAAAACTATTTTTTTATCATACTGGATAAAAAAATAGTTTCAATGACAGTAGAAATAAAAAATCACTTTCAATTTTAACTAATTATTTACATAAATTCATTATTTTAATAACTTAGTTATCCTCAAGCTTTTTCTCACGCTTAATTATATTTTATGCTAATCAGCTAATGTGAAACTTTATTACATATCATTTCAGACTTGATTTTATATAACCTGTTAATATTTATATAATTTCACTTCAGAGCCGAGAATGACATCAACAGCCCTCCAAGCCTCATCTCACCTTGGTTAACGTAACTTTTCTAGATCTAATACACAAGGTTATCCACAGGAATGGTGGATAACTCAAGAAATTCTTTTTGGTATCAATAGTTGTAAGATTTTCACTTGAATATTGGCAAAAATTTTTGTATAAGAAAAAAATGAAAAATAGCATTTTATTTATTACGATTTTCCCAATTAAGCAAAATATGGCTAAAGCGAAATAACGCTTAAGCCTAAAAATTGTTCCTATTACAGTATGTTACCTAAATTAACAAATTTTCCAATCGAATGAGACTGCCAATCCGGCAAATGAGGAATAACCCCTAAACATGGAGCTGACAGCCGTTTCTGTAATGTTAACAGATAATCCTGTTGATACTGAACCGGTAAAACAATTTCATTAGCCACCCAGCCTGCCAATAATAAACCGCTTTGATCAATTGCCTGTGCTGTTAATATTGCATGGTTGATACAACCTAATTTAACGCCAACCGTTAATATCACTGGCAATTGCTGTTCTATAACCCAATCAGCCAAGGTTTGCTCAGCACAAAATGGTGTGTACCATCCACCAGCACCTTCGACAATGATCCAGTCAGCAGATTGTTTTAATTTATTTAATCCTGCACTCATTATCCGCCAATCGATAAGCTCCCCTGTTATCTGATTGGCAATATGGGGTGACGTTGCTTGAGCAAAAACGATTGGATTAACATCATGGTAATTCAGTTTCACACTGCTATTTTTTCTTAATAACTGAGCATCTGAATTTCTTAAACCAACCGCTAATTGTTCGCTGCCTGAAGCTACCGGCTTATAGCCTGCCGTTTGATAGCCGTGATCCGCTGCCGCTTGTAACAACGCGCAACTGACGACGGTTTTACCCACATCTGTATCAGTTCCGGTTAGAAAAAAACATTTATTCACGATATAACATTCCATAAACAAGTTGATAAGTTAATGGGAATTGCTCATCGATATGAGGATAATGATCAACCAGTTTAGCTAAGTGATTTTTTGTCATGAGACCCTGCTGCTGACGCCCATCTGTTAGATACGTCGCACCAATACCCTTTAAAGATTGCAGTAAACAAGCAAAAGAAGGATAAGTTAAATACCAGGATCGCTGTTCTAAACTATGCGGCCAAGCTCGACAAGTCAGCTTAATTTGTTCAAAAGTCATAAAAGAATTAATATGACGGTTATTATCAACTTTTTGCCAACACTGTTGTAGCTCTTGTAATGAACCATCGACTAAAGTAGAAAAAGCAACTACCCCACCCTTTTTGGTAATACGATATAATTCACTTAGTGGGGTATATAAATTACTGCACCACTGGATAGCAAGATGACTAAAACAGCGCTCGACACTTTCATCGGCTAATGGTAAACACTCCATGTCAGCCTGAATATAACTCTTGGCCGCTTGCTTTTGTTGTGCAATCCCTAACATTGATGCAGACAAATCAAGCGCAATAACCTGTTTTCCTGCTGACTGCCACTGCTTACTGAAATAGCCGGTACCACAGCCAGCATCCAGAACCGTATTACCTGGCATCGCAGATAGGCAATCAAACAGATGTTGACCACTTTGTTGTTGAAATAACGCGATATTATCGTAATTTTTAGCCGCCCGCCCAAAAGCATGAGCAATCGCTTGCTTATTCATCTGCATAGTTAGTAAAGAACTCATTTAACGTTTCCATTAACTGCGCAATATCGGCTAATTGATGATTAGCCATCAACGTGATCCTTAATCTTGCACTACCCAGCGGTACCGTTGGCGGACGAATAGCTTGAACCCAAAATCCTCGTTGACGTAAAAATTGAGATAATTGTAAACAACGTTGATTACTACCAATAATCAATGGCTGAATTGCACTATGGGAATTTAATAATGGAAAATTATAGTGATTGGCTAATTGACGGAAATAATCAATATTACGCTGCAAATTTGCTCTTAATTGATCTGCCTGACGAATTTGTTTAACAGCCTCAGCTAACGCTACCGCTTGAGCCGGCGGCATTGAAGTACTATAAATCAAATGACGGGAATATTGCAAAAAATAGTCAGCGGTGTTTTCATCACATAACAATGCCGCTCCACTAAGACCAAACGCTTTACCAAATGTTACCACCAGCAATTCAGGTTTTACTTCGTGTAGATAACAACTACCTCTGCCTTCATCGCCTCTAACACCAATACCATGGGCATCATCTACTAATAACCACGCTTGTGCCTTCTTAGCCACTGCTTGCAATTGGCCTAAAGGGGCGCTATCACCATCCATACTAAATACGCCTTCAGTGGCAACCAGTGTTTTACCGGTATGATTTACCGCCAAAATATGCTGTAAGACGTCAGGCTGATTGTGAGCAAAACGTTGCAATGTTGCTGGAGATAACATCGCTGCTTCCAGTAAGGATACATGACTAAGTTTATCAGCCACAATATGATCATTTTTGTTCATTAAGGCCATGATCACACTTTGATTTACGGCATAGCCGGAAATAAATAACAAAGCACGGGGATAACCTAACCAATCAGCAAGCTGTTGCTCCAATTGGGCGAGAACGCAACTATAACCAATAACATGACCAGAGCTACCACTACCTGTTCCATATTGGCTTAATCCCGTTTGCCAAGCTTGAATAATTGCCGAATGATGACTTAATCCCAAATAATCATTACTAGAAAAATTAACATACTGCAGTTGATCAAAGATTAAGGTACGTGCATCATTTTTTTTTATGATCTGCCGCTGCCGCCACAATGCTTGCTGATGGCGCATAGCAAGTTGGCTAGTTAAAAATGTCGACCAATTCATTATAGTGCCGCGTTATAAAATTGTTCCGTATCCACCTGCATCATGGCTGTTTCTAACCACTCTATTTGCTGCCGATGACTGAATGCGGTTTCAGTAGGTTGTAGATTAATATTTAGCTTACGGAAAAGTTGCTGATCTTTATCTTGTTTGGGATTAGCGGCCGTTAATAACTTACGACCATAAAAGAGAGAGTTCGCTCCAGCCATAAAACAGAGTGTTTGCATCTGTTCATTCATCTGTTCACGGCCAGCTGAGAGCCGGACAAAAGAGGTTGGCATCATAATACGAGCAACCGCAATGGTACGAATAAAATCAAAGGGATCGACATCTTCATTATCTTCAAGGGGCGTGCCTTTTATTTTTATTAACATATTAATCGGCACACTTTCGGGAACCTGCGGTAAATTAGCTAATTGCACCAGTAGCGCCGCTCGATCAATAACCTTTTCACCTAAGCCGACAATTCCTCCTGAACATACCTTCATACCTGCCTGGCGAACTTTATCAATAGTATCAAGACGATCTTGATAAGTTCGGGTGGTAATAATAGATCCATAAAACTCGGGTGAAGTGTCTAAATTGTGATTGTAATAATCAAGTCCTGCATTTGCTAACCGGCGTGCTTGCTGATCATTTAATTTACCCAGTGTCATACAGGTTTCCATACCCAATGCTTTTACTTCTTTCACCATAGCTTCTAAATAAGACATATCGCGTTCATGAGGATTTCTCCAAGCAGCGCCCATACAAAAACGAGTTGAACCTGCTTTTTTGGCTTGTTTAGCCGATTCGATCACTTGTTGGACTTCGAATAGTCGCTCAGCTTTTAATCCGGTCTTATAGCGAGCACTTTGTGGGCAATATTTGCAATCTTCTGGACAGGCTCCGGTTTTAATTGAGAGTAAAGTACTAATCTGGATCTGTTGAGGATCAAAATGTAGACGATGAAGTTGCTGAGCTTGAAAAAGTAATTCAAAAAAAGGTAAATCAAATAATGCTTGAGCCTGGCTAAGCGTCCATGGTTTTTCCATCTTTACCATTCTCTCTTCTGAAACAAAAAGTATTGCCAGTTTAAATAAACGCGTTATTATGTCAACTAAAATAAATAAAATTAGTTTACTAATATAATGAAACTCGACGATATTAATTTTGATGCTAAACATATTTGGCACCCATACACTTCAATGACTCAACCAATACCGGCTTATCTTATCGTGCGAGCATCAGGTGTCGAACTTGAATTAGCCGATGGCAGAAAATTGATTGATGGTATGGCTTCTTGGTGGGCGGCTATTCACGGCTATAATCATCCGGTACTCAACCAAGCCGCTACACAGCAATTAGCTAAAATGTCTCATGTAATGTTTGGCGGCATCACGCATCCGGCAGCGACTGCTTTATGCCGACAATTAATCGATATAACTGATGATATATTAGAGTGTATTTTTTTGGCTGACTCCGGCTCAGTAGCGGTAGAGGTGGCATTAAAAATGGCATTACAATATTGGCAAGCGCGAGGGGAGACACGCCATCAGTTTATTGCCTTACAACGAGGATATCATGGTGATACCTTTGGTGCTATGTCAGTTTGCGATCCAGAAAACTCAATGCATAGCCTTTATCAGGGTTATCTGCCAGCACATTTTTTCGTTCAAGCGCCTCAATGCGGTTTTTATCAGCAATGGCAAGCAGACGATCTGATCCCATTACAAAAAATGCTAACCGAACAGGCTGACAAAATCGCTGCCATTATCGTTGAACCGATTGTTCAGGGTTCGGGCGGTATGCGAATTTATCACCCTAATTATCTGACGGCAGTGAGAGAATTATGTGATCGCTATAATATTCTGCTAATTGCCGATGAAATCGCCACCGGATTTGGCCGTACTGGCAAATTATTTGCTTATCAACATAGCGCCATTGCGCCGAATATTTTGTGTTTAGGTAAAGCGCTAACCGGTGGTTATGTCACTCTGTCAGCCACCCTGACCAGCCGCCATATTGCAGACACCATCAGCCAAGGTAAAGCAGGCTGTTTTATGCATGGACCCACTTTTATGGGCAATCCATTAGCCTGCGCGATCGCTGATGCAAACATAACATTATTAAGGAATAGCCCATGGAAAAAATGGGTAAAAAACATTGAAAATCAATTGATGGCTGAACTCTTTCCGCTGCGAGAACAACCACAAGTTGCTGACGTGCGAGTTTTAGGTGCAATCGGCGTCGTTGAAATGAAAACGCCCGTCAATGTACCTGAATTACAACGTTATTTTGTTTCTGAAGGGGTCTGGATACGGCCATTTGGTAAATTAATTTATCTAATGCCGCCCTATATCATTACCACTGAGCAACTGACTAAGTTAACCCAAGCGATAAAAAAAATAGTTATCAAACTGTAATTAAAAGTAATTTAGTTTTCAATTGAATGGGGCGTAATCCACATCGGTCCTTTACCAACGGGATAACGATCTAATATTTGTAGCGCGCCAGTAACCGCATCTATTTTATAAACTACAATGTGATCAGACTTTTGGCCTGCGGCCAGCAAAAAATTACCGCTTTGATCAATATTAAAACCACGCGGTTGATTTTCGGTTGAATAAACCGCCATTGGCGATAATTTTAACCCCTCCGCTGTTACCTGAAAGTGACGAATAATACTGGCAGAACGTTCACTAGCATAAAGATGGCGGTCATTTGGCGTAATATGGATATCAGCAGCCCAAGGTTTGCTTTCCGAACCGACTGGCAAAATGTCACAATTTTGCCTTTGCTGATAAGGTTCAAATGCAGAATAAACATTAATTGTTGCATCTAACTCATTTAAACAATAAAAAGCGTTCTGATTGGACGAAAATGCCAAATGACGGGGACCTGCGCTTTTGTTAGTAACAATCCGATGAGCGACCTCTTCAGTTAAATGTCCATTGTTATTAATAGTATAAATGCGAATGTGATCTTCCCCTAAACAAGGGACAAACAACCGTAAATTATCAAAACTTACCCCCGAAGCATGAGGATGTTTTAAATCGCCAATAATTTGAATCGGTGGCTGAGCGATCCCCTGTTGATCAATGGGCAACACCACTAAATTTCCTTGATGATAGGAGGGAATAAATAGCCAACGACCATGATGATCAATTTCAATATGCGTCGGTGTGGAGGGAATCGCTGTAATGGCCCGTTGGCTAAGTTTTCCTTCAGCTGAAATAAGGTAAGTAATAATCCCAAAATCAGGACGAATACCAACATAAAGGTGTAGGCCATCACGACTAATCTGCATGGGTTGTACTTCACCTGGTAATGTCAACTGTTGCAATAATGTCAGTTTTCCCTTTTCATCCATTGTCCAAACATGAATTTGCTTGCTTTCTGGACTGGCAACATACACTACCTGTTTCATTAATTAACTCCTCACAAATTATCCAACAAAATAGCCTCTGTTATCATATCCGATTTGATACTAGATAATCATAAAAATAGCATAACGGTTAATAAAAAAAATTTTCACCAGCTGACTGATGTCAGTATGTTAAGTATTTTTATTTTTATAAATTAGCATTGTGTAATTAAAGGTTATATTTACCGATAATAATTTTCCACATTTATTCACCATTAAATATAAGTGTACTCAAGTAAATTTAATATTTAGATGATAAAAAATTAAATTAAACCCTATAAAAAACCTGTTGTTAAAAAGTAAAAAATAATATTATATAAATATATAAAGTATTTACTTTTGTTAATAAAAATATTTTACAAAAACGCAATATAGCTAATCAATATAGAAGTGGTTAAAAATTTAATATAAATTTTACATTACTGTTTAATATAAGTAACATATAAGCTAAGTTTATTTGATCCTGCTCTCTGTATTGATTTTTATCAGTTCCGTATAATTATTGTTAGTAATTAATAAAATCAGGAAGTCGTGGGCTAAATTTAAAAATAATAAACCGAAAATATCAGGATGAGCAGATTGACACAACAAAGTGTTAATATAAAATTAAGGGATAGTAATGAAACCTCACGAAAATTTAATGGTAGATTTAGAAACCATGGGAATGGGCAGTTGTGCTGCCATTGTAGCAATAGGTGCGGTTTTTTTTAATCCAACGACTGGTGAAACTGGTGCTGCCTTTTATCAAGCTGTCGATCTCTCTTCATCAATGTCTGCCGGTGGTACAGTCAATGGAGAAATCATAAAATGGTGGTTATGCCAATCCAATGAAGCTCGCGCAACTATTGCAAAAAAAAGTTTACCACTGATTGATAATGTTCTGCGTGAATTACATTATTGGACACGAGAAAATGCAGAAGAACGTATGGATTGTTTAAAAGTCTGGGGAAAAAGTGCTAATTTTGTATTAAGAGGTGCTTATGAAAGATCACATTTAACCCCTTTTTGGCATATTGGTAATGATCGTGATGTACATACTATTATCGATGTGGGGATAAATCTTGGCTTTAATGTACAAAATGATCTGTCAATTGATCAAGCGCGCGATAATGCGCTTAATTGTGCGCTTTATCAAGTGCATCATATTTCCAATATTTGGCAAAAAATTATCCAACATGAGGAATGACAGATTATTTCAGCTAATGGGAATTATTAATTATTAATATCAAATACAAATAAACTCACCATTACAGTAATTTAATAAAAGCTAGCTAAGTAGAAATAGCTAGCCATTGATAATGTTAAAAATAGTTTAATACAAATGTTTGCAAATCTAGTTTGAATTTATAATGTTAATTAATTTACTAGCTGAACAATTTTTATTAATCTTATTTAGCTTTCATATCCACATCAACAACTTGATAAAAAGAATTTGTCATATCTGCAATTGACCAAACACCTAAAATAACTTGATAACCAGTGCGTTGTGGAACATTACAATCAAAATAAATTTGATCTTCAATTGGCATAGCCCCATTGTCAAAACGCTGACAGAACGATTTTAAATCAAAAGAAGCACGGGTTAATAGTGTTAGGTTCTCAATCCTATTTAGTAATGAAAAACTCCCATTTTTCTGTTTTATGTGGCTGGGTTAAAGACCAACGAAAGGTATTTTTACCCTGAAGTAAGGGGTACTTTTTTCCAACGATCAACACTTTGTTGGTTAAGTTTATAAAATGATGAATTATCACCACTGGCTATCTTGCGATCACGAACACCACCTTGTGGAAAACCTTTTGGCCCTCCAATAGACATAGGATCATATTCAACAGCACCACAATCTTTATTTTCATGTATCCAACATAAAACTGCTAGGCTTTTAGGTTCAAAAATAAAACAATGCTGTGGTTCCGATTTTGCAGATGCAGTTGCTATATTGTCAGCACACATTAATGCTAACGGCGCTAATATTAATTTACTTTTCATTTAATACATCCATTGAATAATGTCTATTTTTCTTAAATAAAAGTATTTTTATATATAATTAATTGAAATATTATAATCATTATGCCCATAAAAATTAAATATTTATTTAATTAATTTTTTTGCTTAAAAATATTTCATTTAAATATAAATAAAAAAATTAATATTCTAGCCTCTATATGAAAAATAATACCCATCTAATAAAAATAATATATTGAGTAGCATAGAAATATAATTTAAGATTATCTTATATAAATTATTCTAGCTTAATATTTAACAATAATGATCGCTTGAATTGATAAGTAGTCTCTGTGTATAATAATGTTAAGATCCCATTTATAAATTAACGAAAATATCAGCTAAAAATTAATAACCATCAGCATAATAAACTTAAGAATTATATTTGAATATTTTTCAAAGAGCAGCGCTAATTGTTAAAAATGGCAATAAATATCTATTTAAAATTAATAATATTGACGTTAAATCAATAAAATGGCAAGTTATTAATTCATGGTTCTCTATTATATTGATTTAAAATTTATTTTTCATAAAAAACTGGTTATTAACCCGTTAGATCAGAAGTTTTTTTAATTATTGATATTAAATTATGTTCCTAGTTTAGCATCCATTAGGGTAATTATTTATTTTACTGGTTTAGTTACCGACTATGATCCAATATGATTATAATTGAAAAAGTTTGTCGGTTTGAACAATTAAGATAAATAATTTACTAAATTATACTGTTTAAAATTACTGTATAAATTAAATGCTAAATCGCTATTTTATCTTTTTAAAGAGGCTGATTTATGTCATAATTTTAGATCTTGATGGTAGCCTACTCTGGATCCTCAAAAACAGATCTTGCCACAATCTTTAGCTGATATAAACCAAGCTCATCGTCAAGGGATCAAAGTTATTACCACCACCAGCCGCCATCATGTTGCAATTCACCAATTTGATTAAGCACTGGATTTAGATACCCCAGCAATTTGTTGCAATGGTACTTATCTCTATGGCTACCAGACTAAAAAAGTGTTGGAATAGAATCCGTTATCAGCAGAAAAAGCGACTAAAGTTGTTGAGTATTTACAAGACTCTGATATCAATCACTTGATGTATGTTGATGATACCATGCTCTATCAACAACATAATGATGCTATCGAACTAACATTGAAATGGGCAGATTCTTTACCTGAAAATCAACGTCCCAATATCTATAAAATTGACAATTTTAACACTGCTTACTCCTATTTTGGAAATTTGCCACCTGTACGCCTGATATTGAGAAATTACGCGTTTTTAGCCAAACTATACAGCAAGAACTGGAGCTTGCTTGTGAGTCGTCATAGTTTGATCAAGTTAATATTGCTAAAAAAGGTAATAGTAAAGGTTTACCTTTACAACGTTGGGTCGAATCACAAGGATTATCGATAAAATATGTAATCGCTATCACTATTTTAACTATATATTTCTTCATCATTGATACCCTTTTCATTATTTTTATCGTTATATATATCAAGATATAACGAATAAAGAAAATCCTCTGATATCGATAAAATTTAATTATCTTAGTTAGTTAAAAACAGTGGAAAATAGAATAAATGTATAGGATAACATTTGCTAAATATTTTTTGTTAAAAAATAATTATTTCATATTGAGAATTAATAAGAAATCAAATTCAATTTTCAATTAGCTGATAAAAGAGTCGTTATTTTATTTATCATAAAAATAAAATTATTTATACAAATTATTTTTATGACTGAATATAAAAAATTAAACAATCCATTGTTAAATACCAATTTAATTAAATCAAATATCACCTTCAATTCTCCTATAATTGTGTCACCTTAAGTTAAATAATAATATTTAAAAAATGATAATCAGCTTATCCCCCTGAATAAAATAAAACAACATTCGAAAATCTATGAATAACAAGTCAATAACATCGGTAGCGAACATAGATCAAAAACAATTCAAACGAGGTTTACAAAATCACCACATTCAACTCATTGCTATCGTTAATGCCATAGGAACAGAGATTATTTATGAGCTCAGGAAAAGCTATCTCTTTAGCTGGCCCATCCCTTATTATCATTTATTTAATTATCGGGTTTGTCTTGTTTTTCGTTATGCGGGCAATGCGAGAATTACTCCTTTCAAATTTAAATTATAAATCCTTTAGTGATTTTTGTGCTGAACTATTAGGACCATGGTCCTGCTTTTTCGTTGGCTGGACTTATTGGCTTTGTTGGGTGATTAGCGCTATTGCAGAAATTATTACTATTACTGCCTATATTAGTTACTGAGCACCTGATTTTCCGCCCTGGCTGACTTTACATACTATTGTTATTAACACTTAATCTGGTCTCTGTATCGTTGTTTGGTGAAACAGAATTTTGGGTTGCTATTATCAAAATTATTGCCATTGTCTTTCTTATTCTGATTGGCTTAATATTAATAATCATCGGCTTCAAAACGCCTACCGGACACATTGCATCCTTCAGCCACCTCTGGAATGATGGCATCTTTCCAATGGGAATTAACGGTTTTTTTACCGGTTTTCAATTAACGATCTTCTCTTTCGTTGGTATTGAAATAGTTGACGCAACCGTTGCCGAAACTCGGGATCCAAATCTAGTATTACCAAAAGCTATTAATGCTATTCCATTTAGATTTATCGCCTTTTATGTCCTTTTTTTAGTGGTTATTATGTCGGTTACTCCTTGGCGTAAGATTGCTGCTGATAAGAGCCCATTCGTCGAGCTTTTTGTTCTAATAGGAGTACCAGCGTAGCTAGCTAATATTGTCAACTTTATCCTGCTGACTTCAGACACTTGTTCTACCAATAGTGGCGTCTTTTCCAACAGCCGTATGTTATTTTGGCTAGCCAAGGAAGCAAATGCACCCGGGCAATTTAGTCAGTTATCGAACAAAGCAGTACCGGTTATTAAGCGATTATTTTTTACCTGCTGCTGTCTCGGCTTAGCGGTGGTATTGTTTTATCTAATGAGCAACACCTGGCGGTACTGGCGCAGACCTTACTTGCCACTCCACTCTATTATAAGGTAAAACCTTTACTAGACGGAAAACATAATTCATAGCATGAAATTTTAGCTCAGCAGCCGATCACTAATCCGACCAATCATAGCGATATCGTCTGCTATGTCCATGAAGCAACCATGAGCGATATAGAGCATGCGGTCAAAGTTGCTACTGACGCTTGTACTAACTTGGGCGACAACTCCAGTGGTAGAACGGGCGACTATTTTACAACAAGCGGCTACCTTAATGGATCCTCAATTCCCCTGTTTAATCGGCGTATTGATCCGTGAACAGGGCAAAACCTATAGTAATGCCATTACTCAAGTCCGCGAAGCGATCGATTTTCTGCGTTACTACGCCGAACAGATCAGTGAAAATTTCAATAATGAAACTTATTCTCCACTAAATATGGTTTTTTGTATTAGTCCCTGGAATTTTTCACTGGCTATTTTACCGGCAAATCGCTGCCGCTTTAGCTAGCGGTAATAGCGTACTAGGCTAAACCAACATAGCAAACCCCGATTATTGCTATGCTTATGTTCAATTACTGCACCAAGCTGGCATACCCCGTGATGTTCTCCAGCTGCTGCCAGGTAAAGGCGGAAAGTGGGCGCAAAACTGATTAGAGACAAACGGACGGCAGATGTGATGTTCACCGGTTCAACCTGTGTGGACAAACTGATCCAGCGAACTCTTACCGACCGACTAAATACTCAGCAACAGCCAATTCCACTGATTGTCAAAACCACTGTCTTAAATGCAATGAATTTATTCATTCGCTCTCACTTAACAAGTTTTCAATGATGTTATCATCTCAGCCTTCGATAGCGCCGGTCAATGCTGCTCTACCTTGCCTGCAAGAAGAAGTTACTGAACGCACCTTGACTATGTTAAGAGGCGCAATGGCATACCGTATAAGTCATCCCGTCCAACTAGCTACGGATATTGGCCCGGTAATTGATAGCGAAGTACAACAGACTATTGAGCAACACATTAAAAAATGCGACAAGCAGGGAAAACAATTTATCAAGCTGAGCAACATAGCCAACAGGATGATAATCAATGTCGACAAGCCAACTGCCAATTTGATGATGTTATTTGTCATGGCGATAGCCACCAGTTATAAACTGTTTGTGCAGTAGTCGCTGAACGTGGTGGGCCAATTATTTCAGTACAAGGATATAGATCAGGTGACAGTCAGTTATTACTCGAGCGTTTAATTCATGAACGAGCTGTCAGTATCAACACCGCGGCGGCAGGAGGTAATGCCGGTTTAATGACTCTCTAATAATTTTTCATTTGAAATAATAAAGCCTTAGCTGTTTGCTAAAGCTTTATTTATCTAATAACTGTGAAATAGTTCAGTTTCTATTCATAGACATATTATGCTGAATTGCTAACCTGCCAGTTAAGAAACTGCTCATATTTACGCAAAGCTATGTTATAATTGCTAAAGGCAAATTCCGTCATTTTATCTTGCATTTGAGCTTGAATTTTTTCAATCGTCAATTCAGCGGCAGGAAATTGCGCTTTACTTAACAACTCATCCAGTCGACGCAACCGCACCACATATTCACGCACTGTGCTATGGCTCATCTCTGTCTTTTTAAATAAATACTGTTTAAAAGACATAATATCAAAATAGCCAGTATCACTATTACAATATATTTCACTACAAAAACGACATAATGCAGTAAATTTATGCTGTAACTCTGCCCATGCTTGCCCATCAACCAACTCGGTCATGTCTGAAATCGCTTCTTTATTCAGTATTTCATCATTAAACACCAATGAAATCCGATCAAGGGTTTTGTTACAGTGCGCACAGTGAATTTGACTATGTTTATAGTCTTTAATATAACGGCTCAGCGGCCGCTTCTTTTGGTTAGAAACAGACATATTAGATAAGCCCTGTGTGTAAATAGTAAACAAAAAAATAAAAATATTATTTATCTGGATTTAAGCGCGCTCGTTGCCGTTTTATCGCCTAGCTATGTAGCTGGCTGACGCGGGATTCCCCCCACATTCAACACGGCGCCTATTTCTTTCAGGTTCAGATCTTCTTGATAATAGAGAGTCAAAACCATTTTTTCCCTTTCAGGCAAACATTCTATCGCCTTTATAATATTTTTGCGAATATCAGTTGCTATTAAAGTTTGCAGCGGATTTCTCTCGTCGTCAACCTCAATAATCGGTTCACAACTTTCACCATGCACTTCATTCCACTCATCATAAGAGCATAATTGACTATTATTGCTATTCTGTAATAGCTATTGATACCCCAGCAGAACTATGTTCAACTTATCAGCGATCTTCTATTCCCTCGCCTGCCGGCCTAACGCCTGCTCAAGCTGCTGCATTACTTTAGGTGCCTCACGTGCCTGACGACGCACACTACGAGGCACCCAATCGCGGGCACTTAATTCATCTAACATTGCGCCGCGAATACGTTGCACGGCATAAGTGGTACCTTGTGTAGCATCAAATCGTTCTATCGCATCCAGCAAACCAATACCACCTGCCTGAACTAAATCATCCAGTTCAACACTAACCAGTAATCTTACTCGCAATTTTAATGCCTCATTGCGCACTAAAGGAATATAACTCTGCCATAGTACATCTTTTTCAATCATCCCATCCTGGGTATATAAATCGTTCACCGTCAGCACCTGTTAGTTATCAACTGGCACTTATTATCCGAGATTAAGTGTAAGATAGTGGCAAAATAGTTAGCTAAAAAGGTACTATTTCGCAGATTTACCGCTGAATAGCAATAAAAATAATTAATTTTCTAACAAAATAATAACGGCCAGCAATGTTGGCCGTGAAAAAATAATTGACTTATTTTTTCACTAATAACTTAAATTACCTGGAATAAACTCAGCATTAAC